>CAJHAA010000003.1 GCA_904846265.1 Psychrobacter immobilis | reverse complement strand
GTCACTAAGCTGATGGCTTCAAGCTTGAATTCTCGGGTATATTGATTGCGATTGTTGGTCATACTAGTTTCCTTCTTTGGGTTATTATAACCTCTTAGAAGCTGTCCAATTTTATTATGCCACTACAAACTTATCATTATTTTTTTCATTATTTTTTCTCGTATAAAGTCATATTAGTTATGAGGTGTGGTTGAAACTGCCTTACTCAATATCAAGTAAAGCATTCACGTGATAAAAAGCATCGTGATAAAAATTTGCTCTATCGACAACGAGAATGATAAATGATTCAAACGTTAAGTAGATTTATGAAGATTAAAGAAAGGTAACCTTAATGAGGGAAGGTTTCTTAAGTGGTACGCTATAAGCGTCATATTGGCGCTTTTCTAGACGGGCAAGTAATAGCGAATGAAAAGATATCTTATATATAGATTAGGGCGACTGGCTTTGGCATATTTTTTATAAAACGTAGACGTTGTCACGATACTTTCATTTTCACCCTATAAAATGCGTTGATTATTCAAAGCCATTGACGATATGCCGCATCACAATAAAGACTTTTAAAGAGTAAAGACCAAACTAAGCAGGCGAGATAAGTATTTTGCAAGGGTCGTTGGCGTTGGGATCTTTTTAAAGTAGCCAACTGATGGCATTCTGAATAGCAATTTTGAAATAACTGAGAATCAATGTAATGAACCATTACTTATGTTTGACAGATTATGAAAAAAACTTGATTGATAGTGCTTTGCTCATTCTGATGAAAAAAAACATCCAATATAGCGATCAATCAAAAGAAAACTCAGTGCAGCAATACTATCAAGATTTTAATCTCACACTTTTTGAGCTATGTGCAAAAATAAAAGCACCTGATTTTGATAAGCAAATGGATTTATCCTCGAAAGAAATCAAAGCAATTAAAAAAGCCCTAACCTCACTGTATGACCGTATCTATCAAAGAACCCTTAAGGACATAGAGGGCAACCAAGAAGATCACTATAAGAGCTGTAAGTTACAGATTATAGAATTAGAGAGAAAAATCGATATTATCGAGAAAAACAGTATAGAGAGCAATAGTTGTTAAAGTGTTCTTTTTTACCGAAAAATTTCACTATTTTTAAGTCGCTAGCACCATCAATATTGGTCGCGTAAAACAAAAAATCGCACTCCGCATTACATTAGCCTATCTTTTCCGCTGGGTTTTATTAGCTCTTTCCCATTTGCTTGGTTATCGTCTAGCTACTTCAGTCATATAGTCTTCTCCGTACAAGATGAATAGGTACAGCAAAGGATAATACGGCAAATTAAAGTACGGCAAATAGCAGGCTGAGCAAACATGACGACGCTGTGACCGATTTCTCTAGAATGCCCGATATATCTCTATACAAGACTTGTAAAGAGCATACCCCTTGTCTTAGAATGGCATTGTTAATGATAATGTCTATTTTGTTAAGTATTCTTTCTAAAATGCTTTAAACTGACGTTTTAAGTTAGCACACCTCCTTACTTATAAATGTTACCTATGCATCATCAGCATGCTGGTAATACGATGACCCTATCATGTCTACTAAGCGCCGTAAGCTTGTTTTACGATATTCATCACCGGTAACGATGTGGTTCGGCATGTTGGTCGCATGTTTTGCTTGGATCATGCACATCACGCTGTTGCTCACACCTCTGTGGGATGATAATGCCCACTTAGGTCATGGTATCTGTGCAGAGCTTGCACCGATTGTATCGGCAGCTAAGCAGTATGAGCAAATACAGACTGATATTGCGCAAACAAATCACAACATACCCATTGATAGTGCCGCTCGTCATTTACTTCATCATAATGCATCCCTATCTTTAGTATCGCCTGCGACCGTTAAGCCAGTCATAACGGTTGACGCAGCACCTTCACAGGAAGCCTTATATAGCAAAGATAAGGTTGCAAGCTCTGAATCTAACCCTGATGCCGTAAAATACACTGGCTGTGACCTTTGCACTGCCATGTCTGCGGCACTATTGCCAGTCGCTTTTACACATACTGACTCGGCTTTGATTGAGCTGTCTACTGTCTCAGTTACGTTTTTGTATCGCTCACATACCTACTCTCCTAGTAATTTTTTACGACCCCTCGCACGCGCTCCTCCAGTCACACCCACATAACTATCTACATTTATAGTCCAATATTTTTAGGGCGTGTCCTCATTTTAAAAATGGTGATAAACATGAGATAAATTGCCGTCAAACAAGAAAAGTAGCGCAAATAATATCGAGATATTAATAAGCTATTTGATGATGCTTGGCAAAATTTAGCCATTTTTAGCCCATTTCGAAAGTAATCAATTGAATTGAGGACACGCCCTAGAGCATTAGTGACAATGCTCTCAATCAACGCGCTCATTTGACGCTCTGATTGAGGCACTTGTATGCGTTTACCTAAAACATTACGCTCAAAACTGTGCTCATAATATTGTGCTCAAAATGCTATCTATTTATATCGGAAAATATTCAGTAAGTGCCTAGTCTAAGTCCATAAGTGGCTTAGCTTACCTTGGCTGACATTGCCTCTTGGTAAAAACTGAATAACCGATTTCATAAAATATTTTTGCAAGTTTCTAGGAAAAAAAGATGTCATCTTCATCAATGAATGCTGTACCTATTTTAAAACTAAGTGTTTTAGCCTTGTCTTTATTGCATATCAGTAGCGCTTATGCGGATTCCACAACCGTAAAGGCGCACATGCCTACTACGGATGATGAGCCACATATTCAATTGCCAGAAATCGTCGTTTATGCGACAGCAGCGGATAAGCGCTCTAGTACCAATGCACTTGGAACAGCAGCCAGCCTTAATCAAAAATTTATTAGCAGTAAACAAGTGGCAAGCAGTGATACGGCCACTATCCTGACAAAAATACCCGGTCTGAATGTCCAAAGTGCCGGTGGCATCTCAAACTTGCCTGTGATAAGAGGCTTGGCGGACAACCGTCTGCGTATCTTAGTGGATGGCGTTGACTCAATCGCCTCTTGTCCAAACAGTATGAACTCACCCTTGTCTTATATTGCGCCAAGCGCTATAGAAAAGACCACCGTTTATGCAGGTGTGACGCCTGTGAGTGTCGGTGGTAATAGTATTGGCGGTACCATCGTCGTCGAAACAGCAGAGCCTATCTTTTCAACGGATAGCGACATACTAACTTCAGGTGAAATCGGCACATTTTATCGTAGCAATGGTGACGCTTATGGTGCCAATGTATCTACCACAGCAGCAAACGATCAGCTTAGCCTCACCTATAAAGGCAGCTTTGCGCAGGCGGATAATTATAAAGCTGGTGGTGATTTTAAATCTTATACAGAGACAGGAAACGCTGGTAAAACCTTAGCGAAAGACGAAGTTGGTTCAACCGCCTATGAAAGCAAAAACCAGTCAGTAGATGTGGCTTATAAGAATGGCAATCATCTGCTACAAGGCACTTATTTGTGGCAAAACGTCCCAAAAGAGTTATATCCAAATCAGCGGATGGACATGCTCGACAATCAGCTTGACCGCATTAATTTGCGCTACAAAAGCGAGTTAAATTGGGGACAGTTAGAAGCACAGGCCTATCATGAAGATGTCGATCACTATATGAACTTTGGGGAAGACAAACAGTTCTTATATGGTAATGCCAAAGGTATGCCGATGTACACCAGTAGCGAGACCATCGGTGCCAATCTTAAAGGTATTATTGATTTAACCAACCAAGGCACGCTCAATATAGGTGCTGAATATCAAGACTACACGCTCGATGACACATGGGCGGCATCTGGCGACGGTATGATGTCGCCAAATGACTTTCAAAATATCAACAATGGTCAGCGTCAGCGCATCGGTATCTATGGCGAATGGGAAAAAGACATCTCGCCTGACTGGAGCACCCAGCTTGGCGCTCGCTATGAAAACGTACGTACCAGTGCTGATGAAGTACATGGCTATCAAATCGAGGGTCAAAACAATATGACCAATCAGCTGCGAGATAGCGCTAACTTTAATGCCAGTGACCGCCGAACCACGGATAACAACTTTGATATTACTGCACTCGCACGCTACGACATTGATTCACAAAAAAATCTAGCATTAGGTCTATCGCACAAAGAGCGCACGCCAAGCTTATATGAACGCTATACCTGGTCCACTTGGAAAATGGCGGCCATCATGAATAATACCGTTGGTGACGGTAATGGCTATTTTGGTGATCCTAATCTACGCCCAGAAAAATCCAACACCCTATCTGCCACCTTAGACTGGCGCGGTGCTGATGATAGCTGGGGCGTTAAAGCCACTCCTTACTATTCAAAAATTGACGACTATGTCGATGCCGTACAGTGGAACCCCATGGCAAACACAGCAGCTAGCACTCAAACAGCGAATCAATATAATGTGCTGCGCTATACCAACCAAGATGCTGAGATATATGGCATAGATATCTCAGCCAATCGGGAGCTGGCAGCAAATGCTTGGGGGTACTGGAATATAGTAGGCTCCTTAAGCTATACCAAAGGGGAAAATAAAGACAGCGGCTCAGACTTATATAACATCATGCCATTCAATGGCAGTGTTGCTCTGAATCGGGAAAATAACGGTTGGACAAACCAAATCGAAGTGGTGGGCGTCGCGGCTAAAAATGATATCTCAACCCCTCGCAACGAAATTAAAACGGCGGGTTATGGTCTCTTAAATCTCAGTACAGGCTATCAGTTTAAAGAGGTAGCGATTGAGGCTGGTATCGATAACGTATTCGATAAAAACTATGACCTACCTCTAGGGGGCGCATACATGGGTCAAGGCAAAACCATGTCAATGAATGGCGAAATAGGCAACGGTTCTAACTGGGGCACTGCCGTTCCTGGCGCAGGCCGATCATTGTATGTGGGTGTCAACTATAAGTTTTAGGTGTCATTAAGATAGGTCATTAACTGACTAACATAACGATTAAACCTTCAACAGATTTTATTTATCTTATATCTTAGGAAGCACCTTCATGACTATGGCACTATTAATTGCAGCACTCTTAATGGGATTTTTTGGTTCGCCGCATTGCTTAGGTATGTGTGGCGGTATCGTCACCGCATTCGGACTATCGATGAAAGAAACCAGTCCAGCAAAAAAACGCGGTCTCATTGCGACTTACCATTTGGGGCGCTTACTCAGTTATGCCCTATTGGGCTTAATTGCTGGAGTGATTGGCACCACGGTATTAACCCCCCTGATGGTTGGCAATAGCACACCTCGCATTCTACTAGGGTTGGTCTTGGTATTTGTAGGATTAACCATGCTAGGATTGCCTTTTTTAAACAAGCTTGAACGTCTTGGTATGCATTTTTGGCAAGCTTTATCACCTCTGCGGCAGAAAGTCTTCCCCTTAAACACTTTTCCTCGAGCATTGACGGCAGGTTTATTATGGGGATTTTTACCCTGTGGTCTCGTTTATGGCGCATTACTTATTGCGGTCGTCGGTCATGACCCGCTCACAGGTGCTGTGTTAATGTTTGTCTTTGGTCTAGGAACCGTACCCATGCTCGTCGCCACGCACGAAACGGTCAACTGGATGCGCAATCAAATCGGGCGTTTGCGCCTAAGGCAAGTGAATGGCGCAATCATGATGCTATCTGGCTTAGCCGTCATAGCGGTACCGATGGTCATGGCCAATATGCATGGTGGACACGGGCAAATGAATCACGAGCAAATGAATCACGAGCAAATGAATCACGAGCAAATGAATCACGAGCAAATGAATCACGAGCAAATGAATCATGAGCAAATGAATCATGAGCAAATGAATCACGAGCAAATGAATCACGAGCAAATGAATCACGAGCAAATGAATCACGAGCAAATGAACCATGAGCAAATGAATCATGAGCAAATGAATCATGAGCAAATGAATCATGAGCAAATGAATCACGAGCAATAAAAACGTCTCTCATGTACATAGGAGGCAATGATATTTTAAACTATGGATAGGGCATTTTTAGCGTGCCCTATTTTTTTATCTACTAATGCGCCAACCTCTGAATTTAGCAAAAAAACCCTTTAGCCTTTCAGAAAAGTTAAAAGCCTCTGACTCCGGCACTTCTTCAACATGATGACGAGCTGCCAGTATCGGCTGCTGCACCAATCTTTCGTGATGATCAAAAGCCCGATCAAGACTGATACTCATGATAGAGAAGTTAGTCGGACGTGGTAGACAGCGATATACTTGACCCTTGTTAATTAAATCAATGACCATATGGGCATCTTTGAATTCAGTCAACATCAGCACCATCAGATCTGGCTGGATATTTTTTAAGGCATAAACGATGGGCGTAATATTTTCCTTATTGAGCGTCGAATCTGTAATCGTGACACCAAAGCGTTTTTTTTGTAATAACTTTGCGGCCTGTTCAAGGTTACTCGCCCAGCTCACAGTATAAGCGCTCTTAAAATGACTTTTTATTTGTTGATAGACACTCTCATCATCGTCTAATACCAATATATTGCGATTGCTAACCGTGCCACTATTAACATGATTTTGAGTTGCATCATTTTTCATAGTGTTTTGTGTGATTTCTTGCGTTTGCTGAGCAATTTCTGTGGCTTTATTAACAATTTTTTTGAGTTCGTCATTTTGCCATGGCTTAGTGATATAGCGATAAATTTCGCCCTCATTCACAGAATCCATCACGGCATTCAGATCCGCATAACCAGTTAACAAGATACGAATAGTATTTGGTGAAGCTGCTTTGATATCACTCAATACTTCCGTACCTTGCTTATCTGGCATTCGTTGGTCGCTGATGACCACTTGTACTTCATTCGTACTGACATATTCCATTAGCTCAGTGGCATCAGTAGTAATAAATACATCATGTGACTGGCGAAAATGCATTTTTAAGCTGCGCAAGATACGCGGCTCATCATCGATAAAAGCGATTTTTGGTTTTTGCATGACGCTCTCTTTAAATAAATGGTTGGAAGTCTCTCAACTTTCAAATAAGACTTGCGCAGGTTTCTTTTCATGAACGATAGACTGTATCGGTAGCATGACGGTAAACGTCGTGCCCGCGCCAACGATTGAGCTAACCTCAATGCGTCCACCATGTTGTTCGATGATTTGTGCCGTAATGGCCAATCCTAACCCTGTGCCATCGCCTACTTTTTTGGTGGTAAAAAACGGCTCAAAGATATGCGTTAAAATATGCTCTGCGATACCGACACCATTGTCTATAATGCATACAACGATATATTGCTGCGCCTCATCGACAGACGAGCTGACTTGCAATGTCCCTTTATGATCTGGCGGCATGGCTTGGGCGGCATTATTAAATAGGTTTAGTAATACTTGGTTAATTTGTGAAGGATTACACTGAATGAGCGGCAGCTCCGCTAGATTGGTATTGACGTCTAAGGTTTTTAAATTATTGCGAGCCATAATCAATGAGGTATTGATGCAATCATTGATATCGACATCTTTTACTTTGGATTCGTCTAGTCGAGAAAAGTCGCGCAAGCTGACGACCAGTTCAGCAATTTGATCGACGCCATACAGTCCATCTTTGATTAAATCTGCCAAATCTTCACTGACTTCATCTTCTTTAATCTCTTCACAGCATTGTAAAGTCTCTTCTATCAGTATCTTGACTTGCTCTTGATTGATAGTTGGCGCTTTTAACGCCTGCAATAATTGATCGGTATGCTGTAGCAATTCATCAAAACGCACGAGATTATCACCGACCAGCTCCATATTACTACGCACATAGCCTAGCGGTGTGTTGACCTCATGAGCGACACCTGCCACCATTTGGCCCAGTGTGGCCATTTTTTCAGAGCGCACTAGATGCACTTGTGAGGCTTTTAATTCATCCATAGCTTGCTGCAAGTCTTGAGTACGAGCAGCGACTTGTTTTTCTAAATGAACATTGATTTCGGCGAGCGCGCCTTCATTTTCGACGACGCGGTCAATCAATTGATTGGTTTGCTCGCTGATGATTTGAATCTCACTAACATTTGAGTGCGGCAGTTTATGCGCGCTTAATTGTTGATATTTTTTTTGTTCAATCAACGCACCCATATCAGCTACTGCCTGCGCCATATGCTTTAGTGGCCGTGTAAAGTAGCGACGAAACACCCAAGCGGTCAATAACAAAATAGGAATAAAACCCAACAGCATGGCTTGAATCAGTTTATTGGACAGCGCATTTGCGACGCTCATCATGTCATCATTAGGCTTGACGATGACCATTTTCCAATAAGTAAAGGGCATACGAAATACGAAGGCGGTAGCGGGCTGCTGCAATACCAAATCATTAGGCACAGCAATGGTATCGATTAGATGACTGTCGACCAAATTAAACGTTTGGTCGATATTTAACAGTAATAATGCAGAGAGTAATTTGGACTCTTGCTCACTGATTTTATTTAAGTTGGTCGTACTCAAAATACTACGTGCCGCGAGCGTATAACGACTTTCATCTTTGGCAACTGCCTCATCGATGAGTATTTGATTAATGCTATCTAGGCTGTCCGCAATAGGGGCAAAGGTAGGATGTTTCTCGGCCAATTGATGCGCGGTTACCATTTCTCCTTGGGGATTATCTTCAGTCGCTTGCGTGAGCATAGATTGATCAGGAAAGGTCAAAAATCGATTGTCCAAGTCTACCAAAAAGACATAACCACCCAGCTTATCTTGCCACTTTTTCATAGCGTCATCGAGGTTATCTAATAGCAGATTAAAACTCACTACTCCATCAAAAGCCTGATTGCGACTGTCATACAATGCCTTGGCACACGTCATCATCGGCTGATTGCTTTGCGGATCGACATACGCACGACTCCAGACGCAGTGGTCATGACGTGCGTACATCGCAGGAATGTACCACCACTCTCGATAATAAGGATTCGGCGTTTGGCGCACTTGATTATACTGCTCTAACGGCTGCATGTTGCCTGCGTCATCCCGCGCCCACACAAACGACTGGCGCTCTCGGTTTTGAGCGTACATATTTGGATCAAACCACACGCCGCCGCCCACAATTCGTTGATCGGTTTGTTGCATGAGATTGCCAAAGGTTTCTCTATAAAGACCGTCTTCTTTTGGCAAGCCGCCCGCCATCGCACTGGTTGCCTTTGCCAGTCCGTCGACATGGCTGATATTCGCCATAATGCTATTAATGGCTTCGTTACCCGTTTCAACCACTGTCTCTGAAGTCATCTCCAGTATACGAGGCTTAGCTTGAGTCTCAATAACCCAATACACCATTAGGATAATTAGTAAAAAAGCCAATGCTAAAATAATCAGCATGCGTGTGGAAATACTACCAAGCCGACCAGCAACACTCATAGATAAACCTTATATTGATGCGTCTACCATCATCAATGAATCACTTAATGAATAAAGACATCAGTGATACGCAACCACCATTTATAGTGGGCTTAAGGATACGATGCCATCATGACAATATAATGACAAAAGTTTTGTTTTCTTATCTGTTGACCAGCACCTTTTAATTAACAAAAATTAGCTTGCCGTTGGTAGATACAACCTTGTACTCATTTAGCGCTGCTCTCTTTTTATCATCAATAACATCATACAGCTTATTGAGCGCATAGCTGTACTATCAGCCATTGCAAGGCACAAAAAAGCCACTTATTTTTTTAAGTGGCTTCTTCATATTCAAGTCAGTATCTAATTTTTCTATTGATGTCATCAATATCTCTATGATTATAGAGTCTGCCAAGTTTATCTTGTTCTATACTGTGAAATTTTATACATATGTTATATTAATAATACTAATATAGAGGGTGTGTTTGTATTTTATATAATATCGCGGATCACCGTCACTTATCACTGATTGCAATGCTTGTCTGTTGTACACTCAAAGCTTGATATCACTCGCTCATACAGCTATTCAACTAACCCTAAAGAAAGACGCTCACAAAGTCTTTCTCTTTTAAATATTAAAGGAAAAGCGATGCGTCCTTTGTTTTTTAGTACTTTGTGCTTAGCAAGCAGTCTTTCACTAATGGCTTGTAGTAGTCATCAACCAACCACGGCAAAAGAATCAACAGCGGTCATTACCAATACGACAAAAGAGAACGCTGACGAACAGCTAAGCATGGAGCCATCCAGCACCGAAGAACCGTTATCAGCATTCACCGCTTTTGGTAATACAGAAAAAAGTTGGCGCACAGTAATTGATGGCAACTAACTCAGCATTGAAGCAGATTTCTTGAAACCAACGACCATCGTTGTCTCTCGTTCGACCTATGCCGAAGGTGTGGAATACGTGAGTACCGTTAGCGGCAAGCCTATTATCATGAATATAAATAGCCAGATTTGTACCGATGATAATGGCTATCAAAATGAATTTACGGTGACGTTGACTTATGATAATAAAAGCTATCAAGGTTGTGCCGTTGCTGGAGCGTATGAAACAGCGCCTACGTAATTGCATAGAATTTGTTGTGGTTAGCAACCATCATAAATAGCCAGCCATTAGCCAATGGATAACGCATAATTTGGCAAATAAGTACTTATATTACTTTCAACCGATGTCATTATTGTTTAATAAAAACATACTATAGTCTGTCTATAAACCCTTAATTTAAGGGCGTGTCCTCATTTTAAAAATGGTGATAAACATGAGATAAATTGCCGTCAAACAAGGAAAGTAGCGCAAATAATATCGAGATATTGATAAGCTATTTGACGATGTTTGGCAAAATTTAGCCATTTTTAGCCCATTTAAAAAGTAATCGATTGAATTGAGGATACGCCATAGTCAAATAACCTTTTATATCAGTCTTACTCAATAAGGATGAACCTATGAAAATTATAAAGACTCAAATCAATAATCCGGTAGACCACGACACATTTATCCACCAGCCTGATGCCAGTAAAACCCGTGTAGCAAACATACCAGGCAAGCGCTTACCCTTTCCTGACCAAATTGGTAATTATCAGCGCAATATTGGGATGCCCAATGATGCTTATCAGGACAGTAAGGTTTATATCGTTGGGGGCGGTATTGCAGGTTTGGCCAGTGCTTATTACTGCATCCGAGATGGCAAAGTATCCGCTGAAAACATTACCATTTTAGAGCATCTTAACGTGGCAGGTGGCTCCTTAGATGGTAGCGGCAATCCTGAGACGGGTTATATGGTGCGCGGCGGTCGTGAAATGGATTTCACTTACGAAAACTTTTGGGATTTATTCCAAGATATCCCCGCTCTTGAAATGCCTGCGCCTTATAGCACCTTGGATGAGTATCGCATAGCAAATGACACCGATCCCAATTACTCTATTGCACGCCTGATCCATAAGCAAGGTGAGATAAAAGACTTCAGTCAACTGGGATTGAGTAAAACCAACCAACTCGCTTTAATTCGTTTGCTATTAAAACCCAAGGAAGAGCTAGACGATATCACTATTGAAGAGTATTTCGATGACAGCTTTTTGAGCAGCAACTTCTGGACGTTTTGGCGAACCATGTTTGCTTTTGAAAACTGGCATAGCTTACTTGAGTTTAAGCTTTATACGCATCGATTTTTACACGCATTGGACGGTCTAAACGACATGTCTGCACTGGTATTCCCAAGATATAATCAATTTGATAGCTTTGTTAAGCCACTACAAAATTATTTAAAAGATAAAGGTGTGCAATTTCAGTATGACACGCTCGTTACCGATTTAGACATTGAGTTTGAGCATGCTGATAAAGTAACAGGCACCAAAAAGGTCAAAGCCATCATTACGGAGAAAGCGAGTGAGCAAACCACCATTCCTATGGGCAGCAATGATTTCGTCATCGTGACGACTGGCTCCATGACCGAAGATACCCGCTATGGTGATGATAATACTGCGCCGACGCTAGACTTTACAAAAGACAGTATGGGGCAATCGTCTGGTTGGAAAGTATGGAATAATCTGGCTAAGCAATCTGCCGTCTTTGGTCACCCAGAAAAATTTAATCAGCATGTGGATAAATCTGCTTGGATGTCGGCGACGTTGACCTGCCAGCCGTCTGCCTTTATTGATAAGCTCAAAACGCTGTCTGTCAACGATCCTTATACGGGTAAAACAGTGACCGGTGGCATCATTACGATTACGGATTCAAACTGGTTGATGAGCTTTACTTGTAACCGTCAACCGCATTTCCCTGATCAGCCAAAAGACACGCTAGTCGTATGGCTATATGCCTTGTTTATGGATAAAGAAGGCAATTATGTCAAAAAACCCATCCCAGAATGTACAGGCAAAGAGATCTTGAGCGAACTCTGTCATCACCTTGGTATCCTCGATGATATAGAGAATATCATGGCCAATACCATCGTCAGAACGGCTTATATGCCCTACATCACCTCGATGTTTATGCCTCGTGCTAAAGGCGATCGTCCTGAGATAGTCCCTGATGGTTGTGTCAATATGGGTCTAGTCGGTCAGTTCGTCGAGACACATAATGATGTGGTATTTACCATGGAGAGCTCTGTTCGTACTGCTCGTGTCGCAGTTTATGAGCTACTAAACGTGCAAAAACAAGTCCCCGATATTAACCCATTACAATACGATATCCGTCAATTACTAAAAGCCGCGAATACACTCAACGATGGTAAAGGTTTCATCGGCGAAGGTCTATTAACTAAGCTTCTTAAGGGTACTTATTACGAGCACATACTGCCAAAAGCCAATCAATCCACCAACGGCAATGACTCAATATTTACTCAGCAATGGGAAGCAATCAAAGGGCTTTGGCATAAGTAGGTCTGGCATCAGTAATGTTAGTTTTGATAAAAGCAGCTTTGATGAAAATGGCTTTAGTACAACTAATGACGAAAAATAAAAACGATAACGCTCTAGGGCCTGCCCTCATTTTAAAAACGAAGATAGAAATGAGGACATGCTCTAGTCAGACTTGGATAACTGCTGTAACTGCTCAATCAGCCAACGGTGTATACCACTGTGACTGGTACGTGGATGCCATGCTGCTATCACCTTAAATGTGGGTGGCAGGGCTTCCACTTTGAGCTCTTTAACCCGACTGTTTGGCAATAAACGCGAGGGATAAAATGCAATCATATCGGTTGTATAGAGGATATCTGGCACTGCAGAAAAGCTAGGAACGGACATAACAATGTTTCGTTTAAGACCTTTTTCTGCAAACCACTGATCATGAGAACCACGTAAGTTAGCGCGTGAAGGTGACACCACCAGCTGCGAGTGTGCAGCAATTTGCGCCAGTGACAGCGGCTCTGTTGTAAAACTATTATCGCAACCAGTAATGCAGAAATGTTGTTCTTCAAGCAGCGTCACATAAGCCAAGTTATCAGGGATAAATTCTGGGAAAGTAATCAGCAGATCAAGCTCGCCTGCCGCAATAAGCTGATTGATATTGTCTGAGGCAAAATCACGTACGATTAACTTCAAATCAGGCGCGTCGCGGCGTGTTATATGAAACAACTGCGGTAATAATGCCTGCGTCGCATAGTCGGTCGCGCTAATCGTAAATACGCCTTTATAAGTCTGCGGCGAAAACATATCTGGCTCTAACAGTGCTTCTAACTGCTCTAATATACGACTAATGGGTTGCTGCATCGATAGCGCTTTGGGAGTTGCCACCATGCTATTGCCTTGACGAATAAACAAACGATCATCAAACAAATCACGCAGCTTACGTAATTGTTCGCTGATTGCCTGCTGTGTCAGCCCCATTTTGCGCGCGACTTGTGAGAGATTTTTTAGATCAAGCAACGCATGTAGCACTCGCAACTGCTTGATATCAAGTCGGTTAATTCCATTCATAATATGTACCATTTATAATTGTATCTTAAACAACAAAATCCTGTTTCCGATTGTATCCATAAAACTCTATGCTTGCCAACCTTACTTACGCAGTAATAAAGCATCAAAACAAGCTCAATGGTTTAAACAATAACCCAATCTATTTGTTTTAAAAGAGAGTTTTATGGAACCATCTAATATCGATACCAGCCCATTATTTGCATCTGTCACACTTGGACCATATACGTTAAAAAACCGTATTGTCATGCCACCGTTGACACGCTCTCGCAGCACGCAACCGGACAATATTCCTAATGAATTAATGGCAAGCTACTATACACAGCGCGCCTCTGCAGGTTTTATGGTCACTGAAGGCACGCAAATTGAGCCAAGGGGTCAAGGTTATGCGTGGACGCCAGGCATACATTCGCATGCCCAAATCGAAGGCTGGAAAAAGGTCACTGAATCGGTACACGCAGCAGGTGGTATCATTTTCGCTCAGCTTTGGCATGTGGGTCGCGTGTCTCATACCAGCTTACAACCACAAGGCGCTCAGCCAATTGCACCATCAGCTATCACTGCTGACAATGTAAAAGTATTTATCGAAACAGCACCAGGTGCAGGCGCGTTAGCCGATCCTAGTGAGCCACGCGCACTCAGTACTGATGAAGTTAGTGAACTGGTCGCTATGTATGCGGCAGCCGCGCGCAATGCATTGGAGGCAGGTTTTGATGGCGTCGAGCTGCATTGTGCCAATGGCTATTTGGTGAATCAGTTCATCTCTGAGCATAGCAACACACGTGATGATCAATATGGCGGTTCATTGACCAATCGCTTGCGTTTCTTAAAAGAAATCGTGGCTGCCGTCAGTGAGGTGGTTGGCGCTGATCGCTTAGGCGTACGTTTTGCACCGCTGTTTGCTAGCACAGATGAAACTCGCGTGTATTTAGGGCTAGTGGAATCAGATCCACATCATACGTATATGGAAGCGATTAAAGTACTTGAACAAGCGGGTATCGCTTATTTATCTATTGCAGAAGCTGACTGGGACAATGCCCCTGATTTACCAGAGACTTTTTATCAAGCGGTCAGAGCGGAGTTTTCAGGACGTATTATCTATGCGGGTAAATACACGACGGAAAAATCGGTTCATATGCTAGCTAAAGGTTATGGCGACTTATTTGCTTTTGGTCGTCCCTTTATTGCTAATCCCGATTTACCTGAGCGCATCGCCAATCATTGGCCACTCAACGAGGCAGATCCTACCACGATGTATGGTGGCACCGAAATTGGCTATAATAACTATCCTTACTATCAAAACTCTTAATACAATAAGGCCATTCGTGGCCTTATTTTTTTGCTTATGAATAGGATGTTTTTAATAGCTGATTCATATATATAGCCCTTATGATTCATCCGACTGATCAAATAACTTTTCGATAGGCTTGCTGTGTATCTTTGAGCTATTGAACAGCGACTTATTACCAGTATCCGCTTCTGTCCAAAAATTAATATTGAATTGGGCATCATCACTTAATTCTACGCGGTGCCAATATTGAGGCGGACTGACCGCGAACTGCCCTGCTTTAATAACAATTGTTTTTTCAGGTTCAGTGGCGGCTTCATCAGCAAAGCCGTAAAAGGTAACCGTGCCTTGCATGACACAAATTTGGCCGTATACGCCCTCTGCTGTATTGTGATGAGTCAGCAAGGCTTTTGGGACTTTATCTTTAGTAAAAAAGTGGGTCGAACGCTTTATTTTCCAATGGCTGGGTATGACGGGGTTTGAGGCGACAGTATCACTCATGGTAACTCCTTGGCTAATTTGATGGGTGTATCCCAATCCTTTTTATTAACAGCGTACTTGTGAATAAAATTCTATTAATAAACAAGAAAAGCACGCACAGTAATGGTTATTATTACTATAGCGCATCATATTTTTAAATGTATTGCTATCCTCATATCATCTTAGTTAACCATCAATATATAGGATATTAAAGCCACTTTTTAATCCCCATTAAGTAGTATGTGAAATGACATTCATACTGCTTTCGCCTAATGGTTAGCGAGCTTACTTATTGCTACATTAACTCCATCTAAACTATCCAGTTCGACGGTGGAGAATACTTGTCATGCATGCAAAAGAGCTACTTGAGGTTGAACGCCGTGATATAAGAGCGCTTCACTATACGTGGATTGCTTTTTTTCTGACCTTTTATGTCTGGTTCAATATGGCGCCACTAGCCACTTCTATGCTAGAGGCCGAAAGCTACTTAACTTCTGAACATATCAAATTATTTCTCATTGCCAACGTTGCTTTGACCATTCCAGGGCGAGTGGTAGTCGGCATGGCATTGGATCGCTTCGGTCCGCGTCGCGTGTTTTCCATACTGATGGTCGTCATGGCGATACCGACATGGTTCTTCGCGTTTGGTGATTCCGCGATGCAGCTGTTCGTCGCTCGCCTATTTATGTCTATCGTGGGCGCAGGGTTCGTCGTTGGCATTCACATGACCGCCCTTTGGTTTAAGCCAAAAGACATTGGCTTTGCCGAAGGATTTTATGCAGGCTGGGGTAATTTTGGTTCAGCTGCCGCAGCGATTACCATTCCCACGGTTGCGCTACAGTTCTTTGGTGGTGATGACGGTTGGCGCTGGGCAATTGCATTATCTGGCTTACTGATGGCCGCTTATGGGGTGGCTTATTGGTTTTTAATCACCGATGGCCCTACACAAGATACCCATAAAAAAGCACGTAAGGCGGGTGCTTTAGAGGTATCGAGTTGGAGGGATCTATTATTATATTGCCTATTTATTATTCCTTTATATGGCGTATTAGGTGTATTGGTTTATCGCACTAAAAACATGGGATTCCTGAGCGAAACAGGCGCTTGGGGGTTTTATACTCTCATCGCTGTGGTGGTTATTTATCAAATTTATAAAGCCATCAGTGTCAATGTACCCATGCTCAAAGCGGGTATCCCTGAGGATGACAAATACCCCTTTACCTCTGTTGCTGCCCTAAATGTCACCTACTTTGCTAACTTTGGCGCAGAGCTGGCGGTCGTCTCTATGCTACCGATGTTCTTTGCCGCAACGTGGAAGCTCGACCCTACCGTCGCAGGGTTAGTCGCATCGACCTTTGCTTTTGTTAACTTATGGGCGCGACCACTTGGCGGCTATATCTCTGACAAGGTCGGCAATCGTCGCTTGGTGATGTTGGTATACATGTTTGGTATCAGTATCGGCTTTGGATTGATGGGATTGCTGAATGCAGAGTGGCCATTGTTTATCGCGGTCGTTTTTACGATTCTATGCTCAGTCTTTGTGCAAGGGGCAGAAGGTGCAACTTTTGGTATTATCCCCTCAATTAAACGGCGCTTAACGGGCCAAATTTCTGGTATGGCGGGGGCTTATGGCAACGTTGGCGCTGTGTTCTACCTATTTATATTCACCTTGGTCGAACCAAATCAGTTCTTTTTTATCATTGCGATAGGTGCATTTATCGCTTGGGTACTTTGTTTCTTCTGGTTAAAAGAGCCTGAAGATGCCTTTGGTGACGAATATAAAATGTCCTCGGTCGATCGTCAAATTGCCGCTGAAGAAGGCTAATTTGATTACCTTATAAAATAAAAAAGCCACCCAGCATCACTACTCGGTGGCTTTTTGACTGATATAGAGAACTATCTAGACATGTCATAGGGGTTATTCAGATGACCCATGATTTTTTATAAAAAGTAACGATTTCAAAAAGTAATATTTTCAAAAATTAGATATTTCAAAAAAAGCCACTCCGATAAATAACCATTTTGACAAACGACTACTTTGACAAATGATTCACGGTCCATACTGCCGCCTCTACCCGTGTGCGTAGTCCAGTTTTGTTCAAAATATGCTTAACATGCACTTTTACTGTGGATTCTGCGATATCCAGTTTGTTGGCGATCATTTTATTACTTAAGCCTTCCGCAATCATTTGAATCACTTGCAACTCTCTAGTGGTGAGATTGCCAGCGATATCTTCAATGCTTGGTGTACGTAATGTTTGCGCCAAGATTGAGGCCAAATTGGGACTGATAACCAGCTCACCGCGCAACACTTTTCTAATATCGACGATGATTAACTCAGGCTCCATATCTTTTAGCAAATATCCGTCCACCCCTAATTTCAATGCTTCTTGCACGTCTTCTCCGCTGTCAGAAACTGTAAATAGCAAGGTAGCCACGTCAATATTTCTGGCCTTGATTTCTCTTAGGGTCTCGATACCAGTCAACACTGGCATTTTATGATCTAGAATGACCAGATCGACCGGATTGTTTGCCAAAAAATCCAACGCTTCTTGTCCGTTATTCGCCTCACCAACGACGGTGACATCACTTTCGAGACTGAGCAGTTCTGCGACACCGCGGCGCAGCATAGGATGGTCATCGACCAATAATAGCCGAGCAGGAGAAGCAGACGTATAAACCTTAGTAGTCATAAAATACTCACAAATTGAAAAATGCTACAAAAAATACAATGCAGTGGTTAAGAGCGTTTACTAAGCCTATTCACTTAGTTTTGCTCAGCCATATAATCCGTAAAGAAACTGGGTACAAACCTGACGATGACGCTGGTACCTGCGGGTACATTATTAGAGATAATCAAATCACCGCCTAATTTATAGGCACGCTCTTTCATAATCATTAGACCATGATGCTGGGTCTGATTGACAGTCCCTGATATGCCAACGCCGTCATCATTAACCATCATCGCTACATAATTACTTTCATCATCATAAACCAAATCGATAGTGACGCAGTTAGCATGAGCATGGCGACTGATATTCGACAGCGCCTCCCTTATAATTTGAATGAGATGCACTTGTTCGGTTGCCGTTAGATTCAAAGATAGGATTTGATTGTTGACCTTTATGTCAAACTGCCCTTTTACCGCAAACTCATCAGCCGCCTCATATAAAGCTTCATCAAAATTGCCGCTATCAATCGTCAAGCGAAAAGTCGTCAATAAGTCTCGCAGCTCATGATAAGCAGAGTTCAGACCCATTTTTATTTGACTGATATGCTGCCCAACCTTGATTTGACTTTGCTCATCAAACACCACCAGCCCACTGTCTTTATCAGCAGACAGTTGCAGATGTTTTTCGAGCACGCTGACTTGTATTTTTAGATAAGACAATGACTGTGCTAAAGAATCATGCAACTCCCTAGCAATGGTCGAGCGCTCTTCAAGTAAAATAAGCTGATGGTCTTGCTGCCTTTGTCTGCGTAGCGATAAGGCGGTGCTGACGAGATTGGTCAGCACAACGATCAATTCATTATTTTTAGCAATTAAGTAACTACTATCCACCTCTACTACTTTGATGCGTGTTGAATCTTCCTCGCTTTTTTTCTTATCTTCTGCATAAGCTTTATTAGTCATTAAGACAGATTTTGGTCTGACCTTTAGCTCACCAAATTCTATATCTTGATGAATAATCGGAAACGTTTTGGTATAAACGTCTTCTTTAATAGAGCAGCTATCACAAGTGAGTTTGGTACATAGCTCCTTCATCCTATCATCGTGCAGGGCTATAGAGTTTTTATTGGTTAGAATATTGCTTTGGATACACAGCGTAAAATCTAAATATGGGAATATACACCCAAAGCCAGTAATCAATTCATCAAGCCGATGTAAGCTCACAGGACTACTGGTCAATTGCTTTGAGAAATCATAAAACAACGATAAGGCTTGGTTGGCTTTTACCAGATGCTGAGTCTTTGTCTGTACCTCACTCTCAAGTGAGCGCTGATACCTCTCAATAGTACTGGCCATACCGTTAAAAGAATTGCCAAGCGCTTCAAATTCTCTATAACCGCTGATAGACACTCTCGTATCATATTTGCCTTCTTTAAACGCCCGATTGGCTTTAATGAGTTGTTGAATAGGCATTAGCACTGAGTTCTGTAATCTCCGTACGCCTATCAGCATAATAATCATGCTCAGTATCAGTGATAGTATTTGTAGGTTTTGCTGCCATGTCTGACGCTGCTCATTTCTATCCTGTAACGCACCAACAAAACGATTAACATCGTCAATATACTTGGTTGAATCACTATAAAAGCCTTGCTTGTCTTGTGCCAACAATGCTGGTTTTAAATCACGAAACCATTGTGATTTTATCTGGCTCCATTGCTCACTGATCGCCTTATCTCTGTTGGCACTGGTCAGTTGATACGCTTGTAATTTGTTGAGACGACTCTCCATGTCTTCAACCAGTATGTCTATTTTTTCAGACTCACTTTTATTGGAGAAATCCAGTCTGTCTTGCTTTTCTACCTGCGGCGCATTGTCACTAGCTAAGCCATCTTGTTTGATATTTAGGCTTGAGCTAAAGGGATGGTTATCCGCAAAGTCAGTCGCTAGCTGAAAGCTAATGCGATACGTTGCCATGCGTATCGAGCCTGCGGTATTAATCGCCTCAGCATCAGACTTTGCGACCCAAGCGAGCGCACCGCTGCCTATCGCTGACATCAAAAACAAAGTAGCGATGATCGTAATAGCAATCCAAGTATGAAGGAACAAAGACTGCCGTCGTAGATTAGACATGATTAATAGTGCTCCCATCAAACACTTTCTGCACAAAAGATTTGAGATCTTAAAATTGAACGTCGCAAAAGCAAAAAACACACAGCATAAAAAATACTACAGCGCACTTATCAGTCCATCGACAAGCAAAACCTTAGTGATAAACCTGCCCGCAATATACCCCTTTTAGTCATCAGTATACCACTATGTATGAATACTCTTCATCGGGATAACACAGTACCGTGAGTTATCATTTTTTGATAGAGCAAGTGATTCATAGCGCTCATAAGCCTGTACGGCGGCTCTTTGCTTTCAATATTAACAGGAGTAAGCGCTACGGTTTACTTTAATTTTAGACAGCCATTTGATGATAAAAAATACTGAACATAACTAGGCATAGCTGATACTAAGTGAGGAATAACATGGGCAATAATTACAACTTCAAAGGTGGTAAGCTCATCACTGACTGGCGACCTGAAGTAGAAGAATTTTGGGAAGGAGGCGGCAAAAAAGTTGCTCGTAGAAATTTATGGATATCCATTCCATCGTTGCTATTGGCGTTTGCAGTATGGATGGTATGGAGTGCCGTCATCGTCCGTCTGCCAGAGATTGGTTTTGATTTTGATGATGGGCAGTTGTTTTGGCTCGCCGCGCTGCCCGGACTATCAGGGGCAACGCTGCGAATTTTTTATTCTTTTATGGTGCCTATCTTTGGTGGGCGACGTTGGACAGCGATATCTACCTTATCCCTGTTAATTCCAGCATTATGGATGGGCTTTGCGGTTCAGAACCCTGATACGCCATTTATGATATTTGCCATCATTGCCCTACTTTGTGGCTTCGGTGGTGGTAACTTTGCCTCCTCCATGTCCAATATCTCGTTCTTCTTTCCAAAAGCAGAACAGGGCACTGCTCTTGGGCTAAACGCGGGTTTGGGTAACCTTGGCGTGTCAGTCATGCAGTTCGTTGTACCGATGATTATATTGGTAGCAGCCTTTGGTAGCTTAGGCGGCGACCCACAAGTCTCTGCAAGCGGTCAGCTGTTCTATCTACAAAATGCAGGGTTTATTTGGGTACCCTTTATTCTGCTATTTTCAGCACTGGCATGGTTTGGCATGAACGATATTGCTACTGCTAAAGCTTCCTTTAAAGACCAATCCGTCATCTTTAAACGCAAACATAACTGGATCATGTGTATCCTATATATGGCAACCTTTGGCTCGTTCATTGGTTTTTCCGCCGCGTTTCCGATGCTGATTAAAAACTCATTTCCCGCCATTGATGCGCTTAAATTTGCTTTCTTAGGTCCTTTAGTTGGTGCGCTATTTCGCCCCTTAGGTGGCTGGATATCTGACAAAACCAGTGGCGCAAAAGTGACTTTTTGGAACTATATCGTGATGGTATTGGCGGTAGTAGCGGTGATGTATTTCCTCCCTAGCGAGACTCATGAGGGCAGCTTTGTCGGATACTTCATCTCCTTTATGGTGCTGTTTATCACCACGGGTATCGGTAACGGCTCTACCTTTACCATGATTCCCGTTATCTTCAGAACCTTTCATGAACGCCTTGAACCTCAAAAAGCAGGTACAGAGGAATTGTTTGTCGAGATACGTAAAGAGTCAGCAGCAGTGGTTGGCTTCACGTCAGCGATAGCGGCCTATGGCGCATTCTTTGTCCCAAAAATGTTTGGTTCAGGGCTGGGTGTTGATGGTACTTTTATCGCTTTAATTGTTTTTTATGTTCTCTGTATTATGTTGACATGGTGGTATTACAGTCGCCCTAATGCTGAGATTCCTTGCTAAAGCAGCCTTGTATAAATCATTCTTTGGAAACAGATTTTTAAATTAAAAACATCTCTCTTTATAGTGCTACTTGCCAGCGTAAGTAGCACTTTTTTTATTTTCACCAATTCATGTTTTGCTTATAAATAAGCCCAACTCATAAATACTTAATGATTTTTTAAGCAAATTTTATCATTTACCGCTACTACTAAGGTGGTAGTGCTCTGCTCATGTTAGCGGATAGTAAGAGGGCGATGGCTTACTTAAAATAATACCATCGAAAAACATTTACAGCTTGGGCAAAGGGTTGTTTTTACCACGCCATTCAGCTTTAGATACCCCATAGGCAATAATACAGAGGATAGCGAAATGAGCCATTTACTCGACCAATTCCGTTTTTTTAAACGTAAAAAGGGCGAATTCTCCGATGGGCATGGTGAGACGCGTGATGAGTCTCGTGACTGGGAAAATGTGTATCGTAGCCGTTGGCAGTATGACAAAGTCGTGCGTTCAACGCATGGGGTCAACTGTACCGGCTCTTGCTCATGGAAAATTTACGTAAAAAATGGCTTGGTCACGTGGGAGACGCAGCAAACTGACTATCCTGAAACCCGTCCAGACTTACCAAACCACGAACCGCGTGGCTGTCCTCGTGGCGCAAGTTATAGCTGGTACATGTATTCAGCGAACCGTGTGAAATATCCTAAAGTACGTAAGCCGCTTCTAAAATTATGGCGTGAAGCTAAAGCGCAGTATCCTGATCCTGTCGATGCGTGGGGCAGCATTGTCCAAGACCCTATCAAAGCAGAACAGTATAAATCCAAGCGCGGTTTGGGCGGTTTTATTCGCTCAACGTGGGCGGAAGTTAATGAAATTATCGCTGCTAGTAATGTCTATACCGCCAAAACTTTCGGTCCTGATCGTATCGTTGGCTTCTCTCCGATTCCTGCGATGTCGATGGTCAGTTACGCCGCTGGTAGTCGTTATCTATCGTTGATTGGCGGTGTTTGCTTATCCTTCTATGACTGGTATTGTGACCTGCCACCAGCCTCGCCGATGGTTTGGGGCGAGCAGACTGACGTACCAGAATCAGCCGATTGGTACAACTCTGATTATATTATCGCGTGGGGTTCAAACGTTCCGCAAACCCGTACCCCTGATGCGCATTTCTTTACCGAAGTTCGTTATAAAGGCACCAAGACCGTCTCAATTACCCCTGACTATGCGGAAGTCTCTAAGCTAACCGATTTATGGCTAAATCCAAAACAGGGTACTGATGCTGCTGTCGCGCAGGCATTCTGTCATGTGATTATCAAAGAGTTTTATCTTAAGCAGCCAAGTGACTATTTCTTAGATTACGCCAAGCGTTATACCGATTTACCTGTGCTAGTGATGCTAGAAGGTGAAGAAGGCGCACGCCATGCGGGTCGCTATCTACGCGCTTCTGACTTAATCGATAATTTAGGTCAAGAAAACAACCCAGAATGGAAAACCATCGGTCTAAACAGTGATGGCGAGCTGGTTTCTCCGCTTGGCTCTATCGGCTACCGTTGGGGCGAAAAAGGCAAATGGAATCTTGAACAAAAAAATGGCACCACAGGCGCAGATATTGACCTAACGCTGACTTTAAAAGACAGCAATGAAACCTGCAAAGTCGGCTTTGATTACTTTGGTCATGTAGATCATCCGCATTTCACCTCAGTACCAGGCGAAGCAATACAGCAAAAAACCGTCCCTTGTAAAACCATTACTTTGGCCGATGGCAGCACCGCTATCGTGGCGACCGTCTTTGATTTAACCGTTGCCAACCTTGGTGTTGATAATGGCGTTGGCGGCGAGCATGTCACCGACGACTATAACGATGCCACCGTACCGGGCACACCTGCTTGGCAAGAAGTCATCACCGGTCTGAGCCGTGAGCGCGTCATTCAAGTCGCACGTGAATTCGCTGAAAACGCCCATAAGACTCATGGTAAATCGATGATTATCATCGGCGCAGGTATGAACCACTGGTATCACCTCGATATGAACTATCGCGGCGTGATTAACATGCTCATGCTATGCGGCTGTATCGGTAAATCTGGCGGCGGCTGGGCGCATTATGTTGGGCAAGAAAAACTACGCCCTCAAACCGGCTGGTTGCCATTGGCATTTGCCCTTGATTGGCATCGTCCGCCGCGTCATATGAATGGCACGAGCTTCTTTTACAATCATAGCTCACAGTGGCGTCATGAGACCATCTCTGCCCATGAAATCCTCTCGCCTCTCGTTGATAAAAAGTTTTTCCCTGAGCATATGCTTGACTACAACATTCAAGCAGAACGCGCAGGCTGGTTGCCTTCAGCACCGCAACTCAATCGTAACCCACTGACCATCGCCGCCAAAGCCAAAGAAAGTGGCAAAGATATAGAAGAGTATGTGGTCGATTCTCTACAAGATGGCAGCTTACGCTTTGCTTGTGAAGCCCCTGATAATCCTGACAACTTCCCGCGCAATATGTTTATCTGGCGCTCAAACCTATTGGGCTCATCAGGTAAAGGCCATGAATATATGCTGCATTATTTCTTGGGCACCAAAAACGGCTTGCTCAATAAGGAAAATGCCGAGGGTCACCTACAACCAAAAGAAGTTGATTGGGTAGAAAAAGGCCCGACTGGTAAATTAGATTTGGTTGTCACCCTAGACTTCCGTATGTCATCTACCTGCTTGTATTCTGACATCGTGCTACCAACAGCGACGTGGTACGAAAAAGATGACATGAATACCTCGGACATGCATCCATTCATTCACCCATTAACCGCAGCGACCGACCCTGCGTGGGAATCTAAAACCGATTGGGAAATTTATAAAGGCATTGCCAAGAGCTTCTCTGAAGTATCAAAAGGTCACTTAGGCGTTGAGACTGACGTCGTTACTTTGCCGATGCAACATGACACCCCAGGCGAGCTTGCACAGCCATTTGGTGGTACTGACTGGAAAACCGCTGGCGAAAAACCTGTACCGGGTAAAAACTGCCCGATGATTAAAGTGATTGAGCGCGACTATCCGAATACTTATGCCAAATTCACCTCGCTTGGCCCTGCCCTAGAAAAATTAGGCAATGGCTCAAAAGGTCTGAATTGGGATATGAAAACCGAGGTCAAACAGCTTGGCGATTTAAACCACCGTGTGACTGAAACGGGTATCTCTGAAGGCAGACCGCGTCTTAATACGGCGATTAACGCTTCTGAGATGATTTTGATGCTCGCGCCTGAAACCAATGGTCATGTGGCGGTAAAAGGTTGGGCTGCACTCTCTGAGTTCACCGGTCGCGACCATACCCACCTTGCCAAATCTAGCGAACATGAAAAAATCCGCTTTAAAGACATCGTCGCCCAACCACGCAAAATCATCTCAAGCCCAACATGGTCAGGTATTGAGTCAGATGAAGTCAGTTATAACGCCGGTTATACCAACGTCCATGAGCTGATTCCTTGGCGCACGATTACTGGTCGTCAGCAGTTTTATCAAGACCATCCTTGGATGCAGGCGTTTGGCGAGCAAATGCAGCAGTATCGTCCACCGATTGATACTAAGACAACTGAGCTGCTCAAAGACGCTAAGCCAAATGGTAATAAAGAGATTGTACTGAACTTTTTAACACCGCACCAAAAATGGGGTATCCACAGTACCTACTCTGAAAACTTGCTCATGCTAACCCTAAGCCGTGGCGGCCCTTGTGTTTGGATGTCGGAAGTCGATGCCCAAAAAGCTGGCATCGTCGATAACGATTGGATTGAGCTGTTCAATGCCAATGGTGCTATCACCGCTCGTGCCATCGTCAGCCAGCGGGTCAAAGAAGGCATGACCATGATGTATCACGCCCAAGAAAAACTGGTCAATATTCCCGGTTCTGAGCAAACAGGCACGCGCGGCGGTATCCATAACTCAGTCACTCGGACGATTTTGAAGCCGACCCACATGATTGGTAGCTATGCCCAGCAGTCTTATGGCTTTAACTATTATGGCACCGTTGGTTGTAACCGTGATGAGTTTGTCGTGATTCGTAAAATGTCAAAAATCGATTGGCTCGAGGACAAACCCGATAACGAATTGCCACGTCCATTACCAACCAGCATTGAAGGGTAAAGCTATTTCTTCTATCGAAAAGATATCCTGATTTCAGGATATCTAGGAAGAACATAAAGCTGCTTTTTTACTATTATTTGGAGCACAGATCCATGAAAATTCGTTCGCAAGTCGGCATGGTGCTTAACCTTGATAAATGTATCGGTTGTCACACCTGCTCAGTCACCTGTAAAAACGTCTGGACCAGCCGTGAAGGTATGGAGTATGCGTGGTTTAACAACGTTGAATCAAAACCCGGTATCGGCTATCCCAAAGAGTGGGAGAACCAAACCAAATGGAAAGGCGGTTGGATACGCAATGCCAATGGCACTATCAATCCGCGTATCGGTGGTAAGTTCAGAGTACTCGCCAATATCTTTGCTAACCCTGACCTGCCAGAGATTGATGATTATTACGAGCCGTTTGATTTCGATTATCAGCATCTGCATACCGCACCTATCAGTAATCATCAACCTATCGCCCGCCCGCGCTCAGCCATCACTGGCAAGCGGATGCAAAAGATTGAATGGGGTCCTAACTGGGAAGAAATCCTCGGCTCAGAGTTTGAAAAACGTCGCAAAGATAAGAACTTTGACAACATTCAAGCGGAGATTTATGGCGAGTACGAAAACACCTTTATGATGTATTTGCCACGTCTGTGCGAGCATTGCTTGAACCCAACTTGCGTGGCGTCATGCCCAAGTGGGGCGATTTATAAGCGTGAAGAAGACGGCATTGTCTTGATTGACCAAGAAAAATGTCGCGGCTGGCGCATGTGTATCTCAGGCTGCCCGTATAAAAAGATTTACTACAACTGGAAGTCGGGGAAATCTGAAAAATGTATCTTCTGTTATCCCCGTATCGAAGCCGGCTTGCCGACCGTTTGTTCAGAAACCTGTGTTGGTCGTATCCGCTACTTGGGCGTTTTGCTTTATGATGCTGACAAAATCGCTGAAGCAGCAAGCACCCCTAACGAGCAAGACCTTTATCAAGCACAGTTAGACGTATTTTTAGATCCAAATGACCCTGCTGTTATAGCCCAAGCATTAAAAGACGGTGTACCGCAATCGGTCATTGATTCAGCCCAGCGCTCACCAGTTTATAAGCTAGCGATGGATTGGAAGCTTGCGCTACCGCTACACCCTGAATACCGCACGCTGCCGATGGTTTGGTATGTACCGCCATTATCACCGATTCAAAATGCTGCTGAAGCAGGCAAAGTCGGTATGGATGGTCTCATTCCAGATGTCGACAGTTTACGTATTCCACTGCGCTATTTAGCAAACATGCTTACCGCAGGCGATGAAGAGCCAGTACGTTTGGCATTGAAGCGCCTACTTGCTATGCGTAGCTACAAGCGTATGCAATTGGTTGAAAAACAAGAAGTCCAAAGTATCTTGGATGATGTGGGTTTGACCAAGCTGCAAGTGGAAGAGATGTATCGCTATCTCGCTATTGCTAACTACGAAGATCGCTTTGTGATTCCAACGGCGCATCGTGAAGAAGCATTGAGTGATGCATTCGCTGAGCGTAATGGTTGCGGATTCACCTTTGGCGAAGGCTGTTCAGGACATTCGGACAATAGCATGTTTGGACAACGCAAAACCAATCGCCGCGATTTCATCGATACTGTCCAGAAGTGGGAGTCATAAGATGCAAACTACTCAACTTAATAACAGCACTTCAGTGCATGAGCCAATTACCCAACCAACCATCGGCCATTCAGACTTAAAACTACTCAAGGTACTCAGTCTACTTATCGATTATCCAAGTAATGAGCTGTTTCTCGGCGATACGCTTGCCGATTGCACAGAGATTGTCGCCAAATCAACACTAATTAGCCCTGAAGTACGGACGCAAATCATCGACTTGATTGAAGATTTAATTGATACCGGCTCTCTTGAGGCGCAAGCGCGTTATGACGGTTTGTTTGAGCGCGGTCGTTCTTTATCACTATGGTTGTTTGAGCATGTACATGGCGAATCGCGCGACCGTGGTCAAGCGATGGTCGATTTGATGGGTCAATATCAAGAAGCGGGTTTTGAGATTAGTGTCAAAGAGCTGCCTGATTATCTGCCTTTGTATCTTGAATTTTTAGCGTATCAAGCAACCATTATTGAAGACGACATTCAAATTCGTATGGATATCGCTGATGTGAGCCATATCCTCGCTTTGCTTGCCGCCAGATTAGAGGGTCGCGGTAGCTTGTATAAAGGCTGCTTCAATGCGCTATTGCAAATCGCTGGTAAACCGCTCGATATCGTTGAAGAGTATCAAGAAAAAATCAGCAAAGAGAAGCGTGATGACAGCTTTGAGGCATTAGACAAAGAATGGGAAGAAGAAGTGGTGACGTTTTTGGATGCGCAACAAGAAGAGCGCTGCCCGTCAAAAACAAGTACACAAAATCTTGCAGCAAAAGCTGGTATAAAAAATGCCTCTGCTACAAATGCGGTCGATGCTCCAGTGCACTGGGTAGATTTTAAAACCAACCAGCCGGTTAAATCATAATAAGGAGAAAGGACATGAATATCGCAGATCCTAGTGTGCAGTCTTTAGCCAACCTAAACTGGCTACAAATTTTCCTTTTTGGCGTTTATCCGTATGTGGCATTGACCATCGCTATTATTGGTACTTGGGTACGTTTTGATTTATCTCAGTATTCATGGAAGACGGGCTCGACGCAGATGCTCAGAAGCAAAAACATGCGCCTTGCCAGCAACTTATTCCACGTTGGCATTATCGTGGTCTTGCTGGGTCATTTATTTGGCATGTTGACACCGCATTTTCTTTATGATCGATTTATCAGCGCTGGGCATAAGCAGATATTAGCGGTGGTCGTTGGGGGTATCGCAGGGGTGTTTTGTTGGTTCGGTTTGGTCATGCTCATGTGGCGACGCTTTACCGATGACCGTATCTCAAACACCTCATCGTTCTCAGACAAGCTGGTACTGGTGCTGTTATTTATCCAACTGAACTTAGGTCTGCTGTCCATCTTTACGTCAGTGAAACATTTAGATGGCTATACCATGATGAATTTGGCAGGCTGGGCACAGGACATCACAATCTTAAGACCTTTGCAGGCAGCGGCGCGCATTGAGCAAACTGACTTAATTTATCAGCTGCATATGGCGCTCGGCATCACCCTGATTGCGATATTTCCGTTTACACGGCTTATTCATATCATTAGCGCACCAATTTGGTATTTCGGCCGTCGCTATCAAATTGTCAGACAAAAGAACTCTCAGTAAGGCTATAGAGCCGTATCTAAATGGAATGGCATTTTTAACCCTATCCTCACCTAGATATTGCTCTTTACCCTACCTTTGACGATGAATCAACACGCGCTATATTTTAGAATTTCTATTACCAGAATCCTTAGTGGAGCAAAGCCATGACTGTCAGTACCTACAATCCAGCCGACCATGCGACCAACCAAAACGCTCATGTGCACAGTGGTAAACATCACAGCCATGATAATGACAATCACAGTCACAGTCACAGTCACAGTCATGCCGATCACACTCCTACTGGTCGCGGTGATGATATTCTTAGAGTAATGCCAACCTTGTCTGATTTGCAAAAACCGCATTCTGACCAAGAGTTCATCGAAAAAGCAATGGCAGAAGAGCGCAGTAACCATAAAAACCTGATTGCCTCTAGCCGTGATGAGCTGCCTTCAGTGACGGTCAATGGGGTGATGATAGATAGAACCAATATCGCCCAAGAGCTGCAATATCATCCAGCAGAAAACAAAGAAGACGCCGTCTTTTTAGCGACGCAAGCGCTGGTTGTGCGCGAATTACTGAGATTGGCGGTTTTAGATGAGCCAAGCCTTGGTGAAGCGGCGTGGGAAAACGACGAAGAGCAAGCCATTTCTACTTTAATAGACAAAAACGTTCAAGCAACGATGCCAGATATGGCAACTTGTGAGCGCTATTATAAGCAGAATATGACTGACTTTAAGACTGATCCCATCATGACTGTACGCCATATTTTATTGGCATGCCCGCCTGAAGATGGCGATGAGCGCTTAAAACTTAAAAAGACCGCTTACGAGTTTATTGAACAAATTAAAAATAACGCCAATCCTGATGCCGAGTTTATCCAGTTAGCACGCCAGCATTCTGCTTGCCCTTCAAAAGAGCAAGGTGGCGAACTGGGTGTGATTAGCAAAGGTCAAACCGTACCAGAATTTGAAGGTGTATTATTTAAGCTAGATAAAGGACTTGCGCCAAGCCCTATCGAAAGCCGTTACGGTTTTCATATCGTTGAGGTGCTCAATAAGGAACCTGGGATACAGATGACTTATGAGCAAGTCAGCCCTGCGATCCATAATAAACTGAGCCAACAAGCCTTTCACCAATCATTATGCGACTACTTGTTTACCTTAGCGCATGAAGCTGATATCCAAGGTATCGAGATGACGCTTGAGCAAGAAAATATCTTCCGTGGCTAAGCAGTCCGCTGTCGGTCACTTAATTCTTATGTTATAAAGTAGCTGCTATGGTATAAAGGTTCTTGTGATACAACACACTTTTTATACTATGTGTCGTTCAATATCAATAACACAGTTCAATATTAATAAAATGAGTAGACGTTTATGATTACGGTTGCAGAGCTAATCTCTGAAATACAGCAGCGCATAGAAACTTATAATACTAACGACTATCCGCTACATAAAAGAGACGTCGCAAGTTACGATTTATTAGACAGCCGTCATCATATATTGGCAGAAGATATCGTCTCGCCCTTTGCGATACCAAGGCAAAACCTATCGGCGATGGATGGTTATGCGATTGCTAAAGACAGCACACTCTCAGCAGACAGCACGATTGATATCGTCGGTGAATCACAAGCAGGCAGTCCTTATAGTAGCGACATTTCAGCAGGACAAGGGGTGCGTATTTTTACCGGTGCTGTCGTTCCTGATAGCTGTGATACGGTCATTATGCAAGAAAACACCAACTTTGCCGCCATAAAAGACAGCATTGATAAATCACAGCCTTATGCTATTACCCTCAGTCAAGACGCTAAACCTGATGACAATATCCGCAAGCAAGGCGAAGAGATTGAAACTGGCGAAGCGGTTTTATTAACAGGTAAGCGCTTAAATCCTGCTGATATCAGTTTACTGGCTAATTTAGGCTTTGATAAAATAAAGGTATATCAACCTTTAATCGTTGGGGTACTGGCAACGGGTGATGAACTGGTGGCGATAGGCAATGAGCTGACCAGCTTGGCGCAAATCTATAACTCCAACACCCCTACTTTGAAAAGCTTACTCGCTGATTTGCCTATCACTATTCGTGATTATGGCATCATTGCTGATGATTTAGACAAAACAATTGCTGCCGTAACCCAAGCGATGCAAGAGTGCGACGTGCTTATCTCTACGGCTGGCGTATCGGTTGGCGATTATGATTTTTTAACCACCGTCATTGAGCAGCTTGGGCAAATTAATCATTATAAAGTCGCCATGAAACCCGGTAAGCCGTTTGTCTTTGGCGAGCTGACTAAAGATCTTGCCAAGCCCGTGCTATATTTTGGCTTACCCGGCAATCCGCTATCGACCATCGTTGGTAGCCTACAATTTGTAATCCCAGCCTTGTGGCAAATGGCAGGCGCTGCGCCACAAGAGCGACCCATGCAGTTAAGCCTAACCGCAACGCTTAAAAACGATATTAAAAAATCAGCAGGACGGATGGATTTCCAAAGAGGAATTGTGTCGCAGAATGACGCTGGCGAATTTCATGTTGAGAGCTTTAGCAAGCAACAATCGCACCGTATCAAACAGCTTAGCCACGCCAATTGTTTTATTGTCTTAGCACAAGATTCTGGCAATGTAGCCGCTGGTGAAACCGTAAAAGTGCAACCTTTCCCTTGGTTGCATAGCTGAATAATAGCTAAACAACATCTAAATAATTGAATCATTAATAACGGTATAGCTAAAAAGCTGCATGGCTAATCAATGGTATCAAGCGTTACACAGTTAATCATTCTTTATACTGTTGATTAGCCATGAATCATGAGAAACTGCTTGGGGCGTATGTTGATTTTAAAAATCACAACCAAGTAGCATCTACTACTTTAGTGGTAGTTTTTGGGTCACTTACGGTGAATGGTTATTTGCGTGTAAACTGTCATAATCATACCTAAATAGAATTTCCCACTCACAACCTGAGGCAACGCCTAAAAGTACACACTATACTTAATATTAATGGTAATCATCTATGAACCATCTTGCCCCTACCGTAGGTAATGCGCAATTGTATGCGCCTGCCGCTGCACCCGTTATTTTTGATGGTGACTCATCATCGAACGTTGCAACGAAAGCTGCTAGCACGTCGACGTATTTTCCGGTCACGCTCTCTCAACCGTTAACCGATGGTTTCGCACGACGTCTCACCTATTTGCGTCTATCGATTACTGATTTCTGTAATTTCCGCTGTGAGTATTGCCTGCCAGATGGCTATCAAGGCAAACCCCCACAAAACGAGCTTAGCGTCACTGAAATTGCCACGTTAATCCGCGGCTTTGCCGAAGTTGGCACCAAAAAAGTCAGGATTACTGGCGGTGAACCCTCTATACGCCGTGATGTGGTAGATATTATTAAAACCATCAAAAATACCGAAGGCATTGAAACGGTTGCCATGACCAGTAATGGGTATAAGCTTGGTAAGCACTTAGCTAACTGGCAAGCCGCTGGGCTGAATCAGCTTAATATCAGTATGGACAGCTTTGATGCCGCGACCTTCCATAAAATGACTGGCTTTGATATGTTGCCACAGCTCTTGGCTGATATGGATACTTTGCTTGCGACCACAGATATTAAGCTAAAGATAAACAGTATTTTAATGGCTGAGACTGCTTTTGAAAATTTGATGAATGCTATCGAATATATCAAAAACAGAGCGGTCACTTATCGCTTTATTGAATTTATGCAGACCAGTGATAATAGCGATTTATTTTTTGCGCAGCATGCACAGTCCGATATTATTACCAATTACTTATTAAAAAATGGCTGGCAAACTCATATACGTGGTAGCAACGATGGACCAGCGATAGAATACAGCCATCCAGATTATCAAGGGCGTATTGGCATGATTGCCCCTTATGCTGCTCATTTTTGTGATAGCTGCAATCGCTTACGGGTTAGCAGTCAAGGCAAAGTACATTTATGCCTATTTGACCAAGGTAATTACGATATTCGTCAGTATCTAGAGCAAGATGATGTGGCAGGACTTGTTAATATCCTCCATAGCTTTATGCCAATCAAACCTGAACATCATCATCTTCACGAATCAAACAGCGGCATGATGAATAATTTGTCGATGATTGGTGGATAAAATCAATAATTTACCAATAATAAAAACTTCTATTTCCATAACAAGCGTATTTATTAAGGATTATTCATGAGTAAGCTGCAAGCACCCTTTACCCCGCTTAATATCGCCATCTTAACGGTTTCTGATAGTCGTACTCTTGCAGAAGATACCTCAGGGCAGTATTTGGTTGACCAACTGACCACAGCAGGTCATCAGCTGGCTGATCGTCAGCTGATTATTGATGATATTTATAAAATCAGAGCCGTCATCAGCGGTTGGATTGCCGACCCAGATGTGCACGCTATTATCACCACTGGCGGTACTGGCTTTTATATTAGAGACAGCATGCCAGAGGCGGTTGGCGTATTGTTTGATAAATCGGTCGATGGTTTTGGTGAGATGTTCCGCTTAATCTCAAAAGACGATATCGGCATGTCTACCATCCAATCTCGCGCTGTGGCTGGCATGGCAAATGGCACGGGCATTTTTTGCTTACCCGGCTCATCAGGCGCTTGCCGCACTGCGTGGGAAGGTATCTTACAAGAGCAGCTCGACAGCCGCACGCGTCCTTGTAACTTTGTGCCGCACTTTATGCGCACCAATCCAGGTCATGATTGATTCATGCTTGAGGTGGCGGATAGCTTAATCCAAACAGATGAATACAATCATTTAGCAGGTATCGTTATCTTGGCAGGTGGCGCCTCCAAACGTATGGGAACGCCAAAAGCTGAGCTTATCTTGCCAACAGGTGAGCGTTTGCTTGATTATCATGTTAGGCAGGCGCTTGAATTAAGTGCCGCGATGATGAGCAATCTACCTATCATGATTGCGGATAATGGGCTTAACTTTACAGTCAATCACGATTTGATCGAAAAAAACCCGCAGTCGCCAATTTTTCATATTGCTGACTATCTTTCGGTTAATAATATTTCGGTTAACAATATCTCTAGCAATGAACTTTCTAGTAGTCATAATAAACCGATTGAAACCGGCGGCGCGTTGGTAGCGATTGAAGCAGCACTGCAGTCATTGAAGATATTAGCAAATGCGCCTGAACTAACCGAAATGCCAGACATACAATCCTCTTGGCTGCTGGTTATTAGCTGTGATAGCTTGATTCCTGTCACCGATTTATGGCAAAAACTGCAACCTTATATGACGAAAAATCCTGACAAAACTGTTATTTGCCTGACCGATGACAGTCATTTATATCCATTGTTAGGTCTATACCGCTTGGATATGGAGCCTGATTTGAAGCATTATATTGACGATGAGCAGCGGCAAGTGATGAAGTTTATTAAACCGCTTGTGCAGCCCGTCCCTTTCGCAAGAGATTGGCAGTATTTGACCAATTTTAATACGCCTAAAGATTTTGAGCATGCCTGTTTAGCTTTAAACGACTTATAAAAAGGTTTATTGAGAGAAGCTGACCATCTGATAAAAACGGACCATTTAAGAGAAATGAAAAATGAATAGCGACCAAGTAAACAACAATAAAAAAAACAATCAATCTGGCTTATCCCATTTAGATAGCGACGGTGATATCACCATGGTTGATGTGAGTGGCAAAACGGCTAGCACCAGAGAAGCACATGCAAGCGGACAAGTGGTTTTTCCTGCAGACATTTATACGCAAATCAAAGCCGCTGACGGTATGACCAAAAAAGGCAGCATCACTCAGACTGCTCATATCGCTGGCATTATGGCTGCCAAACGCACCCATGACCTGATTCCACTTTGCCATCCTCTGCCCTTAGATAAAATCAGCTTAAGCTTTGAATATAACGATGCCCAAAACAGTATCACTGTGACCGCTACCGTCAAAGTCACCCATAAAACTGGGGTAGAAATGGAAGCATTAACCGCTGTCAGTGTCGCTTGCTTGACCATTTATGACATGACCAAAGCCATCTCGCATGACATTGTGATTGATAATATCCATCTCATGAAAAAAACCGGCGGTAAATCCAACTATCAACATGCCTGAAAGTAATTTGAAAACTATAAAGTTAAGCAGTTCATAAATAAGGGAGATTGCTATGAGCACTTTAATAGAAAGCAATACAAATTCTAAGTTAGACACCACGATGAATATCAATATTTTATACTTTGCCAGCTTAGCTGATGAAGCCGATTGTCACGAAGAAAAAATCACTGTACCTCAGTCGACTTCATTGACCGAACTGTACGAACAACTACGCCAAAAACATCGCTTCAGTCGTCCGCAGTCGGAGCTACGCGTGGCAGTCAATGATTACTTTGCTAAGTGGACAGATGAGATTTATGAGGGTGATAGTGTGGTTTTTATCACCCCAGTGGCTGGTGGTTAAAACCATTTAACTATCATCTGTATCACTAAGAATCTTAAAAACAATAAGAGAAAATGGTTATGACAGACAATGTACACGGTCAATCGATGAGCATTAAACGTACCATTGATGAGGCGTACCTCATCGCTGAACGTGATGGTTTTGCGCTATTAGATACCGATATTGATGAAAGTCGGCTTAAAAGCACATTTGATGATGACAGCTGCGGCGCGTTTGTCTGCTTTGAAGGACGGGTACGCAATCATAATAATGCCAGTAGCGTCAATCGTTTGACCTATTATGGTTATGAAGACCTCGCCATCAATCAAGGTCGCGCTATTATCGAAGAAGCCAAAAAGCGCTTTGAGATTACCCATGCCATTGCCATTCATCGTATCGGTGCATTAGAAATTGGTGATGTCGCTATTTGGGTTGGCGTGGTTTCCGCCCATCGCTATCCTGCCTTTGATGCTTGTCGCTGGATATTAGATACGATTAAAGCCGACATTCCAGTTTGGAAGCAAGAATATTACCAAGACGATTCCTCTAAATGGCTTAGTAATAATGGGTAATAATGCGCTTCAAATGACTGCTTAAAGCGATAGCTAACCTTTAGCAATAACAGTGAGCGACACTGGCGAGCAATAATAAGAAGGCTTCATAATAATGATTAAAATAATAACAATATCATCAGCTTGCTTAGCGTTAACGCTAACCGCTTGTAGCAAAGAGCAAACCACTCAGCCTATTCAAGCGGACGCCGACAACGTCACTGAGCAAAGTCAAACACTGCGCATCGCAGCGGCTGCCAACTTATCAGATGTATTGCCTGAGATTATTGCGGGTTATAAAATGGATAAGAATTTGCCTGCACAAGCGATTGACGTGACTTATGCCTCTTCAGGTAAGTTATATGCGCAGATTACCTCTGGCGCACCTTACGATATATTTTTATCCGCCAATCAAGAATTTCCTGCCAAGCTTGCCAAAGAAAAACTAGATAACGCAAAATCTGCTGACGAAGCAACCCACGAGCCCTTTACTTATACCCAAGGTCAGCTGGCACTTTATAGTGTTAACAAGTCCCTTAAAGGACTCAACCCTACTACCTTAAATGCATTATTGATGTCTGAATCTGATAGCAAAATCACCATTGCCAATCCAGAACTCGCCCCTTATGGCAAGTCGGCACAAGCCTATCTACAAACACAAAAAATCTTTGACACGCTCACTGAGCAAAGTCGCATTATTCAAGCTGAGAATATCGGGCAAGCGTTTCAATATGCGCACACTGGTAATGTCGATTATGGCTTTGTCGCTCAATCACAACTGACAGCGATTAAAGCCACGCCTGAGCAGTTCTATACGTTAGCGCCAGACGCTTATCCTCCTATTTTGCAAGACGGGTTGGTGATTAGTGAGACTACTGCCGCGACAGATTTTTCAAAATATCTGCGCTCGCCTGCTGGACAACAGTATTTTTCTGACGCAGGATATCTCGCTATAGATTAAAAAAATTTTGATAAAAACGTGCTCTAGCGGTTCTCATCGGAGCGTTTGATACTATCTGGACTGGCATCATAAATAGCCTCTAATTCTTCTGTTGTCAGATAGCGCTCAACGATAGGAAACAATTCTCGTTCTTCAAAACGAATATGATCGTATAGCAAGGTGGCGAGTTCTTTGACTTGTCCAACGGTGACGTGATTGCTTTGAGAGTGCGGCAAATCTTGAGCCTCTGCCATGAGTGCATGCAGGGACTTGTGCTGCGCATCAAGTGTATTTAGTATCGATGCCACCTCAGGTTTGGAGCTGCTATGAGGCTGTAAGGCATGAGCCATTAGATTGTCTTCAATCTGAAAATGCTGTTGCATCTCGTTAATATAAGACGTGATATTTAGCCAATGCTCGGCAATTGCGTTAGGTTCATCAGCACACTCTTTAGCATGGCGAGATAGATTTAGACCTAGATGATGTTGACGAGATAATGGTTGTAATTGTGCGGCGCGTTTCATGATTAAGTACCTCAGTTAATCGACATAAAGCCCTATGTCAGTGGCATTTAAGGATGTTTATCTATGCTTAACTATATACTCATACTACACTTGTTAGGCGCTACTGTCTGGACAGGTGGTCATCTGATTTTGACCTTGGTGGTCTTACCAAAAGCGCTATCATCCCGAAATATTGATGGTCTGATGCAATTTGAGCAGCTGTTTGAGAGGGTTGGAATGCCAGCTTTGGTGCTGCAAATAATCACTGGACTTTGGATGGCCTACCAGCTATTACCCAACATTGCTGCATGGTTTAAACTTGATAATGATTTTAGTATTCTTATTAGTCTCAAATTACTATTATTGCTAATGACTGTTTTGGTTGCCCTGCACGCTCGTTTTTATCGAATACCTAGACTGTCTGTTCAGACCCTGAAAGGGTTTTCAATCAATATCATATTGGTCACTTTGTTTTCTGTCGCCTTTGTTGTCGTTGGCACGCTCTTTCGCACAGGTTTAAATTAGGACGTGTCATCGTGTAGGTTATTAGGGTCTGTTGAACATTCGACCACGGCACTGACAGTGACTATTTTTTAGTCGATTTTAGATTAAAAATATCTAGTTTAGTCGTTCTAAGCGGATGTTTTTAATGACGAAGCGGCAAAAAAGAGTCCTGTCTCTTTGAGCTGATGTTAAAATCGCTTCATACTGTGTTGCAAGTCTAGCTAAGGCACGAGCATTATCTTCAATTTGCGCCTTGTCTGAAACGATTTGATCAATCAGCAGTGCCTATTTGTGAATGTTCAACAGACCCTAATATGTCCTAATATCTTATTGAATTCAACTACCTTAACATCTTCTTAACAGCGTACTTGTTACTGTAAGGCATTACACTCCTTACCATCCTGTTGAGAAGTACTTGTATGTCAATATCTCAAGCCGCCAAAATCGATGTACCCAAAGCCAATAAAAAAATCCGCTTCCTAAGCAAGTTCTATGATCGTGAGATCAATCTCAATCATCTGATCATAGTTGTTGCTCTGTACTTAGTAGCGACAGCGAATATTGGCTTTTTTGAGCAAGTACTCAGCGTTTATCCATTGAGCACAAACACGGGCTTTATTTTTTCCATCATAGGCTTATTATTTGGGCTGATGTGGTTGGTGTTGTCACTGCTGTGTTATCGCTCAACGGCAAAAGTAGTGCTTATCGTAATGGTGCTGATTGCAGCTATCTGTGGTTACTTTACCGACGCCTACGGGACGATATTTAATCGTGATATGCTCATTAACGGCTTACAAACCGATCAAGCAGAAGCCATGGGATTAATGGCGCCCAGTCTATTTATTCGCCTGTTTTTACTAGGTATAGTACCTGCTTTCATGATTGGTAACATTCGTCTAAAGCGATTGTCTTGGCAACGAGCAGTCCTTCAAAAATCAGTCACCCTATTACTATCTATCGTATTAATAGCGGTATGTCTGGTGCCATTTGGTGACCAATACGCCAGCTTTTTTCGCCAGCACAAAATAGTCCGTAGTTATGTCAATCCTATTACTCCTGTTTACTCTGTTATCAAACTGGGTACTGATTATATCGCTGAGCGCCGTCGTCCCGATACACTAATTCCTCATGCCACAGATGCAAAGCGTAGCATTTCTTTTAACACTAGCAACAGCGCTGTAAAACCTAAGTTGATGGTATTTGTAGTAGGAGAAACCGTTCGTGCTGACCATATTGGCTTAAACGGTTATGAGCGCAACACCACGCCTTTGCTTTCAAAACAATCAGACATCTACAGCTTTAAAGACGCCTCGTCATGCGGCACATCCACCGCCTATTCAGTACCCTGCATGTTTAGCTACGCCAATAGAGAAAATTATGACCCTGATAGCGCTAGCTATAATGAAAACGTGCTCGATACGCTACACAAGCAAGGCGTCAATGTCGTTTGGCGAGACAATAACTCTAGCGCCAAAGGAGTGGCTGACCGCGTAACTTTTGAGGATTATAAAACAGCCGCGCTCAATCCAGATTGTGATATTGAGTGTCGAGACATAGGTATGCTTGATGGTTTTGATAAACTGGTTAAGTCAGGCAGCTCACAGAAAGAGACACTTAAAGACACACTTATTTTGCTGCATCAAATGGGCAATCATGGACCCGCCTATTTTAAGCGTTACCCTAAAGATTTTGCAGAATATCAGCCCGTCTGTATGACCAATGAGCTATCAAAATGCGACAGCCAATCGGTTATCAATGGTTATGACAATGCCATTCGTTATACAGATTATTTTTTAAATAGCGTAATCGACACCTTAAAACCCTATGAGCAAGATTATGAGGTGGTGATGGTATATATTAGTGATCATGGAGAAAGTTTGGGCGAAAACAATATTTACTTGCATGGTCTGCCATACGCTATTGCGCCAAATGCACAAAAGCACGTGCCAGTGATTATTTGGTCACCGACTGGCAACGGCATTGATAGCAGCACTATTGCTAACAGTAGCCTAGCTAACATGATTGATCAGCCCGTATCACATGATTTTATTACGCCAACCTTGCTTCAGTTTTTTGGTATCACCACTGACGAAACCAAAGCAGCACCCACCTTTTTTAAAGTGGATAATTGACTTCTTTATCATCGCTCCGCCTTTTTAGGTAATAATACTCATGTACAAGATACTCATCATTGAAGACAATCCCGATATCGTCGCCAATATTTATGCTTTTTTTGAGCCGAAAGGCTTTGAGCTAGACAATGCCCATAATAGCATTAGTGGCTTAACGCTCGCATCGAATAATCGATATGACGTCATCTTGTTAGATGTCATGCTGCCGGGTATGGATGGCACTAAACTGTGCAAAAAGCTCAGGGAAGAGCTGCATGACAAAACGCCAGTATTGATGCTGACCGCTCGCGATACGATTTTAGATAAAGTGGCAGGATTCGATAGTGGCGCTGACGATTATCTGGTTAAGCCTTTCTCATTGGTGGAATTAGAATCTCGTATTAAGGCTCTCATACGCCGACATAAAGATGATCATTTTGAGCATGGTTTAACTGTTGGCACATTGTCTTTAAATCATAGTGAGCATACGATTACACGTGAAGGTAAGTCGCTAAAACTCACACCCACAGGCTTCAAAATACTACATACCTTGATGAGTGCGGCGCCGCGCGTGGTTAGCAAAACCGAGCTGGAAGAAAAAGTATGGGGCGAAGACATACCAAGCAGTGATGCACTGCGCACTCACATGCATGGGGTCCGCGCGCAGGTAGATAAGCCGTTCGATAAAATCATGATAGTCACGTTGCCTGGTGTCGGTTATCAGATTATTGATCCTGATAAAGCCTAAAAAATCATCGTCTGATGTCCTTATTTGACTCTCAACGTCTTTCATATCGTCTTTCACAACGAAGTAAATATCATGTTTAATATCGACTCCATTGCTAATAAGTTTCGACTCTCCTACTTGTTATTTGCCCTATTACTGTGTGCCACTTTCGTCAGTATTTTCATGTATGCCGAAGTCAGAATGGAGCAACAGCTGGTCAAAGCTCGCTTATTGCAACAGTTAGAGCTTAGCCAAGAAAAAGAAGGCGATCAGCCTATTTATACCGCTGAACCGGGTATTAAAATTTATCGCTTCGATAACGCACCGAGCAATCTGCAAAAACTGGCCACCCAAACCGTACAAGAGATGCCCGTCACTGTCACCACTACAAATGGTCAATCGACTACAGAGTTACATTTTTTTAATTATAAAAAAGACAAAGAAAACTACATTTTAACCTACTTAGAAAATACTGAAATGGTGATGGGGAATTACCCTGTTTTAGCCATATTTGAGCATTTAGAAGACATATTTGCCAACGCCCTAAAAATAGCGGTCATTTTGAGCTTATTGATTGCAGCGATATTTTCATCGCTGTCCTCCAAGCAAATCATTAAACCTTTATTAGACTTAAAGCAAGCCGTAGAAACAGATCATCGCAACTTGACGGAATTGACGCATCTGCCCTCCGAGGTTGGCGTGTTAGCACGCGCAATCGATGAAAAAAACCACAAACTTGAGCAGTACCTCAAACGCGAGCAGCTATTTACTGGTGATGTCAGTCACGAGCTGCGCACGCCTTTGACGATTATCATGGGGGCATCAGAAGTATTGTCCTCACAACTAGAAAACGACCCTCACTTGAGCGCATTTGCCACTCGTATCAGTACGACCGCCAAAGAAACCTCGGAGATTATCAGCGCCTTATTATTGCTGTCTCGTGCTCCTGAAAAACTGGATGCACCAGCAACGTCTATCAATGACATCGCGTTAAATGAAGTACAGCGCTTAAATTACTTGCTTCGCCATAAGTCAGTCACCTGTAACATAGTCGCAGAACAGCTGTATGTCGCACACGTACGACCTGAACTACTAAAAATGGCACTGGGTAATTTGATAAAAAATGCGTTTCAGTACACCGATGAGGGTGAGGTCATCATCACTATCGATGCTGAAAAAATCACCGTCACTGATACTGGTCTAGGTATTCCTGAGGTGATGATGCCGCTGCTATATGAGAGATTTGAGCGTCTAGAGCATCATTATAAAGACATCTCATTGGATACAGAATCATTATTGGCAGCTGACGCCCATTATCCAGTAGAAGGCACAGGCTTGGGGCTCAGTATCGTACAGCGCATCATGACACATATGGACTGGCAGCTTACTCATCAAGTCAACCCGTTAGGTGGCAGTACCTTTATCATCAATTATCATTAGAGAATATCTCTATTTAAAAAAGCTTAACGTTTTCTTAATGCCTGCCCGCTTATACTTAATATCTGCTGATTTATTTCGTCCATTTATTTTTTCCACGATTAAATGATTAACATTTATCGCATACCTTAATATTAATAGACTGTGAAGCATTTGACATGAATAAAGCAAATCCTATTAATCTTGAAAACCAGTCGACGAGTCGTGGGGTTTTAAGCCCAATAGCAGGCAAAAAACAACTGCTACCTCATAGCTATGCCAGTGACGCCAAGGGTAAAACAGGATTTTACCGTATTATAAAAGCCGCTGGTTACTCTCTGGACGGCTTTAAAGCAGCTTACAAATTTGAGGCGGCTTTTCGACAAGTATTTTGGCTCAATCTCATATTATTCACGGCTATTATATTGTGCCCTTTCACTATCAGCGTCAAAATGCTGCTGGTCATCGCTTCTTTCTTATCATTAATCGTCGAACTCATTAACACTGGAATCGAAGCCAGTGTCGATCACACATCGACCGCCAAGCATCCACTGGCAAAGATAGCCAAAGATGTTGGCTCTGCGGCGCAATTTTTGGCATTAATGCTGCTATTTATCTTGTGGATGATGGCATTATTGAGTGTTGTATTTTGAAGACATATTCAGCCAATGGAGTCTGGCTTAAACTCCTATGCTTGACCATCATAGCCACACTGTTGTTTGAGCACAGCCAATTAGACATTCATATTAGTGAGCTTTTTTATACTAATGGACACTGGCTACTAGAAAAAGGCACACAACCTTTTGCCTTTATTTTTTATGACTTACCTAAATTGCTACTCATCTTGCTTGGCATTTATCTCATAGCTGTTCTAATTCTGAGACATAAACAGGATTCAGACATCAATCTGGTAATAAAAAATGCTAAGTACAATAAACGGCTCACGCCTTTATCCACGCGTGAAATAAGTTATCTACTGCTTGTTTTAATTGCCGTTCCCAGTATGATTGCGCTACTCAAAGGTGTGACTCATGTCAGTTGCCCCAATCATTTAATACTGTTTGGTGGCGACTTGCCTTATCTAAATATTTGGCAAAATATAGTCGCTAACACGCCTGCCAAGTGCTTCCCAGCGGCTCATGCCAGTGCCGGATTTTCTCTATATGGCTTGGCATTTTTACCCACTCTACATCAGTATCGCTATAGGATATTTGAAATAGTCACGGTCGTAGGATGGACGATGGGACTGTATAAGATGCTGTTTGGTGATCATTTTTTTAGTCATACATTAGTATCGATGCTTCTATCATTGACCATAACCTGCGCGCTTGCAACGCTATTTTTTAAATACCCAGTAGCGAATAAAGCCAACAGTATCAATGCTAATGGCAAAAAACCTAATGCGGCAAGCTTTCAAAAATCGTCGAAAACCCAATCTTAGCTGTTGAATAATAGCCAAATTAACAATGATACCCTTATGAAAATAAAGCTACTAAGCATTTGATAAATAATGTATAAATAGTTATTGCTGACTGACTTAATATTGAGTAACAGCATGGATTGCGCTCGTCGACGACGTTCTTTATTTATCAATAGCCCGCAAAGGAATGTAGCTATGAGCATCCTATCTTTTATTCTAAAAAAATCACATCTCTACCCTTCACTGACATTGTCGCTGCCATTATTAATAATAAGCGCTGCACATAGCAGCCATGCCGCCAGTTATACCATCAATCCTGCTGGTACCCATGTGCGCTTTGCCATTGAACGCTTCCAATCCCCTGCCACTGCGGGCGGCTTTTATAATGTCCAAGGTCAACTGCAATATGACTCAAGTTTAAAAACTGGCAATATCTCCTTGGCCATTCCGATCAGCTCTCTAAATACGGGAAATAAAGCATTTAACCAGACTTTGACAGGCCCTAGATTCTTTGATATGCAACGCTTTCCATTGGCACGTTTTGATTCTAACAAATGGTATTTTAGCCAAGGCAAATCACGCCCAATGGTCACAAAAGTAGACGGTCATCTAACGCTGAATGGCGAAACCCATCCTATTAGCTTAACAGCGACTAAGTTTGACTGTTATCTACACCCTACGCTCAAAAAAGATATTTGTGGTGGGGATTTTACGGCGATGATTGATCGCACCAAATGGAATATCGATAAATATGCGTGGTTTGGCGTCACTAAAAACCTTCACTTAAACATTCAGGTCGAGGCAACCAAACAGTAGCAGTCCTTATCAGCATTAATTTTATGACATTAATTTTTATAACACTGCTTTTTTAGGGCCTGTCCTCATTTTAAAAATGGGCTAAAAATAGCTAGACGTGCTGAGGTGGTACGGAATACGTGCCAACTACGTGAGCCACCATATCGCGAGAGCCTTCAGAATAAAGCGCAACCTCGCCAACGATTAGTGTGCGACCTACTTTTATCAACGTACACTCAGCAATAATACGTGCTTCTGCTGAGGGTTTGCGCAAAAAGTTAATGGTCAAACTCGTCGTCACCGTTAATGGCACAATACCTATTTTACCAAGTATCGCCACATAGAGAGCCACATCAGCGATGCTCATCAATACTGGTCCAGAGACCGTACCACCGGGACGCAATTCATTGATACCAATATCGTGTGATAAAGTCGAGCGATTGTCACCGACTGCCTCGATGACACATTTGGTTTGTGGAAATTCCAACGCCATAAAGGCGACAATTTCTTCTTTGGTTGCAGACATATCCCTTCCTTGGATTTTATTATCCTTAATCAATGCACCACTGGCGTACCTTCTGTACTAAATGCAAAGCCTTTATTGCTAAAATTACCAATCATCACCGCCTCAATGACAGGCTTGACCGTCTCGTCTATCCCTTCGACTTCGATGATAAAGTTGGCGCCCGATCCGCCTTTATCCTCTTCTTTTTCGACGATATAATTGAGCGTGGCCATTGCTGGAAGCTCAATCGGTTTGTTTAAATAGGATTTGATAAAGGTTCCATCAGTGCCATAGTAGTCAATTTTATTGATATACAGTGATTTTTTTAGCGTGGTATTGCGTACACTCAAAGTCGCTGATAGCAATACTTTACGATTGTCTCTGTCGGTATAAATGTCAGAATAAATGGGCACATAAAAGGTTTGTTTATAGGCAAACTGGCTACGATCAACCGCTGTTGTCATCTCCAGCTCTTGAATGGGGTCTTGATGTTTTTCTGAATACAACACGTTCGGGTCTTGCGGCGTCTGATCACAGCCTGACAACAACGCCATCGTCGCAAGCAACAAGATGGATATAGTGCGCTTACTCATAAGTTTCCCCTTTGCCTTTTCATGTCACGGCTGTTGCAAATGTTTATTTGATTTTCACACCGACACTACGCAGAAACTCGTTGATATGCTTGTTAGCACCGTAGATGACCAATACGTCGTTATCTTGCAATACTTGCTCAGGCGCAGCCAAGCCTTTAATACTAGGCTTACTTTGCGTACGACCAAAGCTGTCTTCATAATACTCATAGCGCAAGGTACTAAGCAATCGAATATTGAACTTTTGCTCCAACTGCAAGTCATCAACGGTCTGACCAATCAACGACTTGGGAATGCTAATCTCTACCATACTGAAATGATCACTCAGCTCAAACGAGTCGACGAAATAACGTAGCGACAGCCGTTTGGCCCAGCGATTGGCCGCCTCTTTTTCAGGATGAATAAGGTCGTCCACACCGATAGCTTGCAACACTTTTTCGTGCAGTGGATTGATACTACGACTGATCAAACGTTTCGCTTTTAGGGTTTTAAATAATGCAGTCGCCATAACGTTTGCGCCTTGGTCTTCACCGATTGCGACAATAACGATATCGGTGTCGATAATCGGTAAACCATTGACGGTATATTCATCCGTAGCATCCATACAGATGGTATGAGAGATAACTTCCTTATACGCCTCAACCTTTTGCATGCTGCTGTCAATGGCAATCACTTCGTGCCCCTGACGGGTCAACGCCATGCCTAGCGATGAGCCAAAGTTCCCTAGCCCTACGATGATATATTTCATAACCTTATTAACCTTTTTCAGTATTTTTTAATGATGAAATGGCTTATTTACGACCATTTAATTGATCGTGATTTCTTCAGTTGGGTAGCGATAATTGCGCTGGCGTCTATTTTTGAGTAGGGCAATAAAGATGGTCAACATGCTGACGCGCCCAACAAACATAATGACAGATACCACCATTTTGCTAAAATCTGATAACTCTGTCGTCAAATTCAAACTTAATCCCACCGTGCTGTAAGCTGAAAAACACTCAAAAACCACCTTGATTAAATCAAGCTCTGGTTGATCATAGCTGATGAGCGTCACGCCCATACCGATGACCAACAAGGACAGCCACATAATAGAAAATGCACGGCGAATCGAGATGTCGGCAATCTGGCGCTTAAATACCTCAACATTGGTCTGACCACGTGCCAAACTCAAAGTGTTTAACAGGGCAATCGCAAACGTACTGGTTTTGATACCACCGCCCGTCGAGTTTGGCGAGGCACCAATCCACATCAAAAATATCGTCAACATAATCGTGGGAAACGCGAGTTCACCCATGTCGATGGTATTAAATCCTGCGGTTCGCGGCGTGGCAGCAGTAAACAGCCCTGTGACAAGCTTACCGAAAAAACTGCGATGGTCTGCCAGCACATTGTTATATTCAAATATCATCACACCGATGAGACCTACCAACAATAAAGCGCCCGTCGTAATCAAGGTTATGCGGCTATTAATATTGAGCAACCATGGTCGATAAATATAACGCTGATCATGGCGATAGATCAGGCGCTCGGCACGATCACGTAAATAACGCAGCACATTGACCACAATGACAAAACCCATGCCACCAAAGATAAAGGTCGTAGCGATAATCAGTTGTAATGGATAATTAAAACGTAGCGCGTCATCATACATGCCAGCGCTAAATGTAGAAAATCCAGCATTACAGAACGCAGAAATTGCATGGAAAACAGAGAAGAATAACTGCTCAGACCAATCCATATCTGGTATGTCATAAATACTGATATAAATGAGTGCCGCAGCCACTGCCTCAACGGCAAATGTCACGTATAAGATGGATTTGAGGGTCGATACCACATCACCCATGCCGCGCATGTAGGAAATCTCACTGATGCTCGCCTGCGTCTCATAACTGACACCACCCTTGAAGAAATAACTAAAATACGTCACAAAGGTCAAAATACCCAAGCCGCCGATCTGTATCAGCCCCATGATAATGACTTGCCCAAAAGTTGTGAAATAAGTCGCCGTATCTACCACGATGAGACCAGTCACACAGACGGCACTGGTCGCGGTAAAGAGCGCATCAATGAAAGACAGCGGCTGCGTCGTTGCATTGGGCATCATCAGTAGCAATGCACCGACCAATACCAATGACAGGAAGCTTAAGATAAAAAACTGTGCAGGGTTTAGAAAGGTACGATTAAGATTAAAATCATGGTCAGATATTTCACGAATAAAGGTCACAAAGACGGCAATTTTGATGGCAACGAAGCCATCAACAGCGACCGACATCCCAGAGCGCACCAAATCAGTGAAATGCGCTACCAGTAAAATGACAATCGCGATACTGGTCAGTAAGTCAAAGACCGCGACTTTATTTAGAGTCAGCGGCTTTTTGCTATAGAAGTAACGCCCTGCCGTTACAACAAAGCCTAAAAAAATAATCGCCAGATAAAAAATATGGAAAACCTGTTGTAACCACATCGGCAGCGTGAAACCACTGTCTAATAAAGCAATGGCTACGCCGATAATACTAATGACAATAGTGACATTATTTAACAATCGATAACGCTTGGCTGCATGCATCGCCCTAATCCATGATAGGAATAACCACGATATTTATACTCCTTTTTTGTGTTACTCACAAAAACTGATTTCAGATAATCGTAACCAATTATGATGCTCTGTTGAACACTCATACCTAGCCATGCTGATTGCTAAAATGGCTGTAAATAAATTATAGATTGGCAGTAACGGTAATATTTACGTTCTAACGAGGTTTTGTGAGGTTGGATTAGATAAAAAATGATCACTGTGAGGGTTGCATAGTGGCATTTCTACATAGTGACATTTTTCCATGGCTACACTTTTGGATAGTTGCAGTGCAAACATATGCTCTAGTAGGGTCATTAGTCTATAGGTTAGCGTATTTATGAGCGCTATATTCTGACGGTCATCTTTACGTAGTTTCTGTCGGTGTGGTCGCCATTCTCACCCCGCCCCATGTCACCAAACCAACGCCCAGTGCGATCAATGAAGCACCCAAAAACAGCCCTTCTGGCGGCATCTCACCCTGCAAAAAAATAGCCACTGGCACACCGACAACTGCGCCGACCGAGCCTAATAAACTTAATAAAACAGGACCGCCGGTTTTTTGTAGTAAAAACAACAATAAGAATTGACCTGCAAATACGGCGGCTTGTATGCCAATCAAACCTAGCTGCACCCAGTCTAGTGGCATATTAACTGAAAAATTAGGCAATACACTAAATGACAGCAGCAACAGCGACGCCGCGATTAGCATACCTGGCGCGAGTGCGCTAGGTGATGCCTTATCAGGCCAGCGTAGGGTACGATATATATTACCAATAGCCAGTAATACTGGCCCGCAAAGCGCGATCAAAATCCAAAAAGTACTGGCGTCTGGCGTCGAAAACTTACGCGCTGCCAATACTCCTGCACCAAGAAGCGCCGCGGCCACACCCAAAGCGCGGACGATATTAAACTGCTCCATCCGCAGTGCCAATACACCAAGATAAGTCAGCAATGGTGGAAGCGAGATAATGAGCGCAACGAAACCTGCACCCACATGTGGGATAGCCGAAAACAGTAGTAAATTAGAACCCGCAACACTGATGAGCGCCGCCACAAAATAGTATTCAAAACTACGCGCATTTAAGGGAGGTAATTCGTGGCGTATTAATGCAACGATCAATAAAATAGCAGCAGCGCCCGTGATGGACCAAAAGAGAAATGCCAGTGGTGTAACACCTATCTCACCAGCATATTTTGCCAAATTGGTAGAAATACCAATCAGACCTCCTCCGCCTAACAAGCAAGCAAAAGGGATGAACCATGTGCTGGTGTTGCGAGAAGCTTGCTGTTCTAAAGACTCACTCATCAACTATCCCATTGGATGGTAACGCTGATGACGATAGCTCATCAGACAAACCTAAACCTAAACCTTGTACTGCCTTATGTGCTGCGTCGATAGCACCAGCAATATAACCAGGAAACGCGTCTGACCATTCACTAGCGCTGCCCGTTAGGCATTCTTGCCATACCCCTGTATTCGGCTTAGCGTTCGGTGCGACAGCATGTTGACCTGAGCCACTGGCATCAGCAGGCGTCGCGGTCAATGAATCTTGCGCCCAGTCTTTCAGATACTCAGCCGTTGGCGTCTCTGCCTGTGCACCAAATAAACGTACCAACTGCGCTCGGCAATGGGCTTTTAGCTCCATCTCTGAGACGCTTTGGCGTATGTGAGCAGGAACGCCAAAGAAGCCAAATAATGCACCATTGCCCTCTACCAAGGACGCATCATGAATCTCAGTAAGTGGCCCTACTGCACTTCGCGCTGAACCCGATAGTCCTTGATTGCGCCAAAATGGCGACTCATAAACCGCCACATATTTGGCATGTGGCGCCATCCATGTCGCGGTCTCTTGCAACTCTGCCACCAAATCCTGCGGTAAAGTCGGTTCAAACTTGATGTTACTCGCCGCCAAACGAGGCGGTAGCGCAAGGAGCACATGCTGCGCGTGATAAGTAGTTATTTGATCAGCTGTCATCTGTTCAGCGCTGCTCTCGCTCTCTATGCTGATACAGCGCTCAGTCTTGATCACACGCTTTACGATTTGCCCCGTGATAATGCGCGTAGGATTTAAACGCGCATACAGAGCGTCAGTCAAGGATGCCATACCACCGACGAGGCGCATAGACGGTGGCGAGCTTTGATAGCCTTGGGTACGAACAGGCAGCTCATTGGCGGCACGTTCCACCATCATGTCGCCATCCTCGAACTGCGCAAAACGTGGTAAATTCAACGTTTCAATAAGACTGCTCAACTGCGGCTGATAATCCGGCCAAAACCACGATGGCCCTAAGTCGAAGCCATCGTTTGATTTTTTATTCTCAACACTGTGACTACTAGCATGCTGATCTACTGATGATTTCGCAACAGCGATGCGCCCACCCAATCTATCACGCGCCTCAAGCAATATATAATCAATACCTCGTTGCTCTAATAAAAATGCTGCATATAAGCCACTCAAGCCACCACCGATAATTGCAATAGGTAGGTTTTGCATAACAAATCATTCCTGCTTAGTTGAAGCTATTCAGTATTGAGATTATTCAGCCAACAACTTGGTAAGCAGCTCGTCTATCTCAACCTTAAACTCTTTATCTTCAATCTTATTAGCCGTAATTTTAGCATTCTGTAGATTTAGAATAGCCGCATCCTTTTCACCCATTTCGATCTGTAGAACCGCCATAGAAAAGGCAATCGATGACATGTGGTCTTTTGAATTGATCGCAGTCGCTTTGGCTAAGGCCTTATCATAAATAACTAAGGCTTCATCCAAATCTTCTGTAAAGTCAGCCAATGTTTCCCACTGTTCTGGATGGTCTTTATCGGTGTTTTCATTATCGTTACAAATGGCTTCTAATTCAGCGTAAAACCCATCAAATGCTGCTTGATTGCCTATACGATCAGCTTCCAATAACTCTTCAGCTAAGGTATAGATTGCTTTATAAATTTTGGTATTAATCATTGCTCATAACCTTTTATGAATTAGGATCTATGGTACTTGTTTTTCAGCCAAGAGTACTTGGCGAATATTACTTGGTAAACAGTGCTTAGCTGGGATTATAACGCAATTCCACTAGCCAAAATGACTGACACAAAAAAAGGATGCGATAGTCGATATCACACCCTTTTTATTCATCAAACTACTAATTATTTTTTATCTGCCTAAAAGCTCATTATCTTGGTGGTTTGATCGACCATTAACGCTCCGATATCAGCAGGATCAGCAGCACTCACGCCGTCAATCAGTGCCGACTGGTCAATACCCTTACCCGGTAGATAAAGTGCACAAACCTCAACCTTGGTATTGGTATTTTTCATAACCATTTGCATCAAACCCTGTGGGCTGATATTTTTAGGCGGTTGCGCTGTGGTCACACTTTTGGGTGCGTCACGGAGTGCCATATCACCGGCTGGACCGCAGAGCAATACTCGAGTATTGGCACCTTGCTGCGCTGATTGCATGGTCAGTACCATCGACATCAGCTGCACTTGAGCGTCCTCTGATGTCACATTAATCAACATCGATGGCGTCGGTTTCTTATTCTCTGGAATGACGTCACTCTTTTGTGACATGGCATTGGTCGCTGTACAGCTAACCATCAGTGAGGCGGCGCTTATAGCAAGTGCAGTAGCAACTATCCGTTTCATCATCTTCTCCATTTATCAACAATCATTAAAATCATCGTTATTAAATTATACACTAAAATATATTAATAAAAGGTATAATATTATTTATGATAAGAAAGTTATGATAAGAAATATAATCTGTGGCGTGTCCTCATTTTGAGAAGAAAAGAATACAGCACTGCGATCAACTCAGTTCGCGCCAGTGCAACCACAACTGCGTATCAAGCTCAAACTGATGATACTCAGGCTCCATATGGCAGCATAATTGATAAAATGCTTTGTTGTGCTCATGCTCTTTAAAATGCGCCAATTCATGCACGACAATCATGCGCAAAAACTCAGGCGGCGCTTCTTGAAACAAGCTCGCTACCGTGATGCTGTTATGCGATTTGAGCTTACTGCCCTGTATGCGAGACTGGGTAGTATGAATACCCAGCGCATGCTTGAGGACCGTTAATTTACTACTGTAACTGACATTCGATAACTGTCCCACTTTGCGCATATATTGGTTTTTTATCTCATTGATATACTGATAAAGCGCCTTATCACTTTTTATTTGGTGCTGAGTGGGATACTTTTTTTCTAGATATGCGCCTAATTTACCATCGCTAATCAGCAATGCCGCTTGGGTCTGAACTTGCTCAGAATAATGAGCGATGTACTTTAATGTGGTCACAAACTTATCCTTTGCTAATATTTCGAAACTGATAATCCGAAACGTATCTTTATATATTTTACCCTATATCTACTGATTTTATTTTTCATAAAACAAACCCCACAAGCTGCATTCAACTTATGGGGTTGTTTCTTACGATATTTTTACTTAAGTGTTTTTACTTAAATATTTAGGACGTGTTGATAAATCAATTAACGCTCTAGATGTAGATACTGCAAATGGCGCTCGTACTGATTTAAGATATCGACCAACACTTGCTCTTTGGAGTAACCAACCAAGTCATACTCTTGTGAGCCTTCACTTAAGAACACTTCCGCACGATAATAGTACTCTGCATTCTTAGTTGACGTGCTCAACGTAAAGTTAGGACGCTCAGCTTTGATCAAATTCACTTCATAAATAAAGTCGTCTTCATCGCCATGTCCAACCCGTAATTTTAGACCATCTATTTGACCGCTACTCTCATCCATGCCTTCATCTATATCTTGTCCGATATGTTCAGGGTTACGGATGTCCAAAGAGGTTTTTAGACCGCCTGCCGCAAATTCTTTTTCAACTTCTGTCATGGCAGGTCTAACCACATTTTGTAAAAAACGTTCAACTTGTGCATGTCTAGGGAAACTGACGATACGTTGCAAGCGTGCTTTCCAGCTCTTACCACTATCCAGCACATTAGCCGTACCAATCGTACTGGCCTTACGTTTATTGCCTTCTTCTTTTAACGACCTCCACATCGACACCATATAAAGTACAAGGATAAGCGAGAATGGCAAACCAGCAATCACAGATACTGACTGCAATGACGCAAAGCCACCAGCAAATAATAGTCCTAAAGTGATAAGACCCGTTGCCGCTGCCCAAAACAGACGCAACCAAACCGGAGCATCGGTGTCATTGGTCATGCCGCGTGAGCTCAAGTTCGCTAATACTAACGCGCCTGAATCCGCTGAGGTCACAAAGAAGACTAAACCAATAACCACACCAGCGAACGACAAAACGTCACTGTAAGGAAAATACTCGAACAAGGCAAACATACCCATGGCAGCATCATTGACAGCGATTTCACCAAGTTCAGTTGCACCATTAGCAACCAAGTCTATCGCTGAATTACCAAAGATAGAGAACCAGGCAAAAATGAAACCAAGCGGAATAAACATCACGCCAAAGACAAACTCACGCAAGGTACGACCACGGCTAATACGTGCGATAAATAGACCAACGAACGGTGCCCAAGCGACCCACCATGCCCAGAAAAATATCGTCCAGCCTGATTTCCAATCGGCACCAGCAGTACCGTCATAGGCATATACATCAAAAGTTTTAAAGAGAATAGTTTGGAAATATTGACCAATATTTTGGGTAAAGGTATTCAGCAAATACACTGTATTACCCATCACCAATATGGCGATTAATAGCAATATCGACGATAGCATATTAAATTCAGATAAGCGGCGTACGCCCTTTTCCACACCTGTCATCGCCGAAATAGCCGCAGCAGCAACCACCCCTAAGATAATCAGGCTCTGTACCATTTTGCTAGATTCAATACCGAAAACATGGGTCAAACCCGCATTGGCTTGCAATACGCCGATGCCTAAGCTGGTCGCAATACCCATCAAGGTACAAACAACACCAAAAGTATCAATACCATCGCCAAGCCAGCCCTTGATTAAACGCTCGCCAAAGATAGGCGTCAATGGTGAACGCAGCGCCAACGGCATGTTTTTACGATACGCAAAGTACGCCAATGCCATACCGATTAAGGCATAAATACCCCAACCATGTAGCCCCCAATGTAAAAAGGTTTGCGCAAGTGCTTCGCGCATCGCTTCTGCACTGGCAGGCTCCAGCCCCGTATGCGGCGTTAAATAATGCATCAATGGCTCAGAGGCACCAAAAAACAGTAAATCAATACCGATACCCGCAGAGAACAGCATCGCCGCCCATGCTAGGAAAGGAAACTGTGCTTTTTCGTGATCTTGCCCAAGCTTGATATCGCCGTATTTAGAAAAACCAACAAATAGTGCAAATATACTATAAGCGGCAACCACCAGCATGTAATACCAGCCAAAACTCTCTGATACCCATGCCATGCTTGAGCTTAACAATGTCTCACTATAATCTGGAAACGCAATCGTCCAGATAATTAATAAAATAGAAATAATAGCTGAACCTAAAAAAACCGTCTTGTTTAGAGTCAGGGGTTTCGTCGCATCTTTTGATGGCGAGCTGTACATAAAAGACCTCAATAGGTAAATTAAACAGGGTCTGATATTGATTTGTCCGTCATAACTTGATGACTGTATGACGCACAAAGCAGTACCAATAAATGAAAACTGCAATGTAAATAAAAAATTTAAATGACAATTAAAGGCAGCCACAACAGTATTAAAAATACTTAATACGTTAGCGCTGATGAAAAAGACCTTTGCGTGGAAAGGTCTTCTTATTGAAATTGCTTATATATTTCATTGCCTAATAGCTCATATAGCTCATATAGCTCTTTATACAGTAGAGCGGTAAGCGCGCATCGGCTCAGTTCTAAGCGGTGCACCATTGGCAACGTAATAGTCTACCGTCGAGCGTGGCAACTGCTTACCACGCATCTTATCGACGATTTTTTCTGCCAGCATAATGGTGGTGGCGTTTAAATTGCCACTGATGATATTTGGCATAATCGACGCATCAACGACGCGCAAGCCATCGATACCATGTACGAGCCCTTCGCCATTGACCACCGAATCATTACCTTCACCCATCGCACAAGTACACGACGGATGATAAGCCGTTTCGCTATGATTACGAACATATTCGTCTAGCTGCGCATCGGTCACCAAGTCATCGGTTGGCGCAATGGCGCGACCACGATAAGGATCGAGCGCTGGCTGATGCATAATTTCACGGGTGATACGCATTGCCGCACGGAACTCGTGCCAGTCTTGGTCGTGAGACATATAGTTAAACAAGATACTCGGATGCGCGCTTGGATCTTTTGAGGTCAGCTTGACGCGACCACGACTTGGCGAGCGTAATGAGCCTACATGCGCTTGAAAACTGTGCGACTTCACTGCACTACGACCATCGTAGCGCACTGCTAATGGCAAGAAGTGGTACTGGATATTAGGATGGGTAAATTTCTCATCGGTACGAATGAAGCCGCCACCTTCGAACTGATTTGACGCGCCCAGCCCTGTGCCATTGAACAACCACTCGGCACCGATGGCTGGCTTATTCCACCATTTATTGGCAGGCGCAATTGACACTGGCAGCTTACATTCGTACTGCATATACAGCTCTAAATGGTCTTGTAGATTATTACCAACACCCGGTAAATCTAAAATCTCATTGACACCCAAATCTTTGAGCCATTGACCAGGACCAATACCAGAGCGCTGCAATAATTGCGGTGATGCAATCGCACCAGAGGAGACAATCACTTCACGAGACGCGTAGAAATTCTTGGTTTGACCTTGATGCGCGACTTTAACGCCGACAGCGCGCTTGCCATCGAACAAAATCACGTCAGTCAATGCACCCGTTAAAATGGTGATATTGCTACGCGGTTTGGCGCGGTCGAGATAACCGCGAGCGGTCGAAGCGCGGCGACCATTAGGCGTGACAAAACGATCCATCGGCCCAAAGCCTTCTTGTTGATAGCCGTTTAAATCATCCGTGCTTGGATAGCCTGCTTGCACGCCTGCTTCGATCATCGCTTGGAACAGCGGATTGACTCCTGGCTTTGAAGTGGTCATCTCGACGGGACCACCGACGCCATGATAGTCATTTTCACCAGCATCGCGATTTTCTAACTTTTTGAAATACGGCAAGCAGTCCAAATAGGTCCAATCTTCTAAACCTTTGATTTTCGCCCAATCGTCAAAATCCAAGGCATTACCACGGATATAACACATCCCATTAATCAGAGACGAGCCACCTAACCCTTTACCGCGACCGCAGTCCATGACTCGGTTGTTCATATACGGCTCAGGATCGGTTTTATAACCCCAGTTATAAGTCGTGCCCTGCAACGGTATAGCGAGCGCTGCTGGCATCTGCGTGCGAAAGTCTAAGCGATGGTCTGGACGACCCGCCTCTAACAGCAACACCTTAATGTTGGCATCTTCGGTCAAACGGGTGGCCAGCACATTGCCTGCTGAGCCTGCGCCGACGATGATGTAGTCATATTCAGGTGTGGTTGATGTCATAAAACGCTCCATAATATTAAAAAATCCATCATTTCATATCAGTAAGGCGGTGCCAAAAGGACAAATTAGTCCTAACACGCCAACCTTACTTTTTTAAAAATTTTAACCATACAACTGCTTAGAATACCGATTCAAACTTACCAAGCTCTACTTGGATAGACTTGGTCTGCGTATAATGCTCAAGGGCTTCAATACCATTCTCACGGCCAATACCTGAGTGCTTATAACCGCCCACTGGCATTTGTGCAGCCGACTCGCCCCACGTATTTAACCAGCAAATGCCCGCTTCAATCTGTGCAATCACGCGATGAGCGCGAGTCAAATCAGTGGTCACGACTCCTGCAGCCAAACCATACTCGGTATCATTGGCGCGGCGAATCACTTCTTCTTCAGTCTCATAAGTCAATATCGACATCACTGGACCAAAGATTTCTTCGCGTACGATAGTCATATCGTCGCTACAATCGGTAAATACAGTTGGTGCGACAAAGGCGCCATTTGCAAGCCCTTCAGTCGTAACACGGTCGCCGCCTGTTAGCAGACGAGCACCACTCGCTTTTCCTTGCTCGATATAGCCAAGCACTCTTTCCATATGTGGGAAGCTGACCAATGGACCCATATTAATACTCTCATCCATCGGATCGCCCAATTTAATACGCTCGACACGCAATAATATGGCTTCTTCAAACTTGGCTTGCAGTGCTTTAGGGATAAACACGCGCGTGCCATTGGTACAGACTTGACCACTGCTATAGAAATTCGCCATCATCGCGATATCAGCAGCGGTATCGATGTCCGCATCATCAAATATAATCAAGGGCGACTTACCGCCAAGCTCCAAGGTTACGTCTTTAAGCGACGAAGATGCGGCACTTGCCATCACTTTTTTACCAGTGGGTACACCGCCAGTAAACGAGACTTTAGCGATATCAGGATGCTGGGTTAATGCTTCGCCGACTTTATAATCCCCTTGCACGACGTTGAATACGCCATCTGGCAGACCTGCTTCTGTCAATATTTCTGCCAGTTTTAGTGCCGTTAGAGGCGTGACTTCAGAAGGTTTAAAAATCATCGCATTCCCAGCGGCTAACGCTGGTGCTGCTTTCCACATCGCGATTTGAATAGGATAGTTCCACGCACCGATACCTGCGACGACGCCAAGTGGCTCGCGGCGAGTATAGACAAAGCTAGTATCACGCAATGGAATCTGACGACCTTCAATCATCGGCGCAAGCCCTGCATAATACTCAACGACATCAGCACCAGTCACGATATCGACATACTTGGTTTCAGAGAGTGCTTTGCCCGTGTCTTTGGTTTCAAGCAATGCAAGTACATCGTTGCGCTCACGTAATAGTGCAACCGCCTTTAGCAAAATACGACTGCGCTCAACCGCCGTCATCGCCGCCCAAACTTTTTGACCTTTTTGTGCCGCTTTTACCGCTTCATTAATCTGTTCACTGGTCGTTTGCTGAACGGTAGTTAACACTTCACCCGTGGCTGGATTGATGTCTTCAAAAGTAGCAAGCGATTCGTCGATTGCTAAGTAACGACCATTAATATAAGCAGTTTGTATTTGTTTTAAATCGATGATGTCTGTTAAGTTGTTGAGGTCTGTTTTTGAATCTGTCATGCGGTGCTCCTATTAACGACTGGCAAAAGCCTTATAAACAAGCTAATGCTAAATAATGTCGTCATGGGTTAAATGTTTAAAATAAATTTATATAGCCTATTGCTACAAGCCTGTCTTTCAATGCTTTTTTAATAAAAAAGCTTATTTGATCAATCATTTAAGAACAGTGTTTTATTCATTATCAGGTTGCGTCATTTTTATCAAACGCTTATGAATAGAGGTTTTATCTGAGATATTAATCCCCGAAAAATCAGAGAGCCAAATACCATCAGCCACCAGACGCACCATACATAATGTTTCGGTATTGTCGGTTGCTTGATATTTCTTTAATTGTGCATTTGCCCACTTGGCCCACAACTCACGTAACTCGCTATCGCCTAGCATCAATGCATATAAGGTTGCTTGACTATCGAGCTCTTCCTGCCCTTTTTCGCCTAAGCTAATCGTGGCATTGATATAGGCACGAGTAAAAGAGCCATAACGCACAGGGTCTTCTGCCATGGCTTGATTAACTTCTGCCTCAAACCTCGCCATCGCATCATGAAACACTTCAAGGATGAGTGCATTTTTAGTGGTGAAATGATGCATCACCCCGCCTTTGGTCACCCCGACCGCATCAGCGACCGCCTGAAAGGTCACTTTTGATAAGCCCTGCTCTAACGTGATTCGCGCTGCCTGATCGAGTAGCGCACGACGGACAACTTCGGGCTGTTTTTTACGTTTGTAAGCGTTTTCCATTTCCATATCAGTGCACCACAGAATTAGAGAATAAGTTCATCACCACGACACCGCCCACAATCATAGCGATACCAACCACAGCTGCTGTATCAAGACTTTGCTTAAAAAACATCAAGCCTACGAGCGATGTCAGCACAATCCCCAATCCGCCCCACAGTGCATAAGCAATACCAAGCGGTATGGTTTTGATGGTTTGTGTCAATAAGTAAAATGAGATGGCATAAAGCACACCCATAATCAGGGTCGGCACCAAACGCGTAAACTGCTCTGACTTGACTAAAAAGGTCGTGCCAACCACTTCGCAAATGATGGCGATGGCTAGATAACCGTAAGCAATAGTGGTGGGACTCATAATTAGGTAACCTGTTTCAAGTTGATCACATATTAATAATGTATATACATTAAAGAAACCATACGGTCGGTATTCTATAGAAATATTCTAGCAATGTGAAGGACTGTTTATGACTTTTTTGTTTCGAGGGAGGTACAGATTGTTTTACTATTCAAAAAGATAGCCGACTTGTCTAATCAAATTAGCGCTAGATTTTATATCCAACCTACATAAATAAGGGTTTTGACCACTTTTAGCTCATTCTTTAGCCCGTTTAGAGATTTATCGATTGAATTGAAGACACGCCCTAGTCAAAAAATAATATTTTAGCGGTCAAAATTTGCCAAAACAGCCCGCTTTATAAGGGATTACTGGTTATTTTTGACAGATAACAACAATATTTATAATTAATGGCATAATAAGGTTGACAGCCTATAACAACTTGGCTAAAATGTGCCCCACATAACGCAAACAAGACAAGCAATAGCGCTTATCTAACTTATCGTTATACCAACTTATTCTCCAATAGCTCAGTTGGTAGAGCAACGGACTGTTAATCCGTGTGTCCCTGGTTCGAGCCCAGGTTGGAGAGCCATATACTAAAAACCTTCATCATTATTTGATGAAGGTTTTTTTATGGTTGCCGTTTTCAATTAAGAGGATAGCCGCAATCTTAGGGCGTGTCCTCATTTTAAAAGTGGTGACAAAAATGAGATAAATTGCCGTCAAACAAGGACAGTAGCACAAATAATATCGAGATACTGATAAGCTATTTGACAACGTTTGGCAAGATTTAGCCATTTTTAGCCCATTTAGAGGTTAATCGATTGAATTGAGGACACACCCTAGTGCGATTGGCATGCTACGGTGTTCTTTTAGGCGTTTTTGTTGTATGGTAAGGATAGTTTTGATTGGGTTAGTTTTTGTCTGAGTGCTTTACTCCTACTCACTAAAAATAATGGTTTATTATGATACCTGTACGTGTGAAAAATAAGTTTTCTGATCATCCGCAAAAAATCATGCGCCCGATCAGTATTCGTTTGTCTGAAGAGATGATTTCGCTATTAGAAGCCACTTCAAAAGAGTTGGGGTTTAAACGCATCCAAGGGCTTATTCGTTTATATATTCGCCAAGGACTTGACCGCGATCATCAAGACTACACCCTAGCCCATGATGAGGTGTTCATCGAAAGCCTGCGTAAACGCGGGGTCAGCCAGCGTATTATTGATGAGGCTATTGTGGTGACCCACAATAATAATATTACTCACTCACTATCTGAGCTGCAAGAAAATGACCAAGCTCATGACTAACTATTCAAACAGTCGTTAGCTGTTAATAAAAAAGACTGAGTTTGCTTAACGGCACTCAGTCTTTTTTTGTGGGCGTAATAAAAATATCTATTGTGAATAAAAATACCGATCATGATTGCTTGTCAGAAATTATTATAAATAGTACGTCTCCTGCCCCTTTTTGCTTTCATATAACAAAAATATGCCTATTTTGCTTGCGATACAGCATTTAGCGATAATTAAACACAACCTCTCATCAAACGAGGTATATTAAGAAAACGCTCATTATTTTGTTGTCATTCTTTATTATCCATAAAGATTTTTAAGGAGGTGTACGATGGCGAGTTTACATCAACGCTTGAATAAAGCTTTGTTATTGACGATTGCCTTAGCGATACTACCAATCGTTTCTGGTTGCTCACAGCCAACCGCGGACCCAACCAAAAAAACCATACCGACCAACTCTGACCAGTGGCAGAAAAAACTCGGCACCACTTTTGAGCAGTTACCTGAATCTGAGCAGCAATTACTCAGCCGCTACATGTTGCGAATGAAACTCAGCGGTGCCTATGAGTCGGGGGCGATGCCGCGTACCACTATCAAGCAAGCCCTTGTGCAACAGCGTGAATACGAACGACTACATCCAAACAATCCAACAGGTAAAAAAAGCCCCATCGTCAGCAGCCAGCCAGCTTATAGTGCCAATGCGCAGAACTACCCTGTCGCTCTACTACCAGTCAAAACAAGCGATAGTGACAGCTTAAATCAAGTAAAACTACAGTTTATGCTCTCTAATCACGGCAAGGTCGCCATTCGAAGCTTTAAGGGCACACTGACCATGCAAGATGCTAACTTGACGCAGGGCAAAAGCTTTAACGTACCACTAACACAGTTTGACCCGCCTATTAAACCAGAGCAGTCTGGAAAGATCATCATCGAGAGCAGTATTGAAGACATCAACGTTATGCGTGCCATTAAAAACACCAAAGACTTGACCATCGAGATTAACAAAGGCACATTGATATTGGAGAACGGGCAGGAAATTAAGTTTGATGAGTCGCTAATGAAATAAAAAAGCGCTGCAGAGTATTTATAAAATAATAGGATAAATATCCAGCATAAAAAAAGCCCCAATCATCACTGATTGGGGCTTTTTTCGAATTTGGAGGAGACGGAGAGATTCGAACTCTCGAAGGGCTACAAACCCTTGTCGGTTTTCAAGACCGGTGCATTCAACCACTCTGCCACGTCTCCATTGGTGGACTATTATAGCGATATAAAATAAAAATGCAACAAAAAAAGCCGCAATCATTAATAATGATTGCGGCTTTCGAATTTGGAGGAGACGGAGAGATTCGAACTCTCGAAGGGCTACAAACCCTTGTCGGTTTTCAAGACCGGTGCATTCAACCACTCTGCCACGTCTCCATTTGTGCGTTATTATAGCGATATAACATGAGAATGCAAGCAATTAATTGAACGAATTTAAATTATTTTGATGCTATCGTTGATTCAGTTTAAAAGAGAGTCAAGGCAACTGCATGCAGAGGTATATATGATACTTGCCGCGAGGTTAGCGCGGTCACTTTTTTATAGAGAATTGACGATAGCTTTTTTATGAGAAGCCAGATGTAGACACATATCTAGCAGTCTGTTGGCATAACCCCATTCGTTGTCATACCATGCAAAAACCTTGTACTGGCTACCCACTTGCATGAGCTGCTGACCATCAATGATCAAAGACTCAGTCTGATGGATAAAATCACTGGATACCAATGGCTCATCCGTATAAGCCATGATGTCACGCAAATGTGCCTGACTGGCAGATTTGAGTGCCTCGCGGACTGCCTCGACAGACACATCGGGCGTATCAAAAACAAAGGTCACATCAATAGCTGCGACATCAATGGTAGGCACTCGTATCGAATGCCCATTTATCTTGCCTACCATAGCAGGTAGCACACGCTCTGTCGCCGCGATACTGCTAGAGGTGGTTGGGATAATATTATAACCAGACGCGCGCGCGCGTCTTGGGTCACGGTGCGCTTGATCAAGCACTGTCTGATCAGCGGTGACCGCATGAATCTCCGTCATCATCGCTGACTTTACCCCAAATGCGGTATCAAGCGTCGCAATCAAGGGAACCAAGGCCTGCGTGGTACAAGAGACGCTCGATATAATCGGCAGCTCACGTGTTAGCTCATCAGTATTAACGCCCATAACGATACAAGCATCGACATCATCGAATGGTGCCGCACCAATAATCACCTGCTGCGCGCCAGCCACTATGTGCAGTTGTGCTTGCTCATAAGAGCGAAAATGTCCGGTACACTCTAGCACCACATCGACACCCAGCGCCTGCCAAGGCAACTGCGCAGGGTTAGGTTCCGAGAATAAATTGATACAGTAGGTATAATTGTTTTTTGTCAGACAAAGCTGTGTGGCGCTGTTATTGTTACCGTCATCGCTCGCTTCATCGTTGCTACTCGCCACAATATCAGCACTGACTCCAAGGCGACTTAGGCGACCATGCGTGCTGTCAAACTTTAATAAATGCAGCAAAATATCCGCTGGTGCTAAATCATTAATTGCCACCACATGGATCGCACGGCCTAATACCTCAAAGCGCTCTAGCAATGCCCGCAACACATTGCGCCCTATACGTCCAAAACCATTGATAGCAATCCTCAGTGGCTGTGTGTGCTCACTAGATGTATGAAACGCCGCTGCTGCTATTGGGTCAGACGTTAATTGATAAGTGGCGCTCGAAAAATCAGGCATAAAAAGATATCGCTATAAAGGGATAAAAAATTGAGCACTACAAAGTCAGCGCTACCATGAGACAAAACCAACAAGTTGTTAATCGGCTCTAAGGATTGTTATATAAAAGCTAAATGGCTTTGGTGAATGATTGAACCCTGAATTGTCATACTCAGTATCAAGACGCCATTCAGTATTAGGGCGTTATAAAAATAAGTGCCAAACGAATGGCATTGTAATCAATACTTTGCTTAAGATGATCGAATATTGGACGCAATTTAATACTGCCATTATCATTGAAATCATTTGGATTATTGGCGACTTTAATCGCGACGTAGGCATTACCAACCGCCGTCATCACCTCATCCTCTGGACGCAAATGATCACAAGCGAGACTTGGATCTTGAGATTTTAGGTCAGCAATATGACGCATGATGGTCGATTGTGAAAGCTGACGGGCTTGTGAGATTTCTGCAATCGACAAGCTCTCCTCTAATAATAATCGCGTCGCAAGCAAGGTACTGTCTGACTTATCAGAAACTTGATTGCCCAGTTTCTGTTTTTTGTCTATTTGCGCCTGTTGTTGCTCGCGGCGCTTTTTTTGCAAAGTGGCATAAGCATCAATCACTGATTTACTCAGCGTACCGCCCGATTTTAAAATAAATTTTTCATGTGCCTGCGTCATGCTCTCTTCATCAAGCATCGCATAATTGGCATCAGCCTCATCAGACAATGCTAAAAAGCGTTTGTCCGCACCGCGTGCTAGCGGATCAAGTTGCAAACTCATGTCGTTCATACCCAGCAACTGCAGACCTGCCAGCGATTTTAATCGTGACAATGCCACATATCCTTGCCCCAGCTCAAAGGTGCGCGATAAGTCAATCTCTGCGGCATCGAGGGTCATGCCTTGTGACTTATGAATGGTAATCGCCCATGCTAGACAAAGCGGTACTTGCTCATAGCTTGCCAGCACATCTCCTGTCTCATCTTCGATAATCCATTCTTCAGGCTCAGCGACAACTTCACGCCCTGAATTGAGCCGAACCACGGGCATTTTTTGCGTCGTTGGCTTTTTGGCTTTGGGTTTCTCTTTTATGGCTTTTTTACCTTTGCCTTTTACAGTCTTATTCGTCTCATTTTCAGTATTTTCATCATCATCTTCGATTAAATCATCACTGCTGTCTTTGCTATCATCATTAATTTTAACAGCGGCAAAACCAATCAATTCACCCATCGTACCGTTGGACACGCCAAGTTCAGTATTGTTTTTGATAAACATCACCTTGGCACCGACTTTTAGTACCAAATCGTCTTGGGTACGTACCGTTTTTTTAAGCGTCTCAACCAATTTACTGTCGCCCGTGGACGTTGCGGTAAAGCGCATCATCTCGCCCTCTAACGCGGCAAGCTCTTTATCATTGATGCTATTAACGTTGAGATTGTGGGTATAAAGACGGGTACGTTTGATATCGACATTCTGATCAAAAGTCGCCTCCAGCGCGGCAATCGATTCAAAAGTGACTTCCTGACGACGAATTTGGTTGAGAATATCGTCCAAATCAAGTCCGCCATTAGCCGCCTCACTTACTTGACGATGTTGCTCAGACAGATAGCAAATATGGAACTTGGCATCAAGCCACGCTTCCGACATAAAGGCAAATTTTTCACGGTTGGTTTCACCCTTACTACCAATCGGTGGCAGCTGAAAAAAGTCCCCTGCCACGACCACTTGGATACCACCAAAGGCTTTGTCATTTTTGCGGATATGCTTGAGTACTTGGCTGACCAAATTGAGCTGCTTAGCATGCAACATCGATATCTCATCAATGACCAATACCGCGGTGTCTTTTAGTCGGTCTGCCAAAAACTGCTTGCGTGATAACGTAGTCAAATCGCGGTCGCTTAACTCATCTTTGATACCGATGCCGGACCAGCTATGAATCGTTGTGCCATTCATGTGTGTGGCAGCAATACCAGTACTCGCAGTGACGGCGACAGGCACACGGCGCGCGCGCAGGTAGTCGATATATTGATTGAGCGTATAAGTCTTACCTGAACCTGCTGAGCCAGTCAAAAAGACATTTTGACCCGTTTTTAAGATATCAAGAGCAGAAGATTGACGCATATATCTAAACCAATTAAGTTAATAGTAATAAGAAAAACAGCTTAAGAGCAAATAATAAGAGAAAAAGCTGCCAACAATTATAACAGCTACATCCGTTTTGCGGACGACTTTAACCCTAATAAGCCACATAACTTAAAGTTATACGATACGAAATATATCATTATAAAAAGTCATTATCGCTCATCGCTAAAGCTCAGTACGATAGGGTCATAGCTTGGTCAGGATGGCCAAATATTTATGCTTAAGTCGTTTGTTCTTAACTAGCCATAATACACAACAAGGAGTCGTTAATGTTATACGCCTATCCCAATACTGAAAATAGTCCTGTTGAATTCCGCAAAAAATATGACAACTTCATCAATGGTGAGTGGGTCGCACCAATCGATGGTGAATACTTTGACAACTCAAGTCCAATCGATGGTAAAACCTTCTGTCAGATTGCGCGCTCTAAAGCTGCCGATGTTGAAGCGGCGCTAGATGCGGCTCATGCAGCAAAAGACGCATGGGGCAAAACTAGTGTCACTGATCGCTCTAATATGTTGCTCAAACTTGCTGACGGTATCGAAGCCAATTTAGAGGCAATCGCGATTGCTGAGTCTTATGAGAATGGCAAACCAGTACGTGAGACCCTCGCCGCTGATATTCCAATCGCCATCGACCATTTGCGTTATTTTGCGGGCGTTATCCGCGCGCAAGAAGGCGGCATTAGCCAAATTGATGAAGACACGGTTGCTTATCATTTCCATGAGCCTCTAGGCGTCGTCGGTCAAATCATTCCTTGGAACTTTCCTATTCTAATGGCGATTTGGAAAATTGCCCCAGCCCTTGCTGCGGGTAACTGTATCGTCCTCAAGCCTGCCGAGCAAACACCAGCTTCTGTTTTATACATGCTTGACGTCATAGGCGCGGCGGATATTTTACCAAAAGGCGTACTAAACGTCATTAACGGCTTTGGTGTAGAAGCTGGTAAGCCAATCGCTTCCAACCCGCGTATCGATAAAGTTTCCTTTACGGGTGAGACCACCACTGGTCGCTTAATTATGCAATACGCCAGTGAAAATATCATTCCAGTAACGCTAGAGCTCGGTGGTAAGAGTCCAAACATCTTCTTTGCCGATATCATGGATGAGGACGATGACTTCTTAGATAAAGCGGTTGAAGGTTTGGTCATGTTTGCACTCAACCAAGGCGAAGTCTGTACCTGCCCATCACGCGCCCTCGTACACGAAAGCATCTATGATGAATTCATGAAACGCTGTATCGCTCGCGTGAAAGCGATAAAAATGGGCAACCCGCTTGATACCGATACCATGATTGGTGCGCAAGCCAGCTCAGATCAGTTAGAAAAAATCCTATCTTATCTCGATATCGGTAAGAAAGAAGGTGCAAAAGTCCTTGTGGGCGGTGAGCTAGCCAAACATGATGGCGATATGGCAAACGGTTATTATGTGCAGCCGACCATCTTTGAAGGCACGAATGATATGCGCGTGTTCCAAGAAGAAATCTTTGGCCCCGTACTCGCTGTCACCACTTTTAAAGACGATGAAGAAGCAATGACTCTCGCCAATGACACCTTATATGGTCTTGGTGCTGGCGTCTGGACGCGTAATGGTACGCGCGCTTATCGTTTCGGTCGTGGCATTAAAGCTGGCCGCGTTTGGACGAATTGCTATCATCTCTATCCTGCGCATTCGGCGTTTGGCGGTTATAAGCAGTCTGGCATCGGCCGCGAAAACCATCTGATGATGCTTGATCACTATCAGCAGACCAAAAATATGCTCGTATCGTACAGTCCTAAAGCGATGGGCTTCTTTTAATTCTGTTTTTCAAAGCACTTTATGGCAAAACTGTAAAGTGCGACCTCGATGCTCGCTGAGCATCTTAATGTAAAGAACGATGACAAGGAGTTACAACGTGAGTAATAAAATGAAAGCGGCCGTGCTGCATGAATTCGGACAACCCTTAGAAATTGAAGAAGTAGATATTCCAACCGCAGGTGCTGGTCAAATCGTCGTAAAAATGCAGGCATCAGGTGTCTGTCATACCGATTTGCATGCCATTGAGGGCGATTGGCCAGTCAAACCTAGCCCACCGTTTATCCCAGGCCACGAAGGCGTTGGTCTTATCACTGCCGTTGGTGACAATGTGCACCATGTCAAAGAAGGCGACCGAGTCGGTATCCCTTGGCTCTACTCTGCTTGTGGCCACTGTACCCATTGCTTAGGTGGCTGGGAAACTTTATGCGAAAGCCAACAAAACTCTGGTTACTCGGTAAACGGCAGCTTTGCAGAATACGTCCTAGCAGATGCCAACTATGTCGGTATCATTCCTGAAAGCGTTGACTCTATTGAAATTGCACCAGTGTTATGTGCAGGCGTCACGGTCTACAAAGGTCTTAAAATGACCGACACCAAGCCAGGCGATTGGGTTGTCATTTCAGGTATCGGTGGACTGGGACATATGGCTGTTCAGTATGCCATTGCAATGGGATTGAACGTTGCTGCTGTGGATATTGATGACGAAAAACTGGCATTCGCTAAAAAATTGGGCGCCAAAGTCACTGTCAATGCGAAAAATACTGACCCTGCTGAATATCTACAAAAAGAAATCGGCGGTGCTCACGGTGCGCTCGTGACAGCAGTATCTTCAAAAGCCTTTGATCAAGCATTAGGCATGTTACGACGCGGTGGTACTTTGGTCTGTAACGGTCTACCAACGGGCGAATTCCCAGTATCTATTTTTGATACTGTTTTAAACGGTATTACCATTCGTGGCTCAATCGTTGGTACGCGTCTCGACTTGCAAGAGTCGCTAGACATGGCAGCAGCAGGCAAAGTAAAAGCCACCGTTGCCGCTGAGCCACTAGAAAATATCAATGATATCTTTGATCGTATGCGTGATGGCAAAATCGAAGGTCGCATTGTCATTGACTATAGTATGTAGCAACCATTACGTAGCCGCATGCTTTATGATATTTTGAGATTCGTAACACCGTCTCAATGACTGGCTAGAGTAATCATTAGTAAAGGGTCGTATCGTTTTCAACCACATATGATAAATGATGTGAGTGAACATGATGCGACCCTTTATTTTCTATTCAGTATGATTATGAAAGACATTCGTTCGGGTCTAACGATAAGGAAATCATTATGAACGTCACAGCGACAGAGTCCTGCAAAGCATTAATCGACTTACTAAAATCTAAGCACGGTGAGCTGATGTTTCATCAATCAGGCGGCTGCTGCGATGGCAGTTCACCCATGTGTTATCCATTGGACGAATTTAAAGTAGGCGGACAAGACGTACTCATCGGCGAGCTGGTTGGCTGTCCATTTTATATGGGTAAAGCTCAGCATAAGCTCTGGCAACATACCGATCTAACGATAGATGTGGTCGATGGGCGCGGAGCCAGTTTTTCGCTTGAAATACCAGAAGGTAAGCGCTTTATCGTACGTTCAGAGATATGTGCTATATAAGTTTAAATAGCCTATACCAGCGGTTTCACGTCCTAGTATTGTTTTGCCATGCAATATATTGATTGATAAGTACCCCTTAGTCATTTTTATTTTATTATTCCAGCAAAATAATAGATACTGTAATGCGTACCCTATTTCAATAAACGGGTTTTAACGAGCACGTTTTACTCAGCATGGATGCTAGAAGGAATGTAAAATGGAATTTGATAAAAAATTTGATTACGTCATCGTGGGTGGTGGTTCAGCTGGCTGCGTACTTGCTAGCCGATTAACAGAAAACCCAGACATTAGTGTCTGCTTATTAGAATATGGCGGTGAAGGTAAAGACCTTGCTGTCCGTGTCCCTGCTGGACTGATTTTGATGGTGCCAGGCAAGCCGCTGAAACTGAATAATTGGTGCTTTCAAACTACGCCGCAAGCGCATCTGAACGACCGTCGTGGCTTCCAACCACGTGGTCAATGCTTGGGTGGCTCATCTGCGATCAATGCCATGATTTATACGCGTGGTAGTGCGCTCGATTATGAACGTTGGGTAGAACAAGGCTGTACTGGTTGGGGATTTGATGATGTACTGCCCTACTTTATCAAAGCAGAAAATAATATTCATGGGAGTGATAAGCTGCATGGTGATAGTGGCCCGCTTCATGTCAGCAACTTACTGAGTCCGCGTGATATCTCCAAAGCATTCGTAGAAGCCGCCATCACCAATGGTTTAGATCATAATCAAGATTTTAATGGCGAAAAGCAAGACGGTACAGGGCTATATCAAGTCACCCACTTTCATGGCGAAAAACAAGGTCAACGCTGCTCTGCGGCGGCCGCTTATCTACATCCAGTACAAAACCGATCAAATTTGACCGTCATCACCCACGCCCAAGCCAACCGCGTCATCTTTGAAGACAAACAGGCCGTTGGTGTCGCTTATGAAAAAGATGGCGTCGAGCATGCGGTTATGGCGCGTCATGAAGTGATATTATCTGGAGGCACTTTTGGCTCACCCAAAGTCCTGATGTTGTCAGGTATTGGACCTGCTGAGCATCTACAATCGCATGGCATAGACGTCATGGTAGATGCGCCCGATGTTGGTGGTAATCTACAAGATCATTTGGACGTCGTTTTTGATTACGAGGTCAATACCACTGACGTCATCGGTATTGGTATGGCGACGATTTCGACATTGACCAAAAGTATTCGGCAGTGGAGAAAGGATGGTACAGGCCTCTTGTCTACCAACTATGCTGAAGCGGGCGCGTTCTTTAGTGTCGGTGATGATCCAAAAGAGTGGCCAAATACCCAACTGCACTTTGTCATATCCCGCGTGATTGAGCATGGTCGTGATCTCAGACGTGGCTTTGCGGTCTCTTGTCACAGTTGCTACCTACGCCCTGAAAGCCGCGGTACGGTCAGACTGGACTCCGCCGACCCCTCAGACGCGGTATTGATTGATCCAAACTACCTCTCGCACCCAAAAGATGTGGAATATATGATTGCAGGCGCGGAGCGTACGCGCGCCATCATGCAAGAATCACCCATCGCCAAATATATTACTGAAGACTACCCTGCCCCCTATATCGAAAAAGACGGTATGCTCGGCTATATTCGCAACAAGTCAGATACCATTTATCATCCTGTCGGCACTTGCCGTATGGGTTCAGATGACCAGTCCGTGGTTGATTTGCAATTAAAAGTACGCGGTGTAAAGGGATTAAGGGTCATCGATGCCTCAATCATGCCGACTCTCATCAGCGGTAACACCAATGCGCCAACGATTATGATTGCTGAAAAACTCGCAGATCTTATCAAAGCAAATTACGGTCATATCGAACCAGTCACGCCATAAAACATGGGAAAATATGCCTCTTATAATTAGTATTTTTATTTAAGAGGCTTATATACTAAAACTTTATATTCAATAAAATGGAAATAAGCGAATTATATAAAATTTTAACCTTTGTTTTTTCGTGATTATTTTATCAGCATTTCTAAAATAAGGAGGAACTCTAACCAATTCGGCAATGAAGATATTAAAACAGAACGTTTTCTATCAAATTAGCTTACGGATGTCTTGCATTACCACTGTTGAACAGAGTATATTTAAACCACTTATTTATATCGGTATTTTTTGCAAATCTGAATAATGGTTAATACAACCTGAAATATTTTTTATTTTGCATATCAAAAACACGATATAAACAATTGCTTTAAAGGGAATTAAAAGCACGCTCATTGTATTTATAGGTCAAAAACGATCTTATAAATCTATTGGCGACTATTTATCATTACATAGGATGTAATAATGCAAAAATCACTCTTCAAACTGACGATGTTGGCGACAGTTATTCTAGGCATCAGTGCCTGTAGCGGCGACAACAAAACCACCGATGAATCTGCTGCCAGCTCAGATGCTAAAGCAGCCAAAACCTTACTTTATTGCTCAGAAGGTAGTCCGGCTGGATTCGATCCAGCACAATACACTGCAGGTACCGATTTTGATGCGAGCGCCTTTCCCATCTACAACGGCTTAGTAGAGTTCAAAAGAGATGGTACTGAGATTCAGCCAGCCTTAGCCGAAAGCTGGGATATTAGTGAAGACGGCAAGACTTATACCTTTAACCTACGTAAAGGGGTTAAATATGGTAAGACCGATTACTTTACCCCAACCCGTGATTTCAACGCAGATGACATTGTCTTTACCCTGGAGCGTATCACCAATCCAGAGTTTGAATTTAATAAAGCCTATCCTGCTGAGTTCCCCTATTCGGTCGGCATGGGGCTACCTGATATTATCTCCAATATCGAAAAGGTTGATGACTCTACCGTCAAAATCACACTCAGCGAGACCAATGCGCCATTTTTACAGAACCTAGCGATGCCCTTCGCTTACATCGATTCTGCTGAGTATGCAGAAAAGTTAATGGCTTCTGGTAATGCTGCTGATATCAACACCAAACCCGTTGGTACAGGACCTTTCGTCTTTACTTCTTATCAAAAAGACGCGCAAATTCGTTATACCAAAAATCCAGACTACTGGAACAAAGACGATATTCATATCGATAATCTCGTGTTTGTCATCACCAAAGATTCAGCAGTGCGTGCGCAAAAAGTGCAAGCAGGTGAATGTCATGTGTCCGCTTATCCAAAACCGGCCGAAATTGACTCTGTCAAAAAATCTGGTAAGGCCACCGTTCTCGATCAACCCGGCTTTAATGTCGGCTATGTCGGCTATAACGTTGAAAAACCGAAGCTTAGCGACCTTAAAGTTCGCCAAGCATTAGACATGGCCATTAATAAAGACGCTATTATCAATGCGGTTTATCAAAGCGAAGGATTAAAAGCCACCAATCCAATGCCGCCCACACAATGGGGCTACGATAAATCTATCAAAGATGCGCCTTATGATGTGGAAAAGGCCAAGTCCCTTATAAAAGAAGCAGGCGCGGACAAACTTGCCATTAATCTATGGTATATGCCCGTTCAACGCCCATACAATCCTAATGCCAAACTCATGGCTGAAATGCTACAAGCAGATTGGGCAAAAATTGGTGTCGATACCAAGCTTGTGACGTATGAATGGGGCGAGTATCTAAACCGCGCTGCTAAAGGTGAGCCTGATGTCATTCTAGCAGGCTGGACTGGTGATAATGGGGATCCTGACAACTGGCTAGGTACGTTGCTATCTTGTGATGCGGTCGGTGGCAATAACTACTCACGCTGGTGTAATAAAGACTTTGACACTTTGGTGACTAACGCCCGTCAGATTACCAATCAAGATGAGCGCGTCAACGACTATGTACAAGCTCAGCAGATATTCAAAGAGCAATTGCCTTGGACGACAATGGCGCATTCGGTGGTCACGGTATTCACCGCACCAAACGTCGTCGATTATAAAATTAGTCCGCTTGGCTCAATACGCTTCGATGGTGTAAAGGTTGAATAACCTGAGCTGATGACGTCCGGTAAGACATGCATGATTGTTTAATTTATATTCGGCTGGGTCAGACACTCTGCTCCAGCCGTATTTATATGAGTTAAGCGCCTTATTAAGCACTTTTTAAGCATTTTGTCACCGACTCTCTCATCTCTGCCAACATTCTACTCATCGATCTAAAACGATTGAACCACAACTATTGAATTGAGCAGCCCATGCTACTTTATATATTGCGTCGCATTGCCATTCTAATTCCTGTCTATCTTGGCTTAACGCTATCGACATTCACCCTAATTCGGCTCGTCCCTGGAGATGCCGTCGAGATTATGATGGGTGAGCGTATGGTCGATCCGGAGCTACATGCTCGAGCGTTAGAAAGACTTGGCTTAGACAAACCCCTAATTGTCCAATATTGGGATTACTTAACCGGAATATTGACCGGTGATTTTGGTCAATCCTTTCGTACCCGTACTCCGGTATTACAAGACTTCTTTGCGCATTTTGTACCAACCTTAGAGCTGGCTTTGTGTGCCATTGTCATTGCCAGTGTTGTCGGTGTGAGCTTAGGTATCTTTGCCGCGCTACGACGTGGTACATGGATTGACTATACTCTAATGTCAGGGGCACTGGCTGGCTACTCTATGCCCATCTATTTATTGGGGCCTATCCTGACTGGTATATTCGCCCATTATCTCGGTCTGTTGCCTGTCGCTGGTGTCATATCTGTCGCGCAGTTTTTAGACGTCAAACCTTTATATGGATCATGGTTATTGGGCTCTTTAACATCAGGAGAACCTGGCGCATTTTGGGATGTGGTCAAACACTTTATCCTACCGTCTATTGCCTTATCGACCATACCACTCGCGATGATTGCACGGATGACACGCTCGGCGATGCTAGAGGTGTTAGATGAGGACTACGTGCGTACAGCGCGCGCCAAAGGCCTATCGCCGCGCCGCGTGATATTGGTACACGTCATGCGCAATGCCTTGATTACTGTGGTGACTGTGATTGGCTTACAGATGGCGACCTTGCTCGCTGGGGCTATTATCACTGAGACTATCTTTAGTTGGCCAGGTGTTGGTAATTGGCTGCTCGATGGGTTTTTCACTCGTGATTATCCTATCGTGCAAAACGGTATTTTATTGGTCGCCACCGCCCTGATTTTAGTTAGTTTATTTATTGATATTTTGTATGGTCTTATCAATCCGCGTATTCGACATACTTCTTAATTTAACATTGATAAATACTCATATTATAAATAGTGGTTATTGGTGTTTGTATGGTCTTGAGTGAGTTTTAGCACATTTTAAATGCTTGCTAAAAACGAGGCTGACATACTTTCAACGCGCTAGCCACTATAGGAACTGCTCATGAAGCCTTCTGTTCTTCCCTCTGATGTCAATCTTATGGCCGCCACACCGCCGTCATCTTGGCAGCTATTTTTATCGACGTTTTGCCGAAATAAAGGCGCGGTGCTTGGTTTTATGGTACTGGCATTGATGGTCATTATTGCCATCCTTGCGCCTGCCATTGCGCCCCATGACCCTTACGAGTTGTTTACTGGTCAAGAGCAGTTGCCGCCTGCCTTTCTGGATGGCGGCAATACAATGTTTTGGCTAGGCACGGATGATGCTGGACGAGACACCTTGTCTCGAGTGATGTATGGCGCGCGTTATTCTCTATTTATCGGTCTGAGCGCGACGACTCTTGCCATGTTAGTCGGTGTTTCATTAGGACTTAGTGCTGCATTTTGGCCCAAGGTTTGGGGCAAAGCGGTCATGCTGGTCAATGATATCTTGATGTCTTACCCGAGCTTACTGTTGGCGATCATCATTGCCGCTATCTTAGGGCCTTCTATGACCAATACGATTATTACGATCGCCTTGGTCTGTACGCCACCTTTTATTCGTTTGACTCGTGCTACCGCGATGGTAGAGCTACAGCGTGAATACTTTATCGCTTCGCAAGTGATGGGTGCTGGCGTGTTGCGCTTATTGTTTATCACCATTTTGCCCAACTGTATGGCACCGCTTATCGTACAAGCAACGATGATTTTCTCTTCTGCTATTTTAGAAGCAGGTGCAATTGGTTTCTTAGGCTTTGGTGTACAGCCACCCGATGCTGAATGGGGTGCAATGCTTGGTACGGCACGTCAATATATTCAAAGTAATGTTTGGCTAGCGATTTGGCCCGGTGTCGCTATTTTCTTAGCCGCATTGTCAATTAACTTGACTGGTGATGGCCTACGCGATGCGCTAGATCCCAAATTAAAGCAGGTGACCTAAGATGACTGAACCATTAATTAAAACGCCTACCACTCACACTTCTATGAATGACGCATCAAAAAAAGAATCACCATTATTGTTAGATATTGAAAATCTTTCGGTTACTTTCGGGCAAGGGGTGCGCGCTTTTCGTGCAGTCGATGATGTATCATTGAAAATCGCACAAGGCGAAGTCATCGCAGTCGTGGGTGAATCTGGCTCGGGTAAGTCGGTCACTATGATGGCACTGATGGGGCTACTGCCACCCTCTGCGACCGTGCGTTCCAAGCGTGTTATGTTCGATGATAAAGACATGCTCAGTATGTCAGCAAAAGAAAAACGCGGCATCATTGGCAAAGACATCTCAATGATCTTTCAAAATGCCATGTCTTGCTTAAATCCAAGCTTCACGGTTGAGATGCAACTGGGTGAAGTCTTACGCAAGCATCTTGGTCTGCGTGGTTCAGCCGTACAGACACGTATCTTAGAGCTGTTAGAGCTGGTCGAAATGCCCGATGCCAAAAATCGGCTCAAGGTTTATCCACATCAGTTATCAGGCGGTATGAGTCAACGAGTTATGATTGCGATGGCAATTGCTTGTGAGCCCAAACTACTCATCGCCGATGAACCTACCACCGCGCTCGATGTCACCGTACAAGCGCAAATCATGGACTTGCTAAGCCGATTGCAACGCGAAAAACAGATGGCAATGATACTGATTACCCATGACTTGGGTTTGGTCGCGCAAAACTCGCGTGATGTCGCGGTCATGTATGCCGGACAAGTGGTCGAAACCAGTACCGTGCCGGAGATTTTTCAAAAGCCTGCTCACCCTTATACTGAGGCCTTGCTGCAAGCCATCCCAGAGCTGGCTATCGGTCAAGACCGTCTGAACAGCTTGCCCGGTGTCGTACCCAGCCAATACGATCGCCCGAGTGGTTGCTTGTTGTCTCCTCGCTGCCCGTACAAAGAGCCTGCCTGTGAAGTGCCACCGCCCATATTGGATACTCCTAATGGCAAAGTGCGCTGTATTCATCCAGAATTACCGAGCGCTCCTTCTCACCTATCTACCTCTCACGCTGCTACCTTGGAGTCACAAGTATGAGTAATAAAGTGGTCCTAAAAGCAGACAATCTACACAAGCATTACCCAGTATCGCAAGGGTTGGGTAAAGCAAAAGCATATGTTAAGGCTTTAAATGGTGTGTCTTTCGAGCTACAAGCTGGCAAGACGCTAGCCGTTGTCGGTGAATCAGGCTGCGGTAAATCTACCCTTGCCCGCCAGCTCACACTTATCGAAAAGCCTACTGATGGTGAGCTATTTATCAATGATGAAGCCACCACTGGCTATAGTAGAAAAGCGTTAAAAGAGCTGCGTACTGAAATCCAAATGGTCTTTCAAAATCCTTATGGCAGCCTCAATCCGCGTCATACTATCGGCTATCAATTGACAGAACCATTGGATATCCATACCAAACTGTCTAAAGACGATAAGCGTGACAAAATCAATGAGATGATGCGAAATGTGGGTCTGCGCCCCGAACATGCTGGCCGCTATCCGCATATGTTTTCAGGGGGTCAGCGCCAACGCATTGCCCTCGCCCGTGCCATGATGCTCAACCCCAAGATTGTCGTCGCTGATGAGCCTACTTCCGCGCTCGATGTATCGATTCAGGCACAAGTCTTGAATCTGTTTATGGACTTGCAGGATGAGTATCGTACTGCTTACGTCTTTATCTCGCATAACTTATCGGTCGTACGTCATGTCGCTGATGATGTGATGGTCATGTATTTAGGTCAAGCGGTCGAACATGGCCCGAAAGAAGCGATTTATAATGCACCAAAACATCCGTATACCATCGCCCTCTTGGCTGCTGCGCCCACGGTAAATGGTCATAAGAATGATTTGACCCTACAAGGCGAGTTACCAAGCCCGCTCAATCCACCGACTGGCTGCGCCCTGCACAAACGCTGCCCATATGCCAAGCAGCAATGCAGCGAGATAGAGCCGCAACTGCGAGAGTGGGACGGTCGATTGGTTGCTTGTTTACGTTTAGAAGAAATCTATGGATAAGACCATTAACGACTAATCAATATTTACCACGCCCCAACATTTAGGAAATTTGCTACAACCAAAAAAGGCCTGACCTTGATTCAGGCCTTTTTTTGCAACACGTTCAACCATTTCTCCATGACATTTTGGACAGGTAGGTACTTGCTCTGGAACAACTGTATGATTGGTTGCACTAGACTTGCTCGTCTCACGCTCATTAGTTTTAAGGTCATTGCGCAATAGCTCAGACTCTACAACCTCAAACGGTGTAAGAAACACTTTATTAGCCATATCATATGGTGTATTTGTCTGCTGAGTACTAAAACTATCAATTGGTAAATCGCTAGATTCAATTTCAGTTTGACCAGACCATTGCAGCACTTCTCGGCTTTTCAGCGCGGCTCGTTTAGTGGTTTCTTTTACGATCGGCTCAGATATTGGTTTATTAGACATTTTGGCAACTGGTTTATCATTGGCGTTACCGCTAGGCTGCTTGTTTGTATTCTTGCTTGGATTGCTATGCTTGTCTTTTAGATAGGCTTTATGCTCTCGGTTAGTGCGCCAAGATTTGCTAAATCTGTTACTATTAATCTGCTCAACGATAGACTTGACCTCGTCTTCAGTCAGTATCTCATCTTGTTTCTTCTTTACATAAGACACCATCCCACTCGTCAATACATGCTCGGGCAACTCATCACGAGTTTTCAGCTCACACTCACCGATGAAAGCAACCATCGAATGAAAATAGCTCAGCTCCAAGCCCAATAAATCTGCAAGCGTCTTAATGTGCAAGTAGTTTTGGCGTAATGGGTTCTGGAATTTGAATTTACTTCCATTCGGGAAAGCTTGCGTCCACTGCTTTTGCTTTTCGCTACCATATATCCAGCCTTTATAGTTTTTGGTTTCGATGACAAAGATGCCGTATATGGAGACGATAATATGATCAATTTGGGTACTACCACCGTTGGCTCTTGGCAAGGTAATACCGTTTAATCGGTGATAGATATTTTTGTCTAGTTTTAACCACATGGCGACATTGATAACGGTCTCGCCTAGAAAGCCTTTAAAGGTGGATTTGATGGACATGGTTTTTTTCTTGAAAGTGGTTATGAAAAAATAAATAACGTTCAATATCAATATACTAATTACTTTTGGTTAAAATTACCGATCTACAATTGCTGTTCTGACGATAGTTAAACCAATGACGCCAAGCAATGCCCCTGTAACTTTATCGATGTAATAAGCAACTTGGGTAAATTTAGCGCGTACTTTGCGAGTCGACAATAGAAATATGACAGCAGTGTCCCACGCGAATACCACAACAGTCATCCAAATACCTAAGCCCAATTTGAACACAAAACTTATTTCTGGTGTCAACACTACAGTGAATAAACTGAGATAAAAGAGTAGATTTTTAGGATTAAATATTCCAGACAAAAACCCTGCAGTAAATTCTTTTAAAAAAGTTGTCTTAGGTATATTTGAATGGGCTGATTGGGCTACCTGAAATTGGTCATACGCATCTTTTCGTGCGCGTAACGCCTGTATCCCAAGGTACATTAAAAACAACCCGCCAATGATTTTTAGCGTAATCATAATAGGTGCAGAGGCGGCTAAAATTGAGCCAACACCAATTAGACATAGACCAATGTACACTGCATTAGCAAAGGTGATACCGAGCGCAACCCCTATTGCGTCTTTACTGTCGTTCTTAATCGCACTCTTTACGATCAATACAAAATCTGGTCCAGGACTCAATAGTGCAAGAAAATGCGCCAAGCCGACCGTGATAAAAATACTCAACAAATCCCAGTTCATAATTATTCCGTACTCTGTTTTTTTTAATTATGGACTAAATACCACTATGAATACACTGATTATTTAGCCAATAAAAAGAGCCACCAGATTTCTCCGGCAGCTCTTTTTTTAAATACTGACTAAGTTAGGTTTATTACACCAAACTATTTACCGCTTCAACCACAGCGTCGGTAGTGATACCAAACTCTTTGTATAACTGATCTGCAGGAGCAGATTCGCCATAGGTAGTCATGCCAATGACTTTGCCATCTAGACCAACGAACTTATACCAGTAATCTACATGAGCTGCTTCGACTGCGACGCGAGCACGAATATTGCTTGGTAATACCGCTTCACGATAGCTAGCATCTTGCTCTACAAAGATTTCTGCACATGGCATAGATACCACACGGACACCAACACCATTTGCGCTCAACGTCTCATACGCTTCCATCGCTAGGCCAACTTCTGAACCAGTGGCGATGATGATCGCTTGTAGCTCGCCCTGCTCTTTCGCCAATACATAACCACCTTTGGTGATATTCGCTACTTGCTCGCTATCACGTGCTTGATGTGGCAAGCTTTGACGACTAAAAATCAATGCTGATGGATTATGTTCAGACTTAATGGCCTCAACCCAAGCACTCGCAGATTCGGTCGCATCACACGGACGCCATGTGCGCAGATTTGGCGTGGTACGTAAGCTAGTCAATTGCTCAACTGGCTGATGCGTTGGGCCATCTTCACCCAGACCGATAGAGTCATGCGTATAGACATGGATGACGCGCTGCTTCATAAGTGCGCCCATGCGTACCGCGTTACGTGCGTATTCCATAAACATCAGGAACGTCGCTACGTAAGGGATAAAGCCGCCATGCAATGCGATACCATTGGCAATCGCAGTCATACCGAACTCACGTACGCCATAATAGATATAGTTGCCGTCAGCGTCTTTTTCGATGCCCTTAGCGCCTTTGAATAGCGTCAGGTTCGAGCCAGCGAGATCCGCTGAACCGCCTAGCAATTCTGGCAATAATGGCTGTAAAGTATTGATGGCGTTTTGACTGGCTTTACGACTGGCGACATCACCACCCGCTTCTTGGGTTTGCTGAATATAGGCTTGTGCTTGGCTATCAAAGTCAGCAGGCAAATCACCATTTAGACGGCGTAGTAATTCAGCGGCTAATTCTGGATAGGCTTTTTTATAAGCGTCAAAGTCAGCTTCCCAGTTCTTTTGTTGTACGTCGCCTTTGGCTTTGGCATCCCACGCTTCATAGATTTCATCATCTAATTCGAATGGGGCATGCTTCCAAGACAATGCATCACGAGTCAAGGCGATTTCGTCATCACCTAGTGGTGCGCCATGACTGGCTGCTAAGCCTTGTTTGTTCGGGCTACCCGCGCCGATTGTGGTTTTACAAATCAGAAGACTTGGTTTAGTAGTCTCTTTTAGCGCTTGTTCAGTTGCCTGCGTGATCGCATCCGCATCATGACCATCGACTTTGATAACTTGCCAGCCATAAGACTCAAAACGCGCTTGCGTATCATCTGTGAACCAGCCTTCGACATTACCATCGATAGAGATACCATTGTCATCATAGAAGAACACTAACTTGCCAAGACCTAACGTGCCAGCCAGTGAACACACTTCATGACTGATACCTTCCATCAAGCAACCATCGCCTAAGAACGCATAGGTATTATGGTCAACGATGTTGTGGCCATCACGATTGAACTGTGCCGCTAGCGTTTTCTCTGCAATCGCAAAACCAACCGCATTTGCGATACCCTGACCTAGTGGACCCGTCGTCGTTTCAATACCGGGGGTATAGCCAAGCTCAGGGTGACCTGGGGTTTTCGAATGCAATTGACGGAAACCTTTCAGATCATCAACGCTGACGTCATAACCAGATAAATGCAGCAATGAGTAAATAAGCATCGAGCCATGACCGTTCGATAAGACAAAGCGGTCACGGTTGTGCCACTGTGGATCTGTTGGGTTGTGCTTCAAAAACTTGCGCCACAGAACTTCAGCAATATCGGCCATACCCATTGGCGCGCCTGGATGTCCAGAGTTGGCTTTTTGAACCGCATCAAACGACAGTACACGGATGGCATTGGCTAATTTACGTTCGCTAATTGGAGCTGGCATAGAGTGTCCTAGTATTGGGCTAAGAGGAGAGTTTACTCAAAGGAGTATAAGCATAAGGACGCCAAATGCGCCCCTAAGTTATAGACTATAAAATCAAAGTGCAATATTAACATATTTGCTATAGGGCTAGCTAAGAAATGGTATGACAGAATCGTTTGTGTTTAACAATTATTCATATCAGTTTTATCAAACTACTCTATATTGAAAAGCTGTGAGTCATCTTAGTAACTCACAGCTAGTATAAGCAATATAGCTATTAAACTAAAATAGTCTCAGCACCGCCCATAAACGGACGCAACACTTCTGGAATAGTAATACTACCATCAGCATTTTGATGATTTTCCATCACTGCCAATAGCGTACGACCCACTGCCAAGCCTGAACCATTTAGCGTGTGTGCTAGGCTGGTTTGTTTGCCGTCTTTGACACGTGTGCCCATACGGCGCGCTTGGAAGTCACCGCAGTTAGAGCAGCTAGAGATTTCGCGATAGGTATCTTGGCTCGGTAACCATACTTCGATGTCATAAGTTTTTTGTGCTGCAAAACCCATATCACCCGTACATAGCTGCACCGTGCGGTATGGCAGGTTTAATTGCTGCAAGATGTATTCGGCTTGTCCAGTCATTGCTTCAAGCAAATCATCAGATTGCTCAGCCGTCGCAATATTGACCATCTCAACTTTTTCAAACTGATGCTGGCGGATCAGACCACGAGTATCACGACCATGAGAGCCTGCCTCACTACGGAAACAAGGCGTGTGCGCGGTAAACTTAAGTGGCAGCTCGCTAATATCTAAACGCTCACCGCGTACCAAGTTGGTCATTGGCACTTCGGCAGTAGGAATGAGATAAAAGTCCATGTCTTCGTTGTTTGTATGATTTTTCAGCTTAAATAAATCATCTTCAAACTTAGGCAGCTGCCCCGTACCTTTGAGACTATCTGAATTCACAATATAAGGCACATAGGTCTCAAGATAGCCGTACTTCATGGTATGGGTATTGAGCATAAATTGAATCAACGCGCGATGCATTTGCGCCAACTGTCCTTTTAGTACATTAAAGCGGCTGCCAGTCAGCTTAGTCGCGGCTTCAAAGTCGAGCATACCAAGTGTCTCGCCAATATAAGTGTGATCTTGAATCTCGAAGTCAAAAGTACGTGGCGTGCCCCACTTGCGCACTTCTACGTTATCATCTTCTGACGTACCCACTGGCACATCGGCTGCTGGAATATTTGGAATTTGCATAGCAGCTTTGTTGATACGCTCTTGTAGAGTGCGCAGCTCGTCTTCGGCTGTTTTAATCTCACCGCTGACATTCTGCATCTCAGCCAATAGCTCACTGGCATCTTCGCCTGACTTTTTCAAAGCACCTACTTGCTTAGCACCCGCATTACGGCTCGACTGCAACTCTTCGGTTTTGATCTGCAAAGATTTACGTTCTGACTCAACCGTTTGCCAAAAATCTATGTCAAGTGCATAACCACGAGTGGCCAGTTGCTGTTGTAAATCGCTTAAATCGCCGCGTAAGAGTTTTGGATCAATCATAATAGTTGCCTGTAACGCTAGAAGTGAGGAAGAGGTTCGAAAATGTTATTTTTAAAGATACTGTTTTTAAAGGTGCTGATTTTATCAAAATAAGTGATAGCCGCTATAATACCAAGACACAGCAGATTTGACCATGTTTTGACCTCTGCTGATTGAATTTTCATTTAGTACTTTCATTATCCGTAGCCAGTTATATTTGCTTTAAATGCATCTCTCAAAGTTCAGCTTACCTCAATAAGCCTCGCCTATCTTTGTTAAAACCATTAATATCACCTCTATCAACGAACAGAACGGCTTATATGTTTCATTTAGGGGTACTTTTCGGTAAGATAAGCGCATACCTTTTATTCGACTTCTAGCCAAGTACGACGTAGCTGCTACGTTTTGTCGATTTAAACCCAACACTTTCAATACGAGTATTTGAGAAACCTTTATGGCCTTGTACCCCTATACGCTACAACCTGTTGCCTTAAACCTAACTGAGGCAGAATTTCACCAAGCACAATACGAGCTATTTGCCAGTGCCAGCCCTTCTTTCGGTCTAAAAAGTATCAAAATGAAAGAATGGATCATTATGGCGGTAACCGTGGCACTAGCGATCGCAGGGTTGGTTTTTGTGACAGGCTACTCAACCATTACCTTTTGGCTGATGCTAGTTTCAGTCGTCATTTATTTACTGGTTCGTACCCTTGGCTTTAAATGGTATGTCAAAAGAGAGTTTGACAAGCAAGTGGCCGATCAAGAGATGCCAGACGAGATGCGTCAGATGAAATTGGGCGTACAAAAGCATGGCCTCGTCATGGCGATGCCAGTGAATCAGCCTGACACATTTAATAACAACCAAATGCGCGGCATGCAAATGCGAGCAGGTACGACCCAGCAAGCCGTCATTCCATGGTCAGCTGTCAAAAGCTGGGATGAGACGGACGACTATATCTTTATGATGTTTGAGACGAAAGGTCAACAAGGCAGCCAAATTGTGCCAAAGCGCTTAGAAACACAGAAGTTTCCGATCGATACGGTACGTCAGCATTTGCAAGAAGTTATCCCCGTTAAAGGTTTAAACCCTGAAAACTTACAGCCGCCAGCATAGAATAGTAGAAGACTTCTTTATCGCTTACTATATGAGCGATAAAGAAATGATCAATAAAAAATACTTTTTACAAAACCAATCGTAATTATAAATTTATTGAAATTAACTTATCTATGGTGCTCTGCTATTATAATAGTTATCAAAAGAAAGAAAGGTGATAATTACTCTAAATTACATGAATGTATAGTTATAATTTTAGCTTAAGCTGACGCCATTCTATATGGCAGTTTTATCATACTATTTTCTAAGATTGTTACTTTTTAAGGCTGAAAAGCGTTAATATATTAAAGAGCATAGTAATGCAGCACACGAGTTGCTACACTTCTCATCTTCTTCACTTAATGTTTTATATCAACACTCAAACTATAAGGATAATATTATGAGTAACGCTACTAATCAAATCGGTCTAGAAAAAGCTGACATGAGCGAAGTCATTGCAAAACTAAACAATTTATTATCAACTTATCACGTCTTTTATTTAAACGTCCGTGGCTATCACTGGAATGTAAAAGGCGAGCATTTTTTCACCTTGCATCCAAAATTTGAAGAACTGTATACCGCGCTACAATTACAAATTGATGAAATCGCTGAGCGTATCTTAACTTTGGGCGGCACACCGCTGCATGCTTATAGCGATTTTACTCAACATACTAGCATTCAAGAAGATAAAAATGTCAAAGATGGCAATGCTTGTGTGAAAGGCGTGGTAACTGGTTTACAAGCTTTAATTACAGAGCAGCGTAAAGTATCTGCTCTAGCAGCAGACAGCGAAGATCAAGGGACAGCTGACCTCGTAGATGCCTATGTACAAGAGCAAGAAAAGCTCATCTGGATGTATAACGCCTTTTTGGGTTAATCATTACTAATGAAACAGTACATCACTAGGGCGTGTCCTCATTTTAAAAATGGTGATAAAAATGAGATAAATTGCAGTTAACCAAGGAAGATAGCGCTGTTAATATCGAGATATTGATAAGCTATTTGACGATGTTTAACAAAATTTAGCCATTTTTAGCCCATTTAGAGAGTAATTGATTGAATTGAGGACACGCCCTAAAATCTAGATCATAAAAAAAGCACCTACTTTAGGTGCTTTTTTTGTGCTTGCTGTTGCTAATGAAACCTTATTTTTGCATCCATTGACGCATTTTTTCGCGCTCAGCAGGCGTGGCTTGTAACCAAATTTGCATAAATTGATCTAAGGTATTAGCAGATGAATTAACGCTAGTGGTTTGCTTAGTAGTCGCTACCGTACCCGTATTCACATTTGGTTGATCTAATGCGGCAATCGCACGCTGATTCTGTAGCTCTGCATCATCTGCCCCGCCAAACACACCGCCGAACGCCTTGCCTAAACCTGACAACAATCCACCTTGATTACCAGCGATACCTTGCTGACTTGCAACCACAGTATTGTTTTTCTCTACTGCCAGTATCGGACGTTTGGCATATTCTTTAGCTGCTGCATACTCTTCTGGCTGATTCGGCATGGTCAGACGATAGGTTTGATTGTCCGCCAATTCTGCCGTCACGCTCACATTACCCGAACGTAAATAATCATGCTCATCACGGCGCAAGTCATATAAGCGATCATACTTCGCAGTAATCGCATGTTGACCCGGCTGAAGCGTGAACTTTTTAGTCAATGGTTGAAAAGCGCTCTGCTGCACTTCTTGCCCATTAATAGCCGTAACTTTGATATGGTCATCAACCAATAGCGTTACTTCAGCATGCGACAGCATAGAGACAGAGCCTGCACCAATAAGCAACGTGCTGATGGTCAGTTTTTTTAGCAAAGAAGCATTGGATTTCATAAGTGATTCCATTAATAGTGAAAACGTTTTGGCAATAGTAAAAGCGCTTTAGATAAAAGACTTTAGTTGTTAATGCTAAAAATCGAGTGGCATCGTATGTTGATCTTGTTCCGCTGAATCGTTATCTACTTGTGTCTCTTGCGCAATATCAGCAAGCTCTGCTGCTAGAGTCTGCTCATCAATGGTACGCAATGCGTCAGTGATGACGGCTTTGGATATATTGCTACGCCCAAGGTTCGAAAACATCGGCTGAATATAATTGAGTACTTCCATCATCGCACCGATGCGATGTGGTCCCTCAGTAAGCAAATAATCAATAATTCGATCATCAAACTGCCAACCACGTCGACGCAAGATAGATTGTAATAACGCCTGACGGTCGGCTAAGTCATGACCATTGGGTACTTTAAACGTAGGTGCTTGTGCCAAACGAGTCAGCAAATCCCTCAATTGAAAGGGCAAATCACCAGCAGGCTTATTGGCTGCAAACAACAATTGACGCTGACCTTCACGACTGCGATTAATCAAATGAAATAAGGCTTCTTGCCATTGACTGCTCTGCTCCAATACCTCTAAATCATCGATCGCGATTAGATCGAAGTTTTCTAGAGATGAGAGGACGTGCACATCGGTATGAATCAACTCATTGAGTGACAAACAAATCGCTGACTTGTCCATCTCAATAAATGACTCACAGATAGCAGATAATAAGTGCGACTTGCCCGTAGCAGGACTGCCAAATAGGTACAGCTGACCAATCAGGCCGACATGTAGTTGCCGCACTGCATCAATAATCGACATCCAACCAGGACCGGCGAAGTCACTTAGACTTGCATCATGCTTAATGTCCAGATTGAGACTTAGCTGTGCTTCTGCCATGAATCATCAACTCGTTTTGCGTAATGCAATAAATAAAAGGATAAATTATTAATAACTGTCTTTGAGATGCTCTTATACTACCTGATATAAACTTGCTGCGTTAGCATCTCGTTGTTTTAATCGAGAGTATATCTGAGAATTACCTAATCAAAAGTCATCTTGTTAACGACCAACTGGATAACGGCTGATACTGTCAATACTGCGCCTATATATAACATATTTGCAAAATGACTGACAAGTCTTTTACCTATTAAGCCTTATCCATCACTGTTTATCTCTCACACCATTTACTATTAATTCCCCATGACTCTATCAATTTAACGATAAAATACTTATCTCTTCTCAAACAAAGCCAATTGCTTACGACCTTTATAAAAATCTGTCGAACGATAGTAGATGTATAAATGGCGAAACAGTACATTAAGCACGGCAGAGACAGGTAAAGCAATTAGCATACCAACGAAACCCAATAAGCTTGCGCCTGCCAATACGGCAAAAATCACCCAAAGCGGCGATAGACCTATCTTATCACCCAATAGTAACGGCTGTAGAATATAACCTTCTGCGGCTTGCCCAACTAAAAACGCTCCGACGATCAGCGACAAATACGTCCAATTTAGCCCAAACTGGAACAGGCAGGCGATAATGGCAGCTATAAAACCAATGCCAAAACCCAAATAAGGAACAAAGCTAGCAATACCGGCAACCATACCAATAATCAGCCCAAGCTCAAGCCCAATAAGCTGTAATTGCACTGCATAAATCGCACCCAATAATACCATCACCAATAGCTGACCTTTGATAAATGCCATCAATGCAAGGTCACACTCTCGAGCAATTTGAATGACTTTTTTGCTATACGCAGCGGGAATCGCGAGCTTCCATGTTTGCAGACGCTGATCCCAATTGAATAAAAAATAAAAGGTTAAAATCGGTACTAGCACAATGAGTCCAGCATTATTGATAAAGTTCATGCTCGACACCAATATTTGGTTCATCATGGTACTGGCATCTTCAAACTTATAATTGGTCTGCATGTATTCAACCAATGTCTCAGAAAACCCTTTAGACTCCAACTCTGGCAGATTGATACGACTGTTGTTAACGAACCATTCACGTACGACTTCATTATACCAAGTTAAGACCTTAGGCAGATACTCCCACGCCGCTTGCAACTGATGCCACAAAGTCGGTATTAACCACCAAAGCAGTAGCACCATTCCTAAAGTGATGGTGGAGTAGACAATGATAATCGCCACCCAGCGTTTGATATACTTCGATAAGCGTTTGACCAGCGGATTGAACAAGTAAGCCAGTACGAAAGCAAAGACAAACGGTATAATGACTGGCATCATCAAATACAGTAATAATATACCCACCACCATCGCAACGACAATAAATAAGCGCCGAAAAAAAGGATCTATTGGTTGGTTCATCATGACAAGGAATCCTATGATAGGCTGATTTAAGATGGGAGCATAATTGAAAGAAATGATACGTCTTATCGTACAACAACGGCGTAATAGCGAACTGTTATCGACAATAAATTTAGCGTTTCATTATCGCAGAGTACAGCAAAAAATCCGTCATTTTTTGTTTCTTAACTTTTTATTTACCACTTAAAGTCAGTCTTCGTGAAATATCCGCCAAATATCCGCAAGTTGCTTTGCGAGTAAGGGTCATTTTTGGGTATAATGCGCGCACTATATTCAGAATTAACACGACCAACTCGATTTTCTACTGACAGACCTTCATTCCCTATAAAATTTGTGAGATGACCATGAGTAACAAGCCTTCTTTAAGCTACAAAGATGCTGGTGTTGATATTGATGCTGGCGATGCGTTGGTACAACGTATTAAATCAGTGGCAAAAGCCACCTCTCGTCCTGAGGTTGTGGGCGGACTTGGCGGCTTTGGAGCGCTTTGTCGTATACCAACTGGTTACACCTCTCCTCTACTCGTGTCAGGCACTGACGGCGTCGGTACTAAGCTCAAGCTGGCATTACAGCTGAATCGTCATGACACTATCGGTATCGACTTGGTCGCCATGTGCGTCAACGATTTATTGGTTTGCGGTGCAGAGCCATTATTTTTCTTAGACTATTATGCAACTGGCAAGCTTGATATTGATGTAGCAGCGACTGTGGTCACAGGTATTGGTGAAGGCTGTAAGCTATCAAACTGTGCTCTGATCGGCGGCGAAACCGCTGAGATGCCAGGTATGTATCAAGACGACGATTATGACTTGGCTGGATTTTGTGTCGGTGTGGTCGAAGAAGCGGAAGTCATCACTGGCGAAAACGTCGCGGAAGGCGATGTATTGATCGCTCTTGCTTCAAGTGGTGCACACTCAAACGGTTATTCATTGGTACGTAAAGTCATCGAAGTCAGCGGCATTGATGTGACGAGCAGCGATGAGCAATTAGATGGTCAGCCTATCCAAGACGCGTTAATGGCTCCTACTCGCATCTATGTTAAAGCGATTAAAGCGCTACAAGATACTCTTGGTAGCTCAGTATTACATGCAATGTCACACATCACTGGTGGCGGCTTAACCGATAATTTACCACGTGTATTACCAGAGAATTTAGCTGCTAGCATTGATACGACTAGCTGGCAGTTCTCAGAGCTATTCACTTGGTTACAAACCCAAGGAAATATTGAACAAAGCGAGATGTACCGCACCTTTAACTGCGGCGTTGGTTTTGTCATTGTCGTGCCTAAAGATAAAGCAGATGCGGCTATTCAAACTTTGAATGATGCTGGTGAAAAAGCTTGGCAATTAGGCGAAATGGTGAAGCGTGAAGCGGATGCTGTGGTGTACCGTTAATGTCAGAAATATCGTTAATATCAACCAATACACGTCAAGACAGTAAGCCTTTGCGCATTGCTGTCTTGGTATCTGGTAGTGGTAGCAACTTGCAAGTACTGATAGATGCGATGCAAGCTGGCGCACTGCCAATTGAGATTGTTGGCGTCATTAGTAACCGTGAGGATGCTTATGCCATCACCCGTGCAAAAGACGCTGACATTCCTGTGGCAGTATTGTCACATGTTGCTAGCGGCAAACGCATGGGCATCAAGACTTTTGAGAGTCATGCCAGCGAGCAATTAAGCGCATGGCAGCCTGACTTAATTGTCTTGGCAGGGTTTATGCGCGTATTGAGTGGCTCATTTATCGATAATGCACCAGCGCCGATGATTAATTTGCACCCCTCTTTGCTACCTGTCTATAAAGGCCTCGATACCCATCAACGTGCGATACAAGCAGGTGAGCGACATCATGGCTGTAGTATTCATGTCGTCACTGCTGAGCTGGATGCGGGGGCTGTTTTGACCCAAGCGCTGTTAGAGATACATCAAAAAGACACTGCCAATAGTTTGCAAGCACGCGTGCAAAAGCTTGAGCATCAATTGCTCCCTTGGACGATTTTATTATTGGCCAAAGGCGCACTCTCGCTAGACCATGCTCAAGCAGCCAATCAACAAAGTATGTCTTTACCAACGCTACCGTTAAAACTATATTTGAACGACTGAATAAATAGTGACAGTCACAAATTATCAGGCACCAACTATCAAACTTAAACTCTTCGCATAAAAAAGCCCAGTCACTCAATGAATGACTGGGCTTTCTAATAGCTACCTTTAAAATCTTCTAAAGCATATTAATCCCGAAGACTTCAGCTATTATTGACTTTTATGAACGTGTAACCCTTTAATATTTACAAATTCTTTGATACCAAAACCGCCATGCTCGCGACCATGACCTGAGTTCTTCACTCCACCAAATGGCAACGCTGGATTTGCAAGACCGTAACCATTGATATAGACCATGCCCGTATCAAACTCTTCACGCGCTAGGCGAATGGCTTTGTCTTCGTCTTTAGAGAAGATAGCACCGCCCAAACCGTAGCGACTATCATTGGCAATGCGTAATGCATCATCTTGGTCTTTGGCTCGTATTAATGAGGCGACAGGACCAAATAACTCGTCATCATAGGCAGGTTGTCCTTTTTCGACATTCTCCAAGATAGTTGCTGGATAAAAACTGCCTTTTCCTTCTGGCAATTGACCACCAACAGCAATCGTTGCGCCTTTTGCCACACTGTCTTCTACTTGCTCATGCAATTTTTCTTGTAAATCTTTGCGGGCTAACGGACCAAGATCAGAGGCATCATCCATCGGATCGCCAGATTTAGCATCTGCAAATTTTTTGACAATGCGTTCACGGAAATCATCGTATAAGCTATCAACGACGATAAAGCGCTTAGCGGCGACACAAGTTTCACCATTATTAATGAGACGCGCTTGGGTACAAGTTTCTACCGCTAACTCTACATCAGCATCTTCTAAGACAATAAAGGCATCGTTTGAGCCTAATTCTAGCACCACCTTTTTAATGGCTTTTGCTGCTTGCTGACCCACAATGCTACCAGCGCCGTCGCTACCTGTCAGTGTGACACCGCGCACTTTGTCATGACCGATTAATGCTTCTGATTGGTCGTGATCGATTAAAATCGTACGGAACAAATCGTTTGGTAACTCTGACTTATGGAAGATTTTTTCGATTAACAAGCCTGAACCAGTCACGTTTGACGCGTGCTTGAGTAAAATACTATTACCTGCCATCAGATTTGCGATGGTATAACGGAATACTTGGTAAGCAGGAAAGTTCCATGGCTGCATGCCATAAATGACACCGATAGGCTGATAAGTCACAATACCTTTCTTCAAGCCTTCAATATCACGTTCATCGTCAGCAAGTGCAGCCACTCCTTTTTCTGCGGTATAGTCGCAAATTGCTTTACACAAATCTATTTCTTGCAAACTCTGACTATAGAGCTTACCACGCTCCTCAGTCATGAGTTTAGACAACTCTTCTTTATACTTGAGCAATGTCTCACCGATAGAATTGATGACTTTTGCACGCGCCTCATGGCTGGTTTTACGCCACTCAGTAAATGCTTGGTGCGAGGATTCAACAATCTTGTTCACCTCGTCATTACTCATGTAATCGTATTCTTTGATCGCTTCACCCGTTGCTGGGTTTATAGTAGTAATATCTGCCATGATTATTATCCTTATTTATTCAACTATTTTATTGATTTAAAAATTGAGCGCTTAAACATCTGAAAACTTAGAAACACATAAACCTTAGGAATACATAAACCAAGAATGGTCATTTTTATAAACGTATCTGGTTAAATTGAACAACTTCATCAACGATTTTATGAAATCCGATACTGTCGTATAACTTAACAATAGGCTATGTATCTGTGTTTTTTCTTAAGTGGGATTTATCATAGCAAAATGTACAACGAGTAGTTTTACAAGTTATAAAGAAGTGTTCGTAAGATGTTAATAATGTGACTGACCGATTTATTGGGTCGAAATATTGGACGAGATTTTTCAGTAAAATTACGCCAATAAAAAACCAGCGCTTGGGCTGGTTTAATAAATAAGCAATCGATAACCAAAAATAAATGGCTTAAAACAAATGATTCATCACAGGAATTTCTTGGGGTGGATTCTCTTCTTCGTCAACAATTTGACGAGCCACATGCATGATAAGCTGACGCAACCAACGATGGGCGGGATGATGCTGCAACAAAGGCGACCACGCCATTGTTAGCTCAAATTCAGGGATAAAAAATGGTGGCTCGACCATCATGATACTGTCGTTATTAGCTTGCATTTTTGCCACACGCGTAGGCAAAGTTGCAACCAAATCTTTATTGGCTGCAAGCATGGCTGGCATTTGATAGTGGCGGGTAAAAACACTGATTTGACGTTTTTGACCTAAACGTTGCAGTGCTTGATCAATTGAACCTAGGCCACCAGATTTTTCTGGATTGACACCAAATCCCACACCCATACCAGTTTTAGAGACCCAAACGTGCTGCGCCTTAAGATAATTTTTGAGATTAAAGCGATGAGCATAGGGACTGTCAGAGGACAATAGGCAGCTAAAGGTATCACGCCAGACCAAAACTTGGTGGAAACTTTGCGGAATTTCATTAAAGCGGTTGATCGCCAAATCCACTCGCCCCTGCTCCATATCACGATATGAGACGTCCGATGGCGTTAGGAAATCCAAGATGACATTTGGTGCCTCTGAGCGCAATGCTTTGACCAATTTTGGTACCAATGTCGCTTCAGCATAGTCTGAGGTCATGATACGAAAAACGCGCGAGGTACTATAAGGACGAAACTCTGTGCGTGGCTCTAATACTTGTGTCAAATCTGCCAGTATTTCACGGATACGAGGCTGTAACTCCAAAGCGCGTTCAGTCGGCGTCATGCCTTCGGATGAGCGTACCAGCAACGGATCATTAAATAGCTTACGCAGCCGGCGCAAAATATTACTCATCGCAGGTTGGGTAATGCCAAGCTGCTCAGCTGCACGAGTGACGTTTTTTTCTCGTAACAACACATCTAGATGTACCAATAAATTTAAATCTACCCGCTGCAAATTCATATATGTCTCTTTACCTTAAAATAAATACCACTACAAACGCGGCGTTTTTTGCCCTGCAATTTAGTATAAATCATCTATAACAGCATGAAATAAGGACAATTTTATATTAATTATTTTGATATACGCTTATTATAACTGAAATCATTCATCATAAGTCATTGTTTTATATATACTATCATAAAATTAAATACCCAAGATAATAATCATAAACTAGATAAATCAAGGCAACCTAGCTATAGTGGCTAGCAAGCGCTTAATTAGTCCTTGTTTAATGTTAGGCAGTCGCCGTGCGTTTTGATGGATTGACGACCACAGGTATTTTATCGCATTTTCATGCGGAAATACGGACATAACATTTATTACGCAAACTTAATTTTTTGCTCTCATTTGTTTTTAAGCTTGAATGAGTAGTTGGCACTTTTTAGGGCAATAAGCACCTTAACAGTTAAAAAGACTTATAAAAAAGCGCATTCAACCTAAAACGAAAGACCTAATAATAAAAGCTGACCAATTCGACAGGTTTTATTTGCTTTTATCATAATTTTCTTATAGTTTAGTAGAGATTGCTAACGCACAAGGTTTATATTTTAGATTTTTACTTCTGCCAGCATCTTTCTACATATATCAAAATTACCTCAATACTTGTAAGTTACTAATTTTCTAAGTTACTAATTTTCACCACCCCAAGGAGACATAGATGTCAACTGCATATAAATCAGCGATCGACTTAGTACGTGAATTAAAGCAAAAGCACGGTAACTGGCAGAATATCAGCGAAACCGATGCGGCACGTATGATGTCACAAAACCGTTTTAAAACGGGCTTAGATATCGCCAAATATACTGCAAAAATCATGCGTCAAGACATGGAAGACTATGACAATGATACGTCTCAGTACACGCAGTCTTTAGGTGCATGGCATGGTTTTGTGGCTCAACAAACCATGTACGCTAAGAAAAAATATTTTGGTACGACGTCTAAAACTTACATCTACCTATCAGGTTGGATGGTTGCAGCCCTTCGCTCTGAGTTTGGTCCTCTTCCTGACCAATCTATGCACGAAAAAACCTCTGTACCTAAGCTAATCGAAGAAATCTACACCTTCTTGCGTCAAGCTGATGCTAAAGTATTGAACGACTACTTCCGTGAGCTAAACGCTGCAGAAGAAGCGGGTCAAGATACCTCAGCTATCCTAGAAAAAATCGAAAACTTTGATTCACATGTTGTGCCAATCATTGCTGACATCGATGCAGGTTTCGGTAACGAAGAAGCCACTTACTTGCTAACCAAGCAAATGATCGAAGCTGGTGCTTGTGCTATTCAGGTTGAAAACCAAGTATCTGACGCTAAGCAATGTGGTCACCAAGCGGGTAAAGTCACTGTACCGCATGAAGACTATATCGCAAAAATCAACGCTATTCGTTATGCATTCTTAGAGCTTGGTGTTGAAGACGGCGTTATCGTTGCTCGTACTGACTCTGAAGGCGCGTCACTCACGCAAAAAATCCCAGTATCAAATGAGCCAGGCGATCTTGCTTCTCAGTACATCGATTTTATCGAGATGGAAGAAGTCACGCTAGAAAACGCCAAAGAGAACGACAGCTTGCTTAAGCATAACGGCAAACTAGTACGTCCAGTTCGTCTTCAAAATGGTCTATATCAATTCCGTGAAGAAACGAACATCGACCGTGTCGTACTTGACTGTGTAACGGCTCTAGAAAATGGCGCTGATCTACTATGGATCGAAACACCGACTCCAGACGTCGCACACATCAAAATGATGGTTGATCGTATTAAAGAGCAACAGCCAAAAGCCAAGCTTGTATACAATAACAGCCCATCATTCAACTGGACACTGAACTTCCGTAAGCAAATCATCGCTCAGTGGGAAGAAGAAGGCAAAGACCTATCTGCCTACAATAAAGATGACTTGATGAGTGCTGATTACGATGGTACTGAACTTGATACAGCAGCTGACGAAGCGGCTAGAAACTTCCAACGTGATGCATCACGTGAAGCAGGTGTGTTCCATCACTTAATCACGCTACCTACTTATCACACCACTGCGCTTAGCGTGCATGAGCTTGCTAAAGGCTACTTCGGTGAAGATGGTATGCTTGCTTATGCTGCTGGCGTACAACGTAAAGAAATCCGTGAAGGCATCGCTTGTGTGAAACACCAAGCAATGGCTGGTTCTGACCTTGGTGATGATCACAAAGAGATTTTCTCAGGTGAAAACGCCCTTAAAGCTGGCGGCGGCAAGAACACAATGAACCAGTTCTAATCACCGACCACTTATAAGTACATCTCGTAAGCACCAGTTATAAAGAAAGCCGTCCTATCTTGTAGGGCGGCTTTTTTATGTCTGCTTATTTGCACTCTATTATTGTAAGATTTTGAGCATTGTGAGCTTGTTAATTCTTAATTTGAGTGCTTATTATCCTTACTATCAGTCTCTTTCATATTATTGCTATAATCCTCTACCTGACTGCTCTGTATACCGAGTGAATCTTGACTTTTTGGATTTTCACCCATCAGCTCACGCTTCATATTTTTTATACGGGGATCATGTTTAAAAAATTTACGATAGATTGACTTTATCATTCTGTAAATTAGATAAAAAATACCGCCAAGTACAAGCAACCACCACAGTTGTATCAATCCAAGCGCTACTGATCTAAGTATCTCCCAGCCATCTTTAAATGCTTGACTCACTTGACTACTAAAACTTGGCTGCTCAGCTTCTAATAGCACATCTAGATTTTGTGTGGTTTCTTTATAACTGATATCTGGCTGCATAAAGGTCAGGTTAATGGTGCTATATTGAACTTTATCAGCAATAGCCAGTTGCTCAAGCTTGGCAAGCTCTTGCTGACGACGTGCCGCATAAGTCGCGGTAATAGCATCAACATTGCTGCCTTGGTCTTTATCATTTTTACTACTCAGGCGTTCTTGGCTAAGCTCGCTTGCCATATCACTATTTAACTGGCTCGCTAGCTGTTCACGATAAATATCTAATGTCACATCTTGAGCACTAAACTGCTGCCCATTTAAAAATGCGACTTGCTGTTGTAATTGCGCTAGGAACTTACTGACATTGGCGCGAGGAATACGAACCGTCATGTCAGCTTGACGAGTGTAGGTTGTAATCGTGATATTTTTATTGCCTTGTACAAAGGTTCGACTATCATGTGGATGATTGCTAATATTGCTAAGTGCCACATAACCAGCCTGTTGCCGTGTCAAACTCTCAATAGCATCACTAGTTTTGACGACATCTTCAACTTTAAAATCAGCACTGGCAGTTATCAATAGCGCTTTGCCAGCAATTTTAATGTCTGCTGCCTGACTACCAAGGGTCTGTTCACTAGTGCTCGATAGGTTTGCAACCTCTAAATCATCAGCGTTAGAGGCATTATCAGCTGCCACATCGGACATGATGCCAACCATCTCCCCTTCTGTAGCGTCTGCAACTTCTTCGGTTGCCACCTCTGTCAGATCTGCGCTACTTTCTGCATATTCAGAAGAGCTATCGCAGCCGCCTATCAATAACACAGACCCAAGCATTATTGGTAGACATAAAACTGATGGAAACAAGGCTTTAGGCAGTAAGATTGAATGAGACTGCTGAGTGTCACACTTTTTTTGATTGCATTGTGTCATTATTTTATAATCCGGCATTTTATGAGATATGGTAAATATCTTGGATAAAAATATTTTAGCTTTTATTATAAAGCCAACCACTTTATCCTACTTTTGTTTAATAATTAACGTTAATTATAATGATTACTTACTAAAAGTATATCTCTAATATTGGCTCAGAGTATTTATAGAAAAAATTTTGCTTGTTATTCGCCGATAGCTTTCATACGATGGTAGTCATTCAAATTTATTAAAATAATCGGGAGCCATCATGCAAGAGATAGAGCTAAAGTTTTTGGTACCAGAGTCGCGACTGAAAGGTTTGATGCGCCAAGCACGAGTCAAGTCTTCTGAGGTGACACAACTGGCTGCCCATTATTATGATACCCCAGACCAACAGCTTGCAGAGGCAGGCATTGGCTTGCGTATCCGTAAAGAAGGCGATGCTTGGGTACAGACCATCAAAGCGGGCGGCGATGGCATTGCAGCACGCCTAGAGCATAATGCGGTACTAGATAATGAACAAGTACAAGCGATGCTCGATAATAATACGCTCATGCCTGATTTAACTATTTATAAAAACACCTCTGTCGCCCCTGCCCTGGCTGAATTTAAGCTAAAAAAACTGGCTAAAAATCTCACACGGCTATATGTGACCGATGTAGAGCGCACCACACGATTGCTAGTGGGTGATAGTGGTAGTGATGGTGATGCAAATAACCATGTCGAGATGGCGTACGATTATGGAGAAATTATTCACGGTAATGATGATACTCAGCGTGATGCTATTCAAGAGATTGAGTTTGAGCTGATATCAGGAGATATCGATTTTTTATTTGCAACCGCCAAAACTTGGTGTAAGCGCTACAAGCTTTGTTTGTCTACGGTAACCAAGGCTGAGCGCGGTGGTTTACTAATCACAGAACAGCAGCATAGTCCAGCTGTCCACGCTGACCTTGATCAGCTAAATATCGATAAGAAAATCAGTATGCCTGCCTTTGTGCGCGCAGCGGTACATAACTGTCTGTTGCAAATACTGCCCAATAGCAGCGCTATCGTCGCTGGCAGCGAAGAGGACGACCATGCATTACAACTATACATTGGTATTGTCCGCTTGCAAGCTGCCCTACAAGCATTTGCCAGCTATTCTGACGAAATCAATCCAGACTGGCTGCCGATACTACAACAAACAGCCATGTTATTGAATGAATATCGAGAGCTTGCCCATCTTGCCTCACATATAGAGCCTAATTTACAACAGCAAGGTGCACCTACAGTCGATTGGGCAACAGATATGGATGCACTGAATATTACTCCGAAAGATGCCATCTGTGCCAACGATTTTCAACTGACCTTACTTGAGCTGATCGCCTTTACCATGAGCGACCCAAGCCTTGAACCGAAGGCTGATCAACTCGCCATCGATAAACTGGCAAAAACCTTATCCAAACAGCAAGCAAAGCTTGGCAAAGCAGTACAAAAGCTACAGAGTAAAAAAGACCTTGGCTCAAATAACATTAATATAGAAAGCAATGATTTAAAAGATGATGATTTACAAAGTGTTGACTTAGAAGATAGTGACTTAGAAAACGTAGATTCAAAAAGTGACGATATAGAAAATATTGATCTAGACGATAATGAGGCAGAGCATGAGCTGCATGAGCAGTTAACCCCCTTACTTTATATCAGTGAGTTTGCCACGCCATTATTAGATAAGAAAAAGTCAAAAAAGAAAAAAGCCAAGAAGGAAAGCAAACGCTGGCTAAAATACTTAGCAAAAGCACAAAAGACTTTGAATAAATATCATAATCATAAAATGTACCAACAGCGCTATCAATTAAAGTCGAAGACAGATAGCAGTGCATTGTATGGCGCTGGCTGGTTTGCAGCCATGCTAGTGAGAGACCTTAAGCGCACAGAAAAACACTTGGCTAAAGTGACAGACAGCTCCATATTTCGGTAAAAATGCTCTTATAGTCGATTCAATTTAAAATAAACTAAGCTTAGAATAAAAAAGACAGCTCACTTTATATGGGCTGTCTTTTTTTGAGCGCTTGCTTTGAGGTACTTTTTTTAATTGAATGCTTAAACTCAACCATTTGAAAAACGTAATACTTCAACGTTAAGCATATTTCAAAAATTACTATCAGTTTTCTACATCTAGCACGTTTATAAGCTTAAGTATTTTATAAACCTAGCACTTTCATACGCTCACTAACTGGCTGATACGTTTTCTCGCCAGCAGGCTCAACAATGTTGCCAAATGGCATCTGTGCCACCAATTCCCAACTATCTGGGATAGCATAAGCCTTAGCTGCGTCTTCATCCACAAGCGGATTGTAGTGCTGTAGGTTGGCACCAACATTTAAAGTACGTAGCTCTGTCCACATCGCATACTGATGCATGGCTGAGGTTTGCTGAGCCCAAACTGGAAATCTATCTGCATATAACGCAAACTGCTCTTGCAATGACTCAGTCACGTTTTTATCTTCATAAAACAGCACTGTACCCGCTGCCGCACGGAAGCCGTCTAACTTTTGCTTAGTCCCAGAAAAGTCGCCATCGCCGACGGCTGCACGCAGTTTTTCTTCAGCGATATGCCACAGCTTCTGATGCTCGGCACCGAACAGTACGACCAGACGCGAAGATTGTGAATTAAAAGCAGAAGGCGTATGCAATAAAACACGCTCTGCCATATTGACAATCGCTTGTGGCTCTACTGGTAGCTCGTTGCCCAATGCATATATTGAACGGCGTTTATCAAAAGCTTGTTGTAAAGTAACTAGGCTTTCTTTAGACATCGATATTATCCTTATAGTTATCATAAAATATAGGTCAAACGAGCCAGACTAGGCATGGCAAGTTGATCATTCATAAGAAAGCTATTATAGCAATATGCTAAATAATATCTAGACTCTATAAAGTTTTATTTATCAATTACTCTATGAAGTTATTCTGTTTTACTCAGGGCATGTCCTGAGCCTGAACGAAAGTACCTAAATGGGCTAAGAATGGTTAATGAGCAACAATCGTCACCGATATGCCCTCTGCAATTTGGTCGAACAATTCAATAATATCCTTATTACGCATACGTACGCAGCCGTGCGAGAGTGGCACACCCATCGGCTCACTGTCTGGCGTACCATGAATATAAATATAACGCTGATAAGTATCACAGCCACCTTGACTATTACTGCCTTTATTAAAGCCCTCTTCCACACCACTTAGCCAAAGAATACGGCTTAATATCCAATCGCGTTCAGGATGTCGTTCACCAAGCTCAGCACTATATCTCTCGCCCGTAGGGACGCGTCCAATGAATACGGCATTTATGGGTTCATTTGCGCCAATTTTTTTGGCGATAAAGTGTTTGCCAAGAGGTGTGCAGCCGCTATCTTGTTGACTACCAATGCCATTTTTAGCAGTAGACACCGTATATTGAGCCAATTCTCTATTATGCTGGTAGAGCGTTAATGTTTGCTTAGCAATATTAACCAACAACTGCACATCAGAACTTTCGTTATTTTTCTCGTTATAGCTTTCGTTATTCTTCATAGAATATTTCCGACGGTCATTTACCCAATAGATATCATTATTGACCGCGTGATAAGTAAGTGGATTGATTTTTTCTATTATTAAGGGATTGTATCAAGGCTTTTGGCACCGTAATATAGGGGCACACTTTTTGATGCTAGCAGATTATGACGACTATTTCACCGACACGTGTGTCGATGTATGATTTTCTCTATCAAGATACCAAGCCAATGGTATCTTTATTGGCCGATGCCGCCAAGCTTTCATTACCACAAGCTCGATTGGCAATGGATGCCAGTTTGCAGGCCATTATCAGTGCCTTGCTTGCTTACCAGCAGCACAATGACGGACAAGCTGTGAGCAAAAAGCTATTTAGTCGCGGCGCTGTTAAAGAGCTACGCCAATATAATTCGATGAATTTTTCGACCATGAATGCGACGTTATATCATCGCCATGAAGCGGCGGATGCGATATTTTATGATAATGCTCGCGTGATTAAAGCGAGTGACTATATTGCTCAGCAAATTGACGCAACAACGCAGCAAGTACAGATACTCCTCACGTCCTTATGCGTGATTGTCTTACGTGAACTGGCTATTTTAGCCGACTATAGCCAACTTGATAACGACGAGATGGATAAGTGGTTCGCTTTACAGCCACAGTTTTTATCAGCTGCTCGCTTTGCCATCAATGAGCCAGCGTCTGTCTCTGTTAAATTGAATGAGGTAAATGAAGATAACAGTCTAGTCGCAGCATCAGAGATCAATTTAGACTCGACATTAAAAACAAAATCAGCAGCCGAATCCGAAAAACATCCTAATACAGAACGTGCCTTATTAAGTACAGAACAGCTCGCTGACACCCCACCAGCGTTCAATCCTTACTGGCATGAATTGACGACATTCAAGCCTGAAAATCAACAGCCTGTGCAAGATATGCAGTTGGCAACTGGCAATTATTTAAAAGCCATTGGACGCTCACCTGATAACTTGCAGCAAGGTCGCCATAACGATATGCTAGTCTTTACAGAAATGCAAGCCATTGCCTTGCCACACCAACGCTGGCTATTACAGCTCGCCAAAATCTCAGATATCTATCTCAGTCGTAATCGCCTACGTATTACCTCCGAACCTGCCAGCGCACCCAAACCACCTTTGGTAAGCTTGGGTTTAATTGGTGGTAATAACGATAATACGCCGACCACCACCAGCGAAAAGCCCATTGAATACGAGGCATCAATACCCCTCTGGAAAAATCCGGTTATCCTGATTATTATTGCTGTGATCGGGGTGCTTGGCGGGCTTGCAACGCTCAAGTATCAAAGCCAAAAATCTGACGGTGTGTTACTGGCGACAGAAGAAGTCATAGAACAAGATGTTATCGAAGAACGTCAGCAGCAGGATGTGGCTATTGTCATGGTTGACGATGAGGAGCCTGATGATAAAGAAACAAAAGCGGCTCAATGATAAATAAAAGCTCTGAATACAGAACTTCTTAATTAGCAAAAAATCATCGAACAAACCTTTAAAAAATCCACAAAAAAAAGGCGCTATTCGTATAGCGCCTTTTTCTATTCATATTTTTTATTCATGCTTTATCTAGCACAGTCTATTAAGACCGGCTTACTTCGATAAATCACGACCACGACTGGCTTCGATAGCCAAACGTAGACCATTTAGACGGATGAAACCTTCTGCATCTTTTTGATCGTAAGCACCCGCATCATCTTCAAAAGTCGCGATTTTTTCGTCAAACAACGAATCATCTGACTTACGACCAACAACGCTCACAGCACCTTTGTATAACTTCACACGTACTGTGCCATTGACATATTCTTGTGACTTGTCAATCAATGCTTGTAACATCATACGCTCAGGACTGAACCAATAACCATTGTAGATAGTTTTGGCGTAGCGTGGCATCAGCTCATCTTTTAGATGCGCCGCTTCACGATCGAGCGTCAATGACTCAATACCGCGATGCGCTTTTAGCATAATGGTACCCGCTGGCGTCTCATAGCATCCGCGTGATTTCATACCAACATAACGGTTTTCTACGATATCCAAACGTCCAATACCATGCTGACCGCCAATCTCATTTAACTTAATCATGACTTCATACGGCTTAAGTGCTTCACCATCGATGGCAACGATGTCGCCTTTTTCGTATTCTAATTCTAAGTATTGTGCTTCGTCAGGCGCTTCTTCTGGGCTCACTGACCAGCGCCACATATCATCTTCTGCTTCGGCGTAAGGGTCTTCTAAAATACCGCCTTCATAAGAGATGTGTAATAAGTTGGCGTCCATTGAGTACGGAGATTTTTTCTTATTGCCCGCATAATCAATCGCAATGTTATGCTCTTTGGCATATTCCATCAAGCTCTCACGGCTAGACAAGTCCCACTCACGCCATGGGGCAATGGTAACCACGTCAGGCGATAAAGCAACGGCGCCAAGCTCAAAACGGACTTGGTCATTCCCTTTACCAGTAGCGCCATGACTAATAGCATCGGCGTTGTGTTCTTTAGCAATCTCAACCAAGCGCTTGGCGATTAACGGACGGGCGATAGAAGTCCCTAGCAGATACTCGCCTTCATAGATGGCATTGGCGCGGAACATTGGGAACACATAATCACGGGCGAACTCTTCACGTAAGTCTTCAATATGGATATGTTTGATGCCCATAGCTTCAGCTTTGGCGCGTGCTGGCTCAACTTCTTCGCCTTGACCGATATCAGCAGTAAAGGTAATCACTTCTGCATCATAGGTTTCTTGCAGCCATTTAGCGATAATGGAGGTATCAAGACCACCTGAATAGGCCAAGACGATTTTATTAATATTTTTTGGATCAAGTTGAGCCATGAAGAACTCCTATTGTGAGCATTTAGTGTTAGGAAAAGCGCTAATATTCAATCAAAAGATAAACTACTTGCTCAGTGTACATCATATTTACTATAGGCAAAAGTGCAACTGCCCCATGGCATAAGCTTTTGATTTAAATTTTGGGTCGATAGATTTCAATTATTCACATATAGGTGACAGTTGACTGCCGCAAATTAAAAAACAACCCATCTATTATGTACAGATATTTAGCCGCATATTTAGTCAAGTAGGCAAATCTGTTATGATAGCAGTACAGTATCCCTTCCTTTTATTTCCGTATATGACGATATAGAGCGCGACGACATTATGACTGATTCGATTAGAGAGTTGACCATCCTTCAGCCAGACGATTGGCATATCCATTTGCGTGATGGCAAAGCATTGAGCACGACTGTATCGCACGCAGCAAACAGCTTTAACCGTGTCATATGTATGCCAAACTTAGTGCCTCCTGTTAAGAACACTGACGATGCGCGTGCCTATCGCGACCGTATCATGGCGCACTTAGTAGCCAGTGAGCTGAGTACTGAGCGCAAAACTGCATTCGATCCACGTATGACTTTATATCTCACTGACAAAACCACTGCCCAAGATATCGAGATGGCAGCACAATCAGGTATCGTCCAAGCGGTCAAGCTTTATCCTGCTGGCGCGACTACCAATTCGGCTGATGGCGTCACCAATATTAACGCCTGTGTCGATGTTTTTGAAGCATTAGAAAAGTACAACCTACCACTATTGATACATGGCGAAGTGACGCAAGATCATGTGGATATCTTTGACCGTGAAAAGCGCTTTTTAGACGAAGTGTTGGCGCAAATCATTGTCAAATTCCCTACATTAAAGATTGTCGTCGAGCATATTACCACCAGTGATGCGGCAGACTTTGTCTTAGCACAAGGCAATCACATTGCCGCCACTATCACTCCGCAGCATTTAATGTTTAACCGCAATCATCTATTGGTTGGCGGTATCAAGCCACATTTTTATTGCTTGCCTATTTTGAAGCGTGAAAGCCATCAAAGAGTATTATTAGACGTGGCAACCAGTGGCAATCCCAAGTTTTTCTTAGGCACGGATTCAGCCCCGCATGCGACGGATAAAAAAGAAGCCGCTTGTGGCTGTGCTGGCTGCTATAGCGCTGCAACTGCCTTGCCATTGTATGCCACCGCTTTCGATAGCGTGGGGAAAATAGACAAGTTAGAAGGCTTCGCCAGTCGTTTTGGTGCTCAGTTCTATGGACTGCCAGTCAATGACAGCACGATTACGCTTGTCAATACGCCTATGCAAGTGCCAGCAGCCTATCCTTACTTTGATGGCTCATCATTGACCCCACTTATGGCAGGCGAGACACTGCCTTGGTCTATCAAAGCATAAAACGCACTAAGCAAATCCATCTGTATTCTATTTTAACTTGAGAAGTTTAGCCCTATGATAAGAATGACATCTGCTAACCAGCGGTGTGATTTGTATCATAGGTTATTTATTTTTCATTTAATGTCTTAATTCAATATAACAGTACGACTGATAAAAGCGATTTAACCAGATATGACCACTCCAAACGATGCCGCCTTACCTAACGAAAACCCATTAAACTCTGTAGAGAATAGCCTTAAAATCGCGTCAAATAGTCACACAGAAGATACCGCAGCAGACGGACTAGTACCAATGCGTCTAAAAGACCGATTTCGTAAGTTTCTGCCTGTCGTCGTTGATGTGGAAACTGCTGGCTTTAATGCGCAAACCGATGCTTTACTAGAGATTGCCTGCATTCCTGTACTACTGAATGAGCAAGGCGTGTTTTATCCTGGGGAAGCATTCAATGCTCATATCGAACCCTTTGAAGGCGCGAATCTTGAGCCAAGTGCCCTTGCCTTCACTGGCATTGATCCCAACAATCCGATGCGTAAAGCCATTGCCGAAGATGAAAAAACAGCACTACGCCGTATCTTTAAGGGGTTAAAAGAAGTACGCCGTACTGAAGACTGCCGCCAGTGCGTCTTAATCGGGCACAACGCCCATTTTGACTTAGCATTTTTGAATGCGGCAGTGCTGCGTACCAATAACAAAAGTCACAACCCGTTTCATAACTTTTCAGTTTTTGACACAGTGACCTTATCTGCGCTGGCATTTGGTCAGACAGTACTAGCACGGGCTTGTAAGGCAGCAGGGCTTGATTTTGATGGCAATGATGCGCATTCTGCCCTATACGATACACAAAAGACCGCTGAACTGTTTTGCCATATTCTAAACCATTATCCTATGCTAGCTAATGCGATGCATACTGAAGAAAATAAAGAGGATTCGACTGAGAGTAGTCACAAATAATCCATTTATCACATATCCTATATTGCCAACTACCCATAATAGTGCTATTTGTAATACTTGATGACTTTAACATCTTGGTTTTACAATCAATAGGGATATGATTGATATCACAATAAATCAGCCACTTGTCTAACCGTTGAATATCATATTGTGTAAAACAATTCAAAAACCAGACAAGTTGTTGTAATTACTCACATTAGAACGTCTCGTTATATCCTATAGATGGTTTAAGTTGCCCACATTGTCTCGATAGCCAGTACGGTTCATGCTATCGAGGCGTAATAGGAGGGACTCTATTATGGATCCACAGCTTAAGTTATGGGGAACCATCCTCGGTTATATGCTGCTCGCATTGACTATTAGTGCTTGTACTTCTCTATGGATTCGTTATCATTTGAAGCGTAATGACTTACATCCTCGCCGTGCGATCAAAAAAAGATACTTAATTTTAAAAAGAAGAAGAAAAAGGCTTGACAGCAAGCGCAGACGCTATTAGAATACGCACCACTTCAGCATAAAGGTGAAAGCAGCTGAGGTGTTGTGTTACTAGTCCCCATCGTCTAGAGGCCTAGGACACCGCCCTTTCACGGCGGTAACGGGGGTTCGAATCCCCCTGGGGACGCCACTATTTGGCGTCACTTATTAGCAAGCTTGCTGCAAAGCATCTGATAAGACTAATAAGCGTACCATCAAAAAGCCCAATCACATACTATTGTGATTGGGCTTTTTTTATGCCTGTTTTTTATATCATGAGGCTCTTGATACCTTAGCACTCAGTTCGTCATCGCCGATTTACTTAATAGGTGAAGCATAATTAATTTTATAGATAAGATTCGGTATTAAGTTCGCTCAAGATATTAAGGTATATTTACTAAGCGTCGCTATCCATAGTTTCTATACTTAGCTTGATATTCTGTTTATTTATTGAACTCCTCATCATAAATTTAAGCAAAAAAATCCAGCATTGAATACTGGATTTTTAAGTCAAACAGTCTATTTTTACAAAAACTACCAAATCTTATCTGATAGCATTAGCCACAACAATGTCATCACAATCATGATACCGAGTACTGTTTGAATCAAGAAGAATGCTTGATGCTGACCAACAACCTTACTTAACGTCACCCCTAACGTGCTGTACTTGATAGGTGGCGTGTCAATATTGCCAGTTCTTGCTTGTTCCTCATAATATCCTTGTAAGATATCTAAAAATTCGCGCCATGCGTTAGAGCCCCAATCATAGGGTTTAAATGGCATGAGTTTTTTCAGCTCAGGCTCTTTGGTCATCCAACGTTCAAGTGTAATGGAGCGTAAAGACCAGTTCGAAAAACGGCGTTCAGTAATTTCTGAAAAATCTAAGATTTTTAATTCTTTATGTCGATCGTCTAATAATAAGCGATTCTTTAGATTGGTTAAATCTTGTTCTGACCCTTCTGCACATTGAAAAAAGTAGCCATTGCCATAGCAAAGAATACCCGTAACATTATCGGCTTGGTTACGCTCAATCGCGACCTCTGAGATGTCGTTAAGCGTGCTGGGACTTGAAAGACCAGTCGAAGTAATTTGGCTTATATATATAAGCTGGCAGAGATCTGTCGTCACTGGATTTGTCGAATCGTTGATTGTTGACAATCAGCTTCTCCCTATTTTTAGGTAAATGTAGCTAAGACAACCATACTAAATTTAGAAAAAACATAGAAACAAGATCTTTGAAAATATCAAATAGGCTTGGTATATTATTGATTTTATAAATGTTTATATTAATTGTATTAAGTTGGTTACATCATAGGCTAGTTTAGTCATCAAAGCAATATATGTTTATCTTATATCATCAACCAACAAAACTAAACAATAATTCACAATTATTTCTATTGAGAACTTGCACTGTGGTTTATGGGAAGCAATAGGATAAATAGGTAATATGGGAGGGGAAAGTGATGATAAAAACCGTCACCAATGAGCGATAAGACTACCGGCTCATTAATGAGATTGATACAGACTGATGGCTATTGCGAGTGTTTAATTATTTTTAGTCTGCTCAGAACAGAACTGAGCGTTAATAATCGCTGCGAGTAAGATAGCATCATCAGGATAGGTGAGCTTGATATTCTGGCGACTGCCAGTCACGATGCGAATGGGTAGGTCTAAACATTCAAATGCACTGGCTTCATCAGTAATAGTGAGCTCGTGTTCAGCGACATAAGTTAATACTTTTTGCAGCTGACCTAAGCGAAACACTTGCGGCGTTTGTGCTTGCCACATATGACGGCGATCGATAGTACATTTAGCGTAAGAATGTGGGCTGCTACTCACTGTCAGGTTAACTACAGGCGTCTCACCTACAAGCTCAGATTGAGCGGTAGACTGCGGATAAGATTCCTTTAAAGTATCAGCCACCGGTGTCGCTAAGATAGCACCATAGGGCTCTAGCATCGCCGCTTCGATGACTTGTTCAATATCATGACTGGGAACCGCAGGACGCGCAGCATCATGAATAACAACCAAATCTAAATCGTCGGCTCCCGCCTCAATAATCGCCTTTACCCCTGCCTGTACCGACTGCCAACGCTCATCGCCGCCAATCACATAATTGATGGGAAGCGCAAAATTAAGCGTCTGTGCTGTACTGTCATCTGCTGCGACGACTAATAAACATGTATCAATATAAGCACTACTAGCAAGCCGTGCCACACTATGCTGTAGCAAGGTCTGCCCTTGCAACATCGTATATTGCTTGGCAATAGAGGCACCAAAACGACTACCGCGACCCGCAGCGACGATCATGGCATGTACATTAGGTGTGATATTCATAAGGCAATGTTCATAAAGTAGTATTCATGGTTAGAACCTATGACAGTATTGCTAAGGATAAACGAGGAATAAGAGAAGTAACGAATTTCAGGTGAATAAGGTTTCTATTATAGACAATAGAAGATCATAATTTTAGACAGTTAATGGGAATTAATAACGGCTATGCGTCGTGGGCGCCGTAGATACTTGTACAAAGGTCTCATTCGGCTTAATCAAACCCAAGTCTAAACGAGCGTGCTCTTCTACTGCCTCAAGACCAGTTTTTAAGTCATGCACATCAGTACGCAATAAGTTATTTGCTGCCACTTGGTTTTCGTTTAAGCGTTGTTGTTCTTCGATTTGAGTCAGCAATTTATTATGCTCAAAGCGACCATTTTCGCCCAGCCAATACTGATATTGCAATCCCAAAAGGACGGCAACGGCTAGAGCAAGTAGCATAAATTGGCTAAAGTATTTCATAAGATAATAACGCCGAACAACATAGAGACAATAATAAAAATAAAAAACCAGCTAAGCTTGCTAAGCGATATATCACCAGATTAATGATGACATATCGCCTAGCTGTAGCAGGAAATCTGGCTTGTTAACCACGTAGACCGATGAACTCTTCACGACCACGATAGCTTGCACGTACTTGTTGCTCGATACGTAGCAGCTGATTGTATTTCGCCACACGGTCTGAACGGCATAGTGAGCCAGTTTTAATCTGACCAGCAGCAGTACCAACTGCTAAATCTGCAATGGTGCTGTCTTCAGTTTCACCTGAACGATGTGAGATAATCGTTGCATAGCCATTTTTCTTCGCTAGATAGATCGCATCTAGCGTTTCTGACAAGGTACCGATTTGATTAAATTTAATCAAAATTGCATTGGCAATATGCTTATCAATACCCTCTTGCAAGATAGCAGGATTGGTCACAAACAAATCATCACCAACCAACTGAACTTTATCACCAATCTGCTCAGTTAAGTACTTCCAACCATCCCAATCAGACTCATCAAGCCCGTCTTCGATAGAGATAATAGGATATTGACGCGCCAAGCCGACTAGATAATCTGAGAATCCTTGGCTATCAAAGGCTTTGTTGCCCTCGCCTGCCAAGATATATTGACCATCTTTATAAAACTCACTAGCCGCACAGTCTAACGCCAAATGAATGTCTTCGCCCGCTTTATAGCCGACTTGCTCAATCGCTTGCATGATAACGGTGATGGCTTCTTCATTGCTACGCAGGTTTGGCGCAAAACCACCTTCATCACCAACCGCAGTATTTAAACCTTGTGATTTCAACACAGATTTCAAGCTGTGGAAAATTTCTGTACCAGCACGCAATGCTTCTGAGAAGCTGGTGAAACCAACAGGCTCAATCATAAACTCTTGGATATCAACCGTGTTATCCGCATGCTCACCACCGTTCAAGATGTTCATCATCGGTACAGGCATCGTCAGCGACGTCTGATTGCGCAAGTTTGCAATATATTGATGTAATGGCAAACTTTGCGACTTGGCAGCGGCTTTTGCAGTGGCAAGAGAAACCGCTAGCATAGCATTAGCGCCAAGGCTGTCTTTGTTTTCTGTGCCATCTAGCGCAATCATTGCATCATCAATGCCTTGCTGTTCGGTGACGTCTTTATCCATCAACGCGCTGCGAATTTGGCTATTGACGTTAGCAACGGCTTTCTTAACACCTTTACCCATATAGCGACTTTGGTCACCATCACGTAGCTCAAGCGCTTCGCGTGAACCAGTTGATGCACCACTTGGGGCAGCAGCACGGCCGATAGTGCCATCAGCTAAGATTACATCAGCTTCGATGGTTGGGTTACCACGCGAGTCTAAAATCTCACGGGCACGAATGTCTTTAATTGCGGTGACGTTGGTGGTTTCTTCAGCGTACATAATGTCTGTTAATTCCTTTGGTCATGCCAAGTTTGTGGGATAAATAACGGCAACTAGAATACAAAAAAGATAAAGCAAAATATCGTATAGTGCTATGCTCAAACCAGCTTTGTTTATCTATATAGTCAGCAAGTTTTGAGCAGGATTAAAGGTGGTTTTAATACTTTAATCGTCAGCTATAGTGCTTGGCATCATAGCATAAATTTTGCCAAACTTCCCTTATCTTGCACCGACTGGCGCTGATAAAATCATACTTAGATAAACAAATTACCAATTATGGATTTGTCTCAGCACCTATAATATTAAAAGTCATATGACTCTTATGCTTTTGTTAGACGCTTTGCTTTAGTCTCGGAGCCAGATACTGTGTTATCCAGCTCAACCTTTGTTTTAAATTGGGTCAAACGTAATGCATTCATTAATACTGAAATAGAGCTAAGCGCCATCGCAGCGGCGGCAATCATAGGGTTTAAGAAACCAAAAGCAGCCAGCGGAATACCCAGACAGTTATAAATAAAAGCAAAAAACAGATTTTGCTTAATGTTGCGCACTGTTGCATTAGCGATTTTTTGCGCGGCATCAATATGCATCAGTGACTCACCCATCAAGCGTGCAGACGCACTATGCTGGGCGACATCTGTGCCTTCAAACATGGCAAAGCTTGCATCGGCAGTTGCCATCGCTGGCGCATCGTTGACACCATCACCTGCCATTGCAACTTTATGACCAGCCGTTTGCAACAAGGCAATTTGACTGGCCTTATCGCGTGGGCTCATTTTACCATAAGCCTGTTCAATACCCAGCTGCCCTGCTACATGATCGACGACGGACTGCTTATCACCACTCATCAAAATGACATTGATACCTGCGTCTTGTAGCGCAGTAATAGCCTTCGGAGTATCTACTTTTAAGTCGTCAGCTAATGCAAAAGCACCCAAAGCTTCCTCATTAATACTAACGGCAACGGTACTGGCAATTTGCCATACCTTTGGCATCAGCTTAGGCAGTGTTAAATTAGCAAACTCTGCGGTACCGACTTTTACCACACCCAAACCGTCAATATTGGCTTGTATGCCAGCGCCTTTAATGACACTAATATCAGTCACATTCATCAACGGCAAGTTTCGCTCAGTAGCCGCGTTAACCAATGCTGTTGCTAGCGGATGACTGGCATGTGCTTCAACGCTTGCGGCAATTTGTAACACATCATCGACTGCGATCGATTTATCCACCATCACATGGTCTACGATAGTCGGCTTACCAATGGTCAAAGTACCTGTTTTATCGAGCACTACTGTATCGATGTTGCCTGCCGCTTCAAGGCTTTGTGCGTCTTTGAACCAGACACCATGACGAGCAGCAACGCCCATACCAGCCATGATAGCGGCTGGCGTTGCCAAACCTAGGGCACAAGGACATGCAATGACCAACACCGAGACGGCATGCATCAAGGCAGTATCAATCATCCCAGTCAGCCACCACGTCACTCCAAAGGTGATAAGCGCAATGACAACGACGACTGGGACGAATACTGCCGTCACTCTATCGGCAAGACGGGCTAAATTGGCTTTTGAGCCTTGGGCATCGCTGAGGGCTTGTACCATATCACCAAGCTTTGTATCACTACCTTTAGCACTGACGCGGTATAACAAGCTGCCATTTTCAACCAACGCCCCTGCTAATAATTTATCTCCCACTTCTTTTTTAAGCGGTACCGACTCACCCGTTAAATGACTCTCCACACACCAGCCAGCACCATCGATAACCACCCCATCGGTTGCGACGCGGCTGCCTTGTTTAGCACGCAAAATATCACCAACTTGCACGTCTTTAAGAGCAACATTATGAAAATCACCATTAGGCTGCTGCTGTTCGACTTCATCGGGCGTTAAGGACAATAATAAATCGATACTATTGAGGCTGTGTTTCTTAGTGCGCTCTTCTAGATACTTACCCGTACGTACAAAAGCAATGACCATGACGCCTGCTTCAAAATACACCGCAGGACTGCCATCCGCACCGTGACCACCAGCATGACCACTTTGCAGCAAACTGTTTAAAGTGCCATCGCCATGGGTCAGCCACAGATACGTTGAATACGCCCAAATAGTCACGGTACCGATGACGACTAGCACATCCATATTGGCAAGACCACCTTTAATCGACGCCCAAGCGCTTTTGTAAAATGGCAAGGCAAATCCAAACTGTACAATGGTCGCCAATATAAATTGAGTCCAAATCGGCGGCATCCACGCCATACCCTGCCCAACGAGCATACCTGCCATACCAACTAAAAATGGCACCAAACAAACCCATAACCCAATCAAGCGCCATGGGTACTGAGTCACGGTATCTTCGTCTGTTTTTGCAAACAAACTATCGGCCGCCTGCAAATTGGCAACGAAGCCTGTTTTATTTACCCATTCTGTCACTTGTTCAGGCGTCGTCTGGGTCGGATCATAATCGACATTCGCGGTCTCGCCAGCGAAGTTCACACTCACCTCGTATACCGACGGCTTTTTATTGAGCACCTTCTCAATTCGCGAGGCGCAGGCTTGACACGTCATCCCCTCAATTGCTAGCTGCAAGTGTGCACGCTGCGGCGCGAGCGGCGTATTGGATTGAATGTCAGTTTTTACATCGTAGGCGTCATGATTGTCGGTTTGGGTAGTATCATTCATAAATAAAACTCGGTATGGCGTTTATGCGTTATGGCGTTATAAAGTCGTCTGAGCTAGGACAGCAACTCAGTGGATGGAATATCTAAGTCAAACAAATAGCACACTTTAAAATTTAATATTGGTATGGTCGTACTGAATAATGAGTACGCTACTATCAATAATTTTTAACCATTAAAAAACCAGCCTTGATAGCCGGTTTTTTAATACAAATGAAGCAGGTTAAGCATTAGCAACAGTGGCATCAAAGCCTGCATCGTCGATAGCAGCAGCAATTGTCTCTACACTAGTTTTGCTATCATCAAAAGTAACCGTCGCTTGATTATCTGCCAGCTCAATACTGATATCGTCTAAGCCATCGATATCGGCAGTGGCGTTATGCACACTGGCCACACAGCCACCGCAAGTCATGCCATCAATTTTAATAATACGTGTTTGGTTTGCCATGAGAGGCTCCTTATTTTTGTAACTGAGTTTTTATAGGTAAATACTTTTATTAAAGAATTGCTTTTATAATTGTCTTTTTAAGACGGCTATCTTTTAAGACGTTATAAAAATAGCACTTAACCAGCTTAAGCCCTATCACGGTTAACAACAAGGCTCTTTGATTATCACTTTATTAATAGAACCGTAAATAATGGAACTGTAAATAATAGAACCGTGAATTTATGCCTAAGTGACAGACAATAGCGCTTATTTTAGAATAACGTCTAATCATCATGACGTGGGTTTTGCGGTGCATCAAGAGGAAACGGCTGGGTCACATAATCGACAGTACTGATTGCCGCCTTAAATGCATGAATACTAGTGTCTGTATCTTCATAACGTATAATGGCAACATTATTATCAGGATCAAGCTCGATGGCCGTCACCCCTGTGATATTTTTCAGCGCTGTCATTACACTCTTTAACCCTTCATCATCATCGATATTTTCGATACTGACTGTTGCTGTTTGCATCGCCATAATCTCAGCCTTTTATTGTCTGTGAATACATTAATGAGTATCTAACACCTCAAAGCCTTTGACCAAGTCATCAATTTGCTTCAGCTGACGCAAAAACGGCTCTAACTGGCTCATACGTAGCGCACACGGACCATCGCATTTTGCAGTCTCTGGGCTTGGATGCGCTTCTAGAAACAACCCTGCCAGTCCTGTCGCCATCCCTGCTCGTGCCAATGTTGTGATTTGTTCACGGCGTCCACCCGCACTATCGCTACGGCCGCCTGGCTGCTGTAAACTATGCGTCACATCAAAAAATACGGGGATATCCATCTGCTTCATGGTATCAAAACCAAGCATATCAACGACCAAATTATTGTAACCAAAGGCACTGCCGCGCTCACAAAGAATTAACTTATCGTTACCACCTTCAAGGCATTTGTTAACGATATGACGCATCTCATGCGGCGCTAAAAACTGCGCTTTTTTGATGTTAATAATCGCATCTGTCTTCGCCATAGCGTGTACTAAATCTGTCTGACGTGATAAGAATGCAGGTAGTTGAATGATATCTGCGACTTCAGCGACGGGTGCCGCTTGATAAGGTTCGTGGACATCCGTGATAATAGGCACTTGGAATTTTTCTTTGATTTGCCCCAGCCAATCAATACCCTGCTCTAATCCAGGACCTCGATATGAGTGCAGGCTTGAACGGTTGGCTTTATCAAAACTGGCTTTGAAGACATAGCCAATGCCCAAACGCTGACATATTTCGACATATTGCTCTGCAATCTCGAACGCCAATTCCTTTGATTCTAAGACATTCATACCACCGAACAGCACAAATGGCTGGTCGTTGCCGATATTAAGAGTATTGCCATTTGGCGTAGTAAGTTTGATATGTGATTGCGCCGTTGATAAATGTTCCATGAAGTCGTTACCCTCTTTATTGTTATTAATATTTCTAGCCCATATTGTAACCGATAGACTCAGTAAAAAAAGGGGTTAAGCGTAATTGCTGACCAACCATTAAAAAAATTGTCATGTTTATTGCTTAAAAACAATCTCATTCATAGCCACAGTCATAAAATTAAACGCAAAAAAAAGACCAATCCGAAGATCAGTCTTGTTTATACATGTAAATTTTTATACATTAACGATTATTTGTTTTCGTTATAGTTCTTAGCCGCTTTTACAAAGCTGTTGAACAGTGGATGACCACCGCGTGGCGAGCTGGTAAATTCAGGATGGAATTGTACGGCGACAAACCAAGGATGATCAGCAATCTCGACCGATTCTACTAGATGCTGCTTGGCAGAATAACCAGATATGGTCATGCCTGCTTGCTCTAATGGCTCGATATAGCGATTGTTCATCTCATAACGATGGCGATGACGTTCAGTGATATTTTTAGCGCCATAAATTTGGCTAAGCTTGCTGCCAGCAACCAGTTCGGCTTGCTGCGCGCCTAGACGCATAGTGCCACCAAGGTCAGAGTCATCGCTACGAATCTGTAATTCGCCGCGCTCATCTAACCACTCAGTGATGAGACCAATGATAGGCTCTGCCGTTTTGCGATCAAACTCAGAAGAGTTGGCATCGATTTTGAGTACATTACGCGCGTACTCAATCACTGCTAGCTGCATACCAAGGCAAATACCTAAATATGGCACGTTGTTTTCACGAGCATAAGTGATGGCTTTTATCTTACCATTGGTACCACGCTCACCAAAACCACCCGGTACTAGGATGGCATCAGCATTGTGTAGCTGCGCCAATAAGCTATCATCGTCTTCTAGACGCTCAGCATCAACATAGTCAATTTTGACATCGGCTTTATGAGTGATACCAGCATGCAGCAGTGCTTCGTTGATCGACTTATAAGCATCAGGTAACTCGACGTATTTACCAACCATCGCTACCGTAAGGCTCATTTCAGGATTAAGCTGCGCTTCAACCACTTTGTCCCAATCACTCAAATCTGCTTCTGGTACATCTAAACCAAAACGCTCACAGATCAAATCATCAAGATCCTGCTCATGAAGCGTGCGTGGAATCTGATAAATACTTTGCGCATCTTCACACATAATAACCGCACGCTCTTCCACATTGGTGAACAACGCTATTTTGCGACGGTTGTCTTGCGAGATGTGGTGATCGGAGCGGCAAATCAATATGTCAGGCTGCAAGCCGATAGAACGTAGCTCTTTTACTGAATGCTGCGTTGGCTTGGTTTTGGTTTCGCCTGCACTAGCAATGTAAGGAACTAGCGTCAAATGCATCAGCATAGCTCTATTGCGACCAAGCTCCACTTGCATTTGGCGGACGGCTTCCATAAATGGTAACGATTCGATGTCACCAACGGTACCGCCAATCTCAATAATGGCGATATCATAACCTTCACCACTGGCTAAGATTTTACTCTTAATTTCATCAGTGATATGTGGAATAACTTGTACTGTACCACCAAGATATTCACCACGGCGCTCTTTATTTAGCACGTTTTGATAGATACGACCACTAGTAAAGTTATTGCTCTTACTCATTTTTGAATGGCGTAAGAAGCGCTCATAGTAACCCAAATCTAAATCAGTCTCTGCACCATCTTCGGTGACGAATACTTCGCCATGCTGGAATGGGCTCATCGTACCTGGATCGACGTTGATGTACGGATCCATCTTGGTCATCGTGACAGTCACGCCACGGGCTTCTAAGACCGCTGCAAGAGAGGCTGCGGTGATACCTTTTCCTAGTGAGGACACTACCCCACCGGTCACAAATATAAACTTGGTCATAGTACTCTGTCGGTAATTGGTAAAGAAGGATTTTACTAAAAATACGTCAAAAAATATAGGGCAAAAGCATAAACTCTTTGAAACATTCAATTTTTAGTACTTAGCTATTATAACGCACTACCCACTCAAAAAGGATATAACAAAAAAAACTCACCCCGAAGGATGAGTTTTTATAATCAGATTCTAATGCTTAGATTAGAATTTGTATTCTACACCACCACCGATACCGAAACCGTCAAACTCGCTCTCAGCTTTTACAAGAGGTGCAGTTACTGTAGCCTCTGAGCTTAAATAAGCGCCATATAGGTGACCAGTCGTTGCAGCATTAAATGCATATTTGCCGCCTACAACTGTACGGAAAGCCTCAGCGTCGTCAGCACCGCCAACGTTGTTTACAAAATCACCTTGAGCGTAAGCAGTCCAAGGAGTAGCGGTTTTCATTTCGCCACTGATAGTGAATGCATTTTCGTTGTCATCACTGTCAAAATCAGTGTTTTGATATAGAGCACCCAATGTAACCACTGGGCTGATAGCATAGTTACCACTAACACGAGCAACTTTAAAGTCGCCAGCTTGGATATACGTAGCGCCAACATTCATTGGACCTGTTTCATATTTACCACCAAGACCAAATGCATCACGGCCAAGTGTATCAGTACCATTGTCTTCGTCCATTGCGTACATTGCCATGAACTGCATGCCGTTGATACTAGGGGTAAAGTAGTTGAAAGTATTGTTGGTACGTGGTGCATCAAAGCTAGCAAGTACAGCATCTCCACCTAGTACGCCACCTTGGGTAACGTTAGCAAAGTTTACATAGTCATCGATAGCTGATAAACGACCAGCAAGCAATGTACCATATTGAGCATTCTTCAAACCAAGATAAGTGTCACGAGAATAGAACTGATCCGATTTCTCCATACGTCCGCCACCGGCTGCATCTACAAAACGATCGCCAGCATCAATATCGATACCGTATTCAAGTTGATAAAGAAGATCTGTGTTTGCAGTTAATGCTTCAGAACCTTTTAGACCAATACGTGAAGCATTTGAGTTTAACTGGCTACGGCCATCAGCATCTACTGAAGTTTTGACAACATTATTAACACTTCCATCAGCGTTATAAGTGGTTGTAGTTGTGTCATTATCACCAGTGTTTACATCTAAAGTTAAAAAACCTTTACCATAAACAGTTGGTGCTGCATTGGCTGCAGATACAGATAGGGCAGCAACTGCTGTAGCTAAAAGTAGTTTTTTCATGGGGTATCTCCACTTTACAATTTTAGTAATAAGCTAGCTATTATTAGCTGGTGCTCATAATGGTATCGTCACAAATCCTCAAAGATATAATGTGTAACTGGCTACCGAGATTAGTCAGAAACAAGTGTGGCGAAGTTCTATTACAGTAAGATGAAAAAAACAATGACTTACATAACTGGGATTAAAAAGTAACTGCCATGTAATCTTAGGTCTTTATCGCTCCGTTGCGTAACATCCGTTACCAAACTCATACTTCGAATACAAGCATAACAACTTTGACATAATTTGCAACATTTTTTTTCGCTTTTTAAACCCAGTATTTGTTGAATGCTATATCCACTATAGAATATAGGTCATTGTAAAAAAAATCCCTATCTGCTCAAATAGATAAAGATACTATTGATTAATATAATTACCAAGAACTTGAAACTAGCGTAATGAATACCTTTTCATTAACAAAAATAAAGCCGTACTTGTTCATTAACAAGTACGGCTAATAAAAAATAATAAATGTGGTTTATGACATACTGACAGTCACAATTGAGATCGGAAAATTGCTACAAGAACAGTAAAAAAGGCGTTTTCACTGCTCTTGTTTCCAGACTATAACCTTAGTCAATGGCTATTACAGACTTCTTATTAAGTATAAAAGCCAACAATAAGCCTCATTTAGTCATGACAGTATCATAATAGAATGTCAAGTATGCCATATTCTAATATTAACCTGCGCAATATTAGCAGCCTGCTTTTAGATCAAGGCGTGCCTGATGTAATAATGGCTCAGTATAGCCACTCGGCTGCTCTCGACCTTTAAACACTAAGTCACAGGCCGCTTTGAATGCATAAGAGTGATCAAAGCTATCTGCCATCGTCTGATAGTCGCTATCGCCTGCATTTTGCTCATCAACTACTTTTGCCATACGCTTCATCGTATCCATCACTTGCTGCTCGCTCACGACATCGTGATGCAACCAGTTGGCAATATGTTGGCTTGAGATACGTAAAGTCGCACGGTCTTCCATTAGACCCACATCATTGATATCCGGTACTTTAGAACAACCAACGCCTTGGTTTACCCAACGCACAACATATCCTAAGATGCCCTGAGCATTATTGTCTAGCTCTTGCTGTTTCTCTTCATCAGTCCAATTGGTATTTTTTGCTAAAGGAATGGTCAAAATGTCGTCTAAGCTGGCACGCTCACGTGATTTTAGGCTGTCTTGAACATCAGCAACACTCACTTGATGATAGTGCATGCTGTGCAAGGTTGCCCCTGTTGGTGATGGTACCCATGCGGTACTGGCTCCAGACTTAGGATGTGCAGCTTTGGTGTCCATCATCTCTTTCATCTCGTCAGGCTTCGCCCACATGCCTTTACCAATCTGAGCAACACCTTGTAAACCAGTCTCTAAACCGATATCAACGTTCCACTGCTCGTAGGCTGGCTGCCATGCTTGTGACTTCATCTCACCCTTAGGTACAAATGGGCCTGCATTCATGCTGGTATGCATCTCATCACCAGTACGATCTAAGAAACCTGTGTTGATGAAAATGACACGCTCTTTCGCTTGGCGGATGGCTTCTTTCAAGTTGACCGTCATACGGCGCTCTTCATCCATGATACCGATTTTGATGGTATTACGCTCTAATCCTAATAAGTCTTCTACTGCATTGAATAAATCGTTGGCCATTTTGACTTCTTCAGGACCATGCATTTTTGGTTTAACGATATACATTGAACCTTTACGTGAATTCGATAGCGCATTTTTACCTTTAAGGTCATTGAGCGTTAATAGTGGTGTAATCAAGCCATCCATTAAGCCTTCAAATATTTGTTCTTGACCATCACCCAAGTCGACCAATATTGCAGGGTTTTGCATGAGGTGACCGACGTTACGAATCAGCAATAACGAACGACCTGGCAGGATAAGCTTACCACCATCTGGGGTAGTGTATTCACGATCTGGATTTTGCTGACGTGTGCGGGTTTTGCCACCTTTTTCAAAGGTTTCTTGCAAATCACCATTCATGAGACCAAGCCAATTGCGATACACTTCCACTTTTTCTTCTGCATCGACGGCAGCGATTGAGTCTTCACAGTCTTGAATTGCCGTAATAGCTGACTCTAGCAGCACATCTTTGATATGTGCAGGGTCGTCTTTACCGACTGGATGATTGGCATCTATTTGAATCTCTGCATGCAAACCGTTGTTTTTTAATAAAATACCCGTTGGGCTTTCTGCATCACCGACGAAACCAACGAATTTTTCGGCATCTTTTAGCTCAGTACTGCTATCACCTTGGACAATTTCAAGCTTACCATCGACCACTTTAAAGCCGGTCGCATCGTTATATGAACCTGACGCCAATGCAAAGTTTTCATCTAGGAATTGTTTGGCATAAGCAACGACAGCAGCACCGCGTGTTGGATTGTAACCACCTTTTGCTTCTTGACCATTTTCGTCACTGATAACGTCAGTACCATATAAAGCATCATACAAGCTGCCCCAACGAGCGTTGGTTGCGTTCAATGCGTAGCGCGCATTACGTACTGGTACGACCAACTGCGGACCTGCAATATGAGCAATCTCGTCATCGACATTTTCTGTGCTAACTTTAAAATCATCGCCTTCTGGCAACAGATAGCCAATCTCTTGTAAGAATGCTTTGTAAGCAGGATAATCAATATTGCCGTCTTTGGCAGGATGTTGCAGGTGCCACTGGTCAATCTGCGCTTGAATCTTGTCACGAGTTGCAAGCAATGCTTTATTGCGCGGCGTAAACTCTTTAATGACTTTTTCAAAACCTGACCAATAACTGTCTGAATCAACACCGACTTTCGGCAGCACTTCGTTTTCAATAAAGTCATACAATTGCTGGTCGATGGCAAGAATGCCTTTTTGAATACGATTGGCGTTAGAAGACTGGCTCATGTTGTTATCCTTATCTGTTCGTGAGGGGTGTGAATACGAAGTTGCTACCGCAATGATTACACATTGTCGGTCTTAAACATCTATTCCAAATTTAGATGAAATACTAAGCAAACCTACTGATATATCATACAAGCTTGTGGTGACTAGCGAATTAACTATTTATGCTATGCTATTAACCTATATTTTTGCCGCTTTAGCCATTAGCATGGTCAAAGCATTTATAACGGATGATGGTATCAACCTTGCTTAATGTACTCAGTGTACGATTTGAGCTCGGTTGCCTTGTGCCCACTGTAAACGGTTTCAACTGCATAACATTGGCAAGCATCATCACTGCGACAACACAATATAGCGACACATCAATAGTAAGACAAAATAGCGCTTAAGCGAAATATCATCCTACTATCAAATAAAGAAATAAACAAGAAAACATCATTCACTAGATAAATACTGGGGTTGTATTATAATGATAACCTATATGACACAGGCGCTAAGAGGTTTTATTAGTACTCATTGATTAGTACCTGATATAGCATAGACAAACTGTCAGTAATCACTACCCCACGGATTTATGCTTAACCGTTATCTATTTAATATTAAAAAAAGATTTTTTAAACGTTCGATTATGGCAAAAACTATGAATAAAGAAGATATAAGAACCAAGAACAGTAACGACAAAGTTATGAACGACAGTATTATAGAAGAACCTCGTATAGTAAAAGACGAGATAGAAGAGGACGATGTCGATATCACAAAGCTACGCACCCCGATCAAGGTTGACCTATCTGCTGTTTATAATTTTTTGGGTGCGCGCACAACGCAAGCTTGGGTTGATGCGGCGATTGCAAATGTACCGCTGATCATTCAAGATCATGCCAATTGCGAAAAAAAGGCCGCTGGCACTGCCATGAATCTCATATTCCGCTATGAGTTTTCTTATGATTTGCAGCGTAAATTGGCGCAATTGATACGTGAAGAAATGCTTCATTATGAGCAGGTCTTAGGTATTATGAATGACCGTGGTCAGGCGTGGAAATATCTGAGTGCTGGACGTTATGCCAAAGGCATGTTAAAACACAAACGTACTTATGAGCCAGCAGCGATGGTTGATGTATTGATAATTGGCGCATTTATCGAAGCACGCTCTTGTGAGCGTTTTGCCGCCCTTGCTGAGGTCATCGACGACGAACGTTTGGCAAAGTATTACCGCTACTTACTTAAGTCAGAGAGTCGTCACTTTGAGGATTATTTAGCCTTGGCTCAATCACTGTCTGAGGACAGTATTGATGAGCGCGTCGCATTTTTTAAAGAAGTAGAAGCAGAACTGATTTCTAGCCCAGATCATGAGCTACGCTTTCATAGCGGTACGCCTGCTTAAATACATAAGATTAGGTATCACTTTAGATTAAATACCCTCTTATACAGTGAAAGTTATACAGCAAAAAAGTGAAGTAATTAACCAAGCTTCATGCTCTGGTCTGCTACTTCACTTATTAGCCTTTTATTTGAACTTTTTTATAGCAAAATGAATGGTTATTTATCATCTTTCATCAATGAGCTGTCGTACTGTTTGCTATCCTTCGCAACATGATGAGGATCGTGATCATCGGTTGCTCTTTCTGCCGCTGCTGGATTGACTTTTTGTAGCGCATCATCAGGTACGATGCCATGGTTATCGTTCGCATCTCTTAACTGATGGTCTTCTTGGTTGACAGCCTTGTCATCTGGCGTATTCATCATTACTCCTTATTATCATCATAGTCATTCTATAAAGATAAAAAATCTGTATTTAATCAATATTTTATAAAAGGCTATTAATCTTTTTCATCAGGATTTAACACTCGTGTTTGGGCATTATCGATATTTGCATAACGATTCATGTTGTTAATACTTTCGCTTTTGGATGTCTCGCTAACCATCGTATGCTCATTCACGCCATCATCAAAGGCATTACCTTCTTGGTCTCGGCGATCAGGCTGACGTGCGGGGTTGTCATTATCATTAACATGCTCTGAGTGGACGACGCCTTCTTTAAAAGTATCCGTTCCTTTATTTTCAGTGATGTTCTTTTCAATACCACTATCACTATGCTCATTAGAAGTAGGACTACTAGGTAGGCTATTAGCAGAATCATGACTATTGATTGAGTCATCATTTTCACTGATGCGTGTCTTGGTAAGTGCTGGATTATTGGTTTGCATGGCTATATCCTTATTATTGTTATTCGTGTTTTAGCAATTGCTTAATGTGCTTAGATTTTTTATGGCGGTTTAGCAAATGGTGAGCCTGATTTAATACCCAACTCAACCTAGCCAGCAATTCATACTATTCATTGCCTTCTTGGCTTAGGTCATAGGCATTCAAATCTGCGACGTTCTTGCCACCAGCGGGTAAATTCTCTTCTTTACGAGGGTCAACATATATCTCGTCGGTTTCTTGCGACTCTTGTTGTGGACCATCGATATTAGGTTCGTGCTTACGACCTTCATAACTGTCTTGTACATTGTCTAGGTGTAAAGCGGCTGGATCACTAACTGGTACCGCTTCTTCATGGTTTGGATGAGTATTATTTGGCATTGCAGTTCCCTCGCATCAATATGTCATTCATAGATAAAATAAGTTAATACAAATATTTATGTCACAGCTTATTTATCATTTATCCGTACGCAAATCATCTTCAATAAAAGAGGTTTGCTCGTCTTTATTTAATGCTTCAGGTGCATCGACCGCTTTATTATCTTGAAGGTTTTGCGCAATTTGCTGACTGTCTGCTTGCTCAGCAGCTTTTTTGATATCTGATGTGTCATTATCGATATTGCTCATAAGGTGTTTCCTATTTTTATAATTCGTTGATTTAGGCAGTCCCTACTCTTTTTCGTAATACGAGCAATTTTGCGTGAATTACTAGAGTGCTAATTATTTATTAAACCATCAAACCCGTTTAATAATAGCGTGAGGGCTGATCTTGATTATAAGGATGAGATAACGTACTGCACTAGTGTGCTGCCGTATCAATATGTGAATAAATGTGAGGTTACAAGACAGTTTGTAACTTAGACAAATCGTTTATCCAAAAAAAAACCAAGCATAGAAAGTACTCTATACTTGGTTTTTTGCTTGATATTTATTGATTGTAAAGACGTGTTTACCACTTTGAAGATGTCGTTGAAATATTAAGCTAGCTTGATGCGTCAACGCCATTAATCACTTTTAATAAATACTCTTGAGCGGTATGCGGCGTTTCACCTGCGGCTGATTGCAGCTGCTGCCAAACACCATCACCGCTAAGTATCCACGCTTGGGTATTGTCTTTCAGATAGTTAAGTAAACCGTCTTGATATACTTGTTGAAACAGTTTTTTGTCTTCGATTGGAAACGCCACTTCGACGCGATGGAATAAATTACGATCCATCCAGTCTGCACTACCACAATATAAGCGTTCGTCGCCATTATTATAGAAATAATAAACACGCGTATGCTCTAAAAAACGCCCAATAACAGAGCGTACAGTAATGTTTTCTGACAGACCTTTTACTTGCGGACGCAAACAACACATGGAGCGTAAGATGAGCTCGATTTTGACGCCTGCTTGCGAGGCATCGTATAACTTGCTAATCAATCGACGTTCGGTTAAAGCATTAACCTTAACGATAATATGAGCGCGCTTGCCGGCTTTTGCATGAGCAATTTCATCATCGATAAAGCTTATCAACTTATCATGCAAGGTAAAAGGCGCATGCAGCAGCTTTTTGAGATTGGCAGGCTTACCCATTCCCGTCAGCTCTTGAAATATATTATGTACATCCTCTGAGATATCAGGATCTGCGCTAAATAAACCATAATCGGTATAAACTTTGGCATTGGCGGCATGATAGTTACCCGTCCCTAAGTGCACATAGCGGCGGATTCGATCATCCTCACGGCGCACAATGAGCATCAGCTTGGCGTGGGTTTTATAGCCGACAATCCCGTAAACAACGACCGCACCCGCTTCTTGCAAATAATTGGCGACGGCGATATTAGAGGCTTCATCGAAACGCGCACGCAGCTCGATGACGGCAGTCACTTCTTTGCCATTACGAGCAGCAGCAGCCAATGCTTTAACGATTTCTGAATTGGTGCCTGAGCGGTACAATGTCTGCTTAATCGCTAACACTTTAGGATCGCTCGCCGCTTGCCAAAGCAGATTGATAATCGGTGAAAATGCATGAAAAGGATGATGCACCAACACATCGCTTTTACGCATGGCGGCAAACATACTGGTTGCTTTGTCCAGCTTATCCATCTCACGGCGGAACTCTTTTGGCACTACATGGGTAAAGGGCTGATAGCGCAGCGCTGGAATATTGAAATCAAACAATAAGCGCGTTAGGTTGACAGGACCATTGACGCGGTACAGCTGATTGTCATGCAGCTCAAACTCATTGAGCAAATAATCACTGATAGGCGTTGGACAATCGGTGGTGACTTCTAGCCGCACTTTATCACCGAAGCGGCGGTTTTCTAGCTCGCCCTCCAGAGCCTTAGCAATATCTTCAACATCATCAGCCAAATCTAAATCGGCATTGCGCGTCAGTCTAAACTGATGGCAGCCCGTCACACTCATACCAGGGAACAGCTCACCGATATGCTCATGAATAATAGCTGAGAGCATGACGTGATGTTCTTTGCCACCTGTCAGCTCATCAGGCAGGCGAATCACGCGTGGCAAACTGCGCGGTGCGGGCACAATCGCTAGATTGATATCACGACCAAAGGCATCTTTACCTTCTAAAGTGGCGATAAAGTTTAAGCTCTTATTGACCAAACGCGGAAACGGATGCGCCGGATCGATGCTAATCGGTGTCAACACTGGCGATACTTGCTCAGTGAAGTAGCGCTTCATCCATGCCGATTGCTCAGCATTTAGCTCATCGCGTTTTAGATAACGGATATCCTCAAGCGCCAGTGCTGGTAAGATATCTTCATTGAGAATACGATATTGCTCAGCGATGGCATCGTGCATTACGGTAGATATCTCATTCAGCACTTCACTGGGACGCATGCCATGAACACTGGTCGAGACATCACCCATATTGAGCTTTTGCATAATACCTGCGACACGAATCTCAAAAAACTCATCGATATTCGATGAGAAAATAATCAAGAAAAACAAGCGCTCAAGTAGCGGATGACGAGGACTTGCTGCCTGCGCTAAGACACGTAAATGAAACTGTAATAAAGACAAGTCGCGATTGATATAACTGCTGGGTGAATAGCTGCCGTCTTCTGAACGCTGCCATGCAACCTCAGTTAAATGGTCATTGCGACTCTCTGTATGGCTTTTATTATCAACTGCTATCACCGTATTATTGCTATCAGTGTCCTGCTTATTATTCACATCCATCACGTCACTACTCCTTTGCGTTATCGATACGCCATCATCTTCAATACCAATTGTCTTTTATAATCGCTTTCCACTAAGAAATTTATCAGGGTTCTTTCTTCATTCATTACTACTCGAAACTGCCATTCAAAACTATCGCTTAAAACCGTCACTTAAAACTATCATTCAAAAACACGGCGCTATTTGTTAAATAGTATTAGGTACAATCCATTAAGCCGATTGTGGTAACACCGCATTGCTCATGCGCTTTTTGATAATACGTTGTTTATTGCGTAAACGTCTATCACCCTGATTGTCTTCGTAGTATTTTGGATTGGTCAACATAGCGATAAGTAAGGCTGATTCATCACGGTTCAGCTTGGCCGCAGATTTATCAAAGTAATGCTGAGCTGCTGCTTCGATACCATAAATGCCATTGCCAAACTCTGCCACATTGAGATAAGCGGTCAAGATACGCTGCTTATCCCATAATGTTTCAATCATGACAGTGATAATCGCTTCCTCAATTTTACGAACATACGAGCGATGCGAGGTCAAAAATAAGTTTTTTGCTAGTTGCTGGGTAATCGTCGAGCCACCAGCGGACATCTTACCCGTCTCTTCATTTTTCTTACGTGCCGCCTCAATGCCTTTAAAATCAAAACCATTGTGCTGACTAAATGTCGAATCCTCACTCACTATCGCGGCTTGTTTGGCAGATTTTGCGATGGCATCGTATTCAGCCCAAGTCTGGGTGACAGTACCACCCGTCAAACGATGAGTCAGCATAAACATGCTGTTATTAATCGGCTGCGTTTTCCAAATTAATAGTAGCCCAGCAACTAATACATGAAATGCGACGACCAATAGCATGATTGCCATCAATAATCGTTTGAAAAATTTGCCAAAACTTGCCATGCGCGATATCCAAGTGATTGAAAAGGTAATAAGATAAGATGAGCTGAAGAGCCAGTAATTAAAAACAGCAGGTCATCTTACCTAATCTCACAATCGCTGTCATTACTTACCCCACTTCTTTATCATGCCATAGAGTCTACGTAAAAAAGATCAGGCCGTATTTATACTGGCAATCGAAGTCCTAAAAACCGAAACTTTGTGACAAGTATTAAGACAAGAGAATAAATATGTACGATGATAATAATATAAAAGCCTTACGGGAACGTATGGTTGCTGCAAACCCCGATCTTGGTCATGCTGAAAATAATGATAAATGGTGGTTACTTGGAACGTCTGGCTGTCATTTGTGCGACATCGCAGCGCAACTGCTGACTCAATTTCAAGCCGTACAGCCGATTGCCTATCAACAGGTCGATATCGCTCATTTCGATGAACCATTGATGATGGAATTTGCCACCACTATCCCAGTGATTTTGACACCATCAACACGATTAAACTATCCATTTTCAGTCATGGATTTACAGCAACTTTTCATACAATCATAGCAAGCCAACAATAAAAAACGATGTAGTGAGAACATAATGAAAAATTTGAGCAAAATTACTGAAATTGAAGACCTGCGCCGCGTTGCCGAACGTAAAGTACCGCGTATGTTTTATGATTATGTCGATTCAGGCTCATGGACTGAGACGACTTATCGTAGCAATGAAACCGATTTTGACCGTATCAAGTTACGCCAGCGGGTATTGGTAGATATGGACAATCGCAGTTTAGCAACCCAGATGATTGATGAAGAAGTAAAAATGCCCGTCGCCATCGCGCCCACTGGCTTTACCGGTATGATGTGGGCGGATGGCGAGATTCATGCCGCGCGGGCAGCAGAAAAATTCGGCGTGCCGTTTTCGCTATCGACCATGAGTATCTGCTCTATCGAAGATATCGCCACCTATACCAGCAAGCCCTTTTGGTTTCAGCTATATGTGATGCGCGATCATGACTATGTGGCCAATTTGATTCAGCGGGCGAAAGATGCCAATTGTTCGGCGTTGATTCTTACCGCGGATTTACAAGTGCTGGGACAGCGCCATAAGGACATCAAAAACGGCTTGTCTGCACCGCCTAGACCTACACTTGCCAACATCGTCAACCTGATGACCAAGCCTGAGTGGTGTATGAATATGCTGGGCACCAAACGTCATAGCTTTGGCAATATCGTCGGTCATGCAAAAGGAGTGGACGACCTATCTTCTCTCACCGCTTGGACGGAAGAGCAATTTGATCCGCGCTTGAGCTGGGATGACGTGGCACGTATCAAAGATATGTGGGGCGGCAAATTAATTATTAAAGGTATCATGGAACCTGAAGATGCCATTATGGCTGCTCGTAGCGGTGCCGATGCACTGGTCGTCTCCAACCACGGTGGTCGTCAATTAGATGGCGCCCTCTCCTCCATCTCGGCGCTATCTGATATCGTACAAGCGGTGCATGCTGAAAATAGCGATATCGAGGTGTGGTTAGACAGCGGCATTCGCTCGGGTCAGGATGTGCTAAAAGCGCTCGCATTGGGTGCAAAAGGCACGATGATTGGTCGCGCTTTTCTTTACGGTCTGGGCGCTTATGGCGAAGATGGCGTGCGCCGTGCACTGGAAATCATCCATAAAGAATGCGATCTATCGATGGCGTTCTGTGGTCACACTGATATCAATAAGGTTACCACTGATATATTGGTAAAGGGCACTTATGAGAATCTCAAAGTTGCTAATCGTTAAACTTGTCGTTAAAACGGTCGTTAAAACGATCCACTATTAAGAGTACTAATTTTTTAAAAGTACTACTCATCAAATCATAATGTCATGCAGATGTATGACATTATTTGACCATACCCTTTATACTCTATTTATAACATTCTAATGATATCTCACCTTTATGACCATTCAACAATTATTAAAAACAGCCCCTGTCACCACGCTGTTACTAGCCAGCTTTATTGGGTTATTCATCATGCAAGTACTGACAGGCGTCGACGCCAATAATCCATCGACTGAGGCGCTCTTGAAATGGGGTGCCAATGCATTGCCATTTACCATGGGCGATGAGCCGTGGCGCTTGGTCAGCAGTGCCTTTTTACACATCGGCTTGATGCATTTATTGTTTAATGGATTTGCCATGTATTTCTTTGGGCAGATTGCCGAGCCGATGTTTGGCTCAGCCAAGTTTTTGGCATTGTTTTTACTGGCGGCGATCGGGGGCAACTTACTGAATAACTATGTCACGTGGCACAGTATTGTAGAAGGAACTGGTCAACCGGGTCTATCGGCTGGGGCGTCAGGTGGCATCATGGGTATCGGCGCAGCACTATTAATAGCCGCACTGTTTAAAATATCGGTCAATGGTATGGTGCTCAATCTTAAGAGCTTGATATTTATCATGGGCATCAACCTAGTTTATGGTTTTGCCGTACCGGGTATCGACAATGCGGGGCATATCGGCGGCGCGGTGACTGGCTTAGTGATTGCACTGGCATTCGCAATCGCCTACCGTCAGCGTATGACAATAGCGTTACAGAATACGCCTAACCCAGCTACTTATGACGACCGTTATCGAACGACTTATATCAATTTTCCAGTAAGCAGCGATAGTGATTCTCTTGCTAATAATGAGCACTTTAATACTGTCGGTTTTGACAATAAAAGCAGTTTCCACCCCGACTCTGCTGTAAACTCACACTTAAATACTCATGCTAATCACAGCCACCTTAGTGAACAAGAAACACCGACCAAATCTATCCTTATTTGGCAATTACTACCATGGTTAATTATGCTACTGATTAGCATTGGCTTTATTTGGTGGTGGCAAGATATTCATGATCAAATACTACAAGTATTAAAAACCATTGAGTAAACCTTCATAGTTATTTATCATTGCTAAATAGTTCATGATAACAGCTTACTGGTTAGGTTTTCCTTGCTCGCTTCTTGCTATAAGTCAGAGCGCTTTTAAACCGCTACGGTGTTACCCGCCCTAGATGTACTCAGTTTACTATCTGCGGTCGGTCGCCTTGTAGCGATTCTAAAATTTCTTGACTATACACGATTGCCTCCAATTATTTCATCCATTCACGAGACTCTATTATGTTTAAACCTGTAGCGCTACCTCATATTTCTACGCGCGTCATGCTTAGCGCATTAACGGCTACCGCGTTATTTAGTGTCGCCAGTATGTCCAATGCTGCACTTTTTAAGGACAATTTACCTACTGACCAAGACGCTGTATTAAGCGTGGGCGTCAACGTCATAGCCGTCAACTCAGCCTACGATATGGAAGACAGCCTCGATGTGCGTGTGTTGCCAGGCGCCTTTTATGACAACAATAGATTCTATGTGCGCGGCGCTCAAGCGGGTGCTTATATCATTAATGATGGTAAAAATCAGCTGTCGGCTTATGCTCAGCTCGCTGGCAACGATTTCGATCCTGATGATGCTAGAGGTGCATTACAAGGTCTTGATGAGCGTGAAGCATCAGTCGCTGCTGGTCTAACTTATTTGCGCCGCACGCCCGTCGGTGGTTTCCGTGCTCAAATCGCGACTGATGTTTTAGACCGTAGTGGTGGCAATACTGCCCGCTTGACCTATCTTGCTAGAATTACAAAAGACAAGCTAACGGTCTATCCAAGCATTGGCTTTGAATACAACGATGCTGACTATAATGAATACTATTATGGTGTCAGTGAAAAAGAGTCAGCGGAAACTGGCGTCGCCGCTTATAAGTCCAATTCGAGCTTGAATCCTTACGTTAATATTAGTGCCAACTATGATTTCAATGAACGTTGGGCATTGTTTGCCAATCAAAGCTTAAGCTATCTGCCAAATGAGCAATATGATAGCCCAATGGTTGACTCGCGTACTGAGTCAACTTCGACGCTTGGTTTGCTGTATAAGTTCTAATCAAGCTTAGAGTTTTGATATAAAAAAGACCTTACCGCGTGATGTGATAAGGTCTTTTTTTAACAAGCTATTTCAACATAGTCAATTATTTTAAGCTGTTCAAAACTAGCCTTACTTTTACAACAAAAATTACTTCATAGTCTTGATATAATTTCTGTAATTGATATAGATTTTCTTATAATTTTAGTCTTTATGTGGATCGTATTTATTTGTATTATCTACTATAAATAAAAAATTGATTTTGATTGTTTTGATAGATATTTCTAGAACTATATTTACAGTTTATTATGAGCATGTTACTTAGGTTTAAATCAAATATTATGTTAAGACAAAAACTAGATTACAGCCAACGTTTGATGCTTGAGCAGGTTAAGATAATTGAAAAAGCAGAAATGATTTACTACAAATCATTTCGTATGAGTCCGAGACGTTATCGTAAAAAGTTGAAAAGGCTAGACCCAAGTATTGCTACATGTTTGAATATCATAACTGTAAAGCTTAAAGTTCAAAATGTCGAGCTTGATCTTCATACTTATGAAAAATTATTGTCTAATCCTACTATCAGAGAGCTAGCTGAAAAAAACTTGAAAGTACAAGGATATAAACCTCCCCCTGAATATGACGATCAAGGCAAACCTATATATAAGACTTTTACTCCCATGCCAAATTCAGCACGTAGAATAATGTTACGTGTTTATAAAGAATCTTGGCTACTCATCACTTTTTATATACTACTTCTATTGATCAACCTAATCATTGTTGTTGCAGGTTAAGTTTAAAATCGCCTTAGTATAAATGGATTTTTTAATATCTAGTAGAAATTGAAGGCCTAAAGCAACCTAACGACTCAGCTTTTACAATTAGAAGGTCACGCTATTTCTACATCTTTTTATTGCTAATTCAATACTTCAAAAACGTCAACAAAAAAAGACCTTGCAACACGACAAGGTCTTTTTACTATTCTAAGAAACTATTAAATAGCTTACTTAGGGTTTACCATATCAGCAGGGATAACCCACTCATCAAACTGCGCTTCAGTTAACAGCTCTAGCTCAACCGCAACTTGCTTCAACGTTTTGTTTTCTTTATACGCAGTTTTAGCGATTTTCGCAGCATTCTCATAACCAACATGACGGTTAAGCGCAGTCACTAGCATCAACGAGTTATGCAAAAAGTCATCGATTTTGTCTTTGACTGGCTCGATACCAACGGCACAGTTTTCGTTAAAGCTGTTGCATGCATCGCCAAGTAGCTTGATAGATTGCAACAAGTTAAAGGCAATCACTGGCTTGTAAACGTTAAGCTCAAAGTTACCTGATGCGCCTGCCATGCTGATAGTGACATCGTTACCCATCACTTGAGCGACAACCATGGTCATTGCTTCTGACTGGGTTGGGTTTACTTTACCCGGCATAATAGATGAGCCTGGCTCATTTTCAGGAATCGTCAATTCACCTAGACCACAACGAGGACCTGAGGCTAACCAACGGACGTCGTTAGCGATTTTGTTTAAGCTGCCTGCTAGGGTTTTTAGTGCGCCTGAAGCAAATACTTCGGCATCACGAGCCGCTAGTGCTTCAAACTTATTTGGTGAGGTGACGAATGGCAAGCCAGTCAATGTCGCTAATTGCTCAGCAGCGGTTACGGCATAATCAGGATGCGCGTTTAGACCCGTACCAACCGCAGTACCGCCTAGTGGCAATTCATATAGACCTTGTAGCGCGTTATCGATACGAGTCAATGAATGGTCAAGTTGACTTACATAGCCGCTAAATTCTTGACCTAAAGTCAAAGGCGTCGCGTCTTGTAAATGCGTACGACCAATTTTAACAATGCTATCAAATTCTTTCGCTTTAGCAGCCAAGGTATCACGTAGTGCTTTCACGGCTGGAATCAATAAACCGTTGATTTCACGCGCAGCGGCAACACGAATCGCCGTTGGGAAACTGTCGTTGGTAGACTGTGCATGGTTTACATGGTCATTTGGGTGAATGGGCGTGTAGCTACCGCGCTCAGAACCAGCGATTTCGTTGGCACGGTTGGCCAACACTTCGTTCATGTTCATGTTTGACTGCGTACCAGAACCCGTCTGCCATACAACCAATGGGAACTGATCGGTTAGGCCACCATTGATGATTTCGTCAGCGGCTTGTACGATTAGGTCGCGCTTATCGCCTTCAATACGCTCAAGGCTCGCATTAGTAATTGCAGCGGCTTTTTTGACCAGTGCCATTGCTTCAATCATTGGACGCGGCAAAGGCTCGCCACCGATTTTGAAGTTTTCACGGCTACGCTGGGTTTGCGCACCCCAATAAGCGTCAGCTGGGACTTCCACGTTGCCCATGGTATCTTTTTCGATACGAGTTGCCTGATTCTGTGTCGACATAACTACCCTCTTTGATGGTTTGTTGTATAGCTGCTTCGAAAAAAGTGCAACACACGCTGCACATAAAGGAAAATACGCGGTAAAGTGGCGTTATGATAGCATGACTAGACCGTGTTGAATATTCACAAATAGCCATTGCAGCTCTCTAAAAGCAACAGCCATCATCAATTTAATACATTATTGGATAGTCTATCTATGCATCCTGAGTTAAAAAATTCTGAGTCTCAGATATCTACAGTGAGTAATCCGCCCAGACGGCTATTTACCCGCCAGCGCCGCCAATTAAGTGATGGCACACGCAGACAATATGCTCAGTCTGCAAGCTTGCATTTAATCAAGTTGCAACAGCGCTTACCTCCGCGTGCGCGTATTGGCTTATATTACGATGGCTTTGGTGAGCTACCTACTCAGCCAATATTAGACTGGTGTCAACGCTTAGGCTATTTACCTTATCTGCCTGTGGTTGGTTCGCTCGGTCGTACTAGAAATGGTAATGATGATAAACGTCTGCGCTTTGTGCCTATTTATCAATCAAAGCTGTTAAACATACCGACTCGCATTCATAGCTTAGGCATGAAGCAAAACCATCATCGCCGATTACTTTGGGCGCGAGAATTGGATGTGATTATCTGTCCGCTCGTGGCAGTAGACCTCAACGGCAATCGTATGGGCATGGGTGGCGGCTTTTATGACACGACGTTAGGCAAAGGCTATCGGTCAGGGGCGAAAAAGCCGTTAAAAATTGGCTGGTGTTATGACTTCCAAGTAGTCGAACAATTACGGCGGCAACCGTGGGATGTGCCACTAGATGGTTTAATTACACCAAGCGGCATAAGGTGGTTTTGATGAAAGACGATAAACAATCTGATAAAAAAGAATCCAGCGCTGATAATGTGGATGAATATTTGCAAGCGTTAGGTAGCGAGGATGCTAGAGAGTTGCGTTACTACAGTCAAGAGCAACCTTTTAGCTCTGATGAGATGACACGGCTAGTCAATGAAGAACGCTTGAATGAGTTGCTCGCACAAAGTGATGCGTTTTTGCGTGGTTTGAATGATGGGATAAAAGATTTTGAAAATGACAATAAAGACCCATAGAGGATTTGCAAAGACAACAATGAGCTACTTTCGCTCAAAACCACTAAGGGTAGTTTTTGCTATCTTGTGGATCATTTTCGTCGGTCTTATTATCACTTTAGGTTTTAGCACAGATCCCTATTTACTTCACGTTCAGAATATTCCTCTTCCGCATCCCTATCCTATAGAATTAGTCGTTATATTAATAATGGCAATGCTGTTTCATTTAAGCTTACTGGTGACTATGGATGTATATATGGATAGTCGCTGGAAGTTTTTCACTATGCTCGGGACTAGCATTTTATTTTTATTTGGTTTCGGTATGATGGCGATGCATGCACCGCCGTCATTAAGTGGGATGATTTTTTGGACGTTTTTGTCCTCTTTACTATTTTTATTTCTTTGCTTTTGGCAGGTCTATTTATTTGTTTTAAGGCGATTTTTTCGTAGAGAATCAGTTTAATAACAAGGTAATTGATATTTTAAAGCTGGGTTAAAAACCCAGCCTACACCAATCTCTACTTAACTTTGATAGCCTACAACACCATCGCCGCAATCCAACCAAATATCAATAATGGAATGTTGTAATGCAAGAATGTCGGCACCACACTGTCCTTGATATGGTCATGCTGACCGTCGATGTTTAGACCAGAAGTAGGTCCAAGAGTCGAATCTGATGCTGGAGAACCTGCATCGCCCAACGCGCCAGCCGTACCAATAATCGCCACGGTTGCCAATGGCGAAAACCCTAACGAGATACATAGCGGTACATAAATCGCAGCCAAAATAGGAATGGTCGAGAATGACGAACCAATACCCATGGTCACAATTAAACCAATTAACAGCATAATAAATGCAGCTATCGCTTTATTACCTGCGAATAATGACGCGGCACCATCAACTAATGGCTGAATCTGCTCAGTCGCTTTCATAACTTCCGCAAAGCCTTGTGCGGTAATCATAATAAAGCCAATCATCGCCATCAATTTGATACCGTCATTAAAGACTGTATCGGCTTCACTCCATTTAACGACGCCCGTCGCCATAAAGACGCCAAAGCCAAACATTGAGCCAAGCAAAAGTGAGTCAGTATACATCTGCACCACAAATGCCGTCACAATTGCGGCTAGCGCCACCAACGTTTTCATCTTGCTTTGTGTTTGCGCACCAGCTGCGGTTTTGCTTAACGCGTCACCCTCTAACACTTCATCATGCGCAGCTTTATCAATTGCTAGCTGCTGATACTGGCGCGGTTTACGGTAGCTGATAAATACGGCGACGAGTAAGCCTACAAACATACCCAAAGCGGGAATTGCCATGGCTTTGGTGACTGAGATGTTACTGATATCAATGCCTGCTTCGCCGACGTTTTTCAGCATGATTTGATTGAGATAAATATCGCCAAAGCCATACGGAATAAACATGTAAGTGGTCACAAGACCAAAAGTCAGCAAACAAGCAATTAAACGTCTATCGATGTGCATGCGATTGAAGGCGAGCAATAATGGCGGTACTAACAATGGAATAAAGGCAATATGAATAGGGATTAAGTTTTGGCTAAAGCAGCTCATGGTGATTAAACCTGCAAACAGCATGTATTTAATCATGCCACTGGTGCCGCCCGCATCAATGCGTTTGATCACCGCCCCTGCCAGTGACTGTGGCAATCCTGAATGCGCAATCGCCACTGCAAAAGCCCCAAGCAGCGCATATGACAGCGCAATTTGTGCGCCATTTCGGATACCTTCTTGAAAGGCATTCAAAGTATCGGTCATACCCAAACCAGCGATGAGTCCGCCTGCCAGCGCACCGATTAATAAGCTGAGTACCACGTGTACACGCGCCAAAGACAGCCCTAGCATGATGATGACTGCCAGCAGTACCGCATTGATGGTCATATATTGCCTCTTATTCTGTCTGCTATAGTCTGATTAAGACCTATTAATATCTCATGGATGATGGATATCACCCTCGTCTCTAAACCGCTTGACGCTAAAACCACCGTTTAAGACGCGCGTCAGTTTACCTTATTTTGCACACAAATCCTACGCACAGAACCCAATAGGTGTTAGCTATGCACTTATTACCCATGCTCTGTATACATTGAATTTCAGCTAATATTTAAAATTATGAATAACAATATGACTCGCAGTCTTTAGATAGATACAACTATTTTGCGCAGATAAGCGTGTGACTTTGCCTACAAGCCTTGCAATTTTATCGGTGAGCACCATTTATCTAAACATGAACCACGAACTTGACTTTACAAGTCTGGTGAACGAGGAAGAATATATGAGTGAACATAAAATTGCCCAAGACAATATCGACATCGATGTCGACGTTTCATCTACTGTTGCTGATGATCAAGAGCGAGACAGCGCGCCTGACGATGCGACAGGTGATGTAGCTATAACAGCTGATCGCGTTGAAGATGGTGATAGCAAAAATAGTGATGATAAAGATAATGATGACGACAACACTATTGAAGACGATGACGCAAAAGACGATAGTATAAAAGGTGACGGTACAGAAAACTATTTACCACTACTGGCATTGCGCGATGTTGTCGTTTATCCGCACATGCAGATTGCCTTGTTCGTCGGTCGTGAGCCATCGGTAAAGGCCGTTGAATTGGCACAGGCTGAGTACGGTAATAAAGTCTTGGTCGTGGCACAAAAAGACTCGCTGACTGAAGACATTGATCAAGATAACTTGTATCAATACGGTACGGTTTGCCGTATCGTCAGTACCATGCCGCATGACAGTGATGAGAATTGCATCAAAGTATTGATCGAAGGTCAATATCGTGCGCGCGTTGATACTATAGAAAATCACGATACATTATTAATGGCAAGCTTTGAGCGTGCTGACCTTGATGTCAGTATGGATGAGAGCCAGCAGAAAAACACGATTCAAGCATTAACTACATTGTTTGAAAGTTATGCAGATGCGCGTCTGCGTAATGCTCGCGAGCTGACTCGTGTGGCAAAACGTATCGATGACTTGCTTGAGCTGGTTTATTTCATATCGACCCGTGTGTCGATGGATTTAGATATTAAGCAATCATTCTTAGAAAATGATGATCTTAAAACCCATATCAACACCTTAACCGAATATTTGGTTAAGCAGAGTGCTGAACAAAATATCGAGCAAGATATCCAAGAAGCTGTCCGTCAGCAAATGGAAGACAATCAGCGCGAATACTTCTTAAACGAGAAGATGAAAGCCATTAAAAATGAGCTGTCAGATATGAATGACGGTGCGTTTGATGGCGAAGATGATGTGGCTGAGCTAGAGCAGCGTCTAGAAGATGCCGACTTACCAGAAGATGTGCGCAAAAAAGCGGATCAAGAGCTGAAAAAGCTCAAAATGATGCCACCTGCCTCGAGTGAATCGTCAGTGGTGCGCAACTATATTGAATGGATTTTGGACACACCGTGGAATGCCACAACCAAGGTTTCCATCAATTTAGAAAAAGCCAAAACCGTCTTAGATGAAGACCATTATGGCTTGCAAGATGTGAAAGATCGCATCTTAGAATACCTCGCCGTGCAATCAAGAGTGAAAAAACTGCGCGGTCCGATTCTTTGTTTAGTCGGTCCTCCAGGTGTTGGTAAAACCTCATTAGGCGAGTCGATTGCCCGTGCGACTGGTCGTAAGTTTGTACGTATGGCACTAGGCGGCGTGCGTGATGAAGCCGAGATTCGTGGTCATCGCCGTACTTATATCGGTGCGATGCCAGGTAAAATTGTGCAGTCATTGGCGAAAGTCGAAGTTAAAAACCCGCTATTCTTATTAGATGAAATCGATAAGATGGCGCAAGACTTCCGCGGTGATCCAGCATCAGCATTGCTTGAAGTGTTAGATCCCTCACAGAACGATACTTTTAACGACCATTATTTAGATATGGATTTAGATTTATCGCAAGTGATGTTTATCTGTACCGCTAACAGCATGGATATTCCGCCTGCCCTGCTTGACCGTATGGAAGTCATTCGTCTACCGGGTTATACCGAAGAAGAAAAGGTCAACATCGCGCAGAAGTACTTGGTGCCAAAAGCCATTAAGAATAACGGTCTCAAAGAAGGCGAAATTGAGATTGTTGAAGCGGCATTGCATAGCATCGTGCGTAGCTATACGCGTGAAGCCGGTGTGCGTAACCTTGAGCGTGAAGTCAATAAAATCTGCCGTAAAGTCGTTCGCGGTTCGGTTGAAACCCATGGCGCACGTGCTCCGAAGAAAGCAGAACGTCAGCTGGTTGTGGTCGATGACAAAAATATCGATGATTATCTAGGTGTCCATCAGTATGACTACGGTCTGGCGGAAGAAGAGCCTGAAATTGGTCGTATTACTGGGCTTGCGTGGACCCAAGTCGGTGGTGAGCTACTTACTATCGAAGCAGTGGCGATGAAGGGCAAAGGTGAGCTTAGCTTTACAGGCTCACTCGGTGATGTGATGAAAGAGTCGATTCGCGCTGCCATGAGCGTGGTACGTGCTCGCGGAGACAGTTTGGGTATCGACTACGAAACCTTTAAGACGACTGATGTCCACGTCCATATGCCAGAAGGTGCCACGCCGAAAGATGGTCCATCGGCTGGTGGTGCGCTAACCACAGCGCTGGTTTCAGCATTAACGGGTATTGCCATTCGCCCAGATATCGCCATGACAGGCGAGATTACTCTGCGAGGTAAAATCCTGCGTATCGGTGGTCTCAAAGAGAAGCTACTAGCTGCCCATCGAGGTGGTATCAAGCATGTGTTGATTCCAGCGACCAACGAGCGTGACTTGGCCGATATCCCTGATAACGTGAAAGCTGGTCTGACCATTCAGCCAGTGGCAACGATTGATGAGATATTAAAAGTAGCCTTGGTCAGTATGCCAGTGCCGCTTAAACCAGCTAAAGTGACGGTTGATAAAACCTCAAGCAAAGCGCTGCATAACTAATCTGATTAGTTACTAATCCAGTCTTATAAATCAGAAAGCCGCTCATCATAACGATGGGCGGCTTTTTTTTGGCAAAAATAAAGACCACTCTTAATAATACCTTATGCTATATTTTAGACAAATGTTTATTAATTAGGAAAGTGCAATGTTAAATCATTTAAGGGTACCTCTAGTTGTAATAAGCACATTACTACCCCTCGCTTTGTTAGGCTGCCAAACCAACAGCCTTAATCATTCAGCACAAACCAGGACCGTCATCGACGATAAAAACTGGTCAGCGACCACGCTCGAATCCAGACTGTTTCAAACCACCACAAAATATGAGTGGCAATTAACCTATGTCAGCGATGATAAGGGTCGAATCAAGGCTTTTAACCAAAAGCTGCCTTTGATAATGGAGGTACATCCAAGCCTTTTAACATTTACAGAAGGCTGTCAACGTCACCAAGTTTCTTTTGATATGTGGTTACCATTACCTTACCTTTACGGGCAAATCAATGTCAGCGAACCATCTGATAACTGCACCACAGTAAACCATTCAATTATCGAAAACTTGAGTAATAAAAACACAATCAAAAACAAAACAGGAAATGTCGTAAATAGTGTTTTTATACCCTATTCAGATACAGCTTTCAGATTTGATCCAGTACTAGCAAACTCTGCACAGAGTTCTAACAAGACATTAAAACAGCTGGCTCTAAAAACCAATAAAGGAAAAACACTGATTTTTTCGGGTACGCCCAAGCCTGAATATCCTGTGGCGGGCATACCGCTTATCAATGAATTATTAGAGCGATACCAATGGCGTCTTATTAGTGCAACTGACGATACCAATAAAACTATTAATAAATTTAATCGTCCAGATGTACCTATTACTGCAAACTACAGGCTTGGTTCACATGATTATAGCAATCCTCAGCAAAGTAGTTTTAGCCAAGGTATTGGATTTTCTGTCGGATGCAATGGGGCTGGTGGGTCTTATGCTTTATCTACTAATCAAACGTTGCTAATTGGTGGCAACCCTTCAACGATGGTAGGGTGTGGTGATGACATTGATGATATTGAATCAAGTCTTAGCCGCCTAATGCTTTATAGTTCTAGTCAGTTAACACTGATCAATCTTGATACGCAGAGAGTATCTAATCCTTCTGATAATTCTGAATCCAGCTATCTCCTTACTCAAAAGTTAGAATCAGGCGAAACTTTAGTATGGCAAAACGAAGTAAAGAAAATACCGTAAACAATTTTCAAACCCATACGATACTTACATTTATTAACCGATTGTTGCGCATTTGATGAATAACTATATCTAATCCTTAGCTATACTGATGACGACACTAACGAATGTTTATAGAAATCAAAAGGCATTTATCTATAAACCTTCAAGAGTTAGCCTCTTATCAAAAATAACTAAATATTAAAAATAATTGGAGATAATAATGAATAAGACGATGCTTGCAAGTGCGCTATTATGTGGTTCAGCGTTAGTAATGACGGGTTGTCAAACGGTCGAAGGTCAAATGCAAACTGGCAATCCACTTAGCCAACCTGCCTTAAAATCTACTATCAATGCAGTCGCTGGTAATAAAAATGAAGTGGGTCAAGTATTCTTACGCCCTGTGGATGGCGGCGTACAAGTTTACGGTAAGCTGATGAATTTGCAGCCGGGCAAGACAGTCTCACTACATATCCATGAAACGGGTAGCTGTGCTGATATGGGTAAAGCGGCAGGTGGTCACTTTAATCCAGACAATAAGCCTCACTCTAATCCTGACGATATGAATGGTCATGCTGGCGACTTGCCTAACCTGACTGCCAATGCAGATGGCGTGGCTACTATTAACTATGTGAATAAGAAAATCTCTGTCGCTGATGCTGGTAAATATAGCGTTAATCGTCTAGCCTTTATCGTGCATAGCGGTGCTGATGACTATACTAGCCAACCAGCTGGTAATGCAGGCGACCGCGTTGCTTGCGGTATCATCGAAAAGAACTAATAGCATATGAACTTAGCTGTTATTGATATCACAAATATGAATAGCACAAAAAAACCTCTTAGATTCTAAGAGGTTTTTTTTGTTCAAAATTTTATAGCTTAAAACAATATTGGTGATACAGAAGCTCATATATTAACAATCAATCACCAATATAAAAGGTAAAGGAGACTTACTCCTCTACCCACTTGCCATTACGCCAATACACACCCCAACGTGTGGCCTTACCATTTTTCTCAGAGCCGATATATTGCTCTTTCTTCTTACGTGACCAGCGTAGAATGGTGGGATTACCATCTGGATCTTCATCTGGACCTTCAAACAGATACTGGAATTTATCTTCCATTTTATCTTTGATTTCGCGTAACTCAGCCAGCTTGGGTGCACGTGTCTCGCGCACTTTCGGGAATTTAGACGCTGCCAAGAACATCCCAGCTGCCCCTTCACGCAAGATAAAGTAATCATCGTGCTTGGTTGATTTCAGCTCTGGCAGATGAATAGGATCCATACGCGGCGGTGCGGCTTCGCCTGTTTTTAACACTTTACGGGTATTATCACATTGCTGACAAGCGAAGTAAGGACCAAAACGTCCCGTCTTTAGCTCCATTTGTCCATCGCACTTATTACAGTCAATAGTTGGAGAATCAGAGCCAGGCACTTCGAACTTGCCTTCTTCTAAGACATAACCATCACAATCAGGATTGTTACCACACACATGCAGCTTCAGACCGCCATCGACGATATAACCATTCATTGCCGTGCTACATTTCGGGCAACGCTTTTTCTCCATCAAATCGCGAACTTCTGCCGCTTCATCATCACCTTCTGCCTCATCAAGATTGGCAAAAGCTTCGACGGGCATTAAATTCTTAGTGCCTTTACAGCGCTCTTTTGGCGGTAAATTATAGCCAGTACACCCTAAGAATACCCCCGTTGAGCCAGTACGTAATTGCATTGGACGATCGCAAAGATCGCAATGCACGTCTGGTACGTCAGTTGGATCATTTGGACGCATGCCGTCTTTTTCTTTGGCGCGATCAAGCGTTGTTTTGAAGTCGCCATAGAAATTATCGAGGACATCTTTCCAATCTGTATCACCTTCTGCCACATGATCAAGCTTGTCTTCTAGCGCGGCAGTAAAGGTATAATCCATCAAATCTGGGAAGCTTGCGGTTAGCCTGTCGGTAACGATATCACCCATTTTTTCAGCAAACAGGCGCTTGTTCTCAAGCTTCACATAGCCGCGATCTTGAATGGTCGAGATGATAGACGCATAAGTTGATGGACGACCGATGCCTTTTTTCTCAAGCTCTTTCACCAAACTTGCCTCGGTATAGCGCGGTGGCGGCTTGGTGAAATGCTGACTCGGATCGAGCTTATCTAGTATTAGTTTATCGCCTTTTTTGACATCTGGTAATAAGGTATCGTCAGTCTTCGCTGGTGGCATAACCTTGGTGTAACCATCAAATTCTAACGTACGACCACGTGCTTTTAACTCGACATCATTGGCAGCGACGAATAGATTCACTGACAAGTATTTTGCTGGCAGCATCTGACAAGCGACAAACTGACGCCAAATCAGCTCGTACAGGCGGATGGCATCACGCTCAACCCCTTTAAGCTGCGTTGACTTCATATTGACGTTAGATGGACGAATCGCCTCATGCGCCTCTTGTGCGCCTTGTTTGTTGCCGTAGAAATTTGGCTTTTCTGGTACGTATTTTGCGCCATAGCTGTCTTCGATATAGCCACGTACCGCAGAAAGTGCATCACCAGATAAGAAAGTCGAGTCGGTACGCATATAAGTAATATGACCCGCTTCATATAAGCGCTGTGCCAAAATCATGGTCTTTTTAACTGAAAAGCCCAATCGTGTGCTGGCTGCTTGCTGTAATGTCGAGGTGATAAATGGCGCACTCGGACGCGACTGCGTTGGCTTCTCTTCACGCTCTTTGACGATAAAGTCACTTGAGTTAAGAATTTCTAAGACTTTATCTGTCTGCTCTTTATTGACTAGCTTAAGCGTCTTGCCGCCTTGCTTGGTCGCCTCTAAGCGAATCGCAATTTGCTCAGCGTCCTTTTTGCTACTGGCAACGTGAGTATCGGCATGAATTTGCCAATACTCTTCTGGTATAAAGGCGCGAATTTCATGTTCTCTTTCTACGACCAGACGCATAGCAACGGACTGAACGCGACCTGCAGAGAGACCGCGAGCAACCTTTTGCCACAGCAGCGGCGATACCATAAAGCCAACGACACGGTCTAAAAAGCGCCGCGCTTGTTGGGCATTGACACGGTCGATATCGAGTTTGGATGGCTGCTTAAAGGCATTTTGAATGGCTGATTTGGTAATCTCGTTAAAAACCACACGCTCATACTTACTGTCAGCGCCGCCGATGACTTCTTTAAGATGCCACGCAATCGCCTCCCCCTCTCTATCCATATCCGTTGCCAGATAGATTTTGTCAGCGTCTTTAGCTAAGGCTTTAAGCTCTTTAATGACCTTAGTTTTATTTGGTAATACTTCATAAACTGCTGCCCAGTCATGTTCTGGATCGACGCCCATGCGCCGTACCAAGGCTTGCTGGGTTTTTTCTTCTTTGCTTAGACTGTCATCTTTTTTGGTCGTTGTTGGTTTTTTTGCACTTTTGCTTGCGCCAACTGGTAGATCACGGACATGACCAATACTGGAGCGCACGATAAAGTCATCGCCAAGGTATTTATTGATTGTTTTTGCCTTGGCAGGTGATTCTACAATCACCAAAGACTTGCCCTTTGGACTGCCTTTGGGATTACCAGCAGCGGGCGCTGGACTTTTTTTGGTTGCGGTTTTTGCCATATGTGACGACACCATTATTATATGAGTAAATTAAAAGTAAGAATAAATACAGCAGCATGGCAATTTATAATTGTGAGTTATAGTAGCGCGGTGAATCATTATAGTAATAGCTGCTTAAAAAAACGTTTATAAAACAAACAATAACCATAAGATAAAGAGTCAGTTATAAAGACGTTACACTGCTAAGCGTTACACTGTCAACTGTAAATGACTGAGAGTTTGTCAAAAGTGCTTGCATATTGCTTATAAATGGAGATTAAAAAATTATTTTCTACCTTGTAGCCGTTTTATAGGCGCTTTTGCATCTCTGACGCCCATTGTTCAAGCTGTTTTTTGAGCACCAACAAATCTGCTTCAATCAATTTTTGCTGATAAGCAGGATTGGATGAAGGACGCACATAAGCGATATCTTCCCAATAAATCACGATACTATTCGCCTTAGTCAGCAAACCTTTAACAAATGGCTCAATACTGACTGGCAAATCTAGCGGCGCTTTATCCAAGCTAAAATTGGTCTTTTTGACAATCGTATTATTAGTGCTGTTATTAGCACGAATCGCACTCGGAATCGTGAGCTTAACATCATCTTTGCTTGTATCGACAAAACTACTATCTGGTCGCCATTGCCCATCAATCACTTGATAGCGTGTGTGCGGCAGCTGCACATCATCTAACACTAAACAGTATTGACCTAACATTCCACGCCCATATTCGTTGTCTTTACCTTTGATCCAATCAGGGCAACTCACCAGCTTTGGATTCAATTGCAAACGGCGCGCGGTCATGCGCAGCTTATCCAAACGCTGATCGATACCGTTAGGTTTGAGCGCCATCATACTCCCTAATACAAATAGTACAATGATAACGCCAATGAATGTTCCCATGATGATCCGACCTTTTGGATAAATAAAAATGTACTAAAAAATAAAACCACTACTATCTATACAACAGGCTACAACAAAGACAGTGATTACCCAGCTAACTATAAAAAAGCAATCACTGATTGTTTGAGCAGTAACTTTTTAACCAGTCATTTTTTAACCAGTAGCGTTCTAATGAGCATCTGTTTCATAAATGATTGTCTAAATACTGGCTACTATATAGAAGCTTATAATGAGCACGAACCGTTAAAAATCAAGCATGATGAGTTGATAATCACCAACCACTCACGTTTTCGAATCTCGATGGTTTGGCTATATGTGTTAATAGATCAAACACTTAGCTCGAATAAAAAACAGCGTAATAATGAGATACAAAAAGTTGTCAGCATCAAAAAGTGCTATGATAAACCATAATTTTAAACGCGCGCAGGTTTATTATGAATTATCTTCTTAAGCGAAACTCATCGACCGCTTCACTAGCGAGCAAATGTGTCCATAAACTCATGAGTAAAACTGGGCTCACCCTCTCGCTAGTAGGCGCTGCCTTATTTACCCTATCAGGCTGTGCAACGACGCAAAATCTTACCCCGCAGCAATGTCAAGAAAGCAACTGGCAAGAAGTCGGCTATGCTGATGGCTTACAAGGGCGTTCAGGTGCTTATTTCGGTCATTACGCTGATAGCTGCGCAAAGGTAGGTGGTCCCATGCCCAACCGCATACAATGGGAGCAAGGACGACAGCAAGGTCTCAAAAGCTACTGCACCGAGCTCAATGCTTATAAACTTGGTCGCGAAGGCTACGACTGGCAGCCCGTTTGTCCGCTCGAAGGCATCGAAAAGCTAGAAGAAGCTTATGCGCAAGGACGTTACTACTATATCCGTCAACGTGATCTCGATTACCTACGTTCGCCTTATCCGTTTGGCTACGGGCCTGGGCGCTTCGGTTACGGCTATCATCCCTTTGGCTATGGCTGGTAAAAAGAAAACCCCAATGAGTACTTAATTTGAGGTTTAAGTACTCATTGAGGCTGGAGAAAAGTTTATTATTTTTGTTTTATTATTATATTAGCTACCTTTTTGATGGTTGGTTGGCTATCTAGCGAACATCATATGATAATCATGTCTTTTATAGACTCACCTTATTCATTGACAAAGGCTATCTTTGTAAGTCCTGCTTGACTGGCAGCGGCTAGCACTTGAGCGACCGTGTCATACTTACTGTCTTTGTCAGCACGCAATTGTACAGAGGGGTCTTTACCTCCAGCACTTTGCTGCTGTAACCGTGCCTCTAACTCCTCCATGCTAATCGCATCGCTGTCCCAAAATATCCCTGCGTCTTTATCGATGCTAATTTGAATAGCCTCTGGTGGCGCCTCATTTAACGCAGCGCTGGTCTTCGGTAACTCTAGTGGCACTGTCGGATTCAGTACGGTCGCCGTCAATAGAAATATAATCATCAATACCAGCATGATGTCGATAAGCGGAATGAGGTTCATCTCACTCATGCTTTGACTGTCATCATCACCCAATTGAAATGCCATAATTACTCTCAATACATTTGGTTATTCGCAATATAGCTCGCTTGACTATCGCCTAACGGACTGTCCCATCAATGGATAATCGTTAAGGCTGCGACGCGGCTGAACTATGATAATGAGTCACTTGCTGAGCATCTGCTGTGTTTGAGTGCATACCCTTTGCTAACGAATCTTGGGTAACAGTCGATTTGCTGTCCGTTAACGGCTGCTGGGTAACGACCATTTTGGCAGAACGTGCCAATAAGTCATGCGCTCTATCGTTGGCGTGATACATCACACGGCGATTGATACGCACTGCAAGGTTATAAAATACCACGGCTGGAATCGCCACGGCGATCCCCAAACCTGTCATGATAAGTGCCTCACCGACTGGCCCTGCTACTTGTCCCAAGCCTGCTTGCCCACTCATGCCAATGTTATGTAGCGCATGAAAAATTCCCCATACCGTCCCAAACAAACCGATAAATGGCGCAATTGCGGCTGTCGTCCCAAGAATAGGTAAGCCGCGCTCACTGGCAAAACGGTAACGACCAATATGCTTGAGCAAGATCTGCTCAGTAACCAAACGGCGAGTAGTGGCATCTGCTGCTATCATCTCAGCCTGCTTTACTTGAATCTGTTGACTCAAATCATCTGCAACATTGGCGGCCAATTTGCGGCTTTGTAGCACACGAATGATGCCTGTCACCCAAGAAAGAATAGATAAAGCAAGCAACAAAAAGAACAAAGTTTTTGTCACCATGTCGCTGATTTGCCAGTATTGCATAAAGTCCATGTCAGACTCCTTTGTATTTTATTAACATTGTTCGATTATTTGCGATTGCGCCGATGCTTGGTACTAATAATCATGTATTTATGGCACATTATAAGTAACAGGTAATGTGACATTACCGACGACTGGCACGCCATTTTTAGTAAAAGGTCTGAATTTTCCAGAGCTTACTTGACGCTGCGCCTCTTTATCTACTATTGAATTGCCTGAAGATTGAGCAACGCGGGCACTATCAATACCGCCCTGTTTATTCACTCTTAATATCAATACCACTTTGAATGTATCACCCGAAGATGCTCTACGAGCGGCTCGAGTAGGAAAGCTAAAGTTTGGCGCTGATGCCCAGTCTGCAGCACTAGCAGTAAAGCTCACGGGTTCATTGCTTGCAGCGGCGGCTGCTTTTTGCGCGGCATCTTTAGCCGCTTTGTCTTCTGCTGCTTTTCTGGCATTCGCTTCGGCTTGAGCCTCTCGGGCAGCCTTGGCATCGGCTATTTTCTTAGCTTCTTGTACTGCTCTATCATGGGCTTCTTGAGCGGCCTTTTGTGATTCTGCTGCTAGAATCTTACGTCGTTCTTCAGCTTCACGTTGACTATCAGCCATTGAGGTATCAACTTTCGATTCTACTGTTGGCTTTTTCGACACCTCTTTTTTAATAATGTCAGGCTTCTTTTTTTCTACTTTTACGACAGGTGCTATATCAACCTTTTTGGCTTTTACCACCGGTTTTTCTGGTGCATTTTGCTTAGCCTTCACTACTGGAGCTACTTTAGGTTTTGACGGTGCTTGTTTTTTAGGTTCAGGTTTTGACTCTGTTTTAGGTACTGCTTTTTTGGGCGTTACTTCCTGAACTTTTTCTACTTCAGGGACGGCTGTTTTGACAGGTAACGTCACCATCTCTATCTCGATAGGTGGTGTGTCTTTTTTTGGTTCAACTTTTATATCAGGCGTCTTGATCGCCACCAATGCGACTGCCGTCAGCACGTGCAAGCCCACCACTATAATAATAGCTGCGAGTATCAATTTAAGTGGTGGCGCGTCTAAATCCGTTGAACTCATAACACCCTAATATTCATTAACCGAGGTAGAATGGCGTAGATAATAATGCAAACGATAATTATTATCAATAATAAATTTATAATAATTTTGCGTTATTAATAAGCAAAACCTACTTAATCATTCGACCATCCTTTCTCAAATATCGCTATACAGAGTTATTTTGCCAAGGCCGCCACAAACCATAAATAAAGTGACGTAATAAAAACCATTATCATTTGTATTGATAATGAGTCTCAATTAATTTATCATAGCCCCTAATCGACTGCGAATCTTTAAGATTACAAAATCTCAAGATATTAAGGCATGTTGAACATCTCAATAGCTAAGCGTAAAAAAAACCCATAAAAAATCATAACGTCAAAAGTAATACCGTCGAGCATTGTATGGTGTGAAGCATCACATCGATGAAGTTCTTTTTACTTTTATATGACCGATTATTTGATACATCCTTTGTCCAACCAGCTGATATACCGAGTTATTTATGTCTATTACTTTATTGCCTAACCGCTCTACTCCTTTTTTCAAACGCCCTTTACTGACTGCCATGGTGACCGCTCTGGTTGCTACGATCAGTGTGACAGGTTGTAGCTCACCTGAATCTAACGACTCCGAGCCCGCAGACGCTAAGACTGAAAATCAAACAGCAGATCATGCCTCGAATGTCGCTAATAACGATGCGGTCTCTGTTGAAAAAATCACGGTCGACACGGTAAAAGGTAATGTCGACTTGGCAATGAATCCATCGCCGTTGGTGGTCTATGATATGACGTTGATGCAGGATTTGGCCGCGCTTGATGTTGCTGTCGATGGTATGCCAAGCGGTCTAAAATTAGACAATTTACAGTCTAAGACACAGCCTGAACCAAAAACTGTCGGCACCGTATTTGAGCCAGATCTTGAGGCGTTGAATGCGATGCAGCCGCAAGCTATCTTGGTCGGCTCACGCATGGCAGAAAAATATGATGCGCTGTCCAGTATTGCGCCAACGCTCGACATGACGATTGATACGGCAAATATCTATGAATCGAGCAAGCAGCGTTTGCATGATTTGGGTGCATTGTTCGGTAAAAGTGCTCAAGCAGCGAAACTGCAAGGCAATATCGATGGGCTCATTGATGAGACCAAAACATTAACCAAAGATAAAGGTAAAGGCTTAGTGGTCATGGTCAATGGCAATAAGCTGTCTGCCTACGGCGACAAATCACGCTACGGTTTTATCCATACCGTACTGGATATTCCGATGGCAGATGACCAAATCGCCGATGCGCGCCACGGTCAGCCAATCTCGTTTGAATACATACAAAAAACCAATCCAGACTGGTTATTCGTCGTCGATCGCAGTGCCGCCATTGGTGAAGATGGTGCTGGTGCCAAAGCCGTATTAGACAATCCATTGGTCGCGCAAACCAACGCATGGAGTAAGAATCAAGTGGTTTACCTTAGCCCAGACTCATATCTTGCCTTTGGCGGTTATTATCAATGGATGCAGGATTTGACGACCATTAAAGAGGCTTTTGCTAACGCTAAATAAATGATGCGTTAAATAAGTAATATGCTAAAAAAGCAACATGTTAAATAAGCGTCATTCGTTTTTAGGCAACTGTCATCACTGTCAGTTGCCAACCCTCACTTTAAGCCAGTAGCTGATATGCCGTTATTTTCCTCTCGTGCGCAGACCAGCGTTAAAGCCCGCCCTACTTTACCAGCCGCATCAACGAGTTGGCAAAAAAGCGCAAGCCGTGGTCTAAGCTCTAAAAATCGCCGTGCTTCTATACCACCGTGGGTCATCAACACGGGCAGCCTCATTATTATGGGGCTTTTGGTGTTATTAAGCTTATCAATTGGTGTGGCTGATTTTTCGTGGTCAGGTATATTTCACAGCCTTATCAACCATAGCGCCAACTCCGACAGCTCACTGCTACTGGTCAGTCGCCTACCGCGTACCATCGCTATTATCTTGACCGGTGTTTCCATGGCAGTTGCTGGGATGATTATTCAAGTGGTGCTCAAAAACCGCTTCGTTGAGCCATCGATGGTCGGTGCAACTCAAAGCGCTGCACTGGGATTATTGATGGTTAGCCTGCTATTTCCAGCCAGTGCGCTCATGGTAAAAATGGGTGTCGCAACCATCGCCGCGGTATTTGGCATGATGCTGTTTATGCTACTGATCCACCGCATTCCGCCAACGGATTTTTTGATGATCCCGCTAATTGGTATCGTCTTTGGAGGTATCATTGAGGCAGTGACGACCTTTATCGCCTATCAAACAGAATCGTTACAGATGCTCAGCGTTTGGCAGTTTGGTGATTTCTCTGGCGTCTTAGCAGGTCGTTACGAGCTGCTATGGCTGACGGGCGGATTGTGCGTGCTGGCGTATATCATTGCTGACAAGCTGACCATCGTCGGTTTGGGTGACAATATCGCGCTCAATTTAGGCATCAGCAAACGACAAGTAACATGGGTTGGCGTTGGTATGGTGGCGATGATGAGTGCAGTTGTCGTTGTAACCGTTGGCATGATTCCTTTTATTGGTTTGGTCGTGCCTAATATCGTCAGCCGACTGATGGGGGATAAATTGCGCCGTAGCTTACCAGCGGTGGCATTATTGGGCGCTTCGGCAGTGCTATTGTGCGATATTATTGGACGCTCGATTCGCTATCCATTTGAAGTGCCTGTGGCAACGGTTTTTGGAGTCGTTGGTACGGTACTGTTTTTATGGCTATTATTACGTGCGCCTGCTGAGCAATAAAATAACTCGCCATAAAGTTTTTTATTCATAACGACTGATCAAACCTCTTTGCCTCTTCTCTCTCTTTTATCGTTGTTTTGTCTGATTAGATAAGCCTAGCACTATAGGATTTACGCATGTTTTCACCGTCTAAGCCTAGCGCCACAGCCAATAACACTCTAGATGACAGTGCTTCAGAAAATAACGGCAAAACTACTTTTGGACAAAGTTGTGTTGCGCGACTCTGGACATTTATAGTCAATCATCCAAAATCTATTGCCGCTATCATATTGCTGATCTCAACCATCCTATTTTTGACAGTCAACGTCAACGGCCATTGGGACTTTACGCTACCACTGCGAGGTAAAAAGTTACTGGCGTTAATGGTCGTCGGTTATGCGATTGGCGTATCGACTTTATTGTTTCAAACCTTGACGCACAACCCTATCTTGACGCCGTCATTGCTGGGCTTTGACTCGCTATATGTTTTATTACAAAGCCTGTTGGTTTTCTTTTTGGGCGCAATAAGTTTTACCAGTATCAATCCTCTTGCCAAATTCACCCTTGAAATTGTTTTAATGTTTGGCGCGTCATTATTGTTATTTAAGCTGCTGTTTTCAAAAAGCAGTCAGGATCTGACGCGACTGATATTGGTCGGCGTTATCTTTGGGGTCTTGTTTCGTAGCTTATCAGCCCTGATTGCCAGATTGATCAATCCTGATGATTTCGTCGTCGTGCAATCTGCCAGTTACGCGCAATTTAATACGGTCAATCCGCAGCTGCTTGGTATCAGCATTGTTATCTGTGCCATTAGCGCACTGTTTATCTGGCGCTGGCGTTATCAATGTGACGTATTGATGCTTGGCAAATCACAAGCCATTAACCTCGGTATTAACTATCAACGCTTGGCATTTGGGCTATTAACGGTCATTGCGGTATTGGTCGCCACGGCAACCTCATTGGTCGGTCCAGTGACTTTCTTTGGGCTGTTGGTTTGTGCGCTAACCAATCGTATCGCTCGGCATATGTATCACAGCGAGCGTCTGATATTGGTCAGTTTGGTGGCGATGATTTGCTTGGTACTCGGTCAGACGATATTTGAGCAACTATTGGGCATGGCAGGTGTGCTATCGGTGGTGATTGAATTGGCTGGTGGTTTGGTATTCTTAATATTGATTTTTGTGACTCAGCGTCGTTAATATCGTGCTTATTTAATAGTCATTGACCTAGTAGCCAATCATCTAAAAACCATTGATATAGTAATGAAAAATCAGATCCTTTGTAAAAGTAAGAACCACTATGATTAAACTCAATAACATCTCGTACCATATTGGCAAACAGCAAATTCTTCATAACATTACGTTGTCGTTACCAAGCGCACAGGTGATTGCCCTGATTGGTCCCAATGGCGCGGGTAAATCTACTTTATTTTCGGTCATGGCGCGCTTGCAACCGCTACAGTCGGGACAAGTCAGTTTCGCTGTAGATAATGAGGAACGTGATATTGTTAGCTGTCATGCGCGAACCTTGTCCAAAACTGTGGCGATGCTTGGACAAGACAACCAAGTACAAGGACGACTTCGCGTGCATGAGCTGCTGATGTTTGGTCGTTACCCTTATCACCAAGGGCAACCGACGGCGGACGATCAGCAAAAAGTGCAAGAAATTATCGAACGTTTTGAGCTTGCGCCGTTAGCCGAGCGTTTTTTATCGACACTATCGGGTGGTCAGCGTCAGCGGGTGTTAATTGCGATGATTGTTTGCCAAGATACGCCGTATTTATTGCTCGATGAGCCGCTGAATAATTTGGATATGTACCATGCTGGTCGCCTGATGCGTGAGCTGCGTGAGTTAAGCCATACTCAGCAAAAAACCGTGGTCATCGTGCTGCACGATATCAATCAAGCTGCGCAGTTTGCTGATACCGTGGTCACCATGAAAGAGGGTCAGGTGATGGCTGTTGGTCAACCTGCAGAGGTCATCACCCAAACAACCATGAAGGATCTGTATAACGTCGATGTTACCGTGCTCAGTCATCAAGGTCGCCCAGTGATTGTCGATGCGGTTTAAGTACAGAGCTTTGCAAACAATAAAAGGAATTGTTGATGCATAAAATCCTATTGAATCATCGATGGATAAATTACAAAAACTTATCCCTATTAATTTTAATCATTAGCTTTTGTCTATGCATTTATTACGCTGTGAATAAAAAGATAGCAGATACCCTGTTTTGGTTAGGCATGACTTTGTATGTTCTAAGGTTGGTGGTTATTCCGATGGATTTTACTCAAAATATTGCTGCAGTAGATTATACAAAAAACTTTGACGAAAACAACAGATGGCATAGATGGGTAATGTTGGGTGAAAAATTTGCTTTTTTGATATTTACCGTTGGGATAGCCTACAGTATATTTTTGCAATTAAAGCTTTAGTTAGCGACCTTAATAAATACTATCAAAGATAGCTGTACTCTGTAATATTGACGTGATCACCTTGACCTCTGAAGGTTGCATCATCATTATTATGGATATGGTTTAAGTACAGCATATCTTATAGTTGCTCTTTAATGGCTGGTTTCGCGTAATCGCTTCAAGGAGTTGTCTTTAACCGTCAATTTTTGCCTTTGCTTTAACCGACTTTGACGCCCTTTGACCCATAAATACACACCTGTGCCAGATAAGACCGCCACGGCTAACCCCGTCAATGCTAAAAATATTTGATACAACAAATGAACTACGCCATGGCTGATATGTCCCATGTGTAGCGTTGCCATCCATTGATCAGCTTGATTACCAAATGAGCTTTGATACCCAAAATTAATACGCTCGACATTGCCTGTTGCGGCGTCAACCGTGATAGATGACGCACCGCCTTTTTTACCGATATCTTTATTGGTTTTAAAGCGCATTTGCCATTGATTGTCCTCTTCTACCCAACGCACTCCCAATAGCTGCTGGACATCGACGCCATTTTTTTGTGCGGCTATCTCTGCCTGCCTGCTTAAATAAGCAATACTATTAGCCTTGTCTACCTTATTAGTACTGTTCATATTAGTGCCAATAGTAGTCGCCTCATCACTACTAGATTCAGTGTTTATCGCAGGCTTATTTTGTTTCTTTCCTTTGCCTTCATCTCTACCTTCAAGTCCTACCAGCGCTTGCATTACAGGCTGATATACCAATTTTAAATTAAAACCAACACTCGACCACGCAATGACAAATAACATGAGCCAGAGCCATAAGCCAAACGCATGATGCAAATCATAATTAAGCTTAAAAGTATTGGTTTTTCGGCGGATTTTCCAAGCAGGTAGCCAGCGTTTAAAAAATGAAGCGCGGGGTTTGCCAGATGGTTTTCTCAATGCGGTTTGTTGAGATTTATTGGCACTAACTGCTCTTGGAAAGGTTAAATAAAAGCCGATGAAACAATTAATCGTCCAAATTAAAGACACGATACCCAGTATTAATTTGCCGATATCACCTAGCAATAAATCTCGGTGCAACCAAAATACCTTGTACATCGTATTGCGCCATGCCCACACCTCTTTATCACGTGTACCGATGATTTCACTAGTAAAGGGATTGACATATACCTCTTGAAATGGCGCTTTGGGCTGATTTTTGGCGCTTTCACCTCGGACTCTATCTACCGAAAAAACCGCTGATTTGTTAGGCTCTACTGACGTTGGCATACTAGAAAATTGATACTGTGGATAGGCACTGATAACAGCATCATGAAGTATGGCGATCGGTAGTGGCGGCTTGTGTTGCGCTTCAATATTTGCCAGCTTGTGATTAAACACATCATCTAGCTCATCATGAAACGCCAATAGCGTGCCCGTGATACCAGCAATGATCAAAAAAGCTGCCATCGCAAGCCCAGTATAACGATGAATCCATAAACAGCTCTGACGCAACGTAGGGGGAAATGAAGTCATTAGTATTGGTTTTTTATTCATCGTTTCTTTATTCATTGGTTATTTTGATTGGTATTTAAAAAAAGTTGTAATTGCTATCACATGCTTCATCATTTACTGACCATAAAAAAGCCAGCTCTCATACAAAGACAGCTAGCTTTTAGATATTACCAATAACAGTTAGATTAGAATTGATAGGTCAAAGAGGTTTTGATATTACGACCCATCTCAAAATCTGTAGCCGTAGCATTAGCTGGATTTAAGCGCGAACCGTGGCTAGCATAAGTTTCATCAAACAGGTTATAAACCCCAACTGTGGCTTTCAAGCCATCTACTTGAGCTGGAGAGTAGCTCATAAAGATATCATGGACATCATAGCTCGGTTTCTTAAGCTCCGTAACGTCACCTCGAAGTATAAAGGTTTGCGTAACAGGGGCTACATAGGTACTGCGCCAGCCAAGCTCAGTGGTATCAGTTGGCTGATACGCTAGATTGACCATGTATTTATCACCTGCATCTGATCCTGACCCTGTTTGTGAATAAAAACTATAACCCGTATCTTCACCTTTACTACGCGCATGAGCATAGCTTAAACCCATGCTAAAGTTATTCATTTTATAATCAGCGGCCAGCTCAACACCTTTTATTTTATAATCTTCGTCCTTATTGACCGCACCTTGGCAATCATTCCCAAGGTTTGGTCCACAGCTTAGACCTGAGCGTATAAATTCAATATAGTTTTCGATATTGGTTTCAAAGTATTTACCGCTTAGTTGTAGCGAATCATTAGCCGTAGTGAGATCACGCAAGGTGGTTACGACACCCACTTCAGCGTTATCACCCTCTTCTGCTTTTAGGTCGTTGTTAACCACTGTGCCAGCACCATCTCGATTGAAGATAGCTTGGCCTAAATCTGGGCCATTGAACAGCTGAGTATAGCTAGCAAAAACCTGCGTACTCGGCGCAATCTCATAGCTTGCGGCAAGTGCACCGACAACATTATCGTAAGTTTTGCCACCAGCAATAAAATCAGGTGCTTCATAGCGGTCATAACGCACGCCTGGCGTTAGGCTAAATTTACCCATTTGCCATTGGTCTTCTAAATAAACTGAGGTATTTTTAGCACTATCTTCCCCTGATGCGGGCAGTTTTGTTGCACGGTCTTTAGCGGTGTAAAAATCTGACTGTTTTTTATAGTGCTCTAATCCTGCGATCAGTTTATGGCGTCCTGACGTTGCATCAATTACACTGGTGTTTTCGATCTTACCACCAGTAGTTTTCACTTTTGCATCCCAATCATAGCCTGGCGATGTTTTCGGGTCATTATCACGTGAAATTTGGGTCTCGGTTTGATAAATGGTGGTATCAACGTCAACCAGCGAGCTTGCTGGGTTAAAGTTATAATCAAGCGTATAGGTATCACGCTTTACTTTTTGCGGGATTGGATCATCGCCGAGGCTTGGAAAATCCGGACGGAATGGGAAAGTCCCTTCTTTATCAGTACGGCTAAAGCTTGCGCCTACATGATGGTCATTACCAACATAGGCGCCGGCTTTTAATAAGAAGCTCTCGCTCTCACTGTCTTCAAACAACTCACGGCCTTCACCGTCTTCACCCGAGCTGGTATCACGCTTGCCATAATAAGCCAATAAATCGACATTATCAGATGGTGCGCCAAAAACTGTGGCTGACGTCAGTAGCTCATCATTATTACTGGCATAACCTGCTTTTAGCTTGGCACCAATCTTTTGACCAGGTTTAAGTAAGTCAGCGGCATCGACCGTTTTAAAAGCAACCGCGCCGCCAAGTGCATCATTTCCTAGCGTCACTGAGTTATTACCGACTGAGACATCTGCTTGCTTAAGCAAGTCAGGGTCAATAGTAATGTCACCCATATGATAAAAAAGTTTGCCTTCTTGACGCGCCCCATCGATAGTGACTTTTAGGTTGCTGTCTTCAAGACCACGAATACGAATACGCTGATTGACCGCAGAGGTACCACCTACCGTAACTCCAGGAACGACATTCAAAAAATCGCTTAAATGGCTGGCTTGCTGCGCTGGCGTATAGTCTTCTATGTAAACAGAATCGGTTTGCACTTTATCACGTACTGAGCTATTGGCTGTCACCGTAATGGTCTGCAACGTGGTGCTTGGCATGTCTTCTGCAGGTGCTGCACTGACTGCTTGTGACCATAATACCGCTGCCACGCCCATGGACAATACCGTCATTTGACTAGATAGTTTTGATAACTTTACTTCACGCATAACACACTCACCTTATTGACTATCACAAATTAGAATTTTTAAAAGCTATTTACTGTTGAGCACAGCTTGTGGCAGTTGCACCGCTTATTGTTGAAAACCATTTTTTAGACGATTGGAGTCTTGACAAAGCCAAAACCTTTCATACGAATAACAATGTTAATGATAATTGTTAGCATTTAAATAATGAGAGGCATAATAACGAAGTATTAACAATTTGGCAATAATTAATGCGAGAAATTTAATATTAAAAAATAGCGCTAAATCTGGCTGACTTATTCCGTTTTGTTGCTTACTGTTTTTAGACGAGTAGAAATGGCCAGCAAACCAAATCCGCTGCGCTATGTTCGTCTAATAGACTGTTATTATTTAAGAAATAAAGCCATCAACATGAAAAAAAACGTTGCAATAGCCAACCCTTTCACTATACCCTTAGATAGTTGACCAATTAGTCAGGTTTAAACCTACGACTATTAGTCATATTGATAAATAATAGCTAGCTGCTGATATTTATTAGCACAAGGATAAGTGCGACTCTTTGTGAGACAACTAAGCAATATGAAGATAAACGGTATGTCGATATCCATCTCTAAACTCATCACACTGCTTAGCTCTCTCCACAGAGCTTGGACTAAAAGTCACTTTAGGAGGAAGCCAAGATGAGCGAACACATTCAAGGGAACCCCGATTTACTATACGGATTGCATGACCGCCCTACCCCTACAAAAGCCTTTTTGGGCGCAGTACAACACGTACTTGCCAGCTTTGTCGGTATCATCACCCCCTCATTAATCATAGGCGGCGTCTTGGGTTTGGGGGAACATATCCCTTATCTCATCAGCATGTCATTGATGGTATCAGGGGTCGCTACCTTTATTCAGACGCATAAAGTTGGACCGGTAGGTTCCGGTCTTATGGCGTTACAAGGAACCAGTTTTGGCTTCTTGGCCGCGGTATTGGCAGCAGGTTTTGTGGTAAAAAACAAAGGCGGGAGTCCGGAGGAGATTCTCTCTGTTATCTTTGGCGTCTCCTTTCTTGGTGCCTTCGTTGAGATTTTCTTAAGTCAATTCATCACCAGACTCAAATCCTTGATGAGCCCTATCGTGACGGGTTGTGTGATTGTAACTATCGGTCTGTCATTAACCAAGGTTGGTCTGACGGATTTGGCAGGCGGCGTGGGCGCTGAAGATTTCGGGAGTATACAGAATCTGCTGCTCGGTGGCGGAGTCTTGGTCAGTGTGGTATTGATTAGTATTGTTAATAATAAAGTCATTCGCTCCAGTGCTATTTTTATAGGGTTGATGCTTGGTCTGATCGCAGCCATTCTTATGGGACGCATTGATTTCTCTTTGGTCTCTGATGCCCCTATCTTTACGCTACCTGTGCCATTCAAGTTTGGCTTTGGGTTTGATTGGCAGGCTTTTATTCCTATCGCCTTTATGTATGTCATTACCAGTATTGAAACCTCTGGTGATTTGACGGCGACTTCGATGATATCGGGCGAACCCATTAAAGGACCTCTATACGAGAAACGCATCAAAGGTGGCGTATTAGGTGATGGTGTCAACTCATTAATTGCGGCGGTGTTTAACACGTTCCCTGTGACGACTTTTAGCCAAAACAACGGCGTGATTCAGATGACTGGTATTGCCAGTCGCTATGTGGGCTTCTATGTTGGGGCTATCTTGTTCACTATGGGGCTATTTCCTATTTTGGGTGCTATCTTTACCCAATTGCCAAAACCAGTCGTTGGCGGTGTGACGTTATTGATGTTTGCAACGGTAGCGACCGCTGGTATTCGCATCCTATCAACCGTCAACTTTACCCATCGCAATATCTTAATCATTGCCACTTCGCTAGGTCTGTCCATGGGCGTGGCTTTTGTTCCTGATGTATTTGCACAGGCGCCGCAGCTTTTCCGTAATATCTTTGGGTCGGCGGTTACTATGTCAGGTATTGTAGCCATTACTCTCGATATGATTTTGCCCAAAAACTACGGTGTCGAATTTGATACAGTAGAACAGCATCTGGATGACGGTCTCAAGCCTCTTAGACAAAAGGCTTCTTAAACGTACGTTAGAATAGTCAAATTCTTTACCAATCAGCATTGCTGTTCTGGTTCTGGTTCTGGTTCTGGTTCTGGTTCTGGTTCTGGTTCTGGTTCTGGACATTGACTCTTTTAGCGCTCATTAATACGAAAGCATTTAAAGTGCTTTCGTATTAATGGCATGTTATAGACGTAAAATAATAATACATAAGCATTACTCAAGACCACAGCCACGCAAAATAAACGGCACTAAAAAGTCTGCCGCCCGCGCTTCATCCTGCTGATCGTACTCACTCTTTTCCATCAAACCGACAATTTCTGTCTCAAATTCTGCATATCGCTGCGTCGTTGCCCAAATCAAAATCAATAGCTGTAAAGGGTCAGCGATGCCAATCTTACCTTGCTCATGCCAAGTTTTCATCACTTGTGCCTTGTCTAGCGCCCACTCCTTCATGGTCGCCGACATAAATTCATGCAGATGAGGAGCACCGCCGATGACTTCCAGCGCAAACAATTTATGGCGATTGGGATGAGCAAACGCTTGATGCAATTTGGTACGGACAAACTTTTCGATGACCGTTTTAGGGTCACTATCGACACTCATAGCGACCAAGCCATCGTTCCACTCTTGAATAATAGAATGCAGCACGGCTTGGTACAGATTTTTTTTATTCTTAAAGTAGTAATGCACGTTGGCTTTTGGCAGCTCGGCTCTATCGGCAATCCCTTGCATCGTCGCACCGCGGAAACCTTGCAGCACGAACTCCTCTTCTGCCGCCGCCAAAATGACGGTTTGGTTGTGGGCGCGGATATCTTGCTGGTTGCGCTGTACAGGCGCGTCAGACGCGGCTTGTGGTTCTATATTGTTATGTTGAGCCATGATTAATGTTACCTGTCATTATTGTGATGAATAAAGAGCCATATCCCAGCCAATAACTGGATTCATATGCTAATTTTTATGAAATATCCCCAGTCTAAATAAAATATTTGCATAAAGTAGTTGACCAAATGGTCAGGTTTAAGCAGAATAGCTCATAGTAAACCAATTATTAATCGATAAATACTACTTTAGCATGAGATGTTATCGAGAGATGCTACTCCACTGCTTTTGTCAGAAAAGAAAAGGATGTCATAGTGAAATTATCTTTACAGCAGTTTAATGAGCTCTCAACAGCTGAGGCAACTTCACATCTATTGACCTGCTGTACCAGCACCCATTGGGCGCAGGCTTTAGAAAAAAAACGTCCTTTTGCTGATATATCTACATTACTTGCTCATAGTGATGATGCTTGGGCACAAGCACAGACAGCAGAAGCCCAGTTACTAGAGGCTTTTGATGGTCATCCACAAATCGGCAATGTCGACTCGTTAAAAGAAAAATATCGCAACACTCAAGACAGTGCTGCCCATGAGCAGTCGGGTGCCAATGATGCCAATGACGAGGTAATTGAAGCTTTGGCTCAAGGCAATCAAGACTACCTTGATAAATTTGGCTTTATCTTTATCGTATTTGCTACCGGTAAGAGCGCACAGCAAATGCTCGATTTATTGTTAGCACGCTTGCCCAATGATCGCGCTACTGAACTGGTCAATGCGGCGGCTGAGCAAAATAAAATCACCCGCTTACGTTTACAGAAACTGCTGAGTGACGCTTAAAGCATTCAGCCGCATCTGACTCATTTATATAAAAGGAATTATTATGTCAGGTACTCTCTCATCGCATATTTTAGATACCCATTTGGGCAAACCAGCCGCTGGTATTGCCGTGACGCTAGATCGCGTAAGCGCAACTGGCGAGGCATCTCTATTAGCCAATGGCGTCACCAACGCGGATGGACGCGTGGCACCAGATAGCTGGTCGTTTGACCCAACGATTGATATTGCCGAATATCACTTAGATGTTGGTCGTTATACCTTAACCTTTGATACGCAGTCTTATTTCGATGAACAAAATCTCACGGCTTTTTATCCACAAGTTGTCATCGATTTTATGATAAGTGATAACGGTCACTATCATGTACCGCTACTGCTTAGCGCACATGGCTACAGCACGTATCGCGGCTCTTAGTTATATAGTTATATAGCATCACTATATAAAAACACATCATAAAAGAACGTCGCCATAGCAAAACGCGTCGAAAGATTGAAAAAAGCTGAACAAAAGAAAATTGTAAAAAGGACATTTGCAACATGGGCGCTTATTATCTCGATTGGTTTAACTTATTTTTTCGCTGGTTCCACGTCATCGCTGGCGTGGCATGGATTGGTGCGTCTTTTTACTTTGTTTGGCTAGATCTTAGTTTGCGTAAACCACCACAGTGGAAGGCTGACAAAGGCATTTCAGGCGACCTATGGGCGGTACATGGTGGCGGCTTTTATGAAATTGCCAAATATAAGCTTGAGCCCGAAGAGATGCCAAAGACCCTGCACTGGTTTAAATGGGAAGCTTATACCACTTGGCTGACGGGTATGGCGATGCTCTCTATCGTCTACTATGCCAATGCGACTGCCTACTTGATTGATCCCAGCAAAGTCGATTTTGGTAGTAGTATCGGTGCCATCTCGACCAGTTTGTTATTTTTATTCGGCAGCTATTTCATTTATGAAGTGATTGTCCGCAGCCATTTAGGCAAAAACTCGTTCATTTTTAGCACCATTATTTTTATCCTATTAATCATCGCCTGCTGGGGTTCTTATCAGCTATTTAGTGACCGTGCTTCGTTCATTCATATCGGTGCTATCTTAGGTACGGTAATGGCAGGTAACGTCTTCTTCGGCATCATGCCTGCTCAACGAGCGCTGGTAGAATGCGTGAGGCGTGGCGAAAAACCAGGCAAAGAAGTGGCGGACTTGGCATTACAAGCAAAAAACCGCTCGCTGATGAACAACTATTTTACCTTACCGCTGATCTTTACCATGATTAGCAATCATTATCCGATGATGTACTCTCATGCTCACGGCTGGTTGGTATTGGTATTTGTGGGTATCATCACGGCTATTGTACGTCACTATTTTAACCAAAAGCATTTAGACAATCATAAGCCGCGTTATTTGGTCATCCCTGCTGTCTTAACTGTATTGTTAATTATTTGGATGCGCCCAGAACCAATTGAGCCATTACCTGTTGTCACTGCTGCAGCCGCTGCTGAAACGGCGACACCAAATAGTGTGCCACCAACAACTACTGATAGCGCAGCCGACGGTTCTACTATAAGCACTGATGCCGCCTCAAATGAAAATATCACTGCCGACGTCGTGCCAGTAACTGCCTCTGCTGATGATGCCATTATGGATGTCGTGCACACGCGCTGTAGCACGTGCCATGCCGCTCAGCCTACTCAGCAAGGATTTGCCGCGCCGCCAGCTGGTATCATCTTGCAAACACCGACCGACATGAAAACTCATAAAGCAAAAATCGTCACTGCCGTACAAACGGGCTATATGCCACTGGGTAATCTCACAAAATTGACTGATGAAGAACGTCAGCAAATGGTGGCTTACGCATCGGGATTATAGATAAAGGCCGTAGATAAATATTATATAGATCCAAAGTTACGCCTTATTTTGCTTTAATTGACTTAAGTTGCTTTAAAATATTTAGGATATATTGACAATGACCAAAAAAATAATCAGCGATTTCAATCAAGACGCCTACCCTCGCGACTTAAAAGGCTATGCTGATAAGCCGCCAAAAGCCAACTGGCCAGGCGGCGCTAAAATCGCTGTACAGTTCGTCCTCAATATCGAAGAAGGCGCAGAAAATAGCGTGATTCATGGTGACGGTCAATCAGAGCGGTTTTTATCGGATGTCTTGGGTACGCCAGAGTTTAACAATCGTCATCAATCGATTGAGTCGGCATTTGAGTATGGTAGCCGTGTGGGTGTTTGGCGAGTATTGGATACTTTTAAAGAATACGGTTTGCCTATTACGACCTTCACTTGCGCTGCTGCTGCCGAAAAAACGCCGCATATTATCGAGCGAGTATTAGAAGATGGGCACGAAATCGCCAGTCACGGTCTGCGCTGGATTACTTATCAAAATATGTACCGCGAGACCGAGCGCGAGCATGTGCGCCGTGCCACTGAAATATTCGAGCGCATGATCGGCGGTCAGCCGCTCGGTTGGTACACGGGACGAGATAGCCCGAATACTCGTGAGCTGGTCGCTGAACAAGGTGGCTATATTTATGACTCAGACTCTTACGCGGATGAATTTCCTTACTGGCTCAATGTCAAAGTAGAAGACGGTAATAAAATCGCTCGTAAGCCGCATTTGGTCATTCCCTATACCTTAGAGACCAATGACATGCGTTTTGCCTCAAGCCCAGGCTTTACCAACGCCGAGCCTTTTTATCAATATTTAAAAGACAGCTTCGATACCTTATACGAAGAAGGCGCGCACACACCCAAGATGCTGACCATCGGTTTGCACTGCCGCATCATTGGTCGCGCCGGTCGCATCATCGCCCTCAAAAAGTTTTTGCAATATATCACCAGCAAGCCCGATGTGTGGGTATGCCGCCGTGATGACATTGCCAAACACTGGTATAAAAACCATCCAGCCACTGCCGATAACACTGCAAACTGGATGTAACCATACGTTTAGACACAAATTTATTGCGGCACAACACCACTAAGGAACATCAACAATGTCAACAAAGAGTACTTATTACGCACCCACTGGCGGCTTGCCTCCACAAACACAACTGCTATCTGATCGCGCTATCTTCACCGAAGCTTATGCCATTATTCCCAAACGTGTACTGACCGACATTGTTATTAGCTATCTGCCGTTTTGGACAGGTATGCGCATGTGGGTGCTTGCACGCCCACTTTCAGGTTTCTCTGAGACTTTTTCACAGTATATCGTCGAAGTTGAGCCTAATGGCGGCTCAGAAAAGCCTGAGCTAGATGCAAACGCTGAAGGGGTTATATTCATCGTTGAAGGTGAAATGGACATGACTATCGAAGGCGTGTCGCATCATCTTGAAGCGGGCGGTTATGCATTCTTACCACCCGGCTGCAAATGGACGATAAAAAACAATAGCGACAAGCACGTTAAATTCCATTGGATTCGTAAAGCTTATCAACACTGTGAAGGTATTGAAGTGCCTGAAGCCTTTGTAACCAGCGATCATGATGTTGCAGCGATTGAGATGCCGGGTACTGATGGCGTATGGGCAACCACCAGATTTACCGAGCAGTCTGATATGCGTCACGACATGCATGTGAATATCGTGACTTTCCAACCAGGTGGCGTGATTCCATTTGATGAAACGCATGTGATGGAACATGGTTTGTATGTCCTAGAAGGTAAAGCGGTCTATCACTTAAATGGTGAATGGGTAGAAGTTGAGGCGGGTGACTTTATGTGGTTACGCGCATTCTGTCCACAATCTTGTTACGCCGGCGGACCCGGTCCATTTAGATACTTACTATACAAAGACGTGAATCGTCATATGCCGTTTATTCGCCCAGCACGATAAGCCCTGCGCAATAACAAGAATAATCAGAACAACAAAGCATTCAGAACGATGAGCAATATAGCGGCATAATCGTTCATTCGAATATGTCATTTATTCCCAGATGTTGATTTAATTCGCGTACGGGCTTATGGCAAAGTGGCTCATAGCAATTATAAACAGTGATCACCAAAAGTAAGGCAAAGTCATGAGTACTCTTATGAAGACTACGATCGTTGCAAGACCTTTAACCAAAGCTGAGTTTGCGCCCTACGGCACCGTAATCGAACCCTATGACAAGGCAGCACAGACGCCTGAAAATAGCTACCATATCAATAAAGGCTATGCCTGCCGCCATCACGCCATCGCTGAAGCCAAACTTGACGGCGGCGATGTCGGCATGAGTATCTTCCGCGCCAAAAAGCGTGAATTTCCTATTGCCTTATCGGTCATGGAATATCATCCGTTTGGCACGCAAGCGTTTTTTTCGATGAATGGTCAGGATTATATCGTCATCGTTGCGCCTGCTGGTGCGCCGCCACAGTCTGCGGATGATTTGACCGTGTTTTATGTCCAATCTCATCAAGGTGTGCAATACGATGCCAATGTCTGGCATCATCCGTTACTTGCCCTCGGTTGTGACTCTGATTTTTTGGTGATAGATCGTATCAATGGCGAAGGCAAAAACTGTTATGAGCTGGATATAGAGGATTGGCAGGTGCAAATTGAACTTGCCAGTGAGCACTCTTCCGTTTAATTAGGGTCTGTAAACGAGCTGTTAACTATTTATAAACATAAAGCCAGTTAATAAAGATTAGCTGGCTTTATTGTGAATGTAGGATCCATCCTATATAAATAATCATTTTCCAAAACACAGTGCCCATTTAACAGCAGTAGCAAAACATCTACATAGGCTACTTGCCTTTTATGTACTATCGTACTAGAATGCTGAAACGAAGTAAGCTTCCCTTTTCTTTTCCATTAAGATGAATGTTATGAGCACAGACCCTTATCACAGCTTATTAAGCCATTTAGCCAGTTGTCATGACAGCACCGCTATAGACCTGCTATTCAGTGCGCTATTGACGGAAAAAGAGCAGCAGGAAATCGCCAATCGTATCCGCATTTTTGACTTGCTTGAGCGCGGTGTCACCCAGCGCGAGATATCTGAGCAGCTAGGTGTCGGTATTGCTACCGTCTCGCGCGGCGCCAAAGCCATGCAAGTTCATGATGTGAGTGCCTTACTAATGACTCATAGAAATGACTCATAGAAAAAATTCATACATAAAAGACACAGCTGAAAAGCCCGCCTAATTAATTAGAAACTAGAATTTTAATTTGTCTTACTTTTTATTTGATCAATCATTGAACCAATTTGGATATTGTTATGACCTCTCCTAATTCAAAACCTGAGCAACCTGCTGCTATTGACATTCCTAGTAAACCACAGCGCATTAAACTCACTCAGGATATTGATTTCTTTGCGTTGTTCAAACGTATTGAGCGCGCTTTTGATACTTGTTATTTGCTCGAATCATTGGGCGAAGATGGACATATGGCGCGTCATCATGCGATTGGTTTTGATCCAGTGATGACCATTGCTGCCATCGATCGTACAACCCTCGCGATTACTGATAATAAAACCGCTGAAACCACTCATTATCAAACGGATAATCCTTACGAGCTACTGCGCAAAATTACGCCGCAGCACGTCATTGCTCGCGACCAAAGCGGTGGTCTTGTCGGTTATTTGGGTTACGACAGTGTCAATTTCTTTGAACCCAGTCTCAATGCTAAAGCGAGCGATGACTTTGAACCGTTTAAATTTGGCGTATATTTGGATGGTCTAACGCTCGATAAGATGACCGGTGAGATTTTCTATTTTTACTATCCAACTGCGCAGCAAGAAAATCGCATCGAGCAAATCAAAGCGCTACTTGATGCGCCCACTCCAAGCTACGAGCCGCCTACGGTTGAGTTTTTGGGTGATGGTATGAGTCAAAAAGAGCACGCTAAAGCCGTCATGCAAGTCAAAGAAGACATCATCTCAGGGCGTATCTTTCAGTGTGAGGTAGGTTTTAAATCCAAATACCGTATTGCCGGCGATAAAATGCCCATTTATGAAAAATTGCGGTCGGTCAATCCGTCGCCGCACATGTATTTTATGAAATTTGCTCAGCAGTGCATCATTGGTGCCTCACCAGAGCTGCTGTTTCGCTTGCGTCAAGGTGAGATGGAAACCTATCCACTGGCAGGCACCGCCAAGCGCGGTGTCGATGTCATCGAAGACCGACAGCTTGCCCGTGCATTGCTCAACGATGCCAAAGAAATTGCTGAGCACAATATGCTAGTCGATTTGCACCGCAATGATATCGGCCGTGTGGCACAATTTGGTACGGTAAAAGTACGTAGCCTCATGGATATCAAACGCTTCTCTCATGTGCAACATATCTCTTCTGAGATCGTCGGAATCTTGCATCCTAATGAAGATATGTTTAGCGCCCTTGCCAGTAATTTCCCTGCTGGAACACTGTCAGGTGCACCAAAAGTTGAAGCGATTAAAGTCATCAATGAGCTAGAACCAGATGGTCGCGGTGCTTATGGTGGTGCGCTTGGATCGTTTAATTTTAACGGTGATTGTATTTTTGCCATTCCTATTCGCAGCCTATTCATCAACGGCGAATCCGCTTATGCGCAGACCTGTGGCGGCAATGTCTATGACTCCAATCCTGCTGATGAATATCTAGAAATTCAGCGTAAATTGTCTGCCATGAAAGTGGTATTAGATAGTTTTATGAACCCGTAAATTGCTTATATTTTGCCAAAGAGTTGATAACCCATGAATGTTTTAATTATAGATAACTACGACTCGTTTACCTTTAATCTTTACCAATATATCGGTGAGATTTTGCAGACGATGGACGGCGATAAAGCCGCGAACGTCATTGTTAAACGTAATAATGAGATAACGTTAGCAGATGTACAAGCCATGAATCTTGATCGCATTATCATTTCACCGGGCCCTGGCGCTCCTGACGACCCTGCCTACTTCGGTATTTGTGCCGAAGTGATTGAAGTCATGGGTAAGACGACGCCTCTATTGGGTGTCTGCTTAGGTATGCAAGGGATTGCGCATGTGTTCGGCGGCGATGTGGTACGGGCGAGCGTGCCAATGCATGGCAAGGTATCCTCCATTCGCCATGATGGCGCGGGTGTCTATCAAGGCTTGCCACAAGAGATTGAAATTATGCGCTACCACTCCTTGATGGTAAAAGCAGACACCTTACCAGATTGCTTGGCTGTCACAGCTGTCGTTGCTAATGACGCTCATGCTGAGTTCAGCCTAACCGAATCTGCGCTAGCAGGTGAGGAGATTATGGGACTACAGCATAAAGACTATCCCATTCAAGGTGTGCAGTTTCACCCAGAGTCATTTGCGACGGAAGGTGCCAAACGCTTGCTGACGAATTTTTTACTACAGTTGTAAGTCATGCTACTTAAGTTTGGGGGATATGACACCAAAGGGTGATAAGCTAAAGACAAGCGTACCTCTAACTCGAATAAATTGAATTTTATGTCTAACTGACTTGTGTTCGAACTTAATTAACGCTTTAATGATAGACTAAAAAAAATAAACAAAAGGCAGCCCTTACTCGGGTTGTCTTTTTCTTATTCCAGTATTGTATGATGCCATTAGCTAAAAGGCTTGGACTGTTTGAGGTTTTGAGTTTGGGCATGAGTTTTGATATCACATAAAAATAGAGAGCGATATGGCAAATACCGATGGCGTAATGTCAGCACGGCAGTCATGGATAGGCACCATTCAAATTATCACGGCCGCTGTCTGCTGGGGTACCTTGGGGATATTTTCAACCTACCTCAATCAAATCGGCTTTAGTGGCTGGCAGATTACGATCTTACGTATCGTGACCGCGGCTTTTCTTATTCTTGTCATGCTACCAAAATTATGGCCGCATCTTATCAAGCTTCGTCGAAAGCAGTGGCTCGGACTGGCATTGCAGTCTTTGATTGGCGTACTTGGTATGTCGGTATGCTACTTTTTTGCTGTGATCTATGTCGGTGCTGGGCCTGCGGTTGCCTTGCTTTATACTGCGCCTGTATTTAGCTTATTGTTTTCGGTATTCTTGCTTGATGAATCTATCACTCGCCAGTCGGCATTACTGGCGCTCATGGCGGTATTTGGTGTTGGATTGACGATGCTTGGTGAGCAAGCGCAAGTCAACTGGGGCATCCTATTAGGACTGCTAGCAGGCGTCTGTTATTCCTTATACGGGGTACTGGGCAAGCGCGCGATGCACGATGCTCACCCTGCGCCTTTGGTGTTTTTTACCTCTATTATCATCAGTGCTGGTGTACTGCTATTATTACCTGAAACCTATCAAACCTATGGGCGGTTATTGAGCTTACCTTTACATACTTGGGGCTATGCCTTGGGGTTGTCTTTGATTGGAACCGTCGTGCCCTTTGCCCTTTATATGAAAGCATTAGAGAAATTACCTGCCACTCGTGCATCAGTATTTACGATTTTTGAGCCATTGACTGCCATTGCCCTTGCCATACTATTATTGCATCAATCCTTATCTTGGATTCAATATGTGGGCGTGGTATTAATCTTACTGGCAGCTTTATTTAATGCCATATTAAACGGCACTGCCACTCGCGTACCACGTTGGCTAAAAAGGCGGCAAAGAATTTAGTCTGTACTTTTTAAGACCTTTGAATAGCCTTGGCACCATTGCTATTAAACGAAAGAAAGCCCCAACTATATCAATATAGTCGGGGCTTTATTGTGTTTGACACTTTGCTTTAGAGGTAAGTATTTATGCCATAGACAGTTGCTAAATAACTTGGACTGTCTTAATGATATTACTGTTCAATACGCTGCAAAAAGGCCTGCGTACGTGGATGAGTAGACACTTCGAACATCTGCTTAGCGCTACCTTCTTCGACCACATGACCATCCTCAATTAACACCACATGATCTGCCACATCACGAGCAAATTTAATCTCATGAGTCACAACGACCATCGTCCAGCCTTCAGATGCCAGTTGCTTCATCGTGCCCAGTACATCTTGTACCAATTCAGGATCAAGCGCAGACGTTGGCTCATCAAATAATAATAGTGACGGCTCGATAGCCAGTGCACGAGCAATGCCGATACGCTGCTGCTGACCACCAGATAGCTGAAACGGATACAGATCTGCCTTATCCGATAAGCCTACTTTATCAAGTAATGCCAGTGCCTGTTCGCGGGCTTGCGCCTTAGTTTGCCCTTGCACTACCGTCGGCCCAAGCATTAAATTCTCAATCGCGGTCTTATGTGGAAACAAGTTATACGATTGAAACACCATGCCTGATTTACGCTGCAGCGCCAGCAATGTTTTTTTCTTAGGCTTAGTGGCAAAATCTACCGTCAAGCTGCCGTCGTCAAAGGCAATAACGCCCTGATCTGGAATTTCTAGCGCATTTAAGCAGCGTAAAAAAGTGGTTTTACCAGACCCTGATGGCCCTAATATCACCACGACTTTGCCTTTTTCGATGGTCAAGTCGATGCCTTTAAGCACTTGATTGCCACCAAAAGCTTTGTGAATATTAGTGACTTGAATCATAAAGCTTCCTGTTGTACTGATATCTGTTTGCTAATAGCACACGCTTATCAACGCGGTATTACCATCCTATACTGCCCCCATTATCAAGGGTTTATTTCGCCACATAGCGATCGAGTCTGGTTTCAAGCTTACCTTGAATAAAGGTTAAGAACAGACAAATACCCCAATAAATAATCGCCGCTTCGGTGTAGACCAACATAAATTCATAGTTACGTGCCGTGATGATTTGCGCCTGTTTAAATAACTCAGTCACCAATACCAATGACGCCAAAGACGTGTCTTTTACTAGGCTAATAAAGGTATTGGATAACGGGGGTACTGACACCCGAAGTGCTTGCGGCAAAATAACATGACGAAAGGTCTGTAGATACGTCAAGCCTACCGTCGAGCCTGCTTCCCACTGTCCTTTAGGAATGGACAAAATAGAGGCACGCACCGTTTCTGACGCATAAGCGCCAATATTGAGTGAAAAGGCAATAATCGCTGAGGGAAAAGGATCAAGCTTTACCCCGATACTTGGCAAACCGTAGAAAATAATGAATAGCTGAACCAGCATCGGTGTCCCGCGAATGGCGGACACATAAATACGCGCAAGTCTGTATATGATTTCATGGAACCAGCCAGCACGCGGTACGATACGAATCAGCGCTACTGTCAGCGCAATAGCCATACCAATCGCAAATGAGATCAACGCCAGCGGTATCGAATAATAAATACCGCCTTTAAGCATTGGCCAAAATGAATTGATGACAATTTGTGCCCGCGCAGGATCCATAAATGGTAGTAGTGCCAGTAACTCAGCTAGCATTGACGTGATAGACGCTAGCATTATTTTTGTTGACTTATATCAGCACCAAAGAACTCTTCGCTAAGCTTGGTCAGCGTCCCATCGGCTGCTAATGCGGCCATTGCTTCATTCAATTTTGCCACGACTTCATCATCCCCTTTGATGAGTACTAGACCTGAACCAGTCTGCTCACTCGCAGGCGCTGTCAGCTTGATCTCAAGTGCTGCATCTGGGAATTTTTTGAGATAATCCAATACTGCTAGATTATCATTCATCGTGAAGTCAGCACGGTCTTGCTTAACCAGTTGAATCGCTTGCGCCATACCATCGACAGGGACGATTTCTGCGCCGTAGCGTTCTGCAAGCTCACCATAGTTGCTGCTCAGTGATTGCGCAGTACGCAGACCTTTTAAACCTTCCCACGAGCTATAACGATTGTCATCAGTCGGTGCTAGTACAACCGCGCCTGACCAGCTATATGGCATGGCTTTGTCATACTTAGCCAAACGCTCAGGCGTGGTCAAGCTTACTTGATTGGCCACCATATCGAAGCGTTTTGAGTCAAGACCTGCCAGCATAGCATCCCACTGGGTCTCTTTAAATTCAACGTCTACGCCTAGTTTATCCGCAACCGCACGTGTCACTTCGACATCATAGCCAGTTAGCTTGCCACTCTCATCATGATAAGTGAATGGCGGATAAGTACCCTCTGTACCGACGTTGATGGTGCCACCATTATTGATACGTTGCAGCAAATCAGAGCCACCCGTCGCGGCACTGTCTGTCGCATTGGTTTCTGCTTCATTGGTAGTAGACTGACCACAAGCGGCAAGTAGCATAGTACTGGCGGCAAGTGCTAAAAGAGTACGACGTTTCATAAGACGTCCTTATAAGAGTGAATGAATAATGCAAAAAGGTATCGTGCCAATAAAACCATAGCAACAAATAAGGATAAGACCAGCACAGGCAAATACTATAATAAAGTATTTGCGCCGCATTATTTAGCTTTGGCTGCTCGATTTGAGGATGCTCAGCATATTTTTCAATACTGTTTCTATATTATCTTTGAATTTTTGGACATTTTTTAGGCAGATCTTAATCTTATTATTGCCAATTAAATAGCCATTTATTCATATACTAGCGCACTTCAGAAAGAATAAACGTACAAAAACAGTGAGCATGCGTAAGACTATTATAATTCACCGGAGAATTGATAGCGATCGCCTGCATGCCACATCTTCACAAAGGTCAATACTCGACCTGCTGAATACGTCTGACGACGCAATACCAATGTCGGCGACTGCGGTGCGATTTGCAGTAGCGCAGCAATCTCATCTGGTGCCGCTAGTGCACGAATGGTATAGCTGCCGCGCTCTAGTGGACTTTTGGCAATGAGATAATCACTGGTATTGACCACACTAAAATCCTGCTCAATAAATTCTGGCACCTTTTGCGCATCCACCCAGCGCTCTTCGAACTGTATGGGCTGACCATCCGCAAAGTGAATGATTTTTACCTCGTATAAAACAGCAACGTCGCTACTACTATCTGCGCCAGTACTGTCATCCATTACGGTTGTATCAGCGTTTGTACTAGCGCTTGTATTAGAAGACACAGCTACTTTATTAATATCAAATTTACGCCGCAATTCATCATCCAACATCGCAGCCGTAAGTATGCGTTTACTCACCACTTGCGCCTGATAATCGCGGTTGGCAGATTTTAAATCCTGCGCAATATTGCGCACTTCTACAAAAGTGTGATTGAACTGCTGCTGGGCGACAAACGTCCCCGATCCTTGCCGGCGCTCTAGCACTCGCTCTTCGCTCAACTCTTTGAGCGCGCGATTGACCGTCATACGCGATACGCCAAACTCTTTTGCCAACGCCATTTCTGTAGAAATTGCATTGCCCGCCTGCCATTTACCCGAGTGAATATTGTCTAATATGGCATTTTTAATCCGCTGATATGCCGGAATCGTCTTTGTCATGTCCGTGTTTAACCGTTAGTTTTACCAATAATAGTAGTGCCATAATATCACGAGATAACGTCATGAACCTTGGCAAAACACTGTGACATTTATCTATCTACCAAAACCCTCACAAAAATAATTGAGTCATTTATAAAAAATTGCTTGCATGAAAAAAGTATCTTTGATAATTTGTATATACAACTTTACGACAGTGCTAAAAAATCTGCGTCATCTAATCGATATTTCGCTGAATTTATAGACTGACTGTAAAGCACTTACTTTAATTGCCCAATCGCCTCAAAAGATTTCATAAGGATTTGACCATGACTACTAATAGCAACAAACCTACTCGCCGTGATGAGAGCCGCGAAATCGCCGCGCCCACTGGCAGTACTCTACATTGCAAAAGCTGGCTGACCGAAGCCCCTTATCGTATGCTGCAAAACAATTTGCATCCTGATGTGGCCGAAAATCCTAAAAGCCTAGTCGTCTACGGTGGTATCGGACGCGCAGCCCGCAATTGGGAAAGCTATGATCAAATCCTAGCCTCATTAAAAGAATTGGAAGACGATGAGACGTTGCTCGTGCAATCAGGCAAGCCAGTTGGCGTGTTTCAAACGCACGAAAATGCACCGCGTGTTTTGATTGCAAACTCTAACCTTGTGCCGCGCTGGGCGACGTGGCAGCACTTTAACGAGCTCGATCGCAAAGACTTGATGATGTATGGTCAAATGACGGCTGGTAGCTGGATTTATATTGGCACCCAAGGCATCGTGCAAGGTACTTACGAGACCTTTGTAGAAGCAGGTCGTCAGCATTATGACGGTAGCTGGGCGGGACGTTGGATTTTGACCGCGGGTCTTGGCGGCATGGGCGGTGCGCAGCCATTAGCCGCGACTTTTGCAGGTGCAACCTCACTGAACATCGAGTGTCAGCAATCTAGTATCGATTTCCGCTTGCGTACTGGTTATGTCGATAAGCAAGCCGATGATCTCGACCATGCTTATGAATTGATCAAACAGCATACCGACGCAGGTGAAGCGGTCTCTATTGCCCTACTTGGTAATGCCGCAGATATCCTACCTGAAATGGTCAAGCGTGCGCACGATGGTGGCATGAAGCCTGATTTGGTCACTGACCAAACCTCAGCACATGACTTGATCAATGGTTACTTGCCAGTTGGCTGGACAGTAGAAGCATGGAAAGCTGCGCAAGAGGATTCAGAGCAACATTCAGCACTCACCAAAGCAGCCGCTCAGTCTTGTGCCGTACACGTACAGGCGATGCTAGATCTACAAGCGATGGACATTCCAACGACCGATTATGGCAATAACATTCGTCAAGTGGCTTTTGATGAAGGCGTTAAAGATGCCTTTAATTTCCCAGGTTTTGTCCCCGCTTATATTCGTCCGCTGTTCTGCCAAGGTAAAGGCCCATTTCGCTGGGTCGCATTATCAGGCGATCCAGAAGACATCTACAAAACCGATCAAAAAATCAAAGAGCTGTTCCCTGAAAATCAACATATTCATCGCTGGCTTGATATGGCAAAAGAGCGTATTCAGTTTCAGGGTTTGCCTGCCCGTATCTGCTGGTTAGGATTGGGTGAACGTGACAAAGCAGGTTTGGCCTTTAATGAAATGGTCAAAAACGGCGAGCTAAAAGGCCCTATTGTCATCGGCCGCGACCACTTGGACACAGGCTCAGTGGCTAGTCCAAATCGCGAAACAGAAAGCATGAAAGACGGCTCAGATGCGGTATCTGATTGGGCATTATTGAATGGTATGCTCAACGTGGCAGGTGGTGCCACTTGGGTGTCATTGCATCATGGCGGCGGCGTTGGCATGGGCTACTCGCAGCACTCAGGTATGGTCATCGTCGCAGATGGCACTGATGCCGCTGCCAAACGCTTGGCACGAGTGCTAGTCAATGATTGCGGCTCAGGGGTTATGCGTCATGCCGATGCAGGCTATGAGCTAGCGATCAAAACAGCGAAAGATTATGGTCTAAATCTGCCGATGGTTAAGTAGCATACCATTTATCCTTATAAGTGATTACTTGACATAAGGATATCATCGACATTTTATCAAGGAGGATAATATGATTGAGCAAAATACGACACTAAATCTCAAGGATGCAGCAGCGACACCAACTGAAGCACTACTGTCTAAACCTATAGCGTTACTGCAACTGATAATCTTTAGTGCTATCGGTTTGGTCATGTTTTTTGTGCCATTTACCATTGGTGAGAAAAGCACGATTTTGTTCGATCATGGGGCAACTTATCTGGTCACTCAGCAGCATACATTGTCTGTGACGTTATTGTTTTTACTGATGATCTTTGGGGTAAGCAAGCCATTTATAGACGGCTCATGGCGTAAAAACATTACCCATATAATCATGACTGTTTTTAAAATCATTGGTCTGATACTGGCAGTGATGTATGTTGCTGACGTAGCGCCTGCCTTTATGATGGAAAAGGACATGCTGCCGTTTCTGTTTGAAAAACTGGCATTACCAGTTGGTATGATTGTACCGCTTGGGGCATTAATTTTAGCATTTTTGGTGGGTTTTGGTTTGCTCGAGATGGTCGGTGTGCTCATGCAGCCGATCATGAAACCTATCTGGAAAACCCCAGGTTCATCAGCGATTGATGCCGTCGCATCCTTTGTTGGTAGCTACTCTATCGGGCTGCTCATTACTAATCGCGTGTATTTGCAAAAGCAATATTCAGCGCGCGAAGCCATTATCATTGCGACTGGATTTTCGACCGTATCAGCGGCATTTATGGTCATTGTTGCCAAAACGCTTGGTCTGATGGAGTTTTGGAATTTATTCTTTTGGTCTACGCTAGTGATTACCTTTATCGTCACTGCGATTACTGCTCGTATTCCACCCATTAGCCTTGTTGATGATAGCGTTGAACGTCCCGCTTTAGACCATAAAGGTGGTACACGTTTGGCGGCAGCATTTGATTTGGGTTTGTCCACTTCGCGCCGTGCCACTGACCTAAAACAAATCTTATGGTCTAACTTTCGCGATGGGCTGACAATGGCAGCGGCGATTGTGCCTTCTATCATCGCGGTTGGCTTGACAGGATTGATATTAGCAAAGTATACGCCTGTATTCGATGCTTTAGGCTTGCTTCTTTATCCATTTACATGGCTTAGCGGCTTACCAGAGCCTCTGGTTGCCGCCAAAGGTATGTCAGCGGGATTGGCTGAAATGTTCTTGCCAGCACTGCTCCTCAGTGAGGCTGATATACTGACTCGCTATGTTGCAGGAGTCATCTCTATTAGCAGCGTGTTGTTTTTCTCTGCCATGATTCCTTGTGTGCTTGCCACTGAAATACCATTATCTGTCGGCAAAATGGTCATTATCTGGTTTGAGCGTGTGGTACTCAGTATTTTATTGGCTGCGGCATTCGGACATCTAGCCATGTACTTCAACTGGATTGGCTAAAAAAACAAATTTAATAACAAGTATTATGTTAACTAAAAACATTTAAAAAACGTCATTTCAACAAAGACATGAATCAAAAATAATATAACCCATATGTCTTACAATACTAGGATCACCCTATGAACGATATCAAAAAATTAACGCTACACCCTCGCCAGCTTAGCTTTAAGATGCTACGTGATATCTATGAGCAACCTGTCATATTGACATTACCTGAGAGTGCTTATAAAGCTATCGATGCCTCACACGAAGATGTGCGTACGATTATTGCTCGAGACAAAAGCGCTTATGGAATCAATACTGGTTTTGGCTTGTTAGCAAAGACGCGTATCAGTGATGATCAGCTTGAGCTACTTCAGCGCAATTTGATCGTTTCTCACTCAGTGGGTACTGGTGGAGCGTTACCAGACAGCGTCGTGCGACTGATTATGGTGATGAAAGTTGCCAGTTTGGCTCAAGGTGTCTCTGGTGTGCGTCGCGAGGTAGTAGATAGTCTACTGGCCTTAATCAATAATCAAATCACGCCAAATATTCCGGCAAAAGGGTCTGTTGGTGCTTCTGGTGATTTAGCGCCTTTATCACACATGACACTTGCAATGATGGGTGAAGGTGACGTGTTTGTCGCTGGCGAAAAAGTGCCTGCAGCAGAAGCTCTAGCTCAACATGGACTTGAGCCAATTACCCTAGCAGCCAAAGAAGGCCTCGCGCTTATCAATGGTACGCAAGTTTCAACCGCGCTAGCATTACGGGGTTATTTCTTAGCGCGTGATTTGCTTGAGACCGCCACCATCGTCGGCTCACTGTCGATTGATGCTGCCAAAGGATCGGACTCACCATTTGATGCGCGTATTCACGAAGTACGTGGCCATCATGGTCAAATTGAAATCGCCAAAGCACATCGTCAACTGATCAAAGGCAGTGCCATTCGTGCCTCACATGATGGCGAGCAAGACGATAGAGTTCAAGACCCTTACTGCTTGCGTTGTCAGCCGCAAGTCATGGGTGCCTGTCTTGATATCATCAATCAAGCAGGTAAAACGCTACTAATCGAATCCAATGCCGTCACTGACAATCCGCTAATTTTTAATAACGAAGATGGCCCAGTGGCTATATCAGGTGGTAACTTCCATGCTGAGCCAGTCGCTTTTGCCGCTGATATTTTAGCCTTGGCAATTGCCGAGATTGGTTCTATGTCTGAGCGCCGTGTGGCCTTACTTATCGATGCGACGCTGTCAGGTGGTCTGCCGCCATTCTTGGTTGATAACGCTGGGGTCAACTCAGGCTTTATGATCGCCCATGTGACAGCAGCGGCACTGGCTTCAGAAAACAAATCTATCGCCCATCCGGGTAGCGTCGATAGCATCCCAACCTCTGCCAACCAAGAAGATCATGTCTCCATGGCGACCTATTGCGCACGCCGCTTATACGAGATGGCGCAAAATACTGCCACCATTATCGGTATTGAGCTATTGGCTGCCGGTCAAGGGATTGATTTTCATCGCGGATTAGAGACATCAGAGCCGTTGACTGTGGCGCATCAGAAACTGCGCGAGAAAGTGACTTTCTATGATAAAGACCGCTACCTAGCGCCTGATATCGAAGCGGCCAAGCAATTGGTATTAGACGGTACGCTTGCTGAGCACTGGCAGTCATTACGTAGCAACTGGTACGAGTCTAAATAAGCGTTAGATAATAGAAGGGAATGAGCAATGGCCATTACGAAAATTAGCACAACCGTGAGTCACACAGCGGCTGACATGATGCTGTGGACTGGCCGTGCAGAGCCATTTGAGACGGCACGTGCCCGCTACTGGTATCAGCTCGCCCAGCCTTACGAGGATCAAAATATTGGGCTAATCGGCTTTGCATGTGATCAAGGGGTTAGGCGCAATCAAGGCCGCGTGGGTGCGCGAGCTGCCCCGCCGCTGATTCGCCGAGCGTTTGCGACGCTGCCAGTGATTGCGTCGTTGCAGACACGCTATGACAATCAACTGGCAACATTGCTAGGTGATGCAGGCGATATCTATTGTCATGACGATGATGACTTTGCTGCGCACACTCTTGAGCAAGCTCAGCTCGAATATGCGGATAAGGTGAGCGCTATCGTCAAACAAGGCGGCTTGCCCATTGGACTTGGTGGTGGTCATGCCATCGCTTATGGTAGTTTTTTGGGACTATGGCAGGCATTAGAAAATACAAGCGAAGCAAATGCCCCGCCTACCATCGGCATCATTAATTTTGACGCCCATCTTGATATTCGTCAATCTGATGTGGCGACTTCTGGTACACCGTTTCGCCAAATTTCCGAGCATCTTGACGCACATGGTCAGCCATTTAACTATTGCTGTATTGGCGTCAGTCGGTTCTCTAACACGGCGGCGCTGTTTGATCGTGCTGAGCAATTGGGCGTGCATATCATCAGTGATGAAGACTGCCATTATCAGCCTTGGCAGATACTTGCCGATCAGGTTATAAGCTTTATCAATCAAGTTGAGGTGGTTTATCTGACCATTGATATGGACTGCTTGCCTGCCAGTGTTGTGCCCGGTGTGAGTGCCCCAGCGGCTTATGGCATTGAGCTTGGGTTTGTTGAGTGCATGGTAACAACCATTATGGCTACTGGTAAAGTAAAAATGGCCGACATTGCCGAGATTAATCCCACCTTTGATATTGATGCGCGTAGCTGCAAAGTTGCGGCAAGACTATTAGCGACTATTATAGAGCAGCATTTACTGACTCTACAAATAAAGACTTATGAATAAAACTTTAAAGATGAATTTTATATATTCACCTGACTATCAGTATTAAGCAGGAGCTTATTATGAACAACTCTAGCGCACAGATACTCGACAAATCTATCAATACTACAGAGGATAAAGACATCCTGACATCGTTTGACCACATCATTACCAATGTCAATCTTGCAACGTTTTCCGCCCATTACGGTTTTAATGGCAGTGACCATGTGCCTTATGGGCAACTGGAAGATGCTGCCATCGGTATTATTGATGACAAAATTGCGTGGATTGGCTCTAATAAAAAAATAACTGCGCACCTGTCGCATTACTCAGCAGGGCAAATAAAAAATGCTCATGGCGGCTGGATAACTCCCGGACTTATCGACTGTCACACTCATATCGTCTATGGTGGCAATCGCAGTAACGAGTTCGAGGCACGTTTGACTGGCGCTAGTTATCAAGACATTGCGGCACAAGGTGGCGGCATTGTCTCAACTGTCACTGCCACCCGCGCTGCCAATATTGAATCGCTATTTGCACAAAGTGAAAAACGGTTGCTTGCACTGATGAAAGAAGGCGTCACCAGTATCGAAATCAAATCGGGCTACGGCTTAGATTTAGATACGGAACGCAAAATGCTCACGGTTGCTCGCCAACTTGGTGACAAGCACAATATCCATGTGAGCACCACTTATCTAGCAGCGCATGCCTTGCCACCCGAATACAAGTCTCACATGCAGGACCGCTCGGATGACTATATCGAGCAAGTGTGCGAGTGGCTACTGATCTTGCATTCAGAAGGCTTAGTCGATGCGGTCGATGGCTTTTGTGAAAATATCGCCTTTAGTACTGAGCAAATCAGACGCGTTTTTGAGGTGGCACGCTCATTAAACCTACCAGTCAAACTGCACTCTGAGCAGTTATCTGATATAGGTGGCAGCGCCTTGGTTGCTGAATACAAAGGGTTATCAAGCGACCATTTAGAGCATTTATCAGCAGACGACATCAAAAAAATGGCGGCCAGTGATACCGTTGCAGTTCTGTTGCCCGGCGCATTTTATACCTTACGTGATACCAAATTGCCACCCATTGAGGCATTACGTAGACACCAAGTACCTATGGCTATTTCTACTGACTGTAATCCTGGCACTTCACCACTTACCTCATTATTGCTTGCGATGAACATGGGCTGTACGCTATTTTACTTAACGACTGAAGAGGTACTGGCAGGGGCAACTGTTAACGCTGCAAAAGCGCTAGGGCTATCTAATAAAGGTAAAATAGAAGTTGGCTGTGATGCAGATTTGGTCTTATGGGATATCGCCCGCCCTGCGGATTTGGCTTATCAGATGGGACTAAACCCTATTAACGGCATTATGGTTCAAGGCAAGTGGCGTGAGACGGTATAGCGAACTTATCTAAATACTCACACTAAAAAAGCCCCAGTCATTGAATGATTGGGGCTTTTTTAATAATAAATGCACGGCTTTACTATCTCATTTTCAAAAAACTAAGTAGCAAGAAAAACGACTATTAGCGATACCTATCATATCTATCTATCTGTCTATCTGTCTATCTGTCTATCTGTCTATCTGTCTAACTTACTTAGCTATTTCTTAAACTTATTGTTAAATACACTGCCAGTATTGGCATCAACATTTAGCCAAACGATACTATTACCTTTGAGGATATCAGCTTCATAATAGGACGCATGATCACTATAATCTCGGTCGTTTTTAAACTCAATCTCGATAACACGCCCGCCCGATTGTTTTTCAGCAATTTTCATTGCTTGTTTAACATCAATCTTCGCTTGTTTAAGCGCCTTATAATCTACCAGATCGTCACTGTCTAATCGTTCCACATCCGTACTGATCACTCTACCATTCATGGCGTCGACTTTGATTTCATAGTTTCGGCTACTGGTTACAAATTCCATCTCATACACACCGCCTTGCGCTTTATCATCATCGTGATCAAAGCTGGCGCTCATCAATAGACCAGATGACTTTTTCGCCGCAATATTTATTGCTTGTTGTAAGCTTATTCTACTGGCTTTGGCGGCTTGCACCTCACTTGCTAGCGGTTGCTGTGTAGATGCATAGATTGTCGTAGTCAACATAGCCGCACCCACTACTACTGCAGCACGAGTACCCAAAGTCGTTAGCGAAAATGGCTTGAAAATCTTGCTCATAACGGTCTCCACAAAATTAATCTTATTGAGTGTTCTAAAATTATTATCTTTTAAAAAACACATATTATCAATAGGTCAATCGTATCACTTCATAAAAACCACTTTGACTATTCACGGTAGGGTTAATTCATAAAAAACGCGCCTATCGTTAAAACAGACGCGTTATTCGTTAGTAGGTGGCTATGATAAAAGTGCTTAGTTTAAAATACCGTAAGCGACCAATGCATCGGCAACTCGTTTAAAGCCAACGATATTTGCACCAGCCATATAGTTGATATAGCCATTATCTGTTTGACCATACTGTTCTGAGGCGTCAGCTGCGCAGTCATGGATATTTCGCATGATATTTTTGAGGCGCAAGTCGATTTGCTCAAAGCTCTTATACTGACGGACTGAGTTTTGTGACATCTCAAGCGCAGAGACTGCTACACCGCCCGCGTTGGCGGCTTTACCTGGGGCATAATGCACCCGGTGCAAACGAATATAATCAATGGCTTCAGCAGTCAATGGCATGTTGGCACCTTCGACAACGTATGTGATGCCATTTTCAACCATGAGCTTGGCATCTTCTTCATTGACTTCGTTTTGCGTCGCTGATGGAATTGCGATGTCGCCTTTGAATTGCCACGGCTTTTGCTGCGTAAACCACTCTCCACCATAAACATCGACGTACTCAGCCAACGGTTTGCTTTTTGCTTTTTGCGCCTTGAGCCAATCAATTTTTTCTTGATTCAGACCCGCTTCATCATACAAAGTCCCTTGTGAGTCTGACACAGTGACGACGATGCCACCCAGCATATGGGCTTTTTCAGCAGCATGTAATGAGACGTTACCAGCACCTGAAACCAATACTCTCTTACCTTTGATATCGTCATTTTGCGCCGTAAGCATGTTTTCTAAGAAATACACCGCGCCATAACCTGTCGCCTCAGTACGCATCAAACTGCCACCGAAGCCAACGCCTTTACCGGTCAAAACGCCGCCGTATTCGTGCGTTAAATTCTTATACATAGCAAACATATAGCTGACTTCACGCCCACCCACGCCAATGTCACCAGCGGGCACATCGATGTCTTTATTCACATAGTGATGTAGTTCACGCATAAAGGCATAGCAAAAACGGCGGATTTCACTGTCTGTTTTGCCTTTGGGATCAAAATCAGAGCCACCTTTACCACCGCCCATTGGCAATCCAGTCAAAGCGTTTTTGAATATTTGCTCAAAGCCTAAAAACTTCAAAACAGATTGGTTGACAGTCGGATGAAATCTCACGCCACCTTTATAAGGACCTAGGGCATTGCTGAACTGGACACGCCAGCCGCGGTTAACCTGAACTTCACCTTGGTCATTTTCCCAGTTAATACGAAAAGCAATAACGCGGTCAGGCTCAACGAGGCGCTCAAATATTTTAAAAGTATCATATTCTGGGTGGGCGTCGTATAACGGCGCAATCGTAATTGCAACTTCTTTTACCGCTTGAACGAATTCAGGTTGATGGGCGTAACGCGCTTCGACTTTTTCGATGGCCTGACTGATACTCATATCTTTTCCTTAGGGTAAAAATGGTGAACGTGCTTACTTACACCGATGTCACGTCGTATGACAACAAACGAGAGGATTGTAGACACTGGTGTAAAACTGAAATTGCCTCGACACGCTGGCTTGTGTAGAGACAAGTGGGATTAAAAAAGCTGACTGAATTTATGCCTAGATGCCATATTCAGAGACAAGAACATTTTTTATCTCATAATATATATCATTTTTGAGGCGTATAAGTCTAGTAAATATCACCATCATGAAAAGTTATAAGCGATTTTTATTGGCACAGTCTAGCGTGCGCCTTTGCATAGCACCTTGAGATGCCGACTGACGAGCTTACAGATCTCATTGATTGTGCTAAAAATAGTCCTGTATTACTAAAAAATCTTTGTTTTTCTAATCTGTAAATAAATCAAATATTAATGGAAATTTGTGTATTGATAACCGTTAAGTAAAGACGAAAGGTCGATAATCAGCACCAAACGGTATAAAAAAACCAAAAACTTGGCTTTTTGCTTGAGCTGATGTATATCAATATTAACAGCAAGGGTTTATAATAGCTGACTTAGTCAACATTTATTCTCCACCATTACTAACTGTTATTTTATCAATTGAATAACCCGTCATAGAGAAAGCGATATGCGTACAGATTCATTCCAGCAAATTTTGGAAGACCTAAACAGCTCATCAGCCGATGTTGAAGCATCTGCCCTTATTTCTAACGATGGTCTGATGATTGCCTCAGCGCTACCAACGGGCGTTGATGAAGACCGTGTTGGCGCTATGTCAGCGGCTTTATTGTCATTGGGTGACCGCGCAGGTCGTGAGTTGGCACGTGGTAGTATCGATCGTATTATGATTCAAGGTGAAAAAGGCTACGTGATTATGACCTCATCTGGAGATGAAGCGGTACTTACTATTATGGCAAAACCGAATGCAAAACTTGGTTTGATATTCTTAGATATCAAGCGTGCCTCAGAAGCCCTTGCAAAACTTATCTAACTGGTAAATTTGGATTTTTGTCGATAACACATTTTTTATTATTTAACGTCATATAGCACATAGCGCGACTGATAAATATGACTTTAAATCAAAATGAAGTGACTGTCTCATAAAAAATATTTAAGATGGCACACATTATTTGTATGGAATAATGGCCTGATAAATATTGGGACGACGACTGAGCTGAAAGGCAACCTGATGTTATCGACAACTACCACACCAGATTGGCTTTTTAATCATTATAAATATAACGATAAATAAAGGAGATTACGATGGGTTCTCCAATCCCTGATGCACATAAGCCTGATATGCCCGCTGAGCAGATTACTCTGACTTATTATGATGGTACATCACGGACTGTCTATGATACTGGTATTGAACGCCCTTATCCTGATGGCAAGCTGATTGTATCTCGCACCGATTTGGATGGTGTGCTGACTCACGTCAACGATGCTTTTGTCGAAATCAGTGGCTACAGCGTTGATGAGCTTATTGGTCAGCCTCAATCCATTTTGCGCCACCCTGATATGCCAAAAGCCGCTTATAAAGATTTGTGGGATACCGCAGCGGCTGGGCAAAAATGGCATGGCTACGTTAAGAATTTATGCAAAGATGGTAGTCACTATTGGGTCTATGCGACCGTTGTGCCGAACATTCGTCGCGGCGAAACAGTGGGTTATACCTCGGTACGCCGTAAGCCATCACGTAGCAAAATCGAAGCGGCTATGGCTCAGTATGCCCAAATGAATCAAAATGAGGAAGGCTAAATCATGACGACACACAATATGTTAATCGCCCCTGATTTTTCTCCTGAGCGTTTTGCAGGCTGGCACATGTTTAATATTTTGATTCAAAAACGTGCCAACCTAAATATGCATCTAAACATACCTACCTCACATGCTGAACAAGAGCAAATCATTGAGGCAGGTGACATTCAAGTTATCTATGCCAACCCATTTGATGCAGCTACTTTGATCCGTGAACAAGGCTATCGCGCTGTTGCACGCCCTATCGGCAAATCGGATGAGATGGTCATTGCTGCTGCGGCAAACAGTGATATCAAGCGCTTAGAAGACATTAAAGCGGGTGCGACCGTAGCAATGGCAGACAACCGTGATGTTAAGCTGATTGGCTTACGCTTGCTAGAAGCTGTGGATATAGAAGAGTCTGATCTTAACTGGGATATCACTGAGACTTATCAGGCAGCCGCCCGTAAAGTCATCAAAGGTGATGCTCAAGCGGCTTTCTTCTTGGCAGAGATTTTTCATAGCTTTTCACGCTTGACCAAAACTCAGCTGTCAGTGCTAATCGAAAGTGATTTGGCAGATATTAGCCATGTATTATTGATTAAAGATGGCTTTCCTGATACAGAAATATTCATGAATGCGATCCTGAACTTGCATAATGATGACGATGGTAGAGAAGCATTGGCTGAACTTGGCATGCCTCAAGGGTTTGAAGCCATGGACGAAGAAGATGCTGAATTTATGATAGATTTGATGCAAACTTTACTTGATTAATTATTACTTATTAATTGGCACGTTGCACCGTTTCGCTTAGTGAAGTCATAGGCTATTGTCGCTCAATAGTGGCTATATCATTTTGACCATACGATATTAGCCATAAGCTGTTAGCCATATAATAGACACTATGACTTAAAGGACACTATTATGTCTGATTTAGACCTTATCAAAGAAAATGAGATGGAAGCGCGCCGAGTATTTCGTTTATATTCGCGTAAAGTATTTTTGGCACCCAATAACCGTCATTTTCATGAACAACGTATCAATGCCTCATTACTTTTAACCGAAAAAGAGCCGCTACAAGGTGCCGTCGCAGACTTTTTTTATGGCTGTTGGTATGACATCCCTTACGATGTAAATAACCTGTTTACGCGTATTAAAGATCGCTTGTACCCTCATGTCCAGCAAGGGTTTCGCGATTGTATTAGTAAGAAGCGATATATTCAACGTAATAGTATGCTGGCGACTCGCTGGAGTGTCCTGATATCACCGTCTCTCAATGAGCAAAAACAGCGATTGCTTATCAGTAGCGATGACGCCAAAGAAATATCCAAAGACATCACCGCTGAGCTCATGCAGGCGCGTGAAGATAAGGATTGGGGCACGATTGAGCAGATCGAAAACGAATTCTTTGCTCACTGTATCGCTCGCAATGATCGACTTGCCTTCTCGTTAGTATGGTTTCGCTTGGGTAAAAGCGACTGGCAGTTCGATGAGCGCTGGAACAACTGTCAACAGCATCTTGATCAGACCATCAAGACCTAATTTATCGCCGATTTAACCCTTTCATCACAATGGTAGCCGCTATGTCCTCTTACTTAAATGCTGATAAAACGTATCTAACCCTCACTCCAGCCGGTATTTTCGAGGCATTTTCACAAAGTGAGCCCACTGATGAACAGCTGTCATTACAAGACTTAATGTCCTATGGGGAGACGTTGCTCGCCGCTGATTGGCTTGAGCGTTATTCTGACGAATGGCTACAGAGCTTTATAGAACACGGCTGGATTGAAAAGCTGTCTTTGTTGTTACCCGCACCCAATCTGCCGTTGGATCAGTTTTTACCGTATGTGGTTGCCAGCTTATCCGGTAAACGCCGTGCCGCTATTGGCTCTGATGAAGGGTTTTGCCTAGCACGAATCGGTTACAGCCAAGAAGAAGCGGACATGCTAAGTGTTGCAGCTGCTGATTTTTCAGGTTTTATGATTCGCCAAAAACAACGCGGCTGGGCGGTCGAAAGCCAAGCCATCTCGTTTTTTCAACAAGTTGACTTACTGATTCCTGAGACCAGCTTTGTGTTTTTATGGATTGATGGTTCAGGTTACGCCCTCATCATCGATGGCGAGCCTTTAACTAATAGCCGCGCCTTTGTTGAGATGGTATGGGCATTGAAAACGTCTGGCTTAAGATTTCTTAGCTAAATCAACCAAACCGCTTGATATACCATTAAATATCAGTATGACACGCTGCCATACTGACCAGTGCGCTTATATCAAACTAAGCGCACTTCTTTCAATCTCTCACATCTGCTTTACTTTCAATATATTTTTTTCTTTCATCTTCTGCTATAGCCGATTTACACACAAGGACAAGTACTACAAATTGCACTTAGGCTTTACGCATGGTTAAGATGTGATATTCAAATAAATTATGAAATAAAAAAAAGACGCTTTAAATAGCGTCTTTTTTGTTTGTTGCTAGGGCGTGTCCTCATTTCAAAAATGGTGATAAAAATGATTTAAATTGCCGTCAAACGAGGAAAATATCGCAGATAATATCGCAGATAATATCGCAGATAATATCGCAGATAATATCGCAGATAATATCGCAGATAATATCGCAGATAATATCGGGATATTAACCAGCTATTTAACGATGTTTGGCAAAATTTAGCCATTTTTAGCCCGTTTAGATATGATCAATTGAATTGAGAACACGCCCTAGAACTACATTTATATATTACGCACCACAATTGATGGTATACGTGAATACATAATTAAGGATATACCGTTAGATATCAACTCGACGGCTAACAGTATGCCAAGAATATACGTCGCTGACTGCGGATAACTGGTAAATATCATGATAGCCAATATAATCGAGAGCAGCCCTGAGAGTAATATTGGGACAAAAGCCACTGTCCGACGGAGACCGAAAGCAACAACAACTCTAACTATACCTGTTGCCATAAATAAAATAGCAATTACCATGGTCAAGGTTAATATGCCTTGTAACGGATCTTGTAATAATTCAATACCAATCAATATACCAAGTACACCGCCGATGGCAGCCAGCACTTTTCCAGTGGTACTATGTGCTCGGAACAAGGCGATAAACTGTAAAATACCCACTAAAAGGAAGATAAAACCTGCTAACTGCTCAGCGGCCAAAGTGGCGCTAAGAGGATTAAAAAATGCAAAGATACCGCCAAGAATACTAATGATGCCAATGACTAACCACAGTGTACGATTCATAAGACGACCTTATTTTACATTTAATAGAAAATAAATTATATCGCAAACCTTACCTTGTGTTGTATAACGGTAGTAATATCTTCGAGTAGTCCTGTTAATATCAGGGTGTGGGCATTGATTTGTGGTCACAAGCCTGCTAACTGATTGTTCCACTGTTGCCGCGTCATGTTATACAGTACATGCTCAGCCAGCTGATGGTTAGGGTCAAGGGCTGGATGGTAGAAGTTGGCGCGGGTATTCATCATACCAAGGCGCTCCATAACCAATTGCGAGCGCTTATTGATAACCGCTGTGAATGACACAACCTCATCGAGCGACAGCTCAGTAAAAGCGAAATTCAGCGCCGCACGTGCTGCCTCTGTAGCATAGCCCTGTCCCCAATAATCTTTATGTAGTCGCCATGCAATCTCGACAGCAGGGGCAAAAGACATATCTGCGTGAGTATCATTCAAGCCAACAAAACCGATAAAATCATCATATGTTTTAGTGCTATTTTTTAAACATACTGCCCAAAGCCCCCAGCCTTGATTAGCAATAAGCTGCTGGCATTTACTAGCGATGATGTCACTTACTTTAGGCGTTAATAACTTGGGAAAATACTTCATTACTTCAGGATCAGCATTTATTTCAGCAAAAACAGCAAAGTCACTTGCTTGCCATTGCCTGAGATAAAGACGTTCTGTTTCTATCACATTTATCATTTTTATCACTTATGGATTGACACTATTAATACTATTTATCCAGCCAGCCTTTTTGCTTGGCATGAGCAAGTTGCTTAGGAGTATCGATATCATAGCTCAGTTGATTATTAACAACGGTACTTATCTGACTGGGCTTCAATTCTCTAATTAAATAACGCAGCCCCTTATCGCCTACCAGCAATGCTTGCCACTCTCTGAGTAAATCACAATCAATCGTTAAAGGTAGTCCGATAATATTTTGCTTCAATGCAGTGGCAGCAGACGTTTCATTTAAATTCATGTTATTTAAATGCTGCCAGCTACCATAAGTACTTGCCACTACAGACCGCTTATCTGCCAGCAGTTTTACCAAATGCTGCTCATCGAGTAAAACTTGATCAACACCCATGATTAATACACGCTCGATTAATGAGCTTGTCAACTGCGTGACTGCCTCAATAGCCAAATCCAAACTATACGCCATCCCTATTTCAGGCGTAGAATTTACGACCATTTGAATCATAGAGTACTGAAAAGCCAATTCATTCATCGCACTGGCTATTGATGGTTGATTATCAGGAATAACTATAATAATTGCTTGCGGTTTTGTAGAAAGTGCGAGTTTGGTCATGAAGCAAATTAAGGGTTCGCCATCTTTACACAGTAACTGTTTTGCTTGACCTAAACGCAGGCTCAGTCCACTGGCCAAAATAATGACCGCATGGTTTGGTGGCTTTGATAGATTTATTGGCTTTAGTTGCGTAGATGCTAAAATAGATGCGTCGCGGCTCATGATAAATTTATCGCGGCACGAGCACTTGTCGCAGTCGTCTCTATAGAATCAATATGCGTAGAAAATAGCGTTGTAAAGTTAGTATTTGACAGATGAGTGTCTGAGTTTTCTGCTAGCGGCAGCTGATTATGCACGACCGCATTGACTTGTGCCATGATACCCAGTGCTAAGGCTTCAGGTCCATCTCCGCCCAGCTTATAGCCAATCGGATAATGCAGCTTATTGATACCTAGGTTTAAACTGTCAGGATTTGTAAGCCTTGTACTAATTTCTTCGATTAAGCGCTCGGTACGGTAGCGCGGTCCTAGTTGTCCAAGATATTTATAGTGATTAGCATGCTCTAATAATACGCCAAGGCGAGCACGGTCTTGGCTGAGACTATGCGACATCAAAGCAACGGCAGCATTTTTACTTAGTTTTAGTAAAGTATCACTATCATCTAACGCCAGTACCATCACTCTATCTGCCTGAGGAAAACGCCGCTGCGTGGCATATTGCGCTCGACTGTCTACCACTGTCACATGCCAATCTTGCAGCTTTGCCATCGTAACTAGCGGCATCACATCATTGCCAGCACCACAAATCAGCAAGCGTATCTGTGGTTGTAGGCGCTGAATCAGCCATTCTGTGGCTAAATCATCACTGTCATCTTTTACGATGACGTACTCAGCATTTTTATGGAGAATTTTATATTCGGATAAACTTTCAACTGCATGGATAACTGTGCTTGAAGCATTAGATACCACTTTATCTGAATTATTAGCGTCGATAGCGGTGAGTTTTCCTGACTTGATATAATTATCTAGATTAAGACGCACACCAATTTGAAGTTCAGAGTTTGGATTATTTTGGTTGTTAAAATGGATTGTAGAGCGAATTAAAGTTGCTACCGTTACTGGCTGCTGAGACTGACGAACCTGACTGATGACATTTAACAAAGACATTGCCGTTGCCAGCCTTTCAAACAACACGTGTACGCGCCCATTACAGCCTAATCCAAAATTTAACTCGTCCAAATCAATATCTTGTTCATCGTATTTATTATCTGTGCCCTTATTATCACTGCCTCTATCAAAGTCAAAACCCTCTTCTGATACGCTCGCTCGCACATTACCATTTTCAGCATATTCGATGTCGTCACCCGTTTGGTAAACTTGCACGTTTGCACCATCACGTGTGAGCCAAAAAGCACGTTTGATAATATGCGGCTCCAAGCAGCCACCGCTAATCATTCCGACCGAACGACCATCTTCACAGATAAGCATCATTGCGCCTGCGCGGCGATAGGCTGACCCTTCTGTACGCACGACGGTTGCTAGTACCGCGTCAACCTGTTGTTGCTGAGCCTCGCGTGCCAGCTTAAGAATATCAGCAATTTGATTCATAATGTCTCTTATATACTATCTATCATTTATATCTATATACGGTCTATATCCATCCTAGTCCACTTATAAAACCCGCTAACGACTACAATTAGCGGGTTTATATTGTCCATCTATTTGACTAAAAACCTACTCTGGTAGTTCATAAAGTAATTTGTCGAGGGTAATAGGAAAGTCATAAACTCGTACACCCACGGCGTTGTAAACGGCATTAGCAATAGCAGCGGCAGCACCTGCAATCGCCGTTTCCCCAATACCTTTTATATGCATTGGATTGGTATACGGATCGTCCTCTTCTACCAAGATAACATCAAGCTGAGGAACATCCGCATTGACTGGGACATGGTATTCTGCAAGATTATGATTACATAGCCGACCGTCATGCTTATCGTGAATCACCTGCTCCATCAATGCAGAACCAATACCAAATATCATACCGCCGTAGCACTGCGAGGTTGCGGTTTTATGATTGAGAATACGCCCTGCTGCAAAAGCACCCGTCATACGCTTGATGCGTATTTCACCAGTCACTCGATGTACAGCGACCTCGGCAAAATTGGCACCAAATGACGCTTGGCGATGACTTTTGGCATTTTTACCCGGTGCAATTTGACCTTTGGCACTGAGTTTTTGGTCATCATATTGAGCGACGATATCGGCTAATGAATGAGTCTGGAAATTACTAAAGTCATATTCTTTCGATTCAGTTAGTGAGATTCCCGTTATTTCAGCTAATTTATCTTTTAGATCAGCCACTTTATCTACGATGTTATCGCTCAAACCTGCTACTTTTTCTTTTCCTGCTTCCACCACTGTTTCTACAACATTAGCATCATGCTCACCTACCTGCTTAATTTGACCGTTATCCAGCTGAATGGTGTCAGGGTATAGACCGACTTTTTCTGCGATCATTTCACGTAGCTGCTGACAAGCAAGGTAAATACTACTGCCTGAACTGGCCGCGCCCATACTGCCCCCTGAGCCTACCGCAGGTGGCAAACTGGTATCACCAAGCTTCATTTCAATGTGATCTATTGGTAGCCCTAATAAATCTGCAGCAACCTGAGTAAATACGGTATAAGAACCTGTACCGATATCGGTCATGTCTGTCTCAATCACGGCTTTGACACCCAGCGCTTTTGAGTTATCTATTTGCAGGGTCGCCCGTGCTTCTGATGGCGCTAAGCTATTGCCGCGAGCTGCCGCTGCCATACCCATGCCCATCCACCAATCACCTTCTAAGCGACTGGCAGGCTTAGCATTGCGTTGATTCCAGCCAAACTGTTCAGCTGCTTGATCGATACAAGCGATAAGCTTACGCGTTGAAAACGGGATGTCTTTACTAGGATCTTGCTCAGGCTCATTACGACGGCGCAGCTCGACAGGGTCTAGGTTGAGTTGCTCTGCCAATTCATCCATCGCACACTCAAGGGCAATCTGCCCCACTGCTTCACCGGGGGCACGCATTGAGCCTGACAATACTTGGTTTATATCTACTTGCTGATAATTAACTCGGCGATTGTCACCTCGATACAAATAATGCGTAGAGAGCGCTGCTGGCTCAAAAAAGGTCTCTTCTGGCAAATTACTAGAGACCGTCTCATGAATCATAGTGTCAATAATACCGTCTTCACTACAGCCAATAGCAATGCGTTGACGCGTGTTTGAGCGTCTAATCGTTGCCTCCATTACTTGCGGACGTGTCATAGTGATTAACACGGGACGACCCAATTCTTTTGCGGCGAGTGCGGCGGCTATCGATTCTGGAGAAATCCCCAGCTTGCTACCAAAACCCCCACCGACATAACGAGCGATTAATTGTACATTTTCTGAATCCAAATCTAACGCATCAACGATTTGCTTTTTGCATGAGGCAAGCATTTGATTAGAGGAGTACATAATCAGCTTCTCACCTTCCCAGTGAGCAAGCGTTGCATGTGGCTCCATCGCTGCGCTGTTTTGACTTGGCGTATGATAAAAGCGATCAAGGGTTACTGCAGCATTTGCGAGGCTTTGTTCTGGATTACCCTTTTCTGAGTTTTTATCCGAACCTTTTTTTTCATTAACGTCATGAGCATTTGGCAGCTCTGTCGTAAAGTTCAATGCCGCCTGATTAGTTTCATCCTCATAAGTCACTTTGAGTGCTTTTGCGCCTTCTGTCGCCGCCTCAAACGTCTCAGCGATGACGACCGCGATCGGCTGACCATGATAAAAGATTTCACTAACGCCTTGCTTAGGTGATTTGGTTGCACCGCCCTGTTGTGCATTGCGCAAAAAATGCTCAGGATCAGTAACTACTTTAATAATATTGGGAATACCCTCTAAAGAGCTGCTATCAATTTGCTTAACGCGTCCTTTGGCAATCGTTGCGCTCACCAAGACACCATAGGCTTGATTGTCTAAATAAATCTCTGCCGTATAAGGTGCTTGACCGCTGACCTTGAGTGATCCCTCAACTCGGTTGATGGGTTTGCCCACCAACTTGCTCGCTGTTTTGTCAAAAAGTGATTCAACTGGCGCATTCATCATCATCTTTTTGGTCGGTTCTGCTGGCAATATTGAATCCAATAACGACATGATTATGCTCCCTTGCCCGCTAATGCGCGTTGAATAACTTGTTTGAGTAGACGACGAGTCAGCGGTATTTTGAAATCATTTTGACCACTACCTTTAGCCTCTTTTAATAATAAGTCCGCTGCTTGTTTGATCACATCATTATTACCATCAGTGCCCGTTAGTAATGCCTCAACGGCTTCGTTGCGCCATGGCTCAGTACCAATACCGCCGAATGCTAGGCGCACTGTGTCCAAACGCCCATTATCAGTCACGTCTATGATCGCGGCACAGGAGACTAAGGCAAAAGCATAGGACGCGCGATCACGCACTTTGTCATAAGTGTGGATACCGCTGACAGGCGCTGGCAACACCACATGAGTGATAAGCTCACCAGACTCTAAAACGTTTTCGATATGTGGCGTGTCTTTTGGCAAACAATAAAAGTCTTTAATCGCGATTTTACGCGTTGAACCATCCGTTTTTAACGTCTCAACAGTGGCATCTAATGAGCGCATCGCGACGGCCATATCAGATGGATGTTGAGCAATACAGGAATCGCTAGTACCCAAAATTGCCAAGGTACGATTTTCGCCACGTATCGCTGGGCAACCAGAACCTGGCTTGCGTTTATTGCAGGCGCTGTCTGTCTGATAAAAATAATAACAACGCGTACGCTGTAATAGATTACCGCCCGTCGTCGCTCTATTACGCAACTGCCCCGTCGCACCTGCCAAAATCGCCCGTGATAGCACTGGGTAATTGGCAATAACCTCAGGATGCGCCGCCAAATCACTATTGGTCACTAGCGTACCGATACGTAAGCCGCCGTCTGTAGTCGTCTCGACTTGTGCTAACGCCAAACGAGTGATATCGACCAGCTTAACTGGCGTTTCAATCTCTAACTTCATTAAATCTAAAAGGTTGGTACCCCCTGCGATAAATGAGGCGTCTTTTACACTAGCAGATTGGGCTGCCTGCTCTGGCGCGGTAGCACGGCTATACTCGAAACGTTTCATGAGCGATCTCCTAACCTGCTAGTTGCCGTCTTATTCTTCATAGATTGACTACCTAGCTGCGCTTCACTAGGTGATAGTGACCAAATACCCGTCACCTCTGATTTTTGTACTGCGTCAGTTTTAGATGAACCCTTCATTTCATTTTCTAGTACTTGTGAAATGGCCTTAATAATATTGGGATAAGCAGAACAGCGGCAAATATTGCCACTCATACGCTCAGCGATTTCTTGAACCAGCAACCCATCAGGATTTTGCAAATCTGTAGTGACATGACTGGGCCAGTTTTGTTTAATCTCATCGATCAGCGCTGTTGCTGAACAAATTTGCCCAGGGGTACAGTAACCACATTGAAACGCATCATTATCTTTAAAGGCTTGTTGCAACGCTGACAAAGATTCGGGCATGCCAATACCTTCAATCGTGGTAATCTCATCACCATCGTGCATAACTGCCAAGGTCAAACAGGCATTGATCCGACGCCCATTGATAAGTATGGTACAAGCGCCGCACTGACCATGGTCACAGCCTTTTTTAGGTCCCGTAATTTTGAGGTGCTGACGACAGACATCGAGTAAGGTCGTGCGTGAATCAAGATTGTCGAGCTGATAATCTTGCTTATTAATGGTTAAGTTCAAGGTAGACATGCTGGCTTCTCGCTGGCAGATAATCAAAAAAAATAGGGTTAAACGCTCCTTAAAAGTCGCGCCAATCGATTTATTATGACTTATTAGAAATGTCGATTTGTTTTCACTTTGTAGTTATTACAGTGTAGTTTTTAATCTATGAAAACTTTACTTCCCACTATTCTATCTCGCTTATTCACTATCAATTTTATAAATGAAACTCAAAAACTCATTTTATTAGCAAAAAAAAATAGCGCTATAAACAGGTCGTTTATAACACTATTTGAGTTCAATATAGTCAGTTAAAAATACCAGTCGGGCATTACGCTTTAGTAATTATGCTCGCTTCACTCAATCGAGATTTTGGCAAATCGGCATTAAAATCGTCTTCGCTACGATAACCAAGTGAGATAACGGCAACGGCTGTGTAGCCTTTGCTACGTAGCTCAAATTCTTCATCGAGTGCCTTTAGATCAGCACCTTCCATCGGTACAGCATCAATGCCTAAAGTAGCAGCACCCAGCAACAATGCACCCATATTTAGATACACTTGCTCGACCAGCCAATGCGGCTCGTCTTTTTGCTCATAACGACGAATGTCCAAAAACATTTTGCGCACTTGATGCATTTGCTCTTTGAATTTTGGTTCTGCGAAGCGACCATCCACCTCTTCTTTGTCCAATACTTCATGCAAAAATTCATCATCAGCATAGATACGACTACAGAAAATGATGACGTGGGAGGCTTGCTCTACCTTTGCCGTGTTGAAATCAAACATCCCTTGTGTACCTTGTGCGATACGTGCCTTGCCAGCCTCATCATCAGCGATTACAAAATGCCAAGGCTGAATATTAGTGCTTGATGGGCTAAGTCGCAGGATATCCTTTAAACTTTGAAAGTCTGCTGCTGATATTTTTTTATTGGTATCAAACTCTTTGGTGCTGTAACGCCAGTTCATGGCTTCAGTGATATTTTTCATTTATGACTCCAAGATTTTTAGTACCGCCACTTTAAGCAAAAACCCGTTTGATGACCGTTACAGATTGGTTAAGTAGTCACCTATTTTGTTATTACGTTACTGATGATTCAGTGCATCGCTGAGTTATTTGAGCCGCCATTTGAACAGTTATTTAAGCAGATACTTATTAGACGGACACTCATTAAACAGTAACTTAGACGATATTGTAATCGTTCCCTCATTCTCTTAGCATTAGTTAATTAGTATTGATAATGAGCATTGATTTATAAGGCGGTCGACCACAGACAGCTTATATAAAAAATAAATACTGAATTAGGCAGATAGATATGGAACATTCAAAGCAGTTATTCTCAGAGCAGCCACTACGCATCGATATCGTCTCAGACGTTGTTTGTCCTTGGTGCGTCATTGGTTACCGCCAGCTGGCAGAAGCCCTCAAGCAAACCAACACCGAACACGAGATTCACTGGCATCCGTTTGAGCTTAATCCAAATATGCCACGCGAAGGACAAAATATGCGTGAACATATTATGGAGAAATATGGGTCGAGCAAGCAAGAATCTGATGCTAGCCGTGCTCGATTAATGGAAGCGGGTAATGAGGTTGGCTTTACGTTTAACTTTAACGATGACACGCGCATGCACAACACGTTCAACTTGCATCAATTGCTGCACTGGGCAGATCAGCAAGGTCGCATGCATGACTTAAAGCAGGCGTTATTCGTCGCTCATTTTACCAATGGTCGCAATATTTCTGACAATGCCGTGCTTGCTGATATCGCAGCAGAGATTGGACTAGATCGTGATGAGGCACTAGCCGTGTTAGCAGACCAAAGGTTTGCTAAAGAGGTGCGCGCAGAAGAGCAACATTGGCAACAACAAGGCATTCAAAGCGTCCCAGCGGTAATTTTTAATAAGCGTCATCTGGTTAGCGGTGCACAAGGCGTGGAAAATTTCAAGAATATCTTGCAGCAGTTGGCTGACTTGCCAGACTAGCTTCTCTGAAAAATTTTTTTTGGCAAGATTTCGTTTGCTATTCCTAAAAGGATCCCTTATGTCCTCTGATAAATCCCTTCCTATTATCGTGTTTGATGTCAATGAGACGCTACTCGACATTACCACTCTTGAACCATTATTCGCTCGCCTATTTGGCAATAAAATGCTACTAAGAGAATGGTTTGCGCAATTGGTGCTATATTCGCAAACCATGACGTTATCAGGACTTTATACGCCTTTTGGCGAGCTTGGCGTCAGTGCCTTACAGATGACCGCTGATATTTATAACGTTAGGCTGATAGATAGTGATGTCGACGAATTAAAAGAGCGTATGAGCAAAATGCCTGCTCACCCTGATGTAGTTCCAGCATTAACCAAGCTGCGTGAGGCAGGGTTTCGACTGGTGACGTTGACCAACTCAGCAAATAGCGCTTCCCCGACCCCGCTTGAAAAAGCCGGCATCAGCCATTTTTTTGAACAGCACTTTAGTGTTGAGCAGGTAGCAAGATTCAAGCCTGCACCTGAAACCTACCAAATGGTCGCTCACGCATTGTCTATTGACGTATCGGGTTTGTGCCTTGTCGCTTGTCATCTTTGGGATACGATTGGCGCGCAAGCAGTTGGCTGCCGAGGGGCATTTCTCACGCGACCGCACAATGCTTTATTATCAGCGCCAAACGTTCCAGCGCCAGACTTTGTCGCAGCAAATCTAACCACGCTTGCCGAACAGATAATTTTTTCCGCTCAAAAATAATTGCCAATGACAAAAAAAATGCCGCCCTATATAAGGACGGCGTTTTTGGTTTAGCATACTGCTATTTTATAAGGCTAAATCTATAATCACTATTATTAATAATGATTTTTAAAAATGAATAACCGTACGAATACTTTCACCTTTATGCATCAAATCAAACGCTTCGTTAATATCTTCTAATGGCATGGTATGGGTAATGAAATCTTGTAGTGGAATCTCACCAGCCAAATAACGCTCAACATAACCTGGTAATTCACTGCGACCTTTTACGCCGCCAAATGCTGAACCGCGCCAGACGCGACCAGTCACTAATTGGAATGGGCGAGTAGAGATTTCTTGTCCAGCGCCTGCGACCCCGATGATGACCGACTCGCCCCACCCTTTATGGCAGCACTCAAGCGCTGAACGCATGACATCGACGTTACCGATACACTCAAATGAATAATCAACGCCGCCATCGGTCAATTCAACGATGACTTCTTGAATCGGTTTGTCATAATCTTTAGGATTGATACAGTCAGTCGCGCCAAGCTTTTTAGCCAGCTCAAATTTGCTCTCATTGATATCAATAGCAATGATACGACTGGCTTTTGCCATTGCCGCACCGATGACCGCTGATAGACCAATACCGCCGAGACCGAAGATTGCGACCGTCGCACCCTCTTCTACCTTGGCCGTATTCATCACTGCACCCATACCCGTGGTGACACCGCAACCTAATAAGCATACTTCTTCTAGTGGTGCTTCTTTGTTCACTTTCGCTAAAGAAATCTCAGGCAACACGGTATATTCAGAGAAGGTTGAGCAGCCCATATAATGATAAATTGGCTCACCGTCTTTATAAAAACGCGTGGTGCCATCTGGCATTAAGCCTTTACCTTGAGTCTCACGTACTGCTGAGCACAGGTTGGTTTTGCCTGATAGGCACATTTTACATTCGCCACATTCTGCTGTGTATAAAGGAATGACATGATCGCCAACTTGCACACTGGTGACGCCTTCGCCGATTTTCTCAACGATACCGCCACCTTCATGACCTAAAATCGCTGGGAACACACCTTCTGGGTCTTCACCAGATAAAGTAAATGCATCAGTATGACAGACGCCGCTTGCCACGATTTTTACCAATACTTCGCCTTTACGGGGCAGCATCACATCCACTTCTTCGATAGATAGTGGCTCATTTGGACCCCAAGCAATGGCGGCTTTTGATTTAATAAATTTATCTGACATCGTTATCTCTCTTTTTAATTCATTTTATGGGTTATTAAGCGCAGACCTCTATTCAGCTTATCTTGCTTGTTGAATGGAGGCAAGCGGCAGTTGTAGCAGTCTGTAAAGCTTTATACTGACTATTATAGTTTTTTCTATAGCGATAACAATGTGCTATATTTGCAAATATCTTTTACACAGTGGTAATAATCATGCGCTGGGATGGTATTAGCGAATTTGTTTATGTAGCAGATTACGAAAGCTTTACACGCGCGGCAAAAGAATTGGGCATTTCTACCGCGCAGGTCAGTCGACAGATAAGCGCTTTAGAGAAGCGACTGAATATTAAACTGCTGTATCGCACGACGCGTAAGGTATCACTGACTGAAGAAGGTCGCGTGTTTTATCAGCACTGCCGCGGTGTGCTCGATGGCTTGGATGCCGCTGAGCAAGCAGTAAGCAATTTACAATCAAAGCCGCAAGGTAGGATTAAACTGACCGCTCCTGTCACTTATGGCGAGCAGCAATTATTGCCACTGGTCAATGATTTCATGGTGCAATATCGCGATATCGAAGTGACGGCGTTTTTGAGCAATCAAAAAATCGACCTCATTGATGGCGGTTATGATTTGGCGATTCGTATCGGCAAATTAAGTGATTCGACGATGATGGCAAAAAAGCTCAGCCGTCGTACCAATTTCGTCTGTGCCGCGCCTGCTTATCTCGAAAAATACGGCATACCACATTCTTTGAGCGATCTGAGTCAGCATAACTGCTTACTTGGCACACGTGACTATTGGCACTTTATAGAAGATGGCAAAATAGATTCTGGAAAAAACGCTGATAAAGAAAAAAACCTGCGCGTGTCTGGCAGTGTCCAATATAACAGTGGTCACAGTCTAGTTGATGCTGCGTTAAAAGGTCTGGGTATCGTGCAGCTGCCTGACTATTATGTGCAAAAATACTTAGCATCAGGTGAGCTGGTCAGCTTATTGAATAACTATCGAGAGCCTGAAGAAAGTATCTGGGCCATCTATCCACACAACCGTCATTTATCGCCAAAGATTAGACTGCTCGTCGATTATCTAGCAGAGCATTTGGTTTAGCTATGCGTTTTGGCTTAGGCATTCTTTAAGGTGTGTTGTAATGCGAGGCTTTACTATGCGCGGTTTATTACGCACAATGCTACTATCGATGCTACTAAGCACAAGGAATATTATGGTTCACACTAAATATTCGATGTTGTCAGCCATCACGCGCTGAATAAACAATGACAATAAAAGGACTTTTCATGCTTAAGATTCTCTCTATCGCTGCCCTAGCATTAGCCGTATCCTCCTGCGCCAGTGTTGAAAATATTTTAAACGCGCCTGATAAGATGCCATCAACGCCAGCAACGATGACTGCTATCGATGCCGAAAAAGGCTTGGTTACGATGCAAAGCAATCATTCCGTGCAAGATACTGCTGATAAACTGGCGGCAATTATTGAAAGCAAAGGTATGAAAGTATTTGCACGCGTCGATCACCAAAAGAATGCCCAAGGTGTCAATTTAACATTAAGACCGACGCAAGTGATTATGTTTGGTAATCCAAAAGCGGGTACGCCATTGATGAATTGTGAGCAAAGCGTCGCTATCGACTTACCACAAAAAATCCTCATCAGTGAAGATGCTGATAAAAAAGTTTGGTTGTCGTACAATAATCCTGAATATCTCAAAGACCGCCATAATATCGAAGGCTGTGATACCGTCATTGATAATATCTCAAAAGCATTAAATGCGGTCAGCACAGCAGCGGTTGCTAAGTAATACTACACTCAAAAAACACGACCTAAAAAAACAGAAAAGGTGGGTTAGCCAAAACATAACCCACCTTTTTATTTGTTTATGCATTTATTACAAACAATCGGACTGTGCTATTTGTGTATGTAATTCTACTCTTAGCTTCTTTGCACACTCGATAATTTTTCTTCGATCGGCAGGAATTGCACCATACTCAATCGCTGTTTCTCGCATCTGCACAGTGACATCATAATGCGGATAGCTGGCGTTACGGTGAAACAGGCGCGCATCTAATTCAATCAATGCTGCAAAATCATGCAATTCTTGTAATGTATCAGCTAATAGATGACACCACTTATAGCCTTTAAATTCTATTTGCATAAAATCCACATATATCGCCATACATCCTACCTTGCCTATTCATTTTTTGTCCTGAAGCATCAATCAGCTTCAACAATAGGAAACACTCTGTCGTAAACCCAATTAAAGACAAAAGCATATACCAAATAAAATGTCGCCATAGCGATATCCATTTTAAAAGCATCCCACAAACTGATATCCAAGTACCAAGCAATGGCAGGTAAAAACAGCACCAGCAAACCACCTTCAAACAGTGCAGCGTGTAATATTCGTATAGGAACTGTCTTTTTTACATCACCACGTAGTTTAAGCAGGGCATTATCAATAAGATATTATAAAAATAATTCCACACCGTCGCGACGATAGAGCCTGCCAATGCTATTACACCCATTGAATGCAGTTCAAAGCCAAATACCCAACTTGCTAGCGGTGCAAAAATCAATAGACCGATGATTTCAAACCCTAAGGCATGGCGAATACGGTCTTTAGTGCTACGCATGGTTTGTTCCAAATTTATCTATCATTTGTCCGCTCACTATCGCTAATAACTGTCGCTAACAAGTACTGCTAGTTAATAAGTACTGCTGGCTAAATGGACTTATAATAAATCGTGTACATTTTTTTTCAGCTGCTTAAGTACTTTCTGGTATCCATTGTCATTGATTTCAACGGTACTTAAACGTCCATAGCGTAGCTGACGATAATCTTGTCTGATTTGCGTGATTTTTTCTTGAATAACGTCAGGATGATCACTGTCCGTTAATGTACTAGCATTACTTGTCTTAGCTTCATCATTGACATTTGTATCATTGCGACTATCAATAGCACTGGCTAAGCGCTCAAGCCATGCTAGCTGTCCCTCGCTATCGGTACGAGCTAATGATTTATCTTGCTTAGCTATACGCTGTGACAGCTGCATAAGTGGCAAATCTGCTGGATGCCAGTGCTTGCGGCGTCGATACCAGATGATAAATACCAAAATAACCATGACCGTAATAGCACTCGCCGCCAACCAGATAACTTGCTGCATGATAGATTTGATATTGAACCATTTAAGCAATGAGCCAGCTTGCTTATCCTTATCATAGCCAACGACGTCTTTTTGCCAATAATAACTGGCTTGATCTGAGAAACGACGTAAGGTTTGTAGCATTTGATACTGTTGATAGTTAAACTGCGCACCTGCACCTGCACCATCACCAAACATTGCTGCGCCTTGAGACTGTGTTAGCGCATCCATCCCTTGCTCCACACGCTCAGGAGCAACAAAGGCAGTGGGATCAACACGTACCCAGCCTTGACCTTCTAGCCAAACCTCAGTCCACGCATGCGCATCCTTCTGCCGCACTTCCCAAACATCACCGCCACGACTTAGCTCGCCACCTTGATAGCCTGCCACGACTCGTGCTGGTACGCCAGCTGCGCGCATCATAAAGGTAAAGCTTGAAGCGTAATGCTCACAAAACCCTGCCTTGGTATTAAACAAAAACTCATCAATACGGTTATCATTTAACCGTGGCGGCGATAGTGTATAACGAAAGTCCGTTCGATTGATCCAGCGCTCAATAGCCACCATATAACGCACAGGATCAGAGCCTGACTGCGCAAAAAGCTGCTTAGCCAATGCTCGTGTTTGTGGATTACCCTCACTTGGCAATGCTAGATTTCGACGCCTTGAGTTATCACTGAGTATAGGGTCGATACGCATCGACGAGAACTGTAATACGTTATAGCGCAATTGCTGCGTAATAGGTTGGTTATTTAATAACGTGAAATTTGAGGTAGTACTAATATTTGGTTGATTGGTAAACGGGTAATCAAGTCCAAATAACCAGTTTTGTTGGGTAGGTTCTAAGATAATTTGATAGCTGTTTGGTGCTACTTGCTCGGCTTCAGGAACGGTAGCAAACACGTTTTCAATCCAAGTGGGTCTTTGCGATACCGATTGCCACTGTCGCTGCTGAGGGCTAGGACGCCAAGTCACCCCATCAAAGTCACTAAATACCAAACCGCGCCAATAGAGCTGCTGCTGTGGTGGGCGGTCATTTTTAAACTCTACCCGAAATGCCAGCTCAGTTGATTGTCCCAAATTAGCAAAATCACCAGGTGACATACTGTCGGAGACACCCGTGGTTGCTTGCTGACCTGAGAGCTGAACGGACCATAGCGGTGGTAAACGTGGAAAAAACAAAAACAACACCACCAATAACGGTAGCGCACCAACACCCAGCACACACAAAGTACGCAGACGACCATCACCACGAGCATTGCCATCATCGTTTAATGCAATGAACGCGAGCAACACGATAATCGCACCAATCGCAACTTCTAAAGTCGTAAACAGTCCTTGATCCATCAAAAACAATGCCGCCAGTACAAACAATGATAGGTTTAATACCACATAAGCATCACGCCGTTTATACACCTCCCACAGCTTGCTAATGAGACATAGCACTAAAAACGCCACGCCCATATCCAGTCCAAACGCTGTATTGTAAGTCAGCCATAGACCTGCCAGCCCCAATAAAAAGCCGAGCATTTGCATGCCTTGATAGACACGTTTTAAATGCGCTATTTTTTTGAACTTAGCTTTTATAGACGGTAGCTGTGCGGCGATGCTGACCACCGCAAAACCTATCAACCAAAACGGCAGATGCGCCGCATGAGGTAAAATAACGGTAATTTGAGCAATTAGTACCCAATAATAAGCAGGTAAGGCGAATAGCTTACGAGTCCATTTTGCAGCGCTATCCTGTAGAACACGATCAGTGACGTTTTGACCCAGTGCCAACTGCTCAAAGCTTGTGGGACTTGTTTCAGGAAAACCTATAAATGTGTTTTCAGCTTCCTTTGTAGGGATTTTTTTTGAGTTGGTCCTATTAGTCATTGTGCTTTCGCCAACCTTAGCAAGCACGCTTGTGCAAAACTGTCGCCTTCACCCATTGGTGCAGTAGAATGGGTGTCATTGGGTAAGCGCATATGAAATATCACGCCCAGCTCACCTAATTTCATCGCCCCATACGCCAGTTGTGCCAGTTTTTGCTCATGATGTGCTGCTGGCATATCCGCATAATCCAACGTTTGCTCATGACCGACTGGATCAGCAAAGTGCTTGGTCAACATGCCTTGACCACGTGCTACATGTCCCCACGACACCCGTGCCAGCGACTCGCCTTCAACGTAGTTATCTAGCCGCTCAAAATCATCTTGACCTTGCCGATATTGCCCACCTGTTGGCAAATCCTCCTGACTGGCAACGGCATACTGCGCCTGCCAATCAAACACTTCAGGTTTTGGATAGACCCAAGCAGTACGGGCAAAATAAACATAGGACCATGCCCTCATGATACCTAACGGATAAACCGTTTTTATTTTTAAGCGTGGTAATTCAAACTGCCCACGATTCTGCGTCGGTACTGGCAAGCGAATCACTTGCTCGCCTTGCAGTCGTGTCACCAGTATTGAGTGCTTATTATCAGCGCTATGTTTGATTTTTTTATGGACTTTTTTATCTTTCTTGCTATTAGCCTTGTCATCAGCCTGCTCAAAGCTAAATAACAACTGTCGTCTCGGTTGACGGCTCTCACTGCGCAACTGTAAAGTCACCCAAACAGGCGCGCCCGCTTCTGCCATAGTCACTTCAAGCAAACGTACTTGCAGACCTGAAATGTGCGCAAAGGTTACATGAAAGCTGATAAGCCAGACACTGACCAAATAAAAACATAAACCTAACACCAAGTTATTGCCATAGTTAATGCCAGCGATAAAGGTGATGATTAATAACACTGCATATAGCGTCCCTTCACGGCTAAAAAAGATATAGACGTTACGCAAATTGAGGATAGCACTATCGCTTTTGGGCGCACGCGAGGCAAACCAACGGCTTAATGCTGAAGTGGCTGGTACGGTTAAGGCTTTTGGCAAAAAGCTCATGACTACCCTATCCTTACCATAAAATTGATACTCTCATTCATAATTGGTGATAGCTTTAAAACAAATACGCTATGAAACAACAAACAACTAAAAAATAAGTGCTCAGATAACAGTGATTGAAATAACAACTATTTAAATAACCACCATTTAATTGATAACAGCCACTTCTGCCAATATACGTTGCGCGATTGTCTGCGTCGCCTGCCCACCAGTCACATGCGCTGGGACAAAACGCTGACCGAGACGATGATCTGTGACCGCGGCAAACACCGCTTGGATATCCTCAGGTGTCACTTCCATATACCCCGATACGTACGCATAAGCCTGCGCGGCACGCTGTAGCGACAATACTCCGCGCGGTGATAAGCCATGATACTCGGAGCTTGCTCGTGTCTTTGCGACCAATCGCTGCAGATAATCCAAGACCACATCCGCGACATAAACGTGTTTAACACCTTGCTGTGCTAATAAGACCGCCTCGGTATCAAGCAGCGCATCTAAATTTTTTAGTAGCTCGCGGCGATCCTGACCTTTTAATAGCTCACGCTCTGCGGTAGGCGACGGATAACCAAGCGACAAGCATAGTAAGAATCTATCTAGCTGCGATTCAGGAAGCGGATAGACACCTGCTTGCTGTAGAGGATTTTGGGTTGCAATGACAAAAAACGACTGCGGCAAAGGATAGGTTTGCCCATCTTGGGTGACTTGTCGTTCTTCCATCGCTTCTAGTAACGCGCTTTGCGTCTTAGGGCTAGAGCGATTAATCTCATCAGCGAGTAGCAGCTGAGTAAAAATAGGACCTGCTCGAAACTCAAATTGCTGTTTCTTTTGATCATAAATGCTCATCCCCAAAATATCTGCTGGCAGCATATCATTGGTGAACTGTACACGGCTAAAGCTCAAGCCTAATAATTGCGCCAAGCCTTGCGCCAATGTCGTCTTGCCCATACCCGGCAGATCTTGCAGTAACAAATGTCCACCTGCCAAAATACCACTCAGCGCAAGCTTAACCACTTGCGGCTTATCTAACACAATATGATTTAACTGCGCCATAAGTTGGGCAATTTTTTGCTGATTGTGATGATAATCGGCAGCGCTAAAGGTCGGCTTATGAATCACCTCTGCTGCTGATTGATGTAGTGTTGTAATGGATCTATCGATGGCTGCGTGGGTCATAGTCAATTATTGGCTCATTTCTTATGGGATTAGTGTTTCTAGGGCGTGTTCTTATTTTGAAAGTGGTGATAAAAATGAGATAAATGGCAGCCAAACAAGGAAAATAGCACAGATACCATCAAGATATTAACCAATTTTTTGACATGATTTGGCAAAATTTAACCATCTTTAGCCCATTTAGTCGCTTTCGTTTAGCTTGAGGACACACCATAAACTGGCTATTGCTTTGAGTCATCTTCAATTATCGGCACGGCGGCACGAAGCGTTGACAGATAAGCGATGACATCTGCGCGTTCTTGCGCATCGGGCATCGGGTTTGATAGCATTTTTGAGTCTAGCATGGCTTTTTCTGCATCTGCAATATAAGGGTCGAGCGTTTGCGCATCCCATACCCAACCTGATGTTTTTAGCCCGTCACTATAGGTGTAATCTTCTAGCTCTGCGGCGGGCGCACCGTATATATTCATCAGCTGCGGACCTTTTTTGTTGAGCCCCGCATTCAGCTGATGACATTGACCACAAGCGTCTTGATAAATGATCGCGCCGTTATCAGCATCACCTTCCGTATAGAGCGGCAATGTCACAGCAGCACGATGATCCGGTGGCGTACTTTCTCCGCAAGCGCTGAGCAATAAAACAGCAGCAAATATACTGCTTATTTGATATTTATTAATGATGGGCATTTTCGGCAATCTTTGGTTAAGGAGTGTCAGCTATAGGTGAACAATATAGATAATAAGGTAAGGGTCAAACACATGCAAAGTGGAACCCTCTTCACGTCTAAATAGCTGTTTGTAAAAACATAACGTTATTTATTGGGGCATATCGAGCCAATAAACAACGCTTATAGGACAGTTTGAGTAAAACTTTTGTAATGTATGACGATAAAGAATTTATGAACGATTAAGCCGTGTAGAATATTCCATAAATAGGCACTGTTGATAGTTGCATATCAAACGCACTCTCAATGACTTTAGGTCGCAACTTTTATCGTACTGCTGGGTTCTTCTAAATAATAGCCTTGTAAATAGCGCGCGCCCACGCTCCAAGCAACGGACATGGTTGCCGCATCTTCAATATAAGGCATCAATACGTCCACATTGACTTCATTCGTACGCATAATAAGTGATTTGACAGTTTCTAAATTGTCTGCTGAGTCAATGCCATCCACATAGCTGCGTGCTAAACGCACCATATCTGGCTGCACAAAACTGACAATCTCTATGGATTTAGCAGAAGAACCGAAATTATTGATGCCCATCTGACAGCTGACTTGGCTAAGGGCGGCAAATTGTGTTTTTGCCACTGTGAGATGGTCTGAGACATCTTTTTCGTTGAACTGCAAGGTGAGCACACCAGCTGCACCGCCCACCGCTTTTATAAGCTGACTGGCAACACTAGGCAGTTTTTTGTCTATCAATGAGGCACTAGTCAATTGCACTAGCAATCTGGCTTCAGGATGTGTTTTACGTACCTCATTAACCTTTTTACAGGCATTGATGAGCACCCAACGATCTATTTTTTCGAGCAATTTATGCGTCTTGGCGACTGCCATAAATTGATCAGGTGTCAATATCGTATTGTCGGCATCCGCCAATGGCAACCGCAGATATACTTCAAAAAAGTCACTTCGGTCATTGTTAATATCATATATTGGCTGGAAAGATAACTCAAAACGGCTATTGGCAATGGCATCAACTAAAGATTCGGCAAGGGCATGATCATCACTATTGGCATGCTCGCTTGGATCGTACAAATGATAGGTGCCGCCATGATTAGAGGTCTCTATCATAATCTGATTGATGGCATCCATCGCACGTTCGAGCACGATACTTGGCTCTGCTGTATTGGTTTCGATTTTGACAATACCAATACTGACAGTCGTACTGGTCGTACGCTTATCTACTTCAATGAGCATATCACTGATACGTGAACCAATTTGCTTAGCCAGTTCTTCAAGCTCTGTGGTGCTCTTATCCTCGACCAGTATGGTAAAGGCGGTATCACTAAAACGACTCACATGCCCGTCTGATATCAGCTCATCTAATGCATAGGCGACTTGCTTGACGGTCGCATCTACCCCTTGCAAACCTAGACTGCTTCTTATTTTACCGACATTATCGAGCTGAATATACAAAAGCCCAGCCGTCAGTACACCTTGACGTGCTTGCTGGTACACGATTGCCATTTGTTCTTCAAAGCCGCGGCGATTGTTGATTCCTGTCAGACTGTCTTTGCATTCAGCGGCCGCCAAACGCTTGGCGACTTCCGCACTGTTATTATGGTTTTGTTGGATAATAACCTGCGTCACTGGCTCGCCATCTAAGGTCGCTGCTGCCAATTGTAGCTTTGCCTCAAAAGTACTGCCATCCATCCGCTTACTTTCAAAATTGAACTCGACTTCTTGGCGGCTACCTTTATCAAATTGACGTAAGAACTGTTTGAAACCCTTAACGTTATCACCGCCTGCAATCAGGTCAACAACAGGCACGCCTATGGCATCATTCATTGACTCAAAACCAAAAAGCTGAAGATAAGGATCATTGGCAAAAATATGGATACCCTGATCAATATAGGCGACCGCACTTTTAGAGTTTTTAATCAATACATTGGCGCGTTGCTCTGCTTCAGAGAGAACATGGCGCAACGTTCTAAGCTCACGGCGACTGCGTAAATTATCATGCTGTAGACAGATAGACATCACTACTGCCATCTCTTGGTCTACTTTGAGCGATTTGACCATCGTGCCGCTAATAATATCAGGTAGCCCCTCATCGTTATTGGAGGACGCTGCCATCTCTTCATTGAATAGGCAGATCATAGGCAAATCAATACTTTGCTCTTGAACGACGCCCACCACGTCGGTGAAACTCATATCATAAGCATTGCCAAACACCAAGACATCCCACGGTTGTCGCAGTGACTTTAACAGCTCCTCTTTATCGTCCAAAAACCCTAAATTGATGGTGTCATAATAGCAACCTAGTAAGTGCACAAGGCGCTCAGCATAGAGCTGATCGTCATCAATGACTAAGAGGTTTAAGATGGACTGAGTACGCATAAGAAGCCTTTTGGATCTTGTGATCTTATTTTTATGTTTGATACCCTATACCTTTTCCAAGCATTAACCTAGCAAGGAAAATACTATCAGGGATAGGCTTAGCGGTTTTTAGTAGACTGGCATCGTCTTTCGAATCAAGGCGACATCTTGGCGAAGCAAAAACATCGTATAAACCAACATAACTGTATCAATCATTATAGACAATAACTTGACTGATTGCAGACTAACTTATCATCATTATTCAGTACATTTATTCACTGCTATTATCGAATAAAAAATTCAATGAAGTAACCTTTAAACCAGCATTTATTGACATTACTATTTGACAACTTTTCAATAGACGCTCAAACAAACTAAAGCTGCACCACCTCATACTGGCTGAATTCATCCGTAATCAGCAACCTCTGTCCCAAACGTAAAGGGGTTTGTTTGCTATTAATACGCATAATGACTCTATCATCGGTCTGAAAGTAAGAAGTTGGTACAATTAAAGTACCAGTGGTTTGTAGTCGCTCATCTCTACCAAGAATAAATGCTGGCACAAAATGGCGACTACGCGTTTCTCTACCTTCTAAACGCAAGCCACAAGCCACTAGCTGATGTCCAAGTACTTGCCACTCGATCTCCGGGTTTTTACTATCAAAATCAAGCCAGCGCGCCACACCCATCGACCAATCAGGCGGCGTAATTGTATCAGATCGACAGACTAAAAAAAGGCTCATCATATGTAATGCTGGCGGTGCAGTCGTCGCAGATGCATTCTCATCAGCCACTATGTTAAGACTGTCTTTATGAAAGCCATCATTATGAAAGCGGTCTTTATTTAAAATATCTACTGTTGGTGATAGTCGCAGGGTACGAAATAATGACAAATCATCATTACGATCAAAGGTTTCACTGGCTAATACGTGGCTGCTGTCTTGTTTTTTATTCACGGTATCATAACGAGGACGCTGCTCATCTGGTAACTCTTTTATAGCGATTAAACTGGTAAAGCTATGCGAATGGCTCACCCGGTAATGAATATTATTAAAACCTGTAATCAAAACAGCGTCTTCTTTCGCACTATGTTTAGTCGCTAGGGTAAGCGGCGGCTGTAAATAGCGGTAATTGAGCGTCATCGCTATTTTATTAAGCAAGTGACTCTCAACGCCGTCACCCCCTTCCTTAACTAAAGCCTGTTTGCGTCGTTTAAGATACTCAACCAGCGGGGCAATTTCTATAAATAAACAGTGATAGCGATCATCGTATGGGTTGATTGTAGAACTGGCCGTCAGGTAAGTTGGCGGATTGTCACTTTGTAAATCAACGAACACGCGGGTCTCGGTGGTTGGCTCAATCGTCGCAACGATATGCTTAGCCCATTCAGGTAACAAACGTTGGACGAGCAGAATATTGGGACGACGCATGGCACGTACATTTAATAGACTGTATAAACAAATTTGGCAATACAGCTGATGAACCGTCTTGGCACGCTGGGTGCCTGCCGTAACACTCATATTAATCTCAGCCGCATGGTACTGATAAGCAAGGTAATACAGTTGATTGATTTTGTGCCATAAGTAAGATGAGGGTTTTTGATAGCACAGTGCTTCTTCGCCCAATAGCTTCTGATACATCTGCAGCGTCTGATAAATAGCAATGGCGAGTGTCGTTGATGAAGACTTATCACCATTAAAATAGCGCTGCCAGCCATTGCTTGCAGCGTATTTTCGCTGATTATTGAGCAATGAGGTTTTATGACGTATCACTCTGTCATAGACCATAATCATTGAATAATATAGCGACTTTATTTGAGCCACATAACCTATTTGAATGTCGCTAAGCGCACCTGTCTCATAAATATAAGACTGTCGCAAAGTGGCAATTAACTGATCTGAGGCGTCTATCACTGTCGCCATAAGGGTAAGACGTTGCGAATCATCTATATTGGCCACGCGTAGTACCGTAAGTATTTTTGCCAATTGTTCAGCTTGCTGTGCTTGCGTTTGCGAAGGTAACGCTGCCAACAATTTTAGCAAATAACCTTCTTGGCCATTAGCGGATCGCTTAGAAGCTACTGGCAATGCCTCTGTAGAAGATAGGTGCTCTTGAAACGTCGATAAAGTTATCATCAGTATTCCTAGTAACCTTGAGTAACTTGGCAGGAGGCAAATATTCAACCATGCCGTATGCAACAATACAAGATAAAAGATACAAATCAGCAGCAACCATCAAAATCGACAGCACCCATTTTTAGTAACGATTAAGCTCTATAGCATCATCTAACCGCACGCCCATCTTCTAAAAACCACGCTTTGTTCACTAATTTTTCAATATACCATAGTGCCTATATTAACGATCATTGTAAATATCAATCGGTACTTTGAAAGGTTTATTTGGTAGCTCTCTGACCAGCTTGGGTACCAAATAACCAGGGAGTGCTGCCAACAATGACCAATACAGCTCAATTGCGAAGCGCTCATCATTATCGAAATGTGCGGCACCAGCAACTTTGTCTAATACATGCAGATAATAAGGCAACACACCAGCGGAAAATAAACGTTGGCTTAATTGAGTCTGAACTTCAACGCTATCGTTAATTCCTTTTAGTAAAACTGCTTGATTTAATAACGTGATGCCAGCATTGCGAGCGCGTTGTAGATGCTCTGCTGTTAAGGCATCGATTTCATTGGCATGATTACAGTGAATGACCATCACAATATGACAGCGACTTTGAGACAGTCTGGTCAATAACGCCTCATCCAAACGCGCTGGTATGACCAGTGGCAAGCGCGTATGCAGACGAATAGTGGTCAATTGCGGGAGTGACTCTAAAGTATCTAGCCAAGCAAACAGGCGTCTATTTGTCACATTCAGTGGATCACCGCCACTCAAAATCACCTCATTAATCTCAGGGTGTACGGTAATGTAATCAATGATATTTTCTTTGGCATCAGCCGTCGGCATATTGGCACTATAGTCAAAATGCTGACGGAAACAGTAACGACAATGAATGGCACAAGCACCTGTCACGGTCAATAATACTCTGGATTGGTACTTATGCAGCATACCTTTGACTGGATTTTGCGTATTCTCGCTCAAGGGATCTGCAACATAGCCCGTTACCTTGATTTGCTCGCGCTGATCAGGCAATACTTGTCTCAGTAAAGGATCATTGCTATCGCCGATACTCATTTTTGCCACAAATCCACGTGGTACGCGCAGCTCAAAATGCTTAGGTACATAAACCTCTGCACGCAATGATTCTAGCCTTAGGATGCTTAACAGCTCATCGATAGACGTAATGGCCTCGGATAATTGCGTTTGCCAGTTTTTTTGTGTGATTAAATGGTTTATCATGACAACCTAATACCTGTGCCCAAAAGTCGCTATTATACGCGCTTAGTGCGTAGCCTATCAAAGCATACGACCTATCCTTTAAACACTTAGCGTAATAAGCGATTTTAACGCAGCAAGCTATTCATTCCCTTATCTACCACCCTATTTATAACCCCTAGGAGTTTCTTGTGGCAAGTTTTTCTACTAATGAATTTAAAGCTGGTCTAAAAGTCATGCTCGATGGCAACCCTTGTGCCATTCTTGAAAACGAGTTTGTCAAACCAGGTAAAGGTCAAGCCTTTAACCGTGTTAAATTACGCAACCTTCGTAGTGGTAAAGTATTGGAACAAACCTTTAAGTCAGGCGATAGCTTAGAAGCTGCTGATGTCATGGATACTGAAATGAACTATCTATATAACGATGGTGAGTTTTGGCATTTCATGCACCCTGAAAGTTTTGAGCAGATTCAAGCGGACAAAACAGCGATGGGCGATTCAATAAAGTGGCTAAAAGAAAACAGTAATGCACTATGTACCATCACTTTATTCAACGGTACTCCTCTTTCAGTAACACCGCCTAACTTCGTTGAGTTGCAAATCACTGAAACAGATCCTGGTGTGCGTGGTGATACTTCAGGTGGTGGCGGCAAACCTGCCAAGTTAGAGACAGGTGCTGTCGTCCGTGTGCCATTGTTTGTACAACAAGAAGAAGTCGTACGTGTTGATACTCGCACAGGTGACTATCAAACTCGCGTTAGCCAATAGTATGTAAAAGTCATAGCGCTCGACATAATAGGACTTATATAATAGAACTTAACAGTTAGCCTCTAGCTGTTATTCCACAAAAAAGCTGAACCACTGATAAAGCAGTTCAGCTTTTTTTATTTATGAATATTGCCTTTGATATTGTCTCTGTAGTTGATTTGATTAAAAAGTACTCCAAAGCAACCGAGTAAAAATTCATATGAAGTATGTCAAACAAGGTTAGCGCTGCGATTTTTTATAGTGGATGAACTATCGCTATTGATGACAGCGATGACGTATAACCTTCTATAAATATCTACCAAAACACTACTCTGCTGATGAGTGTTTCTGTATCAGCCAATATTGTACCAATGCATTCAACTGCTCTTGTTTAAAAGGCTTGGTACAGTAATCTTGCATCCCAACTTTTAAATACTTTTCACGCTCACCATCCATTGCATTGGCGGTCAACGCGATAATAGGTGGTAATGATTGAGGATCATAGAGTTCATGCAATTTAATAGTGGCCTGTACACCATCTAGAATAGGCATGTGATGGTCCATTAAAATAACATCATAACGCTCAGGTGAGAGCGCAAAAATCTCAATAGCCTGCTGCCCATCAGTGACATGCGTGACCGTATGACCACTATTATTTAGGGCTTTTTTAGCGATAATAGCATTGACGGTATCGTCTTCAACCAACAATATATGACCAGCTCGCTCATGGGTCGGCTCAATCATCGTAAAGTCATTTGACTCTTGCCACATCTCATACTGGTTTTCATCGATAGTCGGTAGCGGTAATAAAACACTGAACGTAGTGCCCACACCCACTTCGCTATCCACATCGATATAGCCACCCATCAAATCAACCAAAGACTTACAAACCGAGAGTCCTAGACCTGTGCCACCATAAAGACGGTGGGTGAATTTGTTTGCTTGGTCATAAGCATCAAATATTGCATCCAATGACTCAGCTTTGATGCCGACACCCGTATCTGTAACTTCAATGCATAGGGTCATGACTTCATGATAGATGGTATTACTGATAGCTTCTTGAGCCGTTATTTTGCTGAGATCACTTGCCGAAATACCTTGAGAGCGATATTGGTCAGCGCTGTCATTGTCAAAACCATCACAATGACAATTGGGTACATGTTTGACATCAATAGTGACTCGCCCGCCCTCACGAGTGAATTTAATCGCATTATTAACAAGGTTTGCTAAAATTTGTTTGAGGCGTACCGGATCGCCTTGTACATAGGGCGATAACGACTCGGTATAATGGTAGTCTAAAATAAGCCCTCGCTGACGTGCTTTGACAGCAAAGAGGCTGACCACCTCATTACATAATGCGGATAAGTTAACAGGAATAGAATCAATGGTCATTTTCCCAGATTCTACTTTCGATAAATCTAAAATCCCGTTAATGATCGCCATCAAATGCTCATTGGAAACTTTGATATTGTCCACGTATTCTTGTTGTTCACTGCTAAGTTTGGTCTCACCAAGCATCTCCACCATACCAATAATGCCATTCATTGGGGTACGGATTTCATGACTCATATTGGCCAAAAAGTCTGATTTCATCTCATTGGCATGTTTGGCATCACGCTGCTTATCCTGTAGCTGCAAGGCATCTGCCGCCATCATCGCAAATTGAGCCAACACCTTTGCTTTTTGCTCATCAAAGTCATGATTGGGCTTCATATCCATCACACACAGCGAGCCCAAACGATAGCTTTTATTGTCCTCATGCAAGATAATTGGCGCACCAGCATAAAACTGTAGGTATGGCGATTCTGTCACTAGGGGATTGTGGCTAAAACGACTGTCTTTGGTTAAGTCCGGTACTACAAAGACGTCGTTAGAGAGCACGGTATAATTGCAAATAGCTACTTCACGCGTCGTGCGGCAAACACCGCCCAGTCCTTGGACAGATTTTAGATACTGTGTTTCTTCGTCCATGAAAGTGATGGTCACGACTGGTACATCAAAAAATAGCTTTGCCAGATCAATTAGACGCTTAAATGCAGGCTCATCATTGTCGTTGAGCACCTGATACTTCCTAAGCTTATTGATGCGTTCTACTTCATCTGCCGCTACTGGGTAGCTGTGTTTAGGTGCGTTCAATATAGACAAGATAGACTCCATTAAATAAGATCAGACGCTCGGCTTGATGCCTGCCTGTTTTATTAATAACTGTAATGCTTCACTCACCATAATCATCGCAACCACCGATGTGACCACTACTGCTGAGCCGTAACCACCACACTGCAAACCGCCTGTCTGACAACTCTTATCTACACGTGGTGGCTCTGTAGAGTAGACACACTTGATACCGAACTTTTCTTTTAGTGTACTATTAATGCCTTTTTCGTGGCGCAGCTTATTGCGTAATTTGGCAAGTAAAGGATCTTGGTAACTGTCACGCAAGTCACTCACCCTAATCTGACTAGGGTCTATCTTGCCACCTGCGCCGCCTGCACACACCAGTTTTAATTTATTAAAACGACAATGTAGCGCGATGGCAAGCTTGGCATTCATATCATCTACGCAGTCCAAAATGACCATAGGTCTGCCTTGAGCGATAGCGGCTTTTGCTTCATCGCGACTTGGCAATAAAGTGGCGACGTTTTCTACAGTTAAAAAATCATCGATCAAGTTTAGCGTTACTTTGGGATTAATTTCACGAATACGGGTGGCCATCGCTGCAATTTTACTCTCACCAAAGGTGCTGTCTAGTGCAGGCAACTGCCGATTGACATTGGACGCAACCAATACGTCCAAATCGATCAACGTAATAGTGCCCACTGCCGTTCTTGCCAAAGCCTCAGCTGCCCAAGAACCAACGCCTCCGACGCCAATAACGTATACATGCGCATCGGCAAAAGTAGTGACAGCTGTCGTACCATAAAGAGTGCGCGTACCTTGAAAACGGCGCTCATATTGCACATTGTCTTCGCTCAGCTCTTCTGTCTTTGTAACGTCTTCGGTGCCAATGGACTCTGTCATTATTTGCTCAAATGGTTTTATTTCACTCATAACAGATTAAATGCTCTTTTAAATTATTTTGGTGACGCTTATATTACGTTAATTTCTTTATTCACGGCTATCTCATTCACTATCATATCAATGGCTAGCCATACAATAAACCGTCAGTGACTAAAATATGTGGCACTACGACAGCGGATAATCCCATTTTGTTTGCAAAGCACTGCAACTGTTGTGCCACAATTGCTTAGCAAAACTGGCGGGTGGTACATTGAGCAACTCACTCAAGCTTAGCAACACCCATGGCAAGTTGGCAGGTACATTTCTATTATGTACGGCTCGTGCACTGTCTGATTTTTGAGTTGGCACTGATGAATCAGGGTCAGATATTTGACACATGATAGGCGTCATATCAGGGCAATCCGTTTCTATCACCAAACATTCAATGCCATAGCTATCAACCGCTGCTTGAATGGCGCGGCGCAGTTTCTTAGCATTGGGATTAGTGATTTGACCGGTAACCCCAAGCTTAAATCCCAACTTAACAAATGCTTTGGCTTCTTGCGTCCCACCACTAAAACTATGCGCGATACCGCCAAGTTTGTGTGCATCGTAGTCATGCGCTTTTAGTATGGCCAACGCTTCTGCATGTGCTTTACGAATATGCAGCATCACTGGCAGCTGGTGAGTCACCGCCATGTCCAATTGTGCCTTAAAAAATCGTACTTGTTTGGCAAATATGTCAGGCGCTTTCATCGCCTCAGTAAAGGTGTCTAAACCAATCTCGCCGATTGCTAATGGGCGTTTATCAGCAATCCTTTTTGCCATAGCGGTTAAATGATCGTCAGTATGTTGTTTAATATAAAAAGGATGCAAACCGACCGCAATATGGCTACTAAAATCTGACACTTTTTGTCTATCGACATTGGCTGTCGTAGGTAATGACAGCGTATTTAACAGGCGCTCAGTCTCATACATCCGCTCAAAATGCTGATATAGATAACCCACTAATACCAGATGGCGCACTCCCTGATTGTGAGCCTGCTGCGTCAGTATTTCTCTATCATCATCAAATATTGGGGCATCAAAATGAGTATGCGTGTCAATGAGAGGATAAATAGTAGGTAAAGGCTGTTTGATCATCTTAGGTGAAGCGATAGGGGTCATTGATAGACTCCAAAATTAATAGTTTCCAGCGAGGCGTTCCGTGATTTGTCATTCAATAGACATTATTTGTCATTTTGTAGCAATAACCACGTCAATGAACACTTTAGAATGATGACTTTATTTAAAATGATTTCTATAGTTAAAAAATGCCAATCAACAAAAGAGCTTTTGATAAGTAAAGAGACCTTCAACACGCCCTATTAGTATTATCATAATTGGCTTTTGCATTTTGCTCATCTGAGTGCTCATCTGATACATTGTGCTCATCTAACGCTCTGGTATCAGCTTGTCGACTGCTACGCCGAGGAACCACTAATAAGGCGGTGGCAGCGACTGCTAATAAAAACCACTTTTTAGTATTTGTATGATGTGTCATTGCTTCCACCCCTACCTTTATATCATTATCTGCTATATTTATCAGCAAGTGTTCATACTTACTACTCAATTACTCATTAGTATACTGCGATATAAAAACTGCTATGTTTATCTGTGTTATGAATACGCAAGCTAATGTACGGCGTAGTTTATTTATTACACCGTGTCTCTACATGCTATAAGAATAGGAGGCAAGCGCTTTATTAACCTATCATTAATAAAGCGCTTTTTTGAGTTCTTAACGGTTTAAAGGGTAAGTTGTCATACCATTATTAGGACTGTCTACTTTGGTAAAACCTTGAGACTGAGACTTTGGTGTCTGATCACGCTTAGGAACAAGGGGATTGAGCGGCATCAATTCATAATCTGCGCTAACATCGCCATTCCAACCTTCCGTACCGCTCAATGGCAGCTGTTTAATGGTACCGTTTTTATCAATGACCAATTGTAGGACGCGCATTTGGTTAAATTTGCGTTCGGTGACACTGGCGACTGCCCTGCCATCACGTAAAATGGTTGGCTGTAAAAATATGATTAAGTTGCTTTTTTGCGTCGTGTCATTGTCAGAGCGGAACAGTCGACCAATGACCGGCACATTACCCAAGCCAGGGACTTTTTGTTGGCGTGTGGTGCTGTTTTCACGCATCAAGCCACCAAGAGCAATGGTCTGCTGATCATCAGCCAGAATCGTCGTATTGATGAGGCTTTTATTGGTGATCAAACCACTGGCGTTACCCGTACTGCCCGGCACCACCGACGAGACTTCTTGCGAGACCTCCAAGCGTACGGTGCCATTGTCACCAATATGAGGAATGACATTTAGGTTGATACCAATATCCTGACGATCAATGGTTTGAAAGGGGTTGCTAGAATCGTTGCCACTGGTGGTAAAAGAGCCTGTCACAAAAGGCACGTTTTGACCCACTAAAATACTGGCTTTTTCGTTGTCCAATGTCAAAATTGATGGCATAGACAGCAGATTGGCACTGGTAGAAGAATCAAGTGCTTGCAAGATAGCCCCATAAAACTGGGTGTTTCCCTGACTGTCTTTGCTGCTATCACCAATACCAATCAAAGCACCAGCTATCGAGCCTGCTGCTGCACTGATACTGGCGGCACCGCCACCCAACGCCGCGGCAGCAAGTGCTGTAGCACTCGCGCCTACGTTATTGAAGTTTACGACTCCGTAGCCGCTATTGGCATTGCCAAGCGCCCATTGCACACCAAGCTGGGTCGCATCATCACCTGACACTTCTACAATAGCCGCTTGAATCAATACTTGCGCGCGGCGACTGTCCAACTGATTGACCGCATCTTCAATCTCAAACATTAGCTCAGGTGCTGCATTAACGATAACGGCATTTTGGGTTTCATCAGCGATAATACTAAAAGGTCGACCGCCAACACCTGTACCAGTACTACTCGAATTGGCACTAGAGGTCGCTGAGGTTGTCGCGTTGTTCGTTGTGTTAGTGCTAGACTCATTAGTCAAAGTAGCACCCGTGCTACTGGAATCGTTCAATGATGCCGACTCTAACGAGGACGTTGCTCCAGCGCTATTAATAGATTGATTGGCGAGCAATCCGCGTAGCATATCTGCAATATGACCTGCACTGGCGTATTTTAATCGAAAGACGCGCAGACCACTCAAACGCCTTGTAGGCGTGGTGTCCAATTGATTGACCATCTCTTTGACTTTAGCAATCATCTCCGGACTGCCTTTCACCAACAATCTATCACTAGAGGTGTCAGCGATGACTTTAAGCTGGTTATTACCACCTTGTGCTTGCCCGCTACCAGCGCTTGCAACCAAGGCGCTAATCAATTCCATCATACGTTCAGCATCGACGTGACGTAGTGCTATCACTTGCAAACTGTCATTGACGTTGCTATCTAAATCGCGAATAAGCGACGTCAGCTGATTAAGACTATCGGCACGATCGGACAATACCAAGGCATTGACACCAGGCACGGCAGCGGCATGAGCTGATTGGGGCATAAGCGGACGGATGACACCCAGCACTTCTGCGGCTTGGGTATTGGTTAAATAAATAACACGAGTAGCTAACGCCTCACCAACACTGTCACTGCGTAAATCAACAGCCACGCCAGATTGTTTGGCGACATTATCTGGCACCAATTTGATGGTCGTTCCCGAGTCAATCGCTGCAATACCGTTGACTTGCATCACACTCAAAAACAGCTGATATATTTCGTCACGCGACAAGGCTTTGTTAGAAATTACCGTCACATTGCCATTGATACGCGGATCAAGGACAAAGTTTTGGTCAGTGATGGTTGCCACCTCATTAATAAAGGCTTTGATATCGGCATCTTGTAAGTTGACTTTCCAGCTCTCAGCACTCGCAAGACCCGTACTGGCAGCCCATAATGGTACGGCTAGGCAAAGAGGACGACACAGGCGCATCAGGCGCTGCAAAACATGGTACAGAGGCGTGACTGAAAAATTATGAAAACTTACCATATTGATGATTACCTACAATGATGTCGCTTAGTATGTACTGGATTTATTGTGTGCTAAGGTGCTCAATGATTGCTTTGCTCACTTAACGTTCTGCCCACAATGGCATTATTTAAGTGGCACTATCTAAATACTTATTTACTTAAAACTTATTTACTTAAAACTTATTTACTTAAAACTTATTTGCTTAAAACTTATTTGCTTAAAACTTATTTGCTTAAAACTTATTTGCTTAAAACTTATTTACTTAAAACTTATTTACTTAAAACTTATTTACTTAAAACTTATTTACTTAAAATAAGAGTTCTCACCCATTTATTGTGCTTAAAACTGCTGACGAATGGTAATGACTTGATCGCCGCGTTGCACCTCTATTTGCGCCTCACCTGATTGCTGTACCTGTTGCAGCACACTAGCATCTTGGGCAGGATTACTACCCACGCTTTGACCATTAACCGTTAGCACTTTATCACCTGGCTCAAGCCCTAGACGATTACGCAGCTTTGCTGGCATTGCAGGTGTTACTTGATAGCTTTCCCCTGCTGCCATAACCCCCATCCTACTCAAATAACTGGCGGGGTTTTCTTGCAATTCTGTGACCGCTTCATCGATAGCAGATTGCGGGCTACTGTCACTGCCTGTCGCAGCGGACTCTTCCTCAGTATTTTGTGTAGGCTGAGGGGCGTTAGGCAACATGCTGTTCTCTGGCAAGCGCTGATTACTCACGGCACCTGCGATCATGTCACTTTGGTCTAACGGCATCGCGGCTGGCATGCTAATGACGGTTTGCTTGTCACTGGCATCAGCGATGACAACCGAATTCCAGTCGACAGCGACAAGGGTATAGCCACTGTCTTTTAGCGCATCACCGATTCGATAATTTTTCACTTCACCATTGACATCCAGTAGTGCCGAGGACATGCTCTCTGGCATTGCTAACAGAACGCCTTTTAGATTGACATTGGGCGGTGGCTGCACTGCTGCTGCAATAGGATCAGGGTCTGCAAAAATAGCAAATAATCCACTATAGTCCTTGCCAGATGCCGATGTGTTTTGCAAAGCTGCTGGTGGCAACATCGGTGCCAATGGTGCTGCGAGCAACAACCATAGTAACCGAGCCGCTGTCCAACATAACCAAGCAACAGCCAATAACAATACCCAACCTGAGAATCGATTAAGGGTGTTAAGCACAGGTTTTAAAGTTGTAGAAACATTCATCATCTAGCGTGTCCCCAGCCCATTTAGCAGCGGCTGACGCACACTGACGACTGGGGTATCTTGGGGTGCTTGCCCTTTATACTCAGGCATACTTTCTAATAAACGCTGCGTCAAACTGACATCCAACATATTATCGCCATCGATATATAAGTCGCTCAAGCGCTTATCTTGATTGTTTAATAAATTGATATGAAGCAGGTTTTTATTGTTTTTTTGCTCGGCACTTAACTCAGCACGCATCGCAGGCATGGTCAGATAAAAAACCTTGCCACCACTAGGATAGCCTATCTCACCGCCGACCCATGTCAGCTGACCATCGGCTTGAGTAAAACCAGATGGATTTTTTGTTGAAGCGTTTTCTGCGGCAGTACTTGAGCCAGACTGACGGCTGAGCGAAACGTTATTGACCTGAATCGGTGTATTGGGCAATTGCCAATCAACCAAACTTGCCAACGTCTCAGGTGCTATCTTGCCGCTCATATTATCCACTTGCCATGAGTTGCTGCCTATTTTCACTTGTCCATTGAGGCGGGTTTGTGCTGAATTGATATCGACCTCTGCACTTATCTTACCCAATAACAAATGCCATGGCTGCCACGACCATTCTGCCGTACCTGTGAGCGGTGTCGCTGCTAAAGGCATCTGCCAGATAACGGAGCCTTGCCATAAATTACCCGACACATGCTGTACATAAGGCGTTTCGGGAGCATACTTTTCAAGCAGCCACGCCGCTGGCATTTGCAACACAGCAAATAATGCAAATAATACAAACCCAACCAGCCACCACAGCTTACGAGGGCGCTTATGAGACGACGCAGATACTTGGGGCACGGTTGCATAACTCTTATATAAGACAAAAACGTCATTATCATAACAAACAATGGCATACAGATGACAGAAAAAAAGCCAGTATCTTTTTACCAACATAATGGCAATAAAGATACTGGCTTTTATCAGCTTCTAAGACGAAAGGACTATCACGATCAAACGCTATGATTGCACACAAATCATGAGAAACAAGCCCGATGATCAGAGTAGATGTAACATGGTGCTTTTTTAAAACAGAACTCATTTAAACAAGCGCTTATTTAGACGAGCGCTTATTTTAAATAGCCTTTAATAAAAATTGCACCTTGCTAAATCTAAACCGACATCATCCTGTTAGCCACCACACTATTAGATGGCAAAATCTTCGATACTACGACCTGCTGCTAGCGCTTCAACCAACCACGTTGGCTTGCGACCACGGCCAGTCCATGTTTCTTCGTTGTTGTCAGTATTGCGATACTTGATGCTGCGTTTTTTCTCTAGCGTTTCACCAGCTTTTAGAATCTCTTCGATAGAGGCATTGCTGTCTTCTGCAATTTTCTCAAACTGCATATAAGCGTCATACAAACGCTGATGTTGTTTTTTAGCAATAAGCTGCTGAGCATTTTCAGTGATGGCACGTAACTCATCAACGTTCAGGTTTTCTAAATCAATGGCGGTATTTTTGCTCATAATAAATCCAACTGTAAGATAAAAAATATAACCTTAATAGATATTATTAACTATTAAGAACTAAGAATGACTTATTCATCATTAAATACAACGACGAATGTCACAAATCGATATTTTTTCAACCAAATAAAATATTGTTAGCCACAATACCTAAGGGCGTAGATAATATAAACAAAAAACCTTGCTATCACAACAGTAGATTATTATATCTTCTATAACAAAGGTCAGTGAATAGTAAAATCGGGTAAATGAAAAACCACTATTTATTTAATAGTTATTCGTAAACAGTTATTAATTTTAAGATAAAATTAGTCTCTATAAACAATGTCCTAAAAACGGTTAAACGAATAACTCAGCAAACATAAATCCATAAAAAATAGCAACCGATTTTTTCCATATATATACCTACCAATTAGTTAAAAGCGCCATTGATTAATCATGCTGATCACTAAGCTCATTCATCAAATTATAGGCTGCTTCGGCGCTCAATAAATAGGGATTAAAATCAATCGTTGTCGAATATTTTAAATAAATCGCCGCATTTTTTTCAGTCGGAGAAGCATAATTCATGGACCATTTAGACCATGCTCGATGCTTTAATTCACGCGTTTCAATAACCTGTAAGTCATGATGACGCGGATCAGCAATTAAACTATATAACAGACGATTGATCTGTGCTCTTGGCCCTTCAATGGTTTGTAAAAAGTAATCTTTATTAAACGTCAGCATACCAGTGATGCCATTGGCGGCATTATTTACTTGTGCTTGCTGCAAGATTTCGTTGAAGTCGTTGGCCGATACATCTGGGTTGGCACGGCTAGCGTATGTCATGCTCATCAAAATGTGTGCATCTTCCATTGCTGATGTCATATCTTATCTCTTGTAAAATGTCATGGGTGTGATGGTTCTTAGCGTTTATAAACGTCAGTCAATTAGCCAATAGAAAACCATGGTTTCTTCTTTTTGGCGGCGCTCACTGCTTCTTGCTCTTGAAGGTCTGATAACGTCTCAATCAACATCATGATTTGATTGGTGTTCATCAAATAAGGATTAAACTGAGTACCTGTCGAAAATTTGAGCGCAAGTCCTTTGTTTTCATCGCTCGGAATCAAATATTTCATTGACCATTTGCTCCAATGGCGCAGCTCTACTTCACGGCATTCGATGACTTGTAAGGCATAATGCCGATCATCTTTAACCAGTTTTCTGAGCAATTCATTGATGACGGGTCTCGCTCCTTCAATACTTTGCAAAAAATAATTGTGATTGAACACCAAAGCACCCGTAATACCATTACGCTCATTGTTTTGCTGAGCTTGTGTCAGGATGCGCGTTACTTCACCTTTAGGATTGTCGGTGTTATAACGGCTAATATAAGTTAAACGTAAAATAATATGCTCGCCATGATACATCTTTAGGCGATTTAATTCTGAAAGCTCAGCTGATTCCACAAAACACTCCAATTAGTTTGCTAAATTTTTCACCTATCACCACCCAGCTACTGTCTTTTATAACCAAGTATTTGTGGTATAAGTCATTTGTTTTATAAAATAAGTCGCGTATATATTAACGTTGAATTTTTTTGATAAACTCATTCATGCCGCGCGATAAATTACTGCTACTGGTGCTCTGTATTTCTTTGACCAAGCTCAATAATTGCGAGCTATCCTTGCATTGTTCTAAACTCAACAAGTAACCCCAAGCTTCTACTGGTGGGGCGTTTTTTTCAATATAGTTGGCCAACTCTGACTTTATCGTCTCGTAGCTCGCACCAGACAACCTAGCCTTGAAAATACTACTGATTGATTTCTTGCCTAATGCTGCCATTTTATTGAGGCTTTTATCATTAAAGGTGCGATCAAACTCTGTCTCAATATTTCTTTCTGACGACGATGCTTGAGACTGGTAAGCCGTCGGTGCTTGCGGCGCAGTGGATGTTTGGGAGGTAGCATTATCAGCGCCCACTATCTCTACACACTCAAGCCCTAACAGCAACTCAAATAGTGGTGCAACACCGCCAAAATCGGCAAACATTTTGCTACGGTCAAGCGTATCAAGATAGCTTTGATACGTGCGTTTACCATCGATCATAATGAGCAAGGTTCTCGCTTCACGCGGCAATATGCCGAGACTCTGAGATTTAATCTCTTCTCTGCCCAAATCAGTTTTTTGAAACACATCACCATCTTTCATTCTTTGTACTCAGCACTAGCAGTAAGGTGGGCACTTTTATAGTCAATTGATTATAAAAGCGTGACAGCTTTAACCTTTCACATTGAACCAACCCTATCGTAAGCGGTCGACCAGATGAATTTTTATTATTTCAACTATTGAACAGTCAGATTTTGACTTTTTATTGGTTAATAAGAATCACTTTAAATCAAAGCCCCACATTTAATATTGTTTGAATTATTGATTCGAGTGGATTATATCAACCCATTTAATGAACCGTTAGCACTAATTAAATCCAATAGAACAGACGGTCTATATAGGATATGAAAGGTAGTTTTCATAAATTTCAATATAAAATTTGATAAAATAATGAGAATAAAAAAATCGATAAACTCAATGAGGCAGGCTACTGTTTATCCGCTTTATCTTCTTACTAAATCGTTTGCTGACCAATAATTAATTTTCTATTTTTTCAAATAACTATCAGGTTATATAGTCAGTCTATAATAAAAGAGATACAGCCCATATCCTGAAACAGTTTTGGTAAATTATTCTCCATCCACCCTTGGCGTAGAAACTTAGCCTGTGCCCACTTTTTCTCGATAGGGTTTAGATCAG
>CAJHAA010000002.1 GCA_904846265.1 Psychrobacter immobilis | reverse complement strand
ACTCATGTCTTTGTTTTGGACACTTTTGATCACTTGCGCTCGAAAGTCTGCTGAATAGGTCATGTATTCTTCTGCCGTGTCGCTTATTTTAAAAGTATTGTATCTTATTTATAAAAGACTAACTATAACTATAAAAACCAACAAACGTTTTACTTTTTTAGCGAGATAATATCGCAATTGACAAAGTCTATCTTTCTTAACGTGCTCACTCTCATACGACCTTTATGCGCACTATAGAAAATTTATTTTTTTAAGTCATTTATCACTAGCCATAAAAAAACCCTGCAATTGCAGGGTCTTCTATAGATTATTCTTAACAGATAACTCTTATCATCATCAGAACGGAATATCATCATCGACAGGACCGTCTGGCATTGCTGTCGGCTTTGACTGTGCAGGCTTTTGCGCAGGTTGATTGAACTGATTCTGCTGAGCAGGTGCGCTTTGATTGTTAAAGCTGTTTTGACCACCTTGAGTAGCTGACTGGTTATAACCGCCTTGCTGTGCTGGCTGATTGTTTGCTTGCTGACCAAAGTTGTTTTGATTGTTTTGACCACCTTGATTGCCATAGCCACCACCTTGACCCTGATTTTGACCGCCAAAGCTATTATCACTTTGACCACCAGTCGCACCATCTAGCATTTGCATTTGCTCAGCGCGAATCTCAGTAATATAACGGTCTTGACCATTGGGATCTTGATATTTACGGGTACGCAAACTACCTTCGATATAAACTTTACTGCCTTTACGCAAATACTGCGCGGCAATTTCACCCAAACGATTAAATAGAGAAATACGATGCCATTCCGTCGCTTCTCTTTTTTCGCCACTTTGCTTGTCGGTCCACTGCTCTGACGTTGCAACCGAGATATTGGTCACGCTACCGCCGTTATTAAATTGACGTGCCTCAGGGTCTGCTCCAAGGTTACCGATGATGATAACTTTATTAACTCCGCGCATGATACCGTCCTTTTACTTATGAATAATTTTATGAATCGCTTTAATGACTGTGCAGCTAAGCGCATTCATTAATGATTTTACTGTAATCAATTTTTATTGGAATATCTACAAGCTATCTATTAAAGACGACAATCTATGTCGTTTAGATATATATTATAATTTTTGGGTTTAAAAAACCATGATATTGCTATTTTGCCATTTTATTAAGCGAATTAATACTATTACCAGTTACTGACTTATCAACTCACTCTGTCCTTTATAAACTTATTTAGAATCATTGCTCTCGTTATTGCGATGCATACTCAAGGTGACGCTACCCAGCTCTACGCCAAATTTTTTCATGACTGAGCGATTGAGCATGACGTTTTTATCAACCAGATACATCCAGTCATCAAAATTCACTTTGTAGGTTTTATTCTCAACGGGTAGCTCTAACAAGTAATTCCAATGCAAGGTATTGCCAACCACTTTCCCTGTTGCCTCGCCAATGACATCGCCTGCTGTGCCTTTCCAGCTACCATCAGCTTGTTTGGTCAGTCGCCAGATACGCTGTGATTTTGACCCATCTGCCCATGAGAATTTTTCATCTAAAACGATGACATTATCGCCTTCGTGAGTGGCATCAATATCGACGTAAAAGCGTTTTTTAACCTCGCCATTGCGACCTTGAAACATGCCCCAACCATCGATTTGACCTGAGAAGAACTCATGCATATCGAGCGTGGGCGTGCTGTTCTGATAGGCTTGGATATTTTGTGTGGCGCAACCTGAGAGTAGTAACGTGGCTGATAGACCAGCACCTATTGCCAGCTTGGCCATTACTCGAGGCGCAACACCGTACGACAGCACTTTAAATTTACTCATATTAATTCCTTTTAAATAGAGATAAAGATTTAGCGTTTACTTATTAATAATGGCTGTCTATCTAGTCGTTGTCTACTCAGTTTTTGCCTATTCAACCTTATCTCTACTCGCCTAAGTACGTTGTCCATACCCTTTGTTAAATATCTAGTGGACTCTGTGCCAAACTCGATAACTGCATGCGCGAGTCATCTGTCAATTGTGTCTTGTCCAACTTTAAATAAGCGACTTGCTCTTTTGCCATCACGACCAGCTCATCCACGCCATCTACCGCCAGCATTTGCCGTGACCAGTCTTGGATATTGATGTCTTTAGGGATGGTCACAGTAGTACTCGATAGATAAGGCGGCTGTGCAATCGGAATGATAATGAGTAGCGCCACGCCCATAATGACGGCTAAAATACCCCACGCCAGCAAATTCGGCTGACTTAATAACAACCCACCCATTGCTCCACCGACAAACGCACCAAAGAACTGGCTGGATGAATTTAGCCCCATCGCAGTGGCTTTATTGGCGACTGGGGCGCGCTTAGATATCCATGAGGGAATCGTTGCCTCAAGCAAGTTAAAGCCCATAAAGTACAACAACAGACCTAATATAATACCAACGCCAACCTGACTGCCAATGGCCAATATCGCTAAAGCAGCGGTCATTAACGCAATCGCGCCTAAGAATACTTGACGCATTTTGCGTTTCTTTTCAGCGATGATAATAAAAGGAATGGCAACGGCAAAACCAATAAATAACAGCGGCAAATAAACCAAGCCTTGCTGACGTACCGATAAACCCATCACCTCATTAAGCTGATGCGGCAATATCACAAAGATAGCGGTCATGGTTAAATGCAGGGCAAAGATACCGATATGTAGGCGGTTTAAATCGCCGATTTTGAGGACGGTCGCTAATTGCTGACCAATCGATTTATTGTCTAAATTATGCTTAAGCACCCGTAGCGGTGTCGGCACAAACAACAGTAATAACATCGCCAATACGGCAAAGCCTGAGGTCAACCAAAATAAACCAGAGATACCCAGCGAGCCAACCAATAACGGACCAAAGGCAAAAGCGAGCATGATAGAAGTCGCAATGGTCAAGCCCATCGTTGCCATCGCTTTGGTACGCATCTCTTCGCGCGTCACATCAGCCAATAATGCCATCAATACCGCAGATACCGCGCCACTACCTGCCAGCGCCCGACCAATGATAACCTCATAAATATCAGTCGCATTTGCCGCAATGATACCGCCAAGAGCAAATAAGATCAGTCCTAAAATGATAATCGGCTTACGCGGGAATTTATCCGCAGCAAGACTCATAGGAATCTGAAATATCGCCTGCCCTAGACCATAAATACCGACCGCCAAACCAATCAAAAACGGCGTCGCGTGCGCATAATTGTCACCATATACAGAAAACACAGGCACAATCATAAACAGACCAATCATCCGCAAAGCAAATATACCACCGACCCCGAGGATTGCCCGTTTTTCTACGCTATTCATACTTGCCTCACTGGTTCGTCATTGCTGATTTATCACTACTGCGCTGCTTATACTATTGTGATGCTATCAAGACTTTAGCTACAAATTAAGCCCACTAGTATAAGACATTCGCCGTTTGCGTGCCGAGACTTTTGTCTTATTGGTGCAGCCTCCCATACCTCTTCAACCCAAGCCATTCATATTACGCGATTATTTTGTTACCAACTGCATCGGATGCGCAATCACACCTTGAATAATGCGGTCGCCATGACAATAAAGTAAGGCGTCATAAATATTATTGCTCGTCAACTAGAACGATCGCTTAGATGACAAACTCCTCTATAAAACGACATGTTGGTCAAAACCATGACAAAAGATGACTACTACTTAACATTGATTTGATTTAGATTTGCTTAGTCATACGAAAACCAATCACATCAAAGGCTGTAGAATAAGAAAACAGCAAAATGAACGCCAAGTAGCATACTGCTCAGCAATAAAAATTAAAACAGTAAATTAAGCATCTATAGCTCTCACTTCATCAACGTATAAACATTTTATAAAAATATTATTTATAACCATATTATAAACTTACAAAACATTCACATTTTTAACCAACCATTCTATTGATCTGTATTTAGCTTTTAATTTGAGATATTTTCAATCCCCTTTTAGCAAATAGGAAATCTATCACCGATGGCACACGAGTATATTAAGGTTCGCGGCGCACGCACTCATAATCTAAAAAATATCGATTTAGACATTCCACGAGATAAATTTGTGGTGATTACGGGTTTATCAGGCTCTGGTAAATCGTCATTGGCATTCGATACACTGTATGCCGAAGGGCAACGTCGTTATGTCGAAAGCTTATCGGCGTATGCGCGTCAATTCCTCTCGCAAATGGAAAAACCTGACGTCGATAGTATCGAGGGCTTATCCCCTGCGATTGCTATCGAGCAAAAATCGACCAACCATAACCCACGCTCAACGGTCGGGACGATTACCGAGATTTATGACTATTTGCGTCTGCTCTATGCGCGTATCGGTACGCCCTTTTGCCCTGAGCATGGCGAGCCAATGGTCGCGCAGTCGGTCACTGAAATGGTCGATCAAGTCATGGCGTTGCCAGATGACACCAAAATCATGATCTTAGCTCCAGTGATTCGTGAGCGTAAAGGTGAACATACGGTTTTACTTGAGCAATTAATTGGTCAAGGATTTGTACGTGTGCGTGTCGATGGCGATGTCTACGATACTGACGAGCTACCGACACTCGATAAAAAGAAAAAACATACCATCGAAGTGGTGGTTGACCGCTTTAAAGTCCGTGATGATTTAGGTAACCGCGTCGCTGAAAGTCTAGAGACGGCGCTACGTCTAGGACAAGGTCTGGTCACGCTGCACTTTATGGATGGCAATCCAAAAGAAGGCGGCGATGACAATCAAGTCATGTCAGCTAAGCACTCTTGCCCTGTCTGTGACCGTGCCGTACCTGAGCTTGAGCCACGTATGTTCAGTTTTAACAATCCATACGGTGCTTGCCCAAGTTGTGATGGTCTTGGTAAACGTCAATACTTCTCTGCTGAGAAGCTCATTACCCATCATGAGAAATCGCTCAATCAAGGCGCTATTAATGGTTGGGATAAACGTCATGCCTACTACTTTGGTTTGCTCTCTACCGTTTGCAATCACTTCAAAATTGATATGGATGCGCCGTGGCAAGAGCTACCAAAAGCGCAGCAAGATCTTATCATGCAAGGCTCTGGTAAAGAGAAGCTGACCTTTAACTTCACCGATGAGCGCGGGCGTAAAACCAACAAGACTGTGCCATTTGAAGGCGTGCTTCCGTACTTAGAGCGTCGTTATGCTAAAACCCAAAGCAATCTTGTGCGTGATGAGCTGGCGAAATACTTAGCTGATACCACTTGTAATGTCTGCGATGGTGCGCGTTTGAATGAGATCTCACGTAACGTGCGAGTAGACGATCAAACGATTGCTCAAATCGTTAAACTCTCCATCGGTGACGCGGCTGACTATTATAAAACGCTAAAAATTGGCGGTCATAAAGGTGAAGTTGCAGAAAAAATCTTTAAAGAGATTAATGAGCGTTTAAATTTCCTCGTCAGCGTTGGACTTGATTATCTATCACTCGCCCGCTCTGCCGAAACCCTATCAGGTGGTGAGGCGCAGCGTATTCGTCTGGCTAGCCAAATTGGCGCTGGTCTGATGGGCGTGATGTATGTACTTGATGAGCCATCGATTGGTCTACATCAGCGCGACAATGATCGTCTGCTAAAAACTCTAACGCGCTTACGTGATTTGGGTAATACTGTGCTGGTCGTTGAACATGATGAAGATGCGATTCGCCAAGCGGATCACGTCATCGATATCGGTATTGGTGCAGGTGTCCATGGCGGTCATATTATCGCTCAGGGTACGGTCGATGACATTATGGCAAACAAAGAATCGCTGACTGGACAATATATGTCTGGTAAGAAGAGAATCGAGATTCCAGTCATTCGTCATAAAGCCAAAACGATCGATATGGAAGTCAAAGGTAAGGCAAAAGCGCAAAAAGTCCCGATGACGATTGAGCTAAAAGGTGCATCAGGCAATAACTTACATGACGTTAATTTGACCATTCCCATTGGTATTATGACTTGTGTGACGGGTGTTTCAGGTTCGGGCAAATCAACTTTGATCAACCGTACCTTAATGCCATTAGCAGCAACCCAGTTAAATAATGCCTCAACGCTTATCGCTGATAAACATGAGAGTATTAGTGGTCTTGAGCATTTGGATAAAATGGTCGATATCGATCAAAGCCCGATTGGTCGTACGCCGCGCTCAAACCCAGCGACTTATACGGGTGTGTTTACCCCTGTGCGTGAGATGTTTGCCCAAACTCAAGAAGCGCGTGCTCGTGGTTATAAGCCGGGCCGCTTTAGTTTCAACGTAAAAGGCGGACGCTGTGAGATGTGTCAAGGTGATGGTCTCATCAAGGTCGAAATGCATTTCTTACCGGATATGTATGTGCCGTGTGATACCTGTGAAGGCAAGCGCTATAACCGCGAGACTTTAGAGATTCACTATAAAGGAAAAAATATCGCTGACGTACTCGATATGACTGTAGAAGATGCCACTGAGTTCTTCTCAGCCATTCCAGCGATTTATCGCCGCCTGCAAGCATTGATGGATGTTGGACTCAGCTATATCCGTCTTGGTCAGTCTGCGCCAACGCTATCAGGCGGTGAAGCGCAACGTGTCAAACTGGCGCGTGAGCTTGCCAAACGTGATACTGGGCAGACGCTGTATATCTTGGATGAGCCGACCACTGGTTTGCATTTCCATGATATCGATAAGCTGCTGCATATCTTGCATACCCTACGCGACAAAGGTAATACTATCGTCGTCATCGAGCATAACTTGGATGTTATCAAAACAGCGGATTGGGTGATTGATCTTGGCCCTGAAGGCGGTAAAGGTGGCGGACTCATTATCGCGGAAGGTACACCAGAGGAAGTGGCAGAAGTTAAAGGCTCATATACGGGTGAGTTCTTGAAGCCAATGCTTAAGCAAGCGATGAAAGAAGTGAGTTAATCGAATTTAGGTAATAATTAATGAAAGGCCACTCTTTATGGAGTGGCCTTTTTTGTTAGGTTAGGTTTTGTATTCAATGCTAATATAGACAATATTTTAAGAACATCTGTAAGGTAATAAGTGATGGCAAATGTAGCAAATCTAGAAAAGAAGCTTTTAGAGCTTATCAATAATAAAGACTCTTTTGCTGTTGCTTTGACTGGTGAATGGGGTATTGGTAAGACTCGTTTTTGGAATGACTTCTACAAGGAAAACCATACAGATTTAGGAGTCAGTAAATATTCTTATGTTTCACTATTCGGCATTGATTCAATAGATGCTCTGAAGTTCGAAATTGCACTTAGTACTCATGATACTACACAAAAGAAGGACTACCTTACTGGACTAAAAGGTATATTCAAGAAAGGCTTGGATGCTATAGACTTACCAAAACTTGAAGGTACAGGCGTCACTCTATCTCTTGGTAAAGGTTTAATTAGCAGTGCCATTACCAGTCTTATTGGAGACACTTTGATTTGTATTGACGATATTGAAAGGCTATCTAAAAATATAGATATCAAAGATATGATGGGGTTAGTTAATCACTTGAGCTTAGAAAAAAACTGTAAAGTAGTAGTAATATTACATGAAGGTAAAGCAGACAAAGACTTTAGAGAATATAAGGAAAAAGTGTTTGATGAAGTGTTAACTTTAGATAACTCACTATCTATCATCAAAGAGATAATCATAAATAATGAGCTTTTTCCTATATACGAAAATTTTTATCAAACTATGAACATCAAAAATATAAGGTTTTACCAGCGAGTTGAAAGAACTTTGAAAGCTATACTAGATAATTCAGACGACGACCTGTCTTTCACTAGTAAACAACAAATTTTGGAAGCTCTTTTAATTATACGTACGGCTCATGATATGCCTTCTACTTTTGACAATACTATCGATTTTGATTTCTTTGTGAAGTCATTCAGCTCACCTAGAGTCGATGAGCTTCGCGGTTATGACTTTGATCTTGCATTCAAATTAGATGATGAAGAGAAAGTTGAAGTAGCAAGAAAATTTAAGATAATGGATGATGTTATTTCTCAGTTTTATAGCTACTTTGAACTGTCAGGCTGGAGTAAAATAATAACAGACTTACTCATCAACTTAGATGCAGAAAGTGATGTTATCGAAGAATTAAGTCGATCAGATAGACTCACAGAAACTCAATTAGAAAGCGATAGAGAAAAGCAAGGTTTGATGGCTGAATATCGTAATTTAAACTCAGATCAAAGCTTCAATCAGAGACTGTTTGACAATATTAAAGATAGAATAGACAGAGAAGCATTCCCTAATTTGAGCTTCTATTATAATATACTCGAAAAAAATGCTTCTCCTGATTTAGCCAACCAATTTGAAGCGCTAGTGAAACAATATATAGAAGAGAGAGTTAAGAAAGGACCAGAAGAATGGTTTGTAGGGGATTATTATCTTAGAACTCCAGTAACTCCTGATATTTTTTATAACTTTCTTTTGCAAACCATTGATGATCAAAAAAAGGGACTGGCTCTAAATACTGATACCAGTACTCTATTCGAAATTTTTATGCGATTTTGCAAACATGGAAATGATAGTGAGGATTTTTTTGAAGCTATACAAAATATTAGTAAAGAAAATTTCAGTTCTGTTGTTTGGCAACCACTTGATGATGGAATAGATAGAATTAGATATATTCAAGAATTACTAAAACACCCTGCTTTTAAAGTTAAGATTTCTAATAAAGTTGAGACTGCCAAATTTAACAACGAAGATAGACTTGATACAGCGATTTGGCATTATCAAGAGCTGGTAAATGCTCAAAAGCCGCCTCCTTTTATCCATCAATCAGTTATTATGCAAAGCAAGTTAAATGAAGTTAAGCGATGGACTCTAGAATTGCTTCAAAAGAGACTCGTAGAGAAACCGAATAGTAAAGCAGCTATCGAACATCTTTTAGAACTTACGGATAACTTAGAGAATATATAATCGTAATACTGAATAGCTGTCATGAGACGCGGTTTAGCCCCGATTGTAGCGGTTATCCTACTCAATTGAACGAGTTGCGAGGACTAGATTTTGGATTGGCTACGCGGAGCAAGAGACAGTACAAACCGTAGCCCTCGCCTCATATCAGTGAGTAGATATGAGCGGAAAGCAGGATTGGCTCCAATACTTAGTTGTTAGATCTCTTACCTCGCTGCCAACCTACTTGACACCCAAAATCACGACGTCAGATAAAATTTAAATCAGCCACCTTTAGATATTTCTTCGCAAAAAAAGGTAAGTCGTTTGACTTACCTTCTTGGGTAATATTTACATTTGAGAGTATTTACTGAGTTATTTACGTTTAATGGTTCTAGTAGTTACTCCAGTCGTTGCCCCACTAGTTGCATTAGCAGGTGCTTTCGCAGCCGCTTGATAAACTGGCGTAACCTCAGGTAAAAGTGCCTGAATTTTAGCGATACGCTGCCCAGAGTTTGGATGGGTAGACATTAAAGTAGCTATGGTGTTGCTACGACCATTGGCAGCCTCCATTTTTTGCCATACTGCAACGGCAGCTTCTGGATTGTAGCCTGCCTCCGCCATCAAGCGTAGACCACCCGCATCGGCTTGTGACTCCTGACTACGAGAAAATGGCTTATCAAGTCCGTAGTCACTAATCAAACCCAACGCATCATCACTTAACCCTGTTCTTGACTGTAGTTCGGCACCACCTAACTGCAGCGCTAAGCCTGTCAGAATTTTTTGCCCAGCATCTTTTTTACTGTGCTCAGATAGCGCATGGGTCATTTCGTGTCCCATGATTGCCGCGATCTCTGCATCTGTTAACTGTAGCTTTTCTACAATACCGGTATAAAAAGCCATCTTACCGCCAGGCATTGCCCAAGCATTTAATTCAGGTGAACGTATAACCGTGACCTGCCAATCAAAAGGGACGCCTGTTGTATTAGCGCGAACGGCGTAGGGCTTCATACGATTAAAGACGTTTTTCACTCGAATGGCGGTAGCAGAAGTATTATCTACCGCGCCTTGACTACTGGCTTTAGAGACCACTTGAGAGTAGCTTTTAGCCGCATCGGTATTTAATGTAGCCGTATCGTACCCTGCCATATCGGCGACCGTAGTACACCCTGCTAAAGTAGTAATAGTAGTCAGCAATAGAGCATTTTTTATGTTATTAAAAGTGGTCATTAGACGTCCTGGTTGAGAAATACAATTAAGTTAAATAGCTAAGCTAAAGGCAAGGAATTGATAGACTTAAAATTCCACTATCGAAATCTATGTCTTGCAACACATTAATTGAGAACGATATATAATTGATAACGTAACTAAAATTCAATCAATATGTAATTATCATGTAAGTAATGTGTCTAGATTATCGAGGAAGAGATTATCACTACAGAAAACAAAAGTCTATTAATTTTATAATCTATTATTTGTTTGATATCACAATTCCCAGCCTCCATTTGACGCCTACAACTTTATTCCTTTAATTAAAATCGCTGCTTAGAGAGCATCCTGCAATAGATTCCACCTACATGAACGCCCTTTCTACATTTATCACTCGCGCATCTACCGTACGTTCTATTTTCTCTTTGCCAAAAAAGTTTATAATTTATAGTAGCATCAAACATAATGTCCGATAATGTCTGCGCGTCAGCTCCCAGACCCTTTATAATAGCGTATCGATACCAACCAACCTGCGTGTCTCACCATGACCTCTATCAGCTACGTAAAGCAGCAACGCATTACTCGACTATGCGTGCGCTGCGGCTTACTCCTCATGCAGTATGGCGCTGAGTCTGCCGTGGTGGTGGACTTGTCCAAACGCTTGGGGCTTGCGTTGGGGATGAACAGCGTTGAATGTTCGCTGAACTTTAACGCCATCACCCTGACGACCATCTGTGACGAGCGCTGTATCACCACCACCAGAGACACGATCAATCAGAGCATCAATGTCAATTTATTGGTACAAATCCAGCAAATTATCAATAAAACCGAAGCCACCGTCGATAGTACCGATTTGATTGACCGCACTACCCTTGCCTTTGATGAGTTGGATAAAACCGTATACCCAACGTGGCTGGTGGGCATATTTGTTGGTGCGTCTTGCGCAGCGTTTGCGTATCTGAATGGCGGCAGCTGGTCTATTACCGCGGTGACATTTATTGCGGGTATGGTAGCGATGTTCACTCGTATTTATCTGTCCAAGCATCACTTTAATCCCTTTATCACCGTCATTGTGACGGCTTTTATTGCTTCTTTAATTGGAGCGACGACCTACTATTTTGATATTGGTAATAATGCCGATATTGCGGTTGCCTCTAGCGTCTTGCTACTGGTGCCCAGCTTTCCTTTGATCAATTCTTTCTCAGATATCTTAAAAGGCTATGTCAATATTGGCGTTGGGCGTGCGGTATTTACCTATATGCTCACCCTATCCGCGTGCGTTGGCATCGTGATGGCGTTAGTTTTATTACGCATACAGCATTGGGGGTTTTGAGATGTGGTTCATTGAGACTGTTGTGCTTTCATGTATTATTACCCTTGGTTGGACGCTGATGTTCAGCGTACCCAAACGCTATATTTTGCCTTGTTTGCTGATGACTGCTTTTGGCTTCGGATTAAAGACTGCTCTGGTTTATCAACATGTACATATCGTGGTTGCTAGCTTTTTTGGGGCAATGCTTGCCAGCTTTTTAGGCGTGTATTTTTCTAAGAAATATACCTTACCACCCAAAGCACTTATCTCGCCTAGTGTCATTTGTATGATGCCCGGTATCGCCGCGTATAAGGCGATGGTCAGTATGGTGCAGATTGGTTATTTTGGCTTTTCAGACGAGTTATTTAGCCAAATGATGGTGTATTTGTTCGAAGCTTTATTTGTCACCTCAGGATTGGTGCTAGGCTTATCCATTCCCGGACTGTTATTTTATAGACGACGTGCCATTGTTTAAGTAAGTTTAGATGAGTGCAGTTGGGTTTAAATGGAATTATTAGATGTCAGGCTATTTCTGCCTAAATGCTTTTATATTCTGATGCTAGCTGGTACATCCTCATAAGCAAAACCTTGTAAGATTAATAATGATACCCATCACAATAGAGTTCAAAACAACAGAATTAAAAAATAATAGACGGCAAAATTGCACCAATACGCATCAATACTTCCTGAATAAAGAGACTTAACCATGACAAAACATTATGACTATATCGCCATTGGCGGCGGTAGCGGTGGCATTGCTTCCATCAACCGTGCGGCGAGCTATGGCAAAAAATGTGCCATTATCGAAGCCAACCAGTTGGGCGGCACTTGTGTGAATTTGGGCTGTGTACCTAAGAAAGTGATGTGGTACGGCGCGCAAATTGCCGAGGCTATTCATAAATATGCACCAGACTATGGCTTTGATGTGGATGTTAAAGGTTTTGACTTTCAAAAACTGGTGCAGAGCCGTCAACAATATATCGAAAATATTCATCGCTCTTATGACAATAACTTGGCCAAAAATGGCGTAGAAGTGATCAAAGGCTTTGCCAAATTTGTCGATACCAATACGGTAGAAGTAAATGGTGAGCTGATTACCGCTGACCATATTTTGATTGCCACCGGCGGTCACCCGATTCAGCCAGATATCAAGGGCGCAGAATACGGTATCGATTCTGACGGCTTTTTTGCGTTGAATCATTTGCCAAAACGCGTGGCAATTGTAGGAGCTGGATATATCGCTGTTGAAATCGCAGGCGTATTGAACAGTTTGGGCGCTGAGGTGCATTTATACGTACGCCAGCACTCGCCGCTGCGCTCATTTGACCACAGTGTAGTAGAGGCATTGCTCATAGAGATGGAGCAAGACGGTATTCAATTGCATACCAATACCACGCTCACGGAAGTCAATAAAAACGAAGATGGCAGCCTGACTTTGTGTACCGAAAATGGCAGCCTAGACACGACAGATTGCTTGATTTGGGCGATTGGTCGTGCGCCATCGACAGACAATATCAATCTGCAAGTGACGGGTGTGGAAACGAACGAAATTGGCAAAATCAAAGTCGATAAGTTCCAAAATACCAATGTTAAGAACATCTATGCGGTCGGCGATATTATCGAAAACAGTGTGGATTTAACACCCGTGGCGATTGCAGCAGGTCGTCGTCTTTCAGAGCGCTTGTTTAACAACAAGCCTAATGAGCATTTGGACTATACGTTGATACCGACGGTGATCTTTACCCACCCTGCCATCGGTACCATTGGCTTGTCTGAAATCGACGCGGTTGAAAGCTATGGCAAGGATAATATCAAATGCTATAACTCAACATTTACCTCGATGTATAGCGCGGTGACCCAGCATCGTCAGAAGTGTATGATGAAATTGGTGTGCTTGGGCGATGAGGAAAAAGTCATTGGTCTACACGGTCTTGGCTTTGGTGTCGATGAGATGATTCAGGGCTTTGCGGTCGCCATCAAAATGGGCGCGACTAAAGCGGACTTTGACAATACAGTTGCCATTCATCCAACTGGCTCAGAAGAGTTTGTGACAATGCGTTAGTTTGATTAGGTAGTATTAATAGAAAGCCTACTCTATAAAACAACCCCATAAGTGTTAAGCAACTTATGGGGTTGTTTTATATCAGTATATTTTTTTAACGTTAACCACTAAATTGATGTTACTTGATCAGACGAATATTAAAAGGCACTCTAAAATCTTTACCAGAAGAGCACTTGATTGCCCCCATTACGCAAAACACTAAGTGCGAGAAGCCAAATAATACCAGCGCTAGCATTGGAATCATCGCTAAAGGCGCAAATATAAAGGCTAGAATAAAGCCAAGTATCATTGCCACAATCCATAAGCCAATATAGCCGATAACGAAAGTGATCGACCAGTTCAGCGCCTCTTTAGCTTGTGTTTGCACATAAGCATCATCTTTTTTGACTAGCATAATAATGAGTGGTGGAATAAATCCAAAGAACAAACAGCCTAACCAGTTTAGGAGAGCTATGTTTGTAGAGTCCTGCTTGGTACTAGCAGCTTGCATATCTGTTCTATGGCTGCTTGCTTGAACATTATTAATATCGTTATTGCTAGCGTCTTTATTGATATTTACGTGGGGTTGTTGCGTACTATTAGGCATATCTGGATATATTCCTTTATAAAATTATTTAAATATTAAGTTTTGGTTCTAATTGCCTAATACCCATTCATCGTTCACTTGATAAACTTTGAAATTGGTCTTGTTAGTGCGGCTCTCCCCCGCGATTGTCTGAGTGATATCAGCGGTGCACATATAAGTATTGTCGCCCTCGACAGTGTCACAGTTGATATTTTCGACGCGTTCAAGCTTTGGCATCATACCCTCCATCATGCCGCTCATCGCCTTTGCCATCTCATCATTGCCTGCGTTCGCCATCGCATCGTCCATCATACTATTGGCTTGCTCGTATTGTGCCTCGATTAACGCTTCAACTGTGCTTTCAGAAGGTGCATTAGAGCATGCGACAAATAGCGGTGTTAGTAATGCTATGACTGCCAATTTTTTCAGATTAGTCATCTCAATCTCAATGTATCTATAATGTTACTTCACTATACAGAATTACTTCTAAATACCCAACTTAATTTTAGAATACAAGTTTATATTTATGATGAATAGCTTTAATAATCTAATGAGATGAAGGAATTAACGTGCGGGGCATACTGACAGTACATTCACGATACTGCTATGATGTGGTATTCAAAACCGTTGCGAGATAACTGTGTGGCAGGTGTACTTTTTTATATTACCGATTGGTCTGGGAATTATGACCTTGGCAGCAAGTTTGTTATTTTTGTTTGCTTATCTGATGTCTGATGACAATGCCACGCGCTTGCCCGCTTTTAACTGGTTCAAGCGCTTAATCATCGTGGCATTTATATTACTAAGTGTTGGGCTATTTATGACCTTTGGTCATTTTTGGGGTTAATAAAATCAGCCTTTAAACATTCAATATTCTTTAATGAACCATTTTTTCTAACTCCAATAATTCTAAATCTTCACGCTTTGGCTCACCATTATTGCCGTCATTTGGAAATGGCATTTTATTACCATTTAGCTCATAACCTCGGCGCTGATAGTAAGCCAACAGCTCAGGACGATGACTCAAGATAGACATGGTCAAACGTGCAGTTTTTCTATCTGCTGCTTGCTCATCTGATTGTAGATGACGAGTAGCAAAGGTTTCTGCCGCTTGCAAAATCACATTGCCAACGCCATGCCCCTGCAGCTCTGGATCTACCGCAAACATACCGATGTAGGCTTTGTTATTTGAGTCAGCATCGGTTTTGATATCGACAGCGATACAACCGAGTATCTCACCCGTTTCCTCTCCATCACGGTCGCCCGTTGTCGTTTTTGGATAGACAAAGTAATAGTGATTAGGGTCATTAATCACGGCAGCGAGCTCGGCTGACGTGGTTCGAATACCACCAATTAAATCCGCCTCATTGGTCCAGCCTGATGTCTCGCGATAACAGCGATTTAATAATTGCTCAAGTGCACTAATATCATCGGCTTGCGCTTGTCGCAAAAACACGGACTCTCTCTCCAAGTTATTTTCATCTAGATGTTTTTTATTCATATTATAATTTTTCCTTTCCTTGTTTGTATTAAAAAAACTGACCCAAATCGATAGGTCAGCCTTAATAGTAATATGTATCCATCTTGAGTACTAGGGCGATAACGCCAGTGCTTGGTCGATAATATTAAATCCTGCCTGAAGCTGTGCACGCGTTGGCGCATGACCACGGCGGAGCAGTTCAGAAAAGGCAACCAATTCTTTATCACGCCCTAAAGTGCTAGCCGCACTAGCACGTGTGTCTTCCCCATCATCATCAAAGTAGTATTCGATATAATCTAACGTATCTGGTGAACCAAACAAGATATTATGATCGGGTGTCGCAGCATGACCACTATAGCGTAAGCTCTTGCCATATTGCATCGTCCAAAAGAACGGGATGCGCGCGGCGAGCGAGTCAACATTATCATCATTCAATATCGCAGCCGCAGTCACTAAGCCATGTTGCAAGGCCACGCGCCAATGTTCGATGCGCATGCGCCCCATTTGTCCAGAAGCTTTCGCAATATCACCCAATGCATAGACCCCATCACGCAGCTGTAAATGCTCATCCACTTGCACGCCATCTGGCGCATTTACTTCTTCGAACAGTTCTATACGTGGTGCTACGCCAGTCCCTAAAATCACGATGTCTGCATCAACTTGCTCACCATTTGCTAATTTAATACCGCCAACTTGCGAAAAGGCTTGGTTTTCTTCTTCACTCTCAGACAGATTAACAACCCTTTTGACCTCAGCGATTTCATTGACCGTGGCATCAAAGACAAACTGAATGCCATTTTCTTCATGCAGCTTGATCAGCGCATTACTGACGGTTTCTGAGACGATATTTCCCATTACCCGATGCTCTTGTCCGATGACCGTAATAGAAGCCGTCGTGCCTGCTTGTGCCAATGCGGAAGCGACCTCCATACCGATAAAACCAGTACCGATAATAACCACACGCTGGTCATGACTGGCCGCTTTTATCAATTTGGCATCATCCATACTACGCAGCGTATAAACGCCATCAAGCTCAGCCCCTTTAAAAGGCGGTATCTTTGGCTCAGCGCCTGTTGCAACCACTAAAAAATCAGCAGTTTGTCTGTCACTACAACCATTTTTATCTTTAATGATAATGGTACGTTCATTGGGCAATACTTCGCTGACGGTTTGATTTAAGCGCAACTTAATATCATGTTTGCTCGCCCAATCTGCACCGCCTAGTAGAAGCTTCTCTTCAGGCATATTGCCCGCTAAAAATGCTTTGGACAATAATGGACGGTTATAAGGGGCTTTATCATCAGCACTAATCAAGGTGATTTTGCCGCCATAGCCAGTGTTACGCAGCTGATGCGCTGTCATAAAACCTGCTGCGCCGCCGCCCACGATGAGAGTATGCGTCTCGATAAGCTTATCATTTGCAATCTTTTTGTCTATCTTCGCTGAGGTATTCACCGTTAAGCTGTCGCCGTTATCGGTCACTTCATATTGAGTCAAGCCTGCTGTCGCGACTGGCTCTAATAGCGTCCCATCACGGCTATCAAAAGTCGCATGATGCCAAGGACAGACCACGCGATTGCCACAACGTAATCCTGTGCCTAAATCTGCGCCTGCGTGCGGGCATTTGCCATCGAACGCCTGAAACTCATCGTCGTCGCGGGTGATTAAAATGATACTATCATCATCTTGCTTGTAAGATTTCATGCCGCCACTGGCAATATCGGCCTTATTAATAGTCACTGTGTCAATCGTTGTATTGGTCATAAGTCTTCCTTAACAGTTATAATGGTGCCCTGAATCAAACGTGTTGAAAATAACCCTATTGCATCAGCCAGTTTCAACGAAAAACACCATTCTCGATACGTTTATTTAAATGCTTTTTTAAAACGCTATCCATTGATAGTAGCAAGACACTTTCGCACACGCTGTTTTTTTGTATGTTTCCTGCGTTGCAAAACGTAATCGTTAACTGTTAATCCCTATGCTTACCTATTCTTTTTAAATCTTATCCTCAACATAAAAGACGACTTTATGACTTCTCGTGATGACATGACCGATATTAATGCTAGCCCTCACTCTGCTCTTGAAAGTACTCAACCTGATAACGAGTTACCTGCTAATGGGTCGTTTAATAATGAGCAGTTTGATATGGCAAGTATCGATATTACCGCAGCGACGGATACTGCGCAGTTACCGCAGCCTCTTCAACCACCTGTACAGCAAGCGACCTATAAAGCCCACGCAATAGACTTTATCGTTAATGAGCTATTGCCGCTCGAATTCACCGGTGAAGGTGAGCATTTATGGCTGCATATCCAAAAACTAGGGATGAATACCGCTTATCTTGCAAAGCTGCTGTCAGAGTGGGCAGAGATTCCTCTGCGTGATGTTGGTTATTCAGGTCTTAAGGATCGCCATGCATTGACAACCCAGTGGTTTAGCTTGCGAATCCCAAAAAAACAGCTGCCAGCTGCTGAGTTTGCACCAGTCGATATCGGAGCCGATGAATCGGTCACGATCATCGACCAGCAATGGCACAACAAAAAGCTCAATCGCGGCACGCATCGCGCTAATCAATTTATCATTACCTTGCGTAATATCCAATTTGCTGATTTTGATACAGCATTGCCAGCACCTGAGCAATTATTGTCGGCGAAGCAAGATGTCGAACAGCATTTAGCAAGCATCGCTATAGCTGGCGTACCCAATTATTTTGGCCCTCAGCGTTTTGGACGTAATGGCAATAATATTAGAGAAGCATTATCGCTGTTTGCACGCCCACTACAGCAAAGTCGACCACAACCCAAAAAGAGCAAACGCAAGCACGCGCCACGTGAGCAAAATACAATGGAGCTGTCTGCCGCACGTAGCTTAATTTTCAATGAGATATTGGCGGTACGAGTGCGTGATGGCAGCTGGAGTACTGGGCTGGCAGGAGAAGTGTTTAACTTAGAGGGTTCAGGATCAATATTTACTAGCGAAGCCATAGACAACACGTTGCGTGCACGCCTTGAGACGGGTGATATCCATCCCACTGCTGCATTATGGGGCAAGGATAATGATAAAGTCAGTGGCATGGCGGCAAGTACTGAGAAAAATGTGATTCAGCAAAATCCGCTACTGGCTCGCTTAGCCAATGGCTTAGAGCAGCGCGATGTAAAAGCACAGCGCCGCGCGCTGCGCCTACCTATTGAAGCGCTGTCTTGGGAATGGCAGGATAAAGATAATGAACAGACATTGGTTCTGAGCTTTACGTTAACGACAGGTAGCTTTGCCACCAGTGTCTTGGCAAGCTTAGTAAAACAATTAATACACTAAAGCGTAGTTGACCCTTCGACTATGGCAGCTAGCTATGTGCCATAGAGCGCTTCAATATTATTATTTTTTGCTGCCAACATCTCGTTGGCACTCACCACTTGATCACGGCCACGGCCTTTGGCTTCATACAAAGCCTTATCTGCCATACAAATTAAGCGCTGGCAAATATCATGAGGTAGCTGCACTGTGGGAATTTTACGATTCACGCGTTTGCTACTATACGAGGGGATTCTCTGCGGTTTAGCAAGCGACTGCGAGGCATCCTTTTTATTCAGAGTTTCGCAGGCTTGTTTTATACAATTACGCTCACCATGGGTCAGTGTATATAGCCCCAAGCTGGCAGTCACACTAAAGGCTGTATCGTCATCGAGAATGATGACGTGTTTGGCGATAACGCGCCGTAATTGTTCAGCAATTATCATAGCTGTGTCGTGCTTCGTATCTGGCAATACAATCAAAAACTCCTCACCGCCATAGCGACTCACGATTGTTTCATCAGTTAAAGACTGCAAGAGCGTCTGCGCGACCTCTACCAATACTCGATCCCCAATCTCATGGCCGTAACTGTCATTGACCTCTTTAAACCAATCCAAATCCAATAAAATAACGCTGATATCTTGATGGTCTTCTACTGACTTCAGCACCTGCTTCATTTGCATCATCCCGTAACGGCGACTTTTGAGTTGAGTTAGCTCATCTTGATTGGCATGCTGCAGAATTTCCTTTTTACTGTCATCTAATATTAGTAACAAAGTACGAAACATATAGATAATAAAAATAGCTTTTGGTAGCGCCATATAAATATGTGTAGAACGCCAAAAAAAAGCGGAAGATCGGCGCAATTGATCAACACTGTCCCAATTTAGTGTGCCATTTTGAAAAATAGAGGCAGAGATGGCGTTTTCGATTGTCGTAATTTCACTATAATTGATATAACTATAATAGGTATCAAGAGGAATGACCGTGAGCGTCATTTGACGCAGATTGGGTAAAGTAACGCCAAGATAAGGAATGAATGTGACTGCTAGAATGACGGCTGCGTGCCCTAAAAATGCTCTCCATACATAGCGCCGACGTATAAGCATCATCCCCAATATCGCACCGCCGACTAAAGAGACGCCCGCGACCAAGCTACTATGTCCTAAAACTAAAATAACCATTGCAATATAGGCACTATAGACCGTAATTAGTATGCCTTGCCACTTATACAAATTGCTATTGGCTTTTTTGACAGGTGAAAAACGACTGGTCATCCATAATAAAAACAAAGCTACCAGTGTCACGCCGAACCATAGTGGATACAGCAGCGCTATATCGACATAGGTGTCATAAATATCGCGGCGCCACCAAACAAATAAGCACCATAGCCAGTGTAAAGATACCTCCATCACCATAAATAAAGCCAGTAATGACGTTTTATCAGCAGCTTGCCACTCAAAAATTGCTTGAGATAGCTTGGTGTAGCCTAGATGAGATATCGATACAGCCATAGTAGGGCTACCGCAAATATTGAAAGTAATTAAGTCGACATTAAAACTATTAAATAAAAACCAAAAGCCTGAATCAACAATAATAAATGATATGACTTTTTACCTTATACCATTCCCAAAAACTTAAGTAGATAAGAATGCGAGTGTCGGTACTACATTTTGTAAACTAAATGGGAGTTAACCCCGAAAATTTCATTTTTAAAAAAATCCCACTCATCTAGTGTGGCAATTTCTGTCGCAGTTATCAATCTATTTACTGCCTTCATGCGTCAATATATGACGCCTGTTTTTTGGATAACCTGTCAATTGATGTTTGAGCTTAGTCAACATTCAAAACTGTATTCAGCAATGAATTTTCGTCTAAGAAAAAATTGCAAAAGACTGCCAAACTCCCTGCTGATCAGGGTTCATTGTTGGTACATCACCCAAACGACGCCACGGCATATTGCTACCATGAAAGTCACTGCCGATCGAGGCGACAAGATTGTGGGCAGCGATACTGCGATCGGCCATTCTGCGAGTACTAACCGGTTCGCTATTCGACGGCAGCTCACAAGCATCGCCACCAAGACCAGCAAACTCTTCAATCAGTTTACGGACTCGTGTCGCTGAAAGCTGATAGCGCGTGGGATGCGCCAACACCGCCTTGCCACCACAAGCATGGATCAGCTCAATGCCGTCAGCCATACTCAGTGCATCAATCGCCACATAAGCAGGTTTATTATCTGCCAAATACTTATCAAAGGCTTTTTGTACTGTCTTGACTTCACCGCGCTCAAACAATACTTGACCAATATGCGCGCGCCCGACCGCTTGTGGGTTGCCGCCAGCTTTATCAAGTACGGCTTGCCACAGCGCATCATAGTTAATATCTAATAGCACACTGAGCTTTTCAGTGATTCGTTGACCACGCGTGGCACGGCTATCCTGTAATTGCTGCAGCGTTGCATGCATTTTTTCGCGATCGGTAAAATCTAACCCCAGCACATGGATGATTTTATTGGTTGATTTATTTTTGCCATAACCACCAATAAGTGTATGCTCACAGCTTATCTCGACCCCATTAATCAGCTGCATATCGCAGGCAATGGCAGCCGCACGCGCCTCATCAATTCCTGCCAGCGTATCGTGATCGGTCAATGCCAATACATTGACGCCGGCCGCATGGGCGCGCTGCACCACTTCCGTTGGTGCATAAGTACCATCAGAGCAAGTGCTGTGACAATGTAAATCGAATTTCATAAGAGAAGCCTTAGCATTAAAAATTAAAAGTGTAGAAAATAAAAAAAATGAGCACATTGGCAATAAGCCGTTATATTTGGCAGTTGTCATGATTATGAGTCATAATCATCAGATATTGCTACGCAGGCCTGTGATATAGCATGATTATCGTGTTGATTGCTTTTTTTTGGCGCAGTAGACGTGTAAACTACCCCATACGTTTTTGTCGGACATCCCCTTTGCTATGAAAGCTTTATTAGACTTTATTCCCTTAATTGCCTTTTTTATTGCTGCTCGCTACAGTGGTATCCTAGCGGGGGCAGGTGCGTTGCTTATCGCCACCATCATCGTTTATGCCATTCATTTTATTCGCCAAAAAGGCACTTTTGATAAACAGCAATGGGTTGTCTTACTATTAACCATTTTGTTTTGTGGTGGTACTTTATTATTGCGTGATGATATCTATCTGCGTTGGAAGTCACCTATTATCAACGGTATCTTTGCACTAACGCTTTTAGTCAGTGCTGCGATTAATAAGCCACTGATGCAACTGGCGATGAAAGATGTTTTTTTGCTGACGATGAGTGGTTGGAAAAAACTCACTCTCGCTTGGGCACTATTCTTCGCCTTTATGGGCATACTGCATTATATCACAGCGTTTACGATGTCAGATGAGGCATGGATTAACTTTAAAACTTATGGCTGGATTCCGATTATGTTGGTATTCGTCATCGCCCAGTTTGCCGTATTAAAAAAGCACCTCAACCCTGCGCTCACCGATAAAACCGTCAAATAATACTCATTTTATAATAGAGCCAATGCTATCTCTAAATGCCAATAGCGACAATCATTAATCGCAATTAGCTCGGGCGCATTAAGCAAAACACTTTAAATTAATCATAATTTTTATTAATCGAGGAAGTCTCATGTCCTTATTTGCCATTATTGGTCATGACGTGGCCAATAGCAGCGCACAACGTCAGATTACCCGCGCTGAACATGTCGAACGCTTGCAAGCTTTAGATCATGACAATCGACTGATTATCGCTGGTCCAACACCCATCGAGCATGGCAAAGGTGAGATGTCAGGCAGCTTAATTATTGCTGACTTTGACTCTGCAGAAGCAGCGCAAGCATGGGCAAACGATGAGCCTTACTTACGTGATGGCGTGTACAGTCACGTAGATATCAAACCCTTTATCCATACATTGCCAAAAGCGGATGACAGCGCAAGCGCATCAGCTAAAGTAGCAAAATCGTGATTCAGTGCCTATCTTCGTTAAAAAGTCGCTCTTATCGGCGTAGCATTGTTAGTATGATTTTTATGGCTACTGTTTCAGCACAGGCTGCGCCGACGGTGACAGCTATCGATGTGGCTGATCCAACACTCACGACACCCGTGCCAGCTCAACCAATATCGACCGCTCAACCAACAAAAAACTCAGTGATGAATATCAGCGATACATTAGCGGCGCAATTACAACCATCTGATAAGGCGTTATCCGATGCCAATCAGCAGCTATTAAGCCGTAATGCACAGTTGCAGCGCGAGTTGAATGACTTGCAAACTCAAGTAAATGTTTTGGTCTACGAGAGCAAAGGTCAGCTTTTTTTATACGGTGCATTCACTGTCTTAATTAGCTTGTTGGTTGGTATTTTTGTTTCTTGGCTGGTGTTTGTCCGCCGTGAACGCTGGTAACTAGTACCACGCGCTTTTTATTGATTTATCTTATGTGACTGTCTATGTCTAAATCCACGTTCGAATCAAAAGATACTGATACATCGTCGACATCCTCTAAAAACACTCAGTCACTAAGCATTCACTCATCAAATATCACCCCTGCCAAGATTGATTGGCAGATGGATGATACGGGTAATAAAGTGCCTGTATCGGGTGAGTTTGGTGATGTTTACTTCTCAAATGCTGATGGTTTAGCGGAATCGCGTCATGTATTTTTGGCGCACAATCAATTGCCTGAACGACTGACCAATCTTGCGCCAAATCAATGCTTTACGATTGCTGAATTGGGCTTTGGTACTGGACTGAATTTTCTCGCTACGTGGCAGCTATGGCGACAGCTGCGGGATATACACCCTCAATTAGCAACTGCAAAACTGCATTTTATTAGCACTGAAAAGTTCCCGATACCTCGTACCGACCTTACCCAAATACTTGCCTTATGGGGACAGCGCGCGCCTGAATTGACAACACTGATTGAGCTATTATTAGCGGCCTATCCGTCTCTTATCGCGGGCTGTCATCGTTTGAGCTTTTTTGATGATAATTTGACCGTTGATATATGGTTGGGTGACGCAGCTGAGAGCTTAGCCAAACTATCAAGTAACTCTTCTAGCTCGCATGTACCTTATGTTGACGCTTGGTTTTTAGATGGTTTTGCGCCCTCTTGCAATAGTACCTTGTGGGCGGATAGTATTTTTGCACAAATGCAGCGTTTATCACGCCCCAATACAACTGCCGCCACCTATAGCTGTGCCGGTATCGTCAAACGTGCGCTGCAAGATTGTGGCTTTCAGATTAAAAAAGTGAAAGGCTTTGGTCGTAAGAACGAAATGCTAACGGCGATCATGCTGGATACCATAAATTTAACTGACAATAATAATGGCAACAATAGTAAAGACACCAATAGTAAAGACATCACCTTTTACAATAATGCTAGCACCGCCGCGCCCGACAACGATAGCCAATCTGCCAAACCCACTGACAACCTGCCCGCCCATAGCATTGTCATTGGCGCTGGCGTTTCGGGGCTATTAACGGCTTGGTCATTGGCCAATCGTGGTATTCAAGTCACCTTGTTAGATAAATCAGCACCCTTGGCAGGCGCATCAGGCAACCCTCGTGCTCTGCTCGCTCCCAAGATGACGCCCATTCATCATGTCGATGAACATTTGCATACCATAGGCTATCTCTATAGCAGCAGGCTATATCGATGCTTAAATGTAGACGCTAAAAAATCAGGATTAGTGCCAATACTTGAACCAACGGGCGCTCTTGATCTGCTTATGAAAGCCAATATTGGCACAGAGCAAATCGCTGATTATCCCGATGAGATGGCCACCACACTATCCCATGAGCAGGCGCAAACTGTCAGCGGGTTAAAAACACAAGATTTATCAGAGAATTTGTATTTACCGCAGTCTGGCTTGGTCAATCCGCAAGCATTAAAAGATACTATCCTAATGCATCCACTCATCCACTTTCAGCAAGTAGACGTTAAGAGTATTAGCGAAACAGAAGAAAGTGTTTGTATCGAAGGCAATAATCAGGATAAGCAGACGATATCCATTAGCGCTGATAATGTGGTCATTTGCGCAGCTTTTGAGAGTCATCAACTGGACAAGCGTATTTTTGATTGTCGTAAAATTCGTGGTCAGCTTTCTTGGTTTACGCCCACAACCGAGCAGCTCACCATATTGCCCAAAATACCGCTTAAATACAGCGGTTACTGTGCGTTATTTACCGCGCAAACAGGCGATGCACAATTGAACGATGTTGTAGAACAGCAATCTCAGTTTTTATTAGGCGCAAGCTTTATACGTAATGATACTGACATAGATATCCGCACAGAAGAGCATCAGATTAGCCGCGACAAACTAGTGACTGCCATTCCCGAGATGGACTCGATTATTCCAACAGATATTAGTTTGTGGCAAGGACGGGCGGGGATTCGCACGCAAACGCCTGATTATCATCCTATCGTTGGAGCGTTAGCAGACAGTAAACGAACTTGGGTCATGAGTGCCATGGGAGCTAAGGGGTATGCCATCGCACCAATATGTGCTGAAGCGCTAACAGATATGATGTTAGGAGCATTTCCCCCCTTATCAACAGCGATGCTTGCGCGCCTGTCGCCAAATCGTACGCGTTTACAAACACCGCTTACTTGAAATTTTTAGTCAAAGGTTTAATCACTGCCTTCCATTCTAGATTTAACCGCACCAAAAAGTGATTTTCCAGTGTCAGAGTCGCGGGACTCTTGATGACCAATTTTAGTACTACTTTGAGTGTCAGTCGTAATCATTGGTGCAGTTAAAGTGCAAATCTGTGCTTCGTCACGGGTGTTTTTTTGGATGGTCACTGCAGCAAATAAACTCATGGTAAATGCCATCATATAAAAGCCTTTTTCACTTAAGCTTAAACTTCCCGCATTCATCAAACCAATCGCGATTAGCGCAATGGACAATCCAAGAGCCGCCCAGCTGATTAGATAATACATATTGGTTGTTGGAATACCTTCACTACGATCACGAAGGGTTTTTTGCAAACTAATTGCTGAATAAAGACCTAGCGCCAGCACCGCTATATAATAGCCTTTTTCATTTAATAACATACTCTGTGCATTCCATAAGCCAAGTAAATACGCTAGGACACCCACCAACATCACCGCCCAAGAAGTCCCGACATAAGCAGTAGTTGGTTTATAAGCGGCTAGCTGACTCTTAGTAATCGTGTCATTATTCATCATCTTCCTTAATTAGAAATAGGCAAGCACTTAGTCGTAAAATATATAGTCGTAAAATACATAATAGCGAGATAAACAGTAGCGAGATACAACTTTTATCGACCGCTATTTTGCCTTAACATAACACAAGCATGTTATATTGTAATCTAAAAACTTTTTTTTAATAAATAGCATTTTTTATGACAGAGTCCCGAAATGTCTTTTTTTACCTTACTCATTTTGCTTAGCCTAATTGTTATTGTGCCCATATTTTTTGTGATGAAAGAAAAGTCTAAGCACACACAGATTGCTTCTATACAGCGGCATCAAGAATACTTGGCTTCTGCGAATCTTGTCGCTACCCAGTCTAAAGCAGAGATGACTGTAAACAACGAGGTAAATCATGAGCGAGCTAACGGGCTCAGCATGATTAATTTTTCAGCTCGACATCCTTTTATCAAGCTACTTTATGACGAGCAAGTACCTAAGGCGTTTCGATCTGTGATGGATGATATTGGACAACAATATGAGTCTACCCATCATGAAGAAATCACTGAATCACAGCTATTTACCCTCAATAAACTCATCACCACACGTGTTCCAGAATTGATGGGCGACTACTTGAGCCTCGATCAACATTATGCCAAAACAGCCATTATCGATACCGACAAACAAAATACCAGCTATGACATGGTATTAGATCAATTAAATTCGATTTTAGACTTTTCTCAAAAGCTCAATATTCAAAGCCAAAGTGGCGTTGTAGACAAGCTACTTGCCAGCCGTCGATACTTAGATGACGTGTATAAAGAAAGCGGTATGGCGGCCGACAATCTAAAACTGAAATAATAATGCCTGTAGATAGTAAGCAAGAAATTGATAGTAATAGCAGATGACGGTCATATTTGACTTTGAGGGATAAATAATTCTACGTCGTTCACTATACTTTAAACAAAAACTCTGCCAATGGGTAGCCGTATGATTATGAAAATCGATGCTCTTACAATTGCAAAATCAAAACCCTTTTTTCAAGCGATTTCTGCTATTTTTTTAAGTCTCTCACTATTGAGTGCTTGCCAAAAAACACCAGAGCCTGAGACAGATAACGAAACAATCTCTGAAGCGGCGGTACAAACCACACCCGTGACTACCAATATTAATGTTGATACGACCGCTGATAATGGTGATGATATCGCAAGTTCTGAAGTAAGCTCAGAACAAGATGTAAGCTTAACTGAGCTAGAGAATGACCTTGGTGCAACAGACTCGGCAGTAAACAATACTGCACCAAATCCAGAACAAGCCATTAAAGGCGCGCAAATTACTGATGTCCGTTATAAAAATGCGGCTGGTGAATCACTCTCGGTCGTTTTTGAAACCTCAGCAGCAGGCGTACTCAACGCTATCGTTAGCCTACCTAATAAACCAAAAATGACACTAAGTGCACCAGAAGGCCAAGGCAATAACCCAACTTATCGATCAAGCGATGGCGGTATCCAACTGGTCAGTCATGCTGGTGGTGGTACTATCGACCTTGTCCAAAATAACAAAATCACTAGCTTTGATGCAGTCAGTGCCGAAGCAGAAGTCATCACTGAGTAATTGATTAAAAAATACAGCTTAGCACCTTTAAAAATTTACATAAAAGAAATCTCTTAAGCATTAAAAAGGCGGCAAATATTTATGATATTTTCCGCCTTTTTTAATGCTATTAACTTTTCTCTAGCCAAATCCAGTTACCTTGCCAAACAGACTGACCAGCCAACTGATTACTGCCCACAGTCCCCAACCAACCACCACAATAACGATCAATCCCAATAGATCAGGAATGTGCAAATACAGCCATGCAATGATAGGATTGTGCCAAAAAGCGCCAAAACGGCTACGCTGTTTGTCTTCTAGCGATTGATGCAAAAACGGCCGATCCATGTGCATCGTTTCAGTAATGCCATATTCATCGTGCAGATGCTCATGCACGATGCCTAAAGTCTTACGACTGGGGCGAATAAAAATATCGAGCAGCGTGCCAATACCCGGTACGATACCAACGACCATATCAATGAGTGCCAGTCTGACCGCAGGCGTCATTTTATGCGCTGGCACACCCAGCTGACGCCCTAATACAAAAGCATAGCTGGTTAAAGCCAGTCCTGCTAAATCTCCTGCCAGCGGAATCGTCGAAAGCGCCGCATCTGCACCCATGCCTTGTTTGGTAAAAGGCACACGTACCAGCGAATCCATCGTATTAGCAAACTTAGCCAATTTACGCTCGGTGGCGATCACTTGTTCGCGTGTGAGCCCATGCTCAGCTAGCTTGGCTTGATAATCGATGACAGGTGCATTGGCATCAGAAGATTTTTTCGCTTTTGACTTTGAAAGCTTTTTGAAGTTATCCATTAAAAGTCGTCCATAGACAAGCGATTGCAATGAGAGCAAAGACGTAACGCCCTACCCATATATTGGCTAAAAACGCCTGAAAACAGGCTCTTGCATTACGAGTAGCACAAGCGCTATTTTGCTTAGCAAACATCATCGCCACTAACGCCAAGCCAAATACTGGCGTCAGGCCTAAGCTTGTCGGTGCAAAGTAATGCCAAATGACCGCGCCCATGATAAGCAAAAACAATGTCTGTAGCAGCGAGACAATAATCACATCATAGCGACCAAATAATATCGCCGTTGATTTGACCCCGATTTTTAAATCATCTTCACGGTCAGCCATAGCATATTGGGTATCATAAGCCACGGTCCAACACATATAAGCGACAAATAACAGCCAACACCAAATATCAGGCGCGCCTTGTATCGCCACATACGCCATCGGTATCGCCCAACCAAACGCCGCTGCTAAAAATACTTGCGGCAAATGGGTAAAACGCTTCATAAATGGATAAATGAATGCCAATAACACTGCGCCAAGCGACCAGTAAAATACGGCTATCGGCAAAAAGAACAGCAAACTGGCGCTGAGTAATACCAATACTAAAAAAGCAGCGATTGCTTCTTTAGCAGACAGACGCCCATCAGCTAATGGACGTCCTTTGGTGCGGGTCACATGACCATCGACCTTACGATCGGCAAAATCATTGATCGCGCAACCTGCCGCCCGCATAAAAATTGCGCCAAGCGCAAAAATCACCAACATCTTAAGACTTGGTAGACCCGCACTTGCACCTTGCTGTTGCGCTTGACCCATCGCCGCCAGCATTACGCCCCATAGCGTTGGCCATAATAATAGCTCAATACCTACTGGTTTATCAAAGCGCGTCAGCTGCAGGTAAGCTTGTAGTTTGTCGTTAAATGTCATGGCTTTTTATTATCATTAATAGAAGGTTTTTTTGTGCGTGTTTGCCTACTTTTTCGGCAGCTCTTATATGAAGTGCTATTACATTGAATTATTAATACATTGGCGAGCTACTGAATTTGCTGCCACAATTTGTTGGCCTCGATGAGCGACAGCTCAGGATATTGTTTGCGTAAGGCTTTAATGGCAGGGATTTTGTCTTTTTGTGCGGCTTGTTGACGCAAAAATGCCACATAATCTTCAGGACGACTGAACTCTTTTAAACGGGCTTCTAGCCTTAATATTCGGGTGCGCAACATGATATTTATTAATAATAATCCTGCACCCATGATCCAAATAATTAGCGTCGACATTCCCTGCTCCTAAATCCAATCACTCTTAATTTTACAAATATGGAGTTGCTAACTGCGCACTCTAAGCTCAATAACTGAGTTCAATAGCTAAGCACAGTCATTATCATAAAAAATGGCTATTAAACAAAATAACCATCAAAGCGTACGGCTTCGTTATGCCAGCTCTCACTTGGTTGTTGATGCGCAAGTAACGGCGCAAATTGTGGACGCTTAACGACCACGCGCCCCTGTGTGTTTGTGTTTTGTCCCTTTTGACGGACGACTGCTTGCGCACTTTGTAGCAACTGTTCTTCTTGTTCTAGCGTTGGGGGGCTAGCCAATTGGTGTAAGGCTTGCATGTGCTTGCCCACTTTAGCGCCTTTACCCGTTTTGCTATCTTGATAACTGTCTTCCGGAAACATCGGATCCAGATACACCACATCGACTGCTTTCATATCGATTTCTTTAGTATCATCTATCGCATCTGCTGCTAGAGTTGCAAAATAGCCAAGCGCATCGGTATTGATAATATAGAGACGACTCATCAGCTTTTGCCAATTTGCTAGCCCACTCATACGCTGCTGCTCTACTAACAATAACAATGCCATCAAGGGCTGTTGCTCGATCATAATGACCTGTGCGCCCGTACTGGCTAATATCAAACTGTCATGACCAAAGCCTGCTGTGGCATCGATAACCTGACTGTCAGATGTGATTTTGACTGCTTGTAATAATAACTCAGACTTACGCCCCGTGCTCACCACACGGCGTTGCAGCTTATCCCATTCTGGTGCAACGCTTAACCCATCGCTCAGCCATGATAGCTTATTTTTTTCATCCAACAACAAGATAGGTTGGGTAGCTGCCTGGCTTAACTGCTGGCGACGTTTTTGACTAAGCTTATCGGTAAACAGCTCAAGGTGTAAAATAATGGGCAGCTGATGTGCGATTATCAACGCTTGTATATCTGCAACCTGACTATGCTGCGACTCGCTGACATAGTATAGTTGGCAGTTCATAATGTTACTACTCTCTTTGAACCCTTGGCGTGAAGCGGTCATCTCTACTTTCCTATTCGCGGCTTATAGACCCAATCCTACAATCGGCTCTAGCCTGCCATTTGATAACCAAAACCCCAAGCCGCTATTAATACAATGATGCCAGTAATAATGCGTAACCATGCAAAGATTTTAAAATCACGACGACTGACCCATTCTACTAGCAAACGGATACAGAGTAAGGCGACGATAAATGACACCACCGTACCTATACCTAATACCAGCCAATCCTCGCTATTGGTCAATACATCATGATGCTTCAGCAAATCCAATAATGCCGCGCCCACGATGACTGGAATACCCAAAAAGAAAGAAAATTCAGCGGAAGCTTTACGTGAGACGCCGAGCCATAGCGCGCCGATAATTGTCGCGCCTGAGCGTGATGTTCCCGGTATCAATGCCAGACATTGCAGCAGACCAATCATCAACGCTGTTTTTAGACTGACGTCTTCTGCTTCTTGCGCAATAATCGTTTTAGGGCGATTTTCTACATAGAATATCAATAAACCACCGATAATCAGCATAATGGCCACGACGATGGGATTAAATAAATATGATTTAATCTCATCAGCGAAGGTGAAGCCAACGATCATCACTGGAATAGTCGCCACAATCAAGCTAAGTCCTAGCTGGCGTGGATTACTCATGCCTTCAGCTTTGCCTGTCAGCAGACCCATAAGCGCTTGCCATAGTCTGTCCCAGTAATCATAAATGACCGCTAAGATAGCGCCAAGCTGCACCACTACCACAAATAAATCGACTTTTTCTTTGGTCCAAAAGCCCATCAAATCCGCTGATAAAATCAAGTAGCCAGTGCTAGAGATGGGTAAAAATTCAGTGATACCTTCAACGATACCCATGATAACAGCTTGAATTAATAAAATGATATCCACGATGGCTTTCCTAAATATGGATCTATTGGCTAATAGCGTTTTAGAGTATTTTTATATTTTATATAGCGCTGATAATAGCTGGCATTAATATGATGGTTACGCCTTACCTTGCTCTTTGAGCGTTTTCCACGCTTGGTTGCGCAGATACTTTGGTAAAGCTTGCGAAGCTTCTGTGCCGCCTGTCGCCATAAATTGAGCAATACCAAGCTGCCCTATCACAGTAGCGTCAGGGTGAATATCTGCCTGAATGATCTGACCGTCATGTAATGTTAATAACGGCGCACCATTGCCAGCAATGGGAATATTAAGCACTGTCCGGCTGTCATAATCGAGCAACTGCTCGGTATCTTCGCCATTTTCCTGATTAGCCGCCTGCATAAGGTTATCTATTAGCACATATTGCCCAAAATACACTTGCTGCATACGCGCATCAAGGGCGCTATACACTTCGGTCACACCATATTTTTGATACGCCGCTTGCGCAATCGCTTGTAGGCTTGAGACTCCTACACAAGGAATATCATGGGCGACAGACAATGCTTGTACTACTGCCGTATTAATCCGTATGCCACTAAAGGCACCAGGACCACGGTTAAATATCAAGGCTTGTAAATCAGCAAGGTTGAGCTTAGCCTCGGACAAAGCGGCGTCAATCATTGGCAGAATTTGCTGGGTTTGCTGGCGTTTACCCGTCTCCGTATGACTCGATAGCACTTGACCACTGGCATCTAAAATCGCGATCGAACACTGATCAAACACGGTATCCATTGCTAAAAACATCATAACCTCGGCCTATTCACTTAGCATTATAAAACAGCGCCTATCATAGCATTTAGGATAGGCAAATTTTATTAATTTCTAAATTTTCATACTTAATCCATCAATATTTATGGAAACATGACAGACATAAAAAACCCCAAAGCGACTTACACCTTGGGGTTTTCATTAAGAATTGAATACTATAGCAATCTAAGCATCTATCAATTAAAAACGGGTTTTAAACTTTTTTGGCGCTTGATTTTGCATCTCCGCCATTTGTTTTTGCATCTCTTCGGTGCTTGGCATGTTGTTTGGATCTAGACCCATCTGCTTAGCCATTTGTTGTGGATTCACATCCTTGACGCCGCCTTGCTGACCGCCGCCACCAAATAAAGGACCGCCACCGCCGCCACCAGCACCGCCACCACCCATCAACCCTTGCATCGATTTCATCATTTTACTGATGCCTTCAGGCTTAGAGATCATTTTCATCATTTTTGCCATTTGCTTATGTTGTTTGAGCAAACGATTGACGTCTTGAATCTCACGTCCAGAACCTGCGGCAATACGGCGCTTACGGCTTGGGTTAATTTTATCGGGATTTTTGCGCTCAAATGGCGTCATCGAATTAATCAACGCTTCCATCTCACGTACTTTTTCTTCTGGCTTAGCATCTTCGACTGCTTTTTGCATATCCGAGCCGCCCATACCTGGCATCTTATCTAAGAAGCCTGCCATGCCGCCCATGCTTTTCATTTGTTGAAACTGAGTCAATAGATCCTCAAGGTCGAAATCGCCGCCCTTTTGCATCTTTTTCGCCATTTTTTCGGCTTTATCACGGTCGATTTTTTGTTCAACTTCTTCGACCAAACTCAGTACGTCACCCATACCAAGAATACGTTGAGCGATACGTTCAGGATGGAACAGCTCTAACGCGTCTAATTTTTCACCGCGACCTAAAAACTTAATTGGTTTGCCAGTAATCGCACGTACAGAAAGTGCCGCACCACCGCGCGCATCACCATCAGTCTTAGTTAAAATCACACCCGTTAATGGCAGCGCATCATTAAAGGCTTTGGCAGTATTTGCCGCATCCTGACCCGTCATCGCATCGACGACAAATAACGTTTCAGACGGATTGACCGCTGCAGTTAACGCCTTAATTTCAGCCATCATAGTCTCATCGATAGCCAGACGACCAGCGGTATCAATAATCAAAATATCTTGGTACTGAATCTTTGCTTCTTCGATAGCACGCAGCGCAATATCAATCGGGTTTTCGTCGCTACTTGAATTAACAAACTTGGCATTCACTTGACCTGCCACTTGCTCAAGCTGAGCAATCGCCGCTGGACGATAGACGTCAGCGGATACCAGCATCACTTTTTTCTTATGGCGCTCTTGTAAAAACTTCGCCAATTTACCAGCCGTGGTGGTTTTACCCGCACCTTGCAAACCAGCCAATAGATAAACAACTGGTGGCTTACCCGTCATCTCAAGCTGCTGATTAGCACTGCCCATCATCTCAGTCAGCTCGTCATGGACGATTTTGACAAAGGCTTGCCCCGGTGCTAACTCTTTGAGTACTTCTGCACCAAGCGCTTGCTCTTTGACGCGCTTTACAAAGTCACGGGTGACGGGTAGCGCGACGTCGGCTTCTAGTAGCGCCATACGCACTTCACGCAGGGTATCTTTGATGTTGTCTTCGGTCAACTGCCCAGTACCGACGATATTGCGCAGGCTCGACGATAAGCGTTCTGTTAAGGTATCAAACATAAATAACTCTCGGTTAAAATAATTCTTGGTGAAAACAATATTTACTTAAAATAATGCTTACTTAAAATAATACTTAGTGAAACTGGCTTCAGCTCAAATAGCGGATAAATATTCTTAGGGAATACTGTAAAGTATTTAATCGTATCTTCATAAAAACAATGATAAAAAACAGTATATTATCAAAACTATAGCACCAAGACGACGCCAAAATTATAATGATTTTGCAAATACAGCATTACCAAAGCTTGGCGCGGCGCTTTATGACTTATAGACAATCGCTTTACAAGCTAGGCATATGAGCGCTTATTCAAGCAAACTTGGCCAAGCATTTATAAGGAATAAGCAAGTTGGTGCTCAATTGGCACCCATTTTATGATAAATTGGACGATTATTCTAATCATTCCGATAATACCACTTTAGCATTAAATTGAGCGGCTATTTTGCGCTCAGTATGAGATGAGGCATTATATCTGTGCACTTTGCATTCTTACTTGCTAGCCTAGCCTATATCTTAGTCAGCGCTTACCTTAGTTGGGCACTGACTCGGGATAAGCCTATCCATAAAGGCATCAGTTTGGGATTATTGATGGTCGGCATGCTCGCGCATGCGGCGCTACTTTATCCTTATGTTGTTACGCTTTACGGGCTAAACTTTAATCTTTTTAATATCATTAGTCTAATCAGCTTATTCTTTTTGTTCTTCTATTTTTTATTTTGTTTGTATCGCCCTATCGTCAGTCTGGGCATACTGGCAGCGCCAACAGCATTGGTAGGGTTAACAATTGGCTATATTGGCCGTGCGCCTTATCAACCCATTACAAATATCAGTATTGGGCTTGAAGCTCATATATTACTATCACTTGCCGCCTATTGTGTGCTGCTGATGGCAGCGGTGCAAGCGCTATTTTTACGCCTACAAATACGCGAACTCAAGCACCACTCTATTCATCGTTTTTGGGTGAATAAACTACCGTCACTACAAAGTATGGAGAGTCTATTATTCGATATGCTATTGGTCGGTTTTGTCCTACTAAGTATCGCATTGGGCATTGGCTTTATCTATGTAAAGGATTTGATGGCGCAGCATATTGTGCATAAGACCGTGTTTAGCCTGCTGTCTTGGTTATTGTTTGGGGCGCTACTGGTCGGTAACTGGCGTGCTGGATGGCGGGGCAAACGTGCCGCCAATATGACTATCTATGCTTTTATCCTATTAGCCATCGGCTTTGTGGGCAGCAAGTTTGTGTTAGAGATGCTGATATAAAATCAGCGCTGCAATAGCAATAGGTCCAGAAAAAAGCCGTGAGTATTAATGAATAATACTCACGGCTTTTTTTAACCTTCTGTTAACCAGCACTTCTCAATTTGAACTCGCTCTAATTAAATGCTAATTAAAAACCACGGTTTTATTACCCGCTACAATCACGCGGTTTTGTACATGCCAGTTCACAGCGCGTGCCAAGACATTACGCTCGATATCACGACCAATAGCGCGCAGCTCCGTCACACCTTGACGGTGAGTGACTCGGTGTACATCTTGCTCAATGATAGGGCCTTGATCAAGCTCAGCGGTGACATAATGCGCGGTCGCGCCGATGAGTTTCACACCTTTATCATAAGCCTGACGATAAGGATCAGCTCCCACAAATGCAGGCAAAAATGAATGATGAATATTAATGACTTGCATCGGCCATCGCTTGACAAAATCAGACGATAATATCTGCATATAACGCGCCAACACTAGCAAATCATTGCCTTCCATCAACTCATGAATTTGCTCTTCTGCCTCTGATTTATTGTCTTTGGTCACTGGCACATGATGGAAAGTAATACCGAAGTTCTCTACCGATTGGCGCAAGTCTTCGTGATTACTAACAACAGAGGTAATCTCGCAGTCAAGTAAACCTCGCTGATGCCGCCATAACAAATCCAACAATGCATGATCAAACTTTGATACTAAAATGCCAACTTTTGTCTTAATCGCATTATCATGTAAACGCCAAGCCATGTTATGGCGCTTGGCTACCGTATGCGCAAAACTGGCTTCAAAATTCTCAATAATCTCGCTTAATCCTGCTAAAGCAAACTCTAAACGCATAAAATATTGACCACCCTCATGAGCAGTTGAATACTGATCGAGAGTAATAATATTAGCACCATAGCGATGAATAAACTCAGATACCGCTTGCACAATACCGGCTTGATCGCGGCATTTAATCAATAGCGTGGCAGTATCGATTGCCGTCTTGTTAGACAGGTTACTAGATAGTTTATGAGATGAGTGTTTTACTGAAGTAATCGTTGCAGTGTCTGACATAGTGCGCCCAATCAAAAAATTAAACTTGCTACTGACTTTCAATACGGTCATTAGCATAGGAAACCGACTATTCTAATCGCTTTTACCTAACTTTGCTGACTGAGTTGGTTTTTTTTAGTTATTAAGATTCATAACGTAAAAACCCCCAACGCGAGGTTAGGGGTTCGTTCTAAAGCCTAAAGCAACTATCCAATAGTATAAGTATAGCTAGTTACATTGCCATTTGGTGAAGTGGCAGTAATCTTAACCTCATCCGTTGCCTGACAGTTTTTCAGCTTAAAGGTTGTAAAAGTACCCAAGTTATCACCCGGCATACCAGTTGCTAAGTTAGCAGGTACTTTAGTAACACCTGATAGGGTAGCCTCACAAGTATTATTTTTGCTTTCTACACTAATGTCGCCTATAGGTGGATTAGTAGTAAATACTTGTGAAGTTCCCGTACCGTTACTACCAATAGGAACTAAAAACTCTTCATTACCAACTTTTACAGTAACTCTTGATCTTGGATTAGCATCCAAAACCTCAATGAAAAATCCATTTGCGACACGTTCAATTGTAGCAGTTGGATTTGCAGAAGTTTGGTCAATTGCTGAACCAGTTATCGTTGTACCAGAAGGCATAGGATTTAAGTCGTAAAAACCACCGCTATTCACTCTAAATGATATGGATGTGTCACTACTAAAAATAGCTTGAGGTGTTCGAACTGTAAAATTACCACCTTGATCTAAACTTCCCACAGTGAAACGCGTATCGTTACCGTTAGACAGCAAAGTAACAGCTTGATAACGTACTACCGTATCTAAATCAGTGTTACAGCTATTTACTTTGTTGGGTGAAACGAACTCATTGATATACCTAGATTCGTACTGACGTTTTTTCAAATCAGACAATGATGGAAATTTTAAATTGATGTACTTATCAATATTATTTTCACATGCATTGCTTGCCCCAGTTGTCAGTGGATAAGTAAACTCACCAATCTGAAAATCTCCGCTTTCATTATCGTCACGGAATGTATCACCGATATTATGAACTAGTATATCAACACCTTCATCCCAAGCATTGTTTTCGTTCATATCGATGTAGTCTTTTTCACCTTCAGCAACTGCTAAAATACTTACGCGTCCATCACCTGGACGCGGGTTTTGCGTTGTAAAGGTGACATCACAGTTACCATCAACTGTGGCACAACTAGAGGTAACCTTGCCGCCTTCGGCAGTAAAGTTAATTACTGTGCCATCGGGCACTTTATTACCATTACGATCCACCATTCTTGCATTGATTTGAGTACTATCGCCATCATAAGACCAATCTAAAACGTTCTTCTCCCATGATAAACTAAGGCCCGTCTGAGTGACTCGTGAGCTGGCTACTGTTATGTTTTTTGACAAAGCATTTATTAATGGGTCATCTACTAAAGATACTTCAATCTCTACTGGCCCAGGCGTTGTACCAGGGAATATAGGCACAATAATCTGACCACTAGCATCAGTGGTTGCTACATAAGATTGCTGGTTTCTATTTGGTCCAAAAGTAAGACCAAGGGGTGATTTCTCTAAAGACACTCTGACTTGTTCATTTGCCAGGGTAGTAGATCCAGAGTACACCGTAAACTCAGCTTGTCCTGTAGAAGATGAGCCACTACCGCGAATACCTAGACTGATGTCATTAGAAGTATAGATAATTGATGTAGCTTCAGCAGAGGCAACAGTAACTGTCGTTGACTTAGTTTTATTACCTGTACGTGCAGACATACTAACTGGACCACTACATAGTGTGGTATCTAAATTAATGGCTTTAAAAACTGCTTTAATCATCCCTTCACTATCAGAGGTAACTTGTTCTGGTATTTGACCACAGCTACTATTGAGGTTTACTAAAACACCACTTAGTACATCACCTGCTTCATTAGTAACTTTTAGACTGATAGGCGTTTGGCCTCCTGAAGCCAAGCTACTGGACCCAACTGTTATTTCTGACAAAGTAACATTTGTTGCCTGAACTGAGAAAGTTGTCTCCGTTGTAGCGGTTTTCTGCTTATAGGTTACATTCGCTGAGATAGTATATGCGCCTGAAACCTCTGCATTATTAGGTTTCAAAAATATTTGCGCTATACCTTCTGCATCTGTCAAAACTGCGCCTGATGTTGTTTGAGAAAGATTTATCCCTTCTGCATCAATATCGAAAACAACTTTCGCATTTATAATAGGGTTTTTAGCTTTATCAACAACCTTTATCTTGTAGTAGGCTCCTTCTAAGCTAATTGAGTTTATGATATTACTATCAGCATTAAAGAGTGCACCTTCTACAATATTGATTTCCCCAATAGCTTGTTCACCGTCACCTGTACCAGGCTGCTCTACACCCAAATCAGGCGCTGGCGCAATTGTATCTGTACCATCACCGCCACCACATCCTGCTAATGTTAAAGCCAGTGATAACGCTGTCAATTGAAACAACTTAGAAGAAAGTGGGCGTGAACTATATGACATGTTTTGGACTCCGCGTCAGCAGTAATTTATTCGAGCAAATAAACAAAAATCATTACACAGAATCATAATAGATTGGTAATGATACATAGATTTACATTAATACCCGTTGTATTAACAGATTGTATTAAATATATAACAGCAACTTTACTGACTTTTGTCATAACTTACAACTAAAAATTAATTTTTACTATTAAATAATCAACAACATAGCCAGTGAATTTCAGGGTATAATAGCCATCCTTTAGATCGACAATAATCATAAAAATATTTGAGTATTCATCACTTTTATGGTATAAATGTCGGCTTTAAAATTTTCTGAATTGGTACGCTTGTTATTTGCCTTTAGATAACAGCAATATCAACTCAACATTCATATAGTTTTGTTTGGTGCAAAGCTGCCGCTTGCTGTGTCCATGCCGCAAAAACGTGCAACTTGCCCAGACTGGTATGAGAAAAACTCATACCTCATAGATTAGGAGTTCGCCATGTCTCGAGTTTGCCAAGTGACTGGAAAGCGCCCTATGGTGGGTAATAATGTTTCGCACGCAAACAACAAAACCCGTCGTCGCTTTCTACCAAACCTTCATAACCATCGTTTTTGGGTAGAGTCTGAAAATCGTTTTGTACGTCTACGTGTGTCTACCAAAGGTATGCGCACTATTGACAAACTTGGTATCGATAAAGTGTTAGCAGATATGCGCGCACAAGGTCAAAAAGTATAAGTTAAGACTGGCAGCTTAATATCTCGATAATTTTCGTCGTTTAAGCTGCTTTTCTGCTACATCTTATGTAGCTACTTAATATTTCAGATCCGTACCTATCGTTTGAAGACCCCTCATTTACAGGAAAGCTATCATGAGAGATAAAATTAAATTAGTATCAACAGCTGGTACTGGGTATTACTACACCACTACTAAAAACAAACGCACTATGCCTGGCAAAATGGAAATGAAGAAATTCGATCCAAAAATTCGCCAGCACGTGATGTTTAAAGAAGCTAAAATCAAATAATTGCTATAATTTATAGAATATATTTTCATAAATACTTTCTATAAATAAGTTATTTGAAAAAAAGGGTATATCAATTGATATACCCTTTTTTATGCTTGCTACTTTTCATGATGATTATTTTAATTGACTACTAGCCAGCTTAACAGCAACTCATCACTAACTATAGTGCGTCGGCTCTTTGTCATAAACATGCGCATGCCATTGGCTCATCTGCTTTTGCATAATGACCTGAATCGCGGCATGAATCATATGCTGACCTATCGCTTGGGTGTCACTACCGAGCAGCTCTTTAAGCTTTTCAGAAAAATCAATGGTCATCAGCGGCGCTTCGTCTTGTTCCGCGTCACGTAACAATAAGCGACCATCTTCTGCCTCTACCAACTCAAGGGTAGTCTCTTTGGCAAATCCTGCAAATTGATCCGTACTTTCGTTATCTACTTCTATATCATTATCGATATCGTATGGCATGAATTGGTTCCTCATTGTCCCGTCTAATACTTGCAAGAAAAATCGCGCGTCGCAACATTATTGTTTTACAGTAATACGGGTAAAACTATCTTAGTCATACAATGGACGCTTTGGTCTTGAAATTCAAGGCTTGTCACATAAGTCTTATACATATAGGCTTTTTGGGTGTGCTATCACTGATAGTATTAGCGCCAGTAGCGTAATTTTGCCACAGTAAATAAGAAGGCAACAAACATACCGAGATAATACATGAGCTTTAACTCTAATGTCGGATCTCGATATTTAAACGGTAAGGCTACAGTGGCGGTGGCGGTCGGAAATATCAACAGCATAAGCAGCCAGTTTTCGATGACATTGAGCCAACCTTGTAAATCAGTACCGTTACGCAATGATGCTAGCCCTAGCAGCAAACAGGCGATAATTAAGCTGGTGAATAAGCCATTGGGTAGATCTTTTGGATAGATGATATTGGCAATCTTGGTCGGTATGATTCTCATGTAAAATTCCAGTCACGCTTGTAGCGCGTGACTTAATAATTAAAAATTGTGTAAAAACAGCCTATCATAAATACTGCAGTGCACTCTTTACCAAACAGCTTTATCTCTGCTCATAAGACTCTAACTGTAAGTACCCATTAACCAAAGCATCGATATACAAGAGGTTAAATAACCCAAGCTAATGGCATTCCAGCTCTCTATATGCATGCCTTTAACTTTGTTAAGTATCTTCGAACCTAGCCAAAAAAACAGGGGAATGCCCAACATAAATGCAGGCACAATGACCGCAGCATGACGTAATACTTCACCAGTATCATCACCGACCATTAGGCGAAAGCCGTAACCCGCCAGACTTAGAACCAAGGCAAATACAGCCAAGCCAATAGTAATACCCTTTGGCACCAAGCTGCGTTGCTGTGTCTCATTCTGAATTGGCTGCTCAGTGCTTTGCTCTGACTCAGGTGATTCTGACGAATTGATTGAGTTTTTTGTGTCCATATTTCACCTTTACGTAACTTGCCGTTATGCATCGTTATCCGTTATACAGCACATTTTGCTACTATTCTTTTATGACGAAAATGACTGATCAACGTATTTACCAATCACATAAGACTGAGGTTATTCGTTACCATTAGCCAAAGCCAGCTCAGCACGCATAGCATCAATAGCCACTTTATAGTCATCTTGGCTAAAGATCGCCGACCCTGCCACAAACATATCAGCACCCGCTTCGGCAATGGCTCGGATATTACTGGCTTTGATACCGCCATCTACTTCTAATCTGATATCACGACCACTGGTGATGATGCGCTGACGGACTTGGCGCACTTTTTCTAACGTCCCTTCAATAAATGACTGACCGCCAAAACCTGGGTTGACGCTCATCAATAAAATTTGATCTACCTTGTCCATCACATAGTCTAAATAATGTAATGGCGTTGCGGGATTCAATACTAAACCACATTCAGCACCGCCATCTTTGATCAGCTGTAAAGAGCGATCAATATGCCCACTGGCTTCTGGATGAAAAGTGATAACACTCGCACCTGCTTCCAAAAACTGCTCAATCATGCCGTCAACTGGTGAGACCATCAAATGCACATCGATTGGTGCATCAATCCCATAATCACGCAGCGCCTTACAAATCATACTACCAAAGGTGAGATTGGGTACATAATGGTTATCCATTACATCAAAATGAATCACATCAGCACCTGATTCCAACACCCTTTCAACTTCTTCACCTAGACGTGCAAAATCAGCTGAGAGTATTGATGGAGCGATAAGATAAGGTTTAGAAGGAATAATCATAGTTAAGCTACCTGATTCTGTTGAAATAAAATACGAATAAAATAAAAAGAAACTAAGGACTGGCTTAAAAAACTGAGCCTTTAAAGCAATAATATTAAGAACTCAAACCACTAGCGCTGCTTATACTGGGTTTTGCAATAAGCACGACCGACCTCGAAGCCTCGCTTAGCTTGATGTTTGGTCGCGCGATTACTGACACGCTGACGCCATAAGCGAAAAGATGACGGCTTTAGCGTTTGGCGCATCAGCTTAATCACGCCTGCTTCATTGAGACCATAGCTATGCTCTATCGCCGCAAACGGTGTTCTGTCCTCCCACGCCATTTCTATTACTCGTGAGACTTGCGCGTCATCTAGCACTTTATCACCCGACTCATTGACTACAGTTGCGATAAGCTCATCTGAACGTGTCTGTCTGTCATTTGATTCAGTACTAATATCAGCATGCTGATTATTTTTTAGAGCCGCGGTCATATCTGCTTGCATGGTCGCAAGCGATGACTGAACGGTTTGCTGCTTACAAGCCAAACCATCGACTACTAATGCTGTCAGATTATTTGCCATAAAACCTTACCTTTAAAGATGCTTAACCAACTTCTATTTTACATTAATCTATTTTATATCAATAAGTACGCTTGACTAAATAATCAGCGTAACTGTCTGTCAATTTATCGATCAGATCATCATTCTAATACTGGACTTAGCTCATTTGCGCCATACGCCAGTGATGTTCAATATGATCGTTAATCACCGTTTGAATAAAATAGTAGCTATGATCGTGACCTGCCTGATAACGCAAGGTTAAGGGCTGATTGGCTTTGTCACAAGCGCGTTGTAATTGGGTGGTTTGCAGTTGACCCTCTGCTAAAAAATTATCAGCCGCGCCTTGATCCACCAAGATACTTGCATACTGCTGCCCCGATTTTTCAATCATCTGCGCAGCATCTGCCTGCGCCCATCGTGATTTATCATCGCCGAAGTATTCTGTATAAGCAGCTTGCCCCCATGCCGACTCACTGGCCGCGCACACAGGCGATAAAGCTGAGACACTCACAAACTTGCCTGGAAACTTAAAGCCCAATAGTAATGCTCCGTGACCGCCCATCGAATGCCCTGTCACGCCAATACTGTCAATAGGAAATTCTGAGCGTAACAAGTCATATAACTCATCAACGATGTAGCTTTGCATATTAAAATGCTCTGACCAAGGTGCTTGCGTCGCATCGACGTAATAGCTGGCACCCTGACCGACAAAATAGCGGTCGTCGTTTGGCACATCGCTGTCATCACTACTTCGAGGTGATGTATCAGGCGCGATAAATATCATGCCAAGCTCGCTGCATTTTTGCTGAAAATGCGCTTTGTGGGTGACATTATCAGCATTGCAAGTGAGACCTGATAAATATAGAATCGCAGGACAACGGCGACCAGCAAGCGCTTCATCTGGCAGATAAATGCTAAAGGTCATCGGTGTTTTGGTCGATGATGATTGATGGCTATAGTAATGCTGCTCACCATCGAAACAGCGGTTGACGCTGATCTGCGTGATTTTTGAGTTGGTAGATAAACTGTGTTTATAAGAGTTGTTCATAAGCGACATCCTTTTTATCCAAAGTAAAGTACACGATGACTTATAAAAAGCATTGGTAAAGTAATACTAGTACTTCTCCAAACTCACTTAGTACTCAATCATTATACCATTCACAAGAATTAAAGTAGTAAGGAAAGCGAGTGTCAGTATTACAGATTCTAGACTGAACGAGCTTAATACGGCTCATCGTAATTTTTGGGTTGTGGGTTTTGGGTTTACTGTTAGTTGTTAATTGGCAGTGATCGCAGTATTAGCCACTGGCTGACCAGAGGCACTATCCTCTACGATATTAATGGCGATAGAATCACTGTCATTAATAATGCTGGCAACTGGTGGTCGGGTTTTATCAAACAATACTTGTTCGAACGCTGGCAAAGCAGTCTCCATCAGACTACCAATCACCATCTGCGGCTCTGATGGTTCAAAACCCATCGCACTTTCACGCTCATTCACACGCAAACGGGCATCTTTAAAGGCAGATTCAAAACTGGTATTGCCACGTAGGCTTTCAGCAAAAAACGCTTGCCCAAAATAGGTCATCTCAGCTGTGTTGGTGCAGCCAAACGATGCTTTGTCAGCGGCTGATGCAGTAATCACTACCGTGGTTGGAGAGGCCAATTCATCGATAAATGAGCCTGAATAGCAAGCAGATACCACAATCACCCGCCAGCGAATACCTGAAGCGTCTAGCGCCTCCCGTAACCATGCGGCGTCTAGATTCTCCATTGCTAATGGTGGATTTGCTAATTGAATGATATTTTCGTTGCCGTGTGAAGACAAGGTTAGGAATAACACATCTTCATCGGCATTCATCTGCTGACCAATTTTCTTTAGTCCACGCAGAATGCTGGTTTTGGTAGCGATTGGCTCATCAAGCCAACTATAGGTATTGTTGATCAACGAGAGTGAATGTCCACTAGTGCCAAAACGCACATCGAACAGCTCACGCACTTTATGAATCTCAGAGCGAAAAACATCTTGACCAGAGAATCCTGCCACACCCATAAAATACCAGTCGGTCTTGCCCGAAGTGCTGGGATCGATACTATTTAATGCTTGCTGTAACAAACGAGGCTGCTCGTATAATGCTGCTTCTGCTAAAACAGGCTCTACAGGAATCTGCTTAAATATAGGCTGATCCGCGACATTACGCTGCCAAATCGTCAACAGTGCGACTGCACCTACCAATACAATGACCCGCTCCCACCACGGTATGCGTAGACGACGAGAAAAAATCCATAATAACGCCAAGGTCTGCCATAAAAACAGCACCAAAAACAGTATGGGTAAAAGTGAATAGCTCCAATCTGGTAACCAACCATAACTGCCCAAAAACTGAACCAAACTTTGTAATAGTGCAGATAAGGTATCAGCCACTAGCCACAATACCACGGGCACAAACACCAACGTTTGATTGCCAGAACGCCGTGCCAAAATGATACCGCCCAATAAAATTATCATCGGCCAAATCAAGTAGCTGACCAACCCTTGCTCATTAAAGATACTGCCATTTTCCGCGGCTAACCAAGAAAACAGTACATTACTACCGAGTGCCAATAGTGCAAATACGGCAAATTGAATAAAGGTCGGTTTTACCCAAGAAAACGCGCGCGTCGACCCTACTAGCATCCACAAGGTTGCAATAATATTGGCAGCGAAATTGAGCGAAAAACGCTGAAGCGATACGGTTTTTAACGACGCAAGTGACAAAGACTTAAACCTCTAGCCAGTCGAGAAAAGAAAGTGAGTTGATGATGATTTTTGGTGTGCAGCTACCTACGAAATGTCATTAATTCACATTTTTTATATAGCATATGGACATCAAGATTACATGCAATTCACAATGAGATGATTTTAAGAGACGAATAGCAAAGACTAAAAATATGACTAAACAGTTTAGCTCGCTAATATAACGCGATTGTAACGGATTGTCGGTCAAGAGGATAAGGCTGATTTGTAAAATTCGCTTAAATTTGGCTAAGAACATATAAAAAAGGAGGTCTTGAATCCAAGACCTCCTTTTTTCTCAATAATGACTGTATCAAAGACTCACTACTATCTCATCAAAAGCTCATTCACACGTTTTAGATAAGCGGCTGGATCATCTAACTGACCGCCATCTGCTAACAATGCTTGGTCAAAAATTACTTGCGCCAATTTATCAAAATCGACGTCAGATTGCTCGCTAGTCTCTAACTTTTTAATCAATGGATGATCAGGGTTGACCTCTAACGTTGGCTTGCTTTCTGGCACATCTTGACCCATTTGTTTAAGCATCTGAATCATTTGTGGTGATAGCTCACCTTCCCCAACGACCAAGCAGGCAGGACTATCAACCAAACGCGTCGATACTTTCACGTCTTTGGCACGTTCGCCTAACGCTGCTTTAAGTTTATCAACGACTGGCTTCATGGTTTCTTGCGCTTTTTCAGCTTCCGCCTTTTCAGCTTCGTCTTGCAAGTCGCCCAAATCAACCGCGCCTTTAGCGATGTTTTGTAGCGGTGTCTCATCAAATGAGGTCAAGAAGTTCATCGCCCATTCATCAACACGGCTGGTCATCAAAACAACTTCGATACCTTTCTTTTTAAACAGCTCTAACTGTGGGCTATTTTTAGCAGCCGCTAGATTATCAGCCGTTAAATAATAAATGGCTTTTTGACCCTCTTTCATACGCGCTTTATAGTCTTCAAAGCTGGTCGTCACACTATCCTGAGTACTGGTTGCATAACGCAGCAATTTGGCAATACGTTCTTGATTGCCCATGTCTTCACCAACACCTTCTTTGATAACATCACCAAATTCAGCGTAGAACTGCGCGAATTTTTCTTGCTTATCACTGTCTTCACTGTTGGCTAGACTGGCCAGCAACGTCAAAATACGACGCGCGTTACCATCGCGGATAGACTTCACATCACGCGACTCTTGTAATAGCTCGCGGCTGACGTTCAATGGCAAGTCGGCTGAATCAATGACCCCTTTGACGAAACGCAGGTACATTGGCAATAATTGCTCAGCTTCATCCATAATAAAGACGCGCTTCACGTATAGCTTTAGACCATGCTGCTGCTCACGAGTGTACAAATCTACAGGGGCTTTTTTAGGGATATACAATAACTGCGTATACTGAACGCGACCTTCGACACGGTTATGCGTCCATGCTAGTGGCGCGTCCATGTCATAGGTGATATTTTTATAAAAATCGATATACTCTTCATCTTCAATCTCAGATGCCGTACGTGTCCATAGCGCGCTGGCTTTGTTGATAGTTTCCCATTCATCGGTCAATACCATCTCGCCACTAGCAGGTGCGTCGTCGTTCTCATTCTCTTTGACATCTTCTTGCCAAACTTCTTTACGCATCTGAATCGGTAAGCTGATATGGTCTGAGTATTTATTAACCAACTGCTTAATTTTGCCACGGTCTAAATAGCTGTCTTCACCCTCACTATATTGCTCTTTTAAATGCAAAGTAATGGCGGTGCCACGAGTTTCTTTCGTGATAGGCTCAACGGTAAAGCTACCTGTACCGTCTGATACCCAGCGCACGCCTTGATCCGCAGGCTCACCCGCTTTACGTGATTCGACGCTAATCGTATCGGCAACGATAAAACCTGAATAGAAGCCAACCCCAAACTGTCCGATTAATTGACCATCTTGCTTCTGTGATTCAGACAGCTTGTCTAAAAATGCTTTAGTACCGGACTTAGCAATTGTACCCAAGTTTTCGATGGCATCGGCTTCATTCATGCCAATACCATTATCGGTAAAGGTGATGGTTTTGGCGTCTTCGTCGACAGCAATGCGAATTTTTAGCTCGCCATCGTCTTCATAAAGGCTGTCATCATTGGTCGCTTCAAAGCGCAATTTATCACAGGCATCAGAGGCGTTTGAAACCAGCTCACGCACAAAGATATCAGAATTAGAGTAAAGCGAATGGGTGACTAGATGCAGCAGTTGCGCCACTTCCGCCTCAAAGGTATGTTTTTTTAATTCAGGGCTGCTTTCATTAGCGGCACTGTCATTAGCAGTGTCTTTATTAACATTAATATCATCAACATTTTTATTGTCTGCTGGGGTCTGTTCACTCATAAAAAACTCCTTTAATTTATGTCAAAAACGTATCATGAAATAGCAAGCATTCAACTTTCTCTACTCAGGTACAAATTAAGCAGTTCAATTTCGAATATCGCTAAGCTGTTTATACTAATAGGGGCGCAGCAGAATATTTCAAGCTAAAAAATACAATTCAACAAAAACACCGCCCTAGTTTCCTAAGGCGGTGTCATTATATCGATAATAGGTTTAGCAAATAGATTTAGTAATACGTTTTTAGGTAAAGCTATCAACTATAAGCAGCTAGGCAAATGCAGCGCTGGATCTGACTCACGAGCATTCATAGCATCTTCAACCGTTAAGCCTAGTGCTTTAGCAACGCCTGCGCCATAAGCAGCATCACACCAGTTACAGTTGCGAATGTGGCGATACTGAATAAAGTCCGGCACACCAGCCATATTATTCGCTGTGTTTTCGAAGAGCACTTGTTGTTGCTCAGCACTCATTAAATTAAACAATGCGCGAGGTTGGCTAAAATAATCGCTATCGTCTTCACGGAAATCATAATGCGCCGCATAGCCGTCAATTTTTAATGGTGGTTCAGCATAATCAGGCTGCTCTTGCCACTGGCTAAAGCTGTTTGGCTCATAATGCGGGCGACTGCCATAGTTATCATCGACACGGCCTTGACCATCACGATGATTGCTCATCACAGGGCAACGCGGCTTATTTACCGGAATCTGTTGATGATTGACACCAACACGATAACGCTGAGCATCGGCATAGTTAACCAAGCGGTTTTGCAGCATTTTATCTGGTGAGACACTAATACCCGGTACCAAATTACTTGGGGCAAATGCGGCTTGTTCCACATCGACAAAGTAGTTGTCAGAGTTTTTGTTTAATTCAAACTCACCCACTTCAATCAGTGGATAATCACCTTTTGGCCATACTTTGGTCAAGTCAAACGGATGATACGGAACGGTATCCGCCTCAGCTTCTGGCATGATTTGCACATACATTTTCCATTTCGGGAAATCACCATTTTCGATGGCATCGTACAAGTCTTTTTGATGACTCTCGCGATCAGAACCAACCACCTCTGCCGCTTCTGCATCGGTTAAGTTCTTGATGCCTTGTTGCGTGCGGAAATGGAATTTTACCCAAAAACGTTCTTTGGCTTCGTTCCAAAAACTATAGGTATGCGAGCCAAAACCATGCATATTTCTGTACGAGGCTGGCAGACCGCGATCACTCATAACGATAGTAACTTGATGTAAAGCTTCTGGTAATAAAGTCCAAAAGTCCCAGTTGTTGGTCGCCGAACGCATATTGGTACGTGGATCACGTTTGACGGCTTTGTTTAGGTCTGGGAATTTGCGCGGATCACGTAAGAAGAACACAGGTGTATTATTTCCCACCATATCCCAGTTACCTTCTTCGGTGTAGAATTTCAAAGCAAAACCGCGAATGTCGCGCTCAGCATCAGCCGCGCCGCGCTCACCTGCGACGGTACTAAAGCGCGCAAACATCTCAGTCTGTTTACCCACTTCGCTAAAAATATCCGCACGGGTATATTTAGTGATGTCATTGGTCACGGTAAAAGTACCAAATGCGCCAGAGCCTTTGGCGTGCATACGGCGCTCTGGAATCACTTCACGGACGAAATTTCCTAACTTTTCATTGAGCCAAACATCTTGCGCCAATAATGGGCCGCGTTTGCCTGCGGTCATGCTGTTTTGATTGTCTGCTACTGGTGCGCCATTGCCCATGGTCAATTGGGTCGGTGCATAAGGACATTTTTTATCGCTCATATCATTGTTCATATCGTTGTTCATAGTCATACTCCTGTGAATAGCAAATGGGTTAAAGTACAAAACCTATTCTGAATACGCTTCTATTAATAGTTCCAGAATAGTTGTCAGCTTGTTCGAAAAACGGTTTGTTTTTTTCATAGTAATGTCTAATGACAGTCATGTTCTGTGGTTAGATACTATTACAACCCATTACCATTGATTTGTATAATTAATTAATTACATGCTTTCGTTTTGTTTTTCAGAACCACTTAACTTGTTTTTTACTCATGCAAATACTTTATTCCTTAGGATGGTTGTTATTAACAACGATAAATATTAACAGTGCAAGCACTCTCTATCAGCCTTGCTATCACTTTTTTAAAGCGAATTGACCATATCAAATAGAGCTTAATTAAATACCACAGAGCAATTAGCGCGGCATCGGACGAATGGTCAAAATTTGCTCACTACGACCAAAAGGGCCATTGATGTCATGTAACACAGCGCTCGTTAAGCCAATGCCATCATTGCCATACTGCTGCACCGCTTCGATGCCAAGCCAGCGACCTTGCGGCGCGCGGTGCATATGAATTTGCAAATCCGTATTGGGAAACATCCATTCTAATTCTGACAAGCCAAGCCCAAGGCGCGGCACAACGCCATTGGCCGTGTCGACCATGCCCAATAGATGCACCAAGTCATCAGTTGGCTTGCCCTCGATCATATCCAAATCATTAGTAATCCAGACCATACCACGTCCTGGGCGACGCTGCGTATCATCAGCGACCAAGCGCACACTCTCAATAAACCCGCCCGGCCAGCCTTTCATGTCTTCCCAGATGGGCAATTCTTCGGGCTTATGTACCGCTTTTTGGTCTTCAATGCCTGCAATCTCGCTGGTATCTTGGGTCATTAGACGCCATGCCCGCGCAATAATCGCATCACGACCGCGACTACTCATGACTGCTTCAATCAGCTCAATGGTCTTGCCCGGACGAATACAACGCGTGGTAATGGTAAAGTCATCCAGTGGAATCAATCCTAAGATATCTAGACTGATACGAGCGATACGCATGTTTTCTTGCGGCGCATAACTGTTTAGCTCAGCCGTGAGCAATCCTGTCGCTGGCGCCATATGCTGTTCATGCTCATTCCAAGCGCCTTGGGCATGTTTGGTTGGCTGATAATGTGCGACGTTGACGCCGTCTTCTCGCTGTTCGAGTTTGATAAAGTTATAATAAGCTGACATGACTGTCCTATGATTTATTTGATAAGCTCTTGTTGTTTTAATTTAAGAACCTGTCGACTCTTAATGACAAAAAATAACGCAACGACCATCGCGGCAATTAATACGCCATAAAAAACATTCTTTTCTCGCATAAAATGCAGAATATTACTGCCTAACACGAATCCCACCACCACGATGACAAACAAATTCACTTTCAATTGATTGTTAACCTCACCGAGAGTGGCTTCTGCCAATACAAATCCTTTTTTTTGCTTTTTCATTTTGCGTTACCTACTATACGTTACCTATTAGATGTTTTGTACAAAGCCTTATCTACTTACCCACTTGGGTGACTGGGATACGCAAGGCTTTAGGCAGACTGAAAGTGACATTTTCTTCGATGCCTGATAGCTCACTCGGTAAATCACCACCCCAATCTTGCAACTGCTGTAGCACTTCTTGAATCAGTACTTCGGGTGCTGATGCGCCAGCAGTGACGCCGATACTCTGCACACCATCCAACCAGCTTTTATCCATCTCACTGGCATTGTCGATTAAATACGCACGGCAATTCATCCGCTCAGCCAGCTCACGCAGACGATTAGAGTTTGATGAATTGGGCGAGCCGACCACCAAGACCACCTCACAGCGACTGGCTAAGTCTTTTACCGCATCTTGGCGGTTTTGCGTGGCATAACAGATATCGTCTTTACGCGGACCTTGGATACTAGGGAATTTTTCACGCAGTGCATCGATGACGCGCGCGGTGTCATCCATCGACAAGGTTGTTTGGGTAACAAATGCCAAACGTTCAGCATTTTGTACGCTCAATGCTGCCACATCGGCTTCGTTTTCAACCAAATGAATGTGACCGCCGTGGCGACGGTTAAAGCGCCCCATCGTGCCTTCCACTTCAGGATGTCCAGCATGCCCAATCAATACCGCATCCATACCCTCTTGCGCAAATTTAGCGACTTCGATATGTACCTTAGTGACCAGCGGACAAGTGGCATCAAATACGGTCAAATCGCGGCGCTCAGCCTCATCTTCGACAGCTTTTGATACGCCATGAGCAGAAAAAATAACGATAGAGCCATCTGGCACTTCATGAAGCTCTTCCACAAAAACCGCACCGCGATTGGCCAAATCAGAGACGACAAATTTGTTATGTACCACCTCGTGACGGACATAAATGGGCGGTTCAAAACGTGTCAATGCTTCGTTCACAATCGCAATCGCGCGATCCACACCAGCACAAAATCCACGTGGATTGGCAAGATAAATTTGCATAAGAGGGCCTATCATTAGATAATTTATTATTAAAGCTTAAATACACAACATTACTGTCAAAAGCTTTAATAATAAATTTGGGATGAATTCATTACGCTACTTTAGCATAATTTACTTTTATTGCCTTTGAAAATAGCACGGTACTAGAGGCTGTTTTAACTAGAAGCACACACATATTCATACGTTCAAAGTATTTATCCATAGTGGCAGCGTTAACTGCACTTAATGCAGCAAAAATGTGATTTATACTGAGTCACCCTATGCCATCTTTACATCGCTTCGATGATAACGACTGATCAAAGGCGGCTTTAATTAAAATAAAAGCCACAAAAGCAGTTTATAATAGTGCATCGATGACAATGTCTATCGCCATACATGATGGCGATTTTTCTTTTTACCAGTTTTGAATTGTTTACTAAAACAGCTTTGGCTCTTTTACTCGCACAGATTTGACTAGCACACACTCCATTAGGACACATTGTATGACAGGTTCATTATTTATTATTACTGCCGCCTCAGGTACGGGCAAAACCTCACTGGTAAAGCAGCTACTTGCCACGACTAACGACTTAACCGTCAGCGTATCACACACTACGCGCACGCCGCGTCCCGGCGAGATTGATGGTCATCATTATCATTTTACCGATGTCGAAAAATTTGTGATTGCCATCGGTGAAAACAAGTTTTTAGAACATGCTGAGGTCTTTGGTAATTACTATGGCACCTCGGAGCAAAGCGTGCGGACGCAGTTAGAAGCAGGCGTCGATGTTATTTTAGAGATTGATTGGCAGGGCGCACTACAAGTCAAAAAAATCTTTACTGACGCCATTATGATTTTTATTTTACCGCCAAGTATTGCCACTTTACGTCAGCGTCTATCGACGCGTGGGCAAGATACTATGGAGGTAATAGAGCAACGTCTGGCTGGCGCAGTGACTGAGATGGCGCAATATGTCCATTTTGATTTTGTGATTATTAATGACAATTTTGAGGTCGCTTTGACTGAGCTAAAAGCCATTATCGTGGCGGACAGGCAGACGCTTAAGCGTCAACAGCAGCGGTATCATCGCACCATCAGCAATTTACTTAGTAATAAAGTGGAAGAGTAAAGCAATAGCAAAATACTACTGTCAACTCAGTCGATGAGCGCTTATTAATAGATACGTTAATAGACACGCAAAAAGCAACTACGCGGCTGGGCAAAAAATGCTATAATGTCTCGCTATCCCCCTTTATATTTTGATATTATTTTTATTGAGTGGCGGGCAAGCTCCGTGACTAATAAAAACAACCGAGGTAGCTACATATGGCACGAGTGACGATTGAAGATTGTTTGGATAATGTTGATAATCGCTTTGAACTGATTTTGGTGGCAAGCAAACGCGCACGTCAATTGGCCAAAGGTATCGCAGAACCATTGGTTGATGTGGATAATGACAAGCCTACGGTATTGGCATTGCGTGAAATCGCTGCTGGTAAAATCACTCGCGATATCCTAAATCAGCCAGAGCACAACTTTGCCACCAGTTCATTAGATTTGGCACTGTCAGGCGATCATGGTTTTTAAGACACTGTATTATTAAGATACAGCATTGAAGATTTGTCGTATGAAGCCTATAAAGCTAACCACTGCCTTATAAGACAAATACATACAGTGATGACATATTGACGAGAGACCACAGCATAGGCTGTGGTTTTTTGGTTGTAATAACTGGTTGCTGTGATATTGCTTTGATATTGCTTTGACTGTTTTAGTCACCATTTATACCTGAAAACCTACCATTGAGTTAGAATTTCTAAATTTTTATAGCACCTGTTCGCTTAGCAGTTGACATTGAATGCGATTTACGATTAATTAGAGGATGGTCTACCTATTTTTATCTTTTTTCTCGATATTTTTTATATTTATAGTATTCCAGCATTCATTCAGTCACCATTTACCCGATAGATAGACAGTCAGGCAAACAGGTAATGGAAAATAGGATCGTTACTTTATGAGTCAAACCTTACCCAAACTCAGCCATCATTTAGTCGATGAGGCTCAATACAATTTACTGCGCTCAGTAGGTTACCTCACTGCTGCTGAACGCCGTGATATTATTGATGCCTGTGAGTTCGGTGATATTGCGCACATCAAAGATAAGCGTAAATCAGGAGAGCCTTATATCACCCACCCGATTGCGGTGGCCGAGATACTGGCAGGTTTTCGTTTGGATCGAGATACGATTATTGCAGCGATTTTGCATGATACGGTCGAAGACACCGAGGTGAGCGATGAGCAGATTGAGCAGCGCTATGGCAAAATAGTGGCGAGACTGGTCGACGGTGTGACTAAGCTAAAGTCGTCCTCACACAATAAACAGCAAAACAAAGCAGCCACCTTTCATAAAATTTTGACAGCCACCCTTGCCGACCCACGCGTATTGATTATTAAGCTTGCTGACCGCTTACATAATATGTCGACACTGGATGCAGTACGCCCAGAAAAACAACGCACCACAGCACAAGAAACGTTGGAGTTTTATGTGCCTTTTGCGCGGCTAATGGGTCTTAATGATATTGCCGATTATATCGAGGTGCTCTGTTATCGTAATCTTGATTCTGACATGTACAACAAACTGTCTGACAAGCTACTACAGCACGGGCTTGGGCGTAACTTTCAAAGAGAGGCCATCCATCGCTACTTGAGTATTGTCCTCAATAATTTGGGGTTGAATGGTCTGGTTAAAGTTTTAGACAATCGCGTGGTCATCTACCGTCAGTTTTTCCGCAATCGCGGTGAAATCAATGCTCTACTCCGTCATTATGCCTTTGAGATTGTCCTCGATAATGTCGAAGCCTGTGACAAGCTGGCCTATTACTTAATTAAAAAATACCAGATTGATGACTCTCATATCGCTGATAATATTCGTCGTCCGCTACCGGGTGGCAATCAATCACTCACGCTTATCTATGAGCGCGATAACGATGTCGTCAAAGTGACGATTTTGACCAAGCAAATGCAAAGCGCAGCGCGGCTTGGTGTCATTGGTGCAGAGCATGCCTCAGACGTTAGCCAATCGGTTATCCAAGCCTCATTACGCAATATGAAAGACTTGGTCGATGAAGACAGCTTAGATGAAAATAGCCCAGACTTTTCAGCGGCAGTCTCTACCATTAATGAGCTGATGGATTACCTACACTCCAGTAAAATCATCTGCTATAGTCCAAAGGGTCGCGCTTATGAGCTACCACAAGGCGCAACCGCGCTAGACTTTGCTTACGCTGTCGGACCGATGGTCGGCAATGTAGCCGTTGGCGCCAATATCGATGGCAAAAAAGCCAAACTTGGCACAGTCGTTAAGAATGGGCAGCTGGTTGAAATAGAAGTCAATAGCCACTCAGAACCAAAAGCAGAATGGCTAGGATTTGTCGTGACCAATAAAGCGCGTGAAGAGATTTTGCGTTGGTTTAAAGACTTGTCTCCTGCTGATAAGCAACACCATGGTCAACAAGCCTTAGATCGGGCGCTAAAAACCTATCAAAAAAGTCTCGATGACTTAACCGATAGTGATTGGAAAAACCTCACTGAATGGCGTGGCTTGACCGAAAAATCCGAACTATTCGAGCAAATAAGCTCTGGTACGTTATTACCACAGCTGGTAGTAACTCGCTTGTTTAGCGATGAAGTCAATGATTTGCAAGCACAAGAACACAGCGATGATATGACCCAACCACAGCAGCTGATAGTCAATGCGTCTGGGGTTGAGCTTGATTTTGCCAATTGTTGTCATCCTATTTATGGTGACCCTATTGTCGGTCACTTGTCCCGTCACGGTCTGGTTGTTCATCGACACAAGTGCTTTTCACTTGACGATATTCGTAAAGACAATCCTTATCAGGTTATACAACTGCGCTGGCGTAATGACAAGGCCGTAAAACAAGGTGACGCTGGCGAGTATGACATAAAAAATACCGGAAAAATTCGCTTTCCAGCCTATTTAAAACTATCTATTGCCCTCAGCGACGAACAGATTACTGAAGTCATCTATCATTTACGCCAATTAAATATAGGGGTAGAAAAAGTAGATGTGCGTAGCAGTGACACCATCATCCATATCATCGTTCGCAGTCGCAATCATCTAGCACAAGGCATTCGCGAGCTACGCTCCTTGCTAGGTTTCCCAAACATCATCAGGCTGTATCAGCTGTAGTGCTGGTAACAAGGTGTAGTGCGCGTGATAAATTGCCACCAACACTCACTCAATAGAACATTGAATAATGGATTTAGAAAATTTTAGAAAGACCTGAAATAATGATAAACTGTGTTTTTTGATTTTTAGCAAATAAACGTAGAGCGTGTCATCATTTGTATGGTGAAAAACGAGATGTAAATGATGAATAATGCGCCCTTACCTACCAAACCAGAAAAAGATAAAAAGGATATAATATGACTCGTCAAACCATTCAAACTGATAAAGCACCTGCTGCCGTTGGTACTTATTCACAAGCCGTCAAAGTCGGTAACACCGTCTATATTTCAGGACAATTGGGTTTTGACCCTGATACCATGGAATTAAAAGAAGGTTTTAAAGCACAGGCTGAGCAAGTGTTCGAAAACATCAAAGCCATCTGTGAAGCGGCTGGTGGCAGCTTAAATGACGTAGTTAAATTTAACGTGTCATTGACTGATTTGAGTGATTTTGCGGCACTAAACGACGTGTTTGTTGCCAATTTGAGCGAGCCATATCCTGCCCGTGCAGCCGTCCAAGTAGCGGCGTTACCTAAAGGCGGTGTGGTCGAGATTGAGTCAATTTTATATATTGAGTAACTTAAGCCATATCATCATGTAAATAGTAAGGCTTAATACATAGACGCACTTAATTCTCAAGTCATTACGCCAAAAAAGCCACTGCTAAAAAGTAAGGCCAGAGTAAGCCCAAATATCAATATTTGGGCTTATTGCTATTATTCTTATCAATATTACAATCTAGATATCTAAAAGCTGGTTATCTAAAGACCATTTATCTAAAAACTGTTTATCCAAAAACCATTTACCTGAAACTGGGAACGCATTCTATGTTGGTACAAGTTGCTCTACCCGTGCCCCTTTATCGGGGATTTGACTATAGCATACCAGCAGATATAAACGCCTTCTCAAGCCCTTCTTTACCTCATATTGGCTGCCGTGTCGAAGTATCCTTTGGTCGTCAAACTTTAATCGGTATCGTCGTCGCTCATATTCCAGAAGCAAATAGCAGCGTGCCACTTAATAAGCTAAAACCTATCAATAAATGCTTAGATGCTGAGCCTATTTTGGACGCCAGTATGCTAAAGCTGGCACATTGGCTGGCGCGTTATTATCACTACCCGCTTGGTGACGTTTTAGCAGTCATGCTGCCAACGCTCGTTCGTCAAGGTAAGCCGCTGGATTTACTGATTACCCATTGGCGAATTTTGCCGCAGGTAAGCGACGATGACTTTCGTGCCAACGCCAAAAAACAAAAACAACAATTTGATATGCTTAAGCTGCATGGCGAGCGCGGCGCGAGTGAAGATGTTTTATTACTAGAGGGCATGGAGAGGAGTTTTTTAAAGGCGCTCGAAGACAAAGGTTTAATCGAGCGCTATATTCAGACCAAACAAGCACCTGCGCCTGTTAAATTAGCAAAAATGCCCCTTGATCTCAATGACGAGCAACAACTCGCCGTTACCGCCATTATTGCGGCTCATGAAGCCAATCGCTACACGGGATTTTTATTAAATGGCATCACTGGTAGTGGCAAGACAGAAGTCTATCTGCAAGCGATGCAAGCCGTATTGGACGCTGGCAAGCAGGTATTGATTTTGGTACCAGAGATTGGATTGACACCGCAAACGCGTGCGCGTTTCGCCAGTCGCTTTGCCGCTCACATTGTCTTATTGCATTCTGGCATGAACAATACTCATCGCTTACAAGGTTGGCAAGATTGCCGTACCGGTCATGCTCAAATCATTATTGGCACGCGCTCAGCAGTGCTCTATCCCTTTGCAGATTTGGGCTTAATTGTCGTTGATGAAGCGCATGATGGTTCTTATAAGCAGCAAGATACCTTGCGCTATCATGCCGCTGACGTCGCGCTGTATCGTGGACTACAAGCCAATATCCCTGTCGTATTGGGTACGGCGACGCCATCTCTTGAGCATCTAAAACTGGTCGATGACGGTAAGCTGGTGGAGTGCCAACTGCAAACTCGTCCCGGTAATGCGAAGCTTGCAACCATGCAGCTGATTGATGCGCGCCTGAAAAGTACTCATCAACAAACGACGGACGAAGGCGCGCGCTATGATACTGGGCTGACCGATGTGCTGATTGGGGCAATACGGCAAACGCTAGAAGCGGGCGATCAAGTATTAATATTTTTAAACCGTCGCGGCTATGCGCCAGTTTTGCTATGCGAAGCTTGCGGTTGGCAAGCAGATTGTCCGCGCTGCGACGCGCATCTAACCGTTCATTACAATAGCCAGTCCCAACACAACGCTTATAGTAGCTCCTATTTAAAATGCCACCACTGCGACTGGCAAGCTTATATTCCGACAGTTTGCCCGGATTGTGGCAGTCAAAATTTGGATGCCAAAGGGATGGGCACGACGAGGCTCAGCGAAAACCTGCATGCGATTTTTGCCAATCCGCAAACCAGCAAAGAGCTATATCCCATTATCCAAATCGATCGCGATACCACCAGACGTAAAGACAGTTGGGAGAATATCTATCAGCGTATCAATCAAGGTAATCCTGCCATCTTGGTTGGCACGCAGATGGTCGCCAAAGGTCATCATTTCCCTAATGTTACGCTTGTCTGCTTACCAAACGCCGATCGTGGTTTCTTGTCCGCCGACTTTCGCTCGCCGGAACATACTGCGCAATTGATGATTCAGGTCGCAGGACGTGCCGGTCGCGGTGATAAATCTGGTCGTGTACTCATTCAAACGCTGCAACCAGACAATGAATTATTATTGAAACTGGTCAAAGATGGTTATTTGTTTTTTGCTCGCGAGCTATTGCAAGAGCGTAAAATGATGGGTTTACCACCGCATAGCTATGCTGCCTTGATACGCTGTGAAGGCAAAACCCTTGCCGCCACGACGCAAGCCCTTAAAGATGCGATTGCCATTTTGCCAAATGGTCATAATCTCGCCGTACTAGGACCTATCGATGCACCAATGAGCAAAAAGAATAGCCGTTACCACGTACAACTGCTACTTTTAGGCAAAGACAGACAGCAATTGCATCGGGTATTACAGCATTGGTGGCAGCCTGTACTTGCCCTTCCAAGCGCCAAATATCTGAAGCTGACCCTGGATATCGACCCTGTTGGTTGGTAGCCGCCAACGTCTAACCATCACTCTTCAATTCGGATTATCACTTTATCGCTGTCCGCTACTAGGGCTTGTGCCCATTTAGAGGATAGTTGATTGAATTGAGGACACACCCTAAAGAACGCTATTCGAAATAGTAACCAATGGTTTACTGCCTAGATACAGCAAGCATTTATTAAATATGCTAAATTCTTTATATCTGGCTAGTCCGCGTACAGCAAGCCCAGCCTTATAAGCAATCAAATTTCCTCTTCTGTCATTCTGAGTGTTGTTATGAGTCAAAATAAATCAAACGCTGAACAAGGCAATCATTCTCATCAGAATGATACTGTTAATGTGGCTAACCATCTGCATAAAGATGATGAGAGCAACTACACTCATGACAATCAAGCCTCTCACGATCACGATGAACACTTAGAGCAAACAACAGCCCCGCGAGATACCAAGGGCTATCAGCGTACTTTGCTGTTTAGCTTTATCATTATCACAGGCTATATGTTTATTGAAGCCATCGGTGGCTGGCTGACTGGCAGTTTGGCGCTATTATCTGATGCAGGTCACATGCTCAGTGATGCAATCGCACTTGGCGCCACTCTGATGGCATTTAAAATTGGAGAAAAAGCAGCCACTCATCAAAAGACGTTTGGTTATAAACGCTTTGAGATTTTAGTCGCAACAGTCAATGGTGCGACGCTGGTCATTATTGCGCTAATGATTTTTTATGAGGCGATTAAGCGCTTCAATTCACCGCCTGAAATTGCTACCCAAGGCATGCTTATCGTTGCTACTATCGGTATGTTGGTCAATATTTTGGTCGCTTGGCTGATGCATCGAGGCAGTCGTGGTGGAGATGCACATGGACACAGTCATGCTGGTAGTCATAAAGGCAGTCTTGAAGACACTCAAGGAAAAAATGCGAGTAAAGCACCGGTCAATCTTAATATGCAAAGTGCTTACCTGCATGTATTGAGTGACTTAATGGGTTCGGTTGCCGCTATTGTTGCCGCGCTTTTGATGATGAGCTTCGGCTGGGTTTGGGCGGATGCAGCGGCCTCGGTGATTGTCGCGATACTGATATTATTTAGTGGTTATCGCGTTGTGCGTGATTCCGTACATATTTTGATGGAAGGCACGCCAGAAGGCATATCCTTAGTGGATGTCGAAAAAAAACTGCTTACCCATCCACAAGTACAAGAAGTCCATGATTTGCATGTTTGGAGTATTACCAGTGGTCTAAATGCCTTATCTTGTCACGTCGTTGTCGATGGTGAGATGAGTATTCATGAATCCAGCATATTGATTGCCAATTTAGAACAAAGCTTGCTTGAACTCGGCATCCATCATGCGACCATTCAGGTAGAAAGCGCATCACATCCGCAAACTGAGACACATAGCGATGCGCTGGTCTGCGATATCTCAGAACAACAAACAGAGGGTAATAATCATATTGGTCACAATCATTAAGCATGAGACATTGAAAATCAGACTTTGAAAGTCAGACATTAAACATTGGAAGGACCATTCTTCATTCAAATATCAATTTAAACGTTGCCTATGATTGATTGGCGACGTTTTATCAAGTGGTGGCAATCATAACGTTATATGCACCACATTAGCCAAAGCGTTGTTATTAACCAAATACCTAACCCCAATGATAAGAATATGATTCGAATCCAAAAATCTCATGCGTCAGTCCTGATGTGCGTTACATAATCAGATGTCAAATAACCAGCTGCCATATATGACGCAACTAGCAACCAAAATCCAAATAACAGCGCCAGTCCTGCCGCGAAAACCCTTAAAATTATTTTGCTAAAAGTCTTCAATAATCCGCGCAACTTACTATCAACGGACGAATCATCGTACATGAACATAACTTCTTATGCGCCGACATAAACAGGCTTTATTTTACATAAGCTTATATCACGCCGATTTTTAGCATTGTAATGGCATGTTAAAAATGATGGGAAATTTAGCCTCGCCGCCATATTTTTCATATAAATTCTGTATACTTAAAGCTGAAACACCCAATTTACCACTAATGGATTATTTTCTGCCATGTCGAGACGCTCAGCTCCTTTTGTTGCTCCAAGCTACATTGATGACCCTATCTCAGCAGAGGGTAAAAAGCATGCCAAAGCATTGTTATCAACATTGCAAGAAGACATTGCTAGCTTTCGAGATGAGCAGTTTCCGCCTGATATTTTGCGTCAAGTTCGTGATATGCCAATTTATGAAGGCAATATTGCCGAAGTCCAAGCATATCAGCAGCGTTGGCATAATCTGCTTGAGCGCGCCATGGCGTTTTATCCTGCTGCCAATTTACCGCCCGATCATCTGCCGCTACCAGCCAGCCTTGAGATACCGCAATTTATCTATCATGTTCAAAGGCTACATTTGACCAAGACTCGTGCAAAAGAATCCAAAAGCTTCGGTTCGGTCGGTGCGCTTACTGATAAGTGTGGTGACTATAGTGCTGATGAAATTGCGCGTATGAGTGCAGTATTTGATAATGATGATGAGGCGCGTTTGGTGGCGCATCGTGAATTTATTGATTTGCGCGCTTATGTATTTTGCCGTGATAGCAATGGCGAGATGCTGGAGCCTGAACGCGTGCGTTTTTATCGAACGGGGCTTATCGTCCATGCGCTGCCCGATTTCAAAATCGTAGACAGTCGCCAGACCCCGCGTAAGCGCCGTAACGATGCTTATAACAATCCACTTGCCGATAATGGTGTGTGGAAGATTTATCGTAAAAAATAACGTATGCTAAGATTTTTTATTTTTGCTATACCCATATTGTAACGCTTATTTTATCATGATTGCTAAGGATTCCAGATGTTCGCTGCCGCCACCGGCTCACCAAATTTAATGTTACAAGCTACAATCTTCTTAGGAGCAGCCCTGCTCTTTGTACCCCTTGGTAAACGTTTTGGCATTGCGACGGTCTTAGGTTATCTCATTACAGGATTGATATTGGGGCCCAGTGGTCTGGACGTCGCAGGCGATGCTGAGAGCTTGTTGCACTTCTCTGAGTTTGGCGTGGTCATGCTGCTATTCATTATCGGACTTGAGCTGCAACCCTCACGATTATGGGCACTGCGGCGTTCGATATTTGTCCTCGGTGGTTTGCAAGTTGGTCTGACTGGCACATTATTAATGGGGCTGTTACATCAAATTTTTGGCTTACAGCTCGATACTGCTTTTATCGTCGGTTTTGGCCTTGCCTTGTCGTCCACAGCTTTTGTACTACAAATACTGACTGAAAAACAGCAGCTTTCTAGCACCCACGGTCGTGAAGCGTTCACGATTTTATTATTCCAAGATATTGCGGTTATCCCTTTGCTAGCCGTCATTCCTTTCCTATCAGGGGTGCGCGAACAAAGTTATGATTTGATTTATTTTGGCAAAGTTTTTGCGGTTTTTGCTGGACTGATTTTTGCTAGTCGTTATGTCGTTCGTCCCTTCTTTAAGTTTGTAGCCTCTAGTGGTGCATCAGAACTGCTGACCGCCGTTGCGCTATTTATCGTGATGGGTGTGTCTATTTTGATGGGTCAAATTGGTTTATCGATGGCATTGGGTGCTTTTTTGACAGGGGTACTGCTCGCAGATTCTGAGTATCGCCATGAGCTAGAAGCCAGTATTGAGCCGTTTAAAGGGTTGCTACTTGGCTTATTTTTTATGTCGGTCGGTATGCTGACTGATGTCAAACTTATCTTGGCAAAACCTATGTTTATCATTGGCTGTGCAATGGCATTGATGGCTATCAAATTTGGTGTCATTACCGCCATTGCAAAGATATCAGGCAATCGCTGGCCAACCAGTATCAGACTGGGTGTGACGCTCGCTCAAGGTGGTGAATTTGCTTTTGTTTTATTCAGTGTCGCTACTGCTCAAAATGTGTTGCGACCTGAGCTTGCCAACACCCTGAACCTTATCGTCACTATCTCCATGGCGCTCACACCACTGGCATTTTTGTTACTTGAGAAAATCGGTGAGCCTTTATTTGCCAAAAGCAAACCCAGCCGCGAATACGATGCCATCCCCGATCATGAACATCAGGTTATTATTGCTGGCTTTGGGCGCGTCGGTCAGATTATCGGTCGTGTACTACGCATGCATAACATCGAATTTACCGCCATTGAACGCTCAGCGAATCGCGTCGATTTCGTGCGTAAATTTGGTAACCAAGTCTATTACGGCGACCCAAAAAACCCTGAGATATTGCGCGCGGCTGGTATTAAAAAAGCCCGTGTGTTTATTTTAGCCATCGATGATTTAGAGCGCTCTATCACCACGGCTCAATACTTACGTAAAAACTATCCAGACTTGATTGTCTTGGCACGGGCACGTGACCGTCAGCATTATTATCGATTGCGTGAGGTCGGTGTGCGTCATATTTGGCGTGAGACTTACCTATCATCCTTGGATATGTCGCGTGAGTCGCTACAACTGCTTGGCATCTCACCAGAAAAAGCGCGCGAGACGGTGCAAACCTTCCGCGATTACGACGATGACTTGATTGAACGTCAGCAAGCGATCTACGATGATGAAGCCAGCATGATTGAATCCGCACAATCAGCGATGGCAGAGCTAGAAAGCTTGTTTGATGAAGACATTGATAAAGCCCGAAAAATGGACTTAACAGATTTTTATGACGCGCTAAAAAGTAAAGCAACACCCGTTGATAAAAAGGACGATGTTGCAACTGACTCTAACACCTAAATATTTATATATTTTAAAGCGTGTTTGATGATTCACAAATAGTCAGTGTCATGGTTAAATCATCAAACATGCCCTAATCGGGCATACAGCTTGCTGGTGCCAGTTTCTTATTTAGTGAACTTGTACAGTTCCAACTATCGCTGTCTGGCACATGGTAAAAAACCAGTGTCTGCTGATTTAGATAGCGGATAGGGAACTGAACATTTTGTATGGTCGCAATGACTGCACAATCCGTTTCTACTACGCCAGCGGCCTCTTTATCGATATCAATTCGTATCTGCTGAGTGCCTGTATCGATAGGCAAATCCATTGGACATTGCCCTGTCTGTTGATAAATCAGTGCCACACGATTTTGTGCCGTTTTGGCTATATCATACGCATCGAACAGCACTTCATTGGCTTTTGGCTTGGCAATAATTGGCAGAAACTGTATCTTAATGACCATTAAAGCAAAGGCAAAAATACCAAACCCCAATCCTAGCCCAAATAGACTGACCCCGCCTTCTCGGCGCAGATGCGCCTTTTGCGCTGCTTCATCACGCGGATAATCATCGATAGCATCCGCAATCTCACGTCGCGCCATGCGGTAATAATACGCATCCGTCCAACGCGCCACCATAAATGACCAAAATAACCAAATGATCGCGGCAATACCTATGCGTGTCGCCATCTGGTAAGCATCAGGGATAAAGGGCATTGCCAAAAATTCAAACGCAACCAATACCAGTGCCACATTAAGCTGAATAAACGACCAGCCTGCTACGCTATAGACAATCGCATCCATATAGCGTTTGCGATAGAGGAGCCAAGGAAACGTCACAAAAAATGCTGCCCAATGCCATTTTGGCGACAGATAACCTTGCGTATCGAACTGCTCAAAACGTTTCAGATAATAATGCTGGCTACGGTGACCGATAAACCATTTATCAAGTTGTGTACGCTTAGCAGGAGTCAGCTGTTCTTGATAAAAAGGGGGCGGCGAATCCGTCTCGATAAATAGCATAGATGACCCCTATTAACGATGAAGAAAAATTTAAATCCATTACTCACTTTATATGATAACGCCAAAACCGATGTGCAGAACAGTAAAACGACAGATAAATACCGCTAATTCAATGTAAAAGAGCGTCAAGGCAGCCGAATGGCAATCTATATGTGATACGTCAAACAAGGTCAACGCTTTCACTCTTTTATGCTGGATCAGCGATAACAATATTAAAAAAGGATTGTGCGTTCACAGCTGTATAGATTTAACTTATAATAAGCATACATCACCCATTTTATGAAGCCTTGTCAATCCTATGAGTCAACATCCTGATATTAATGATCACATCGATAGTACGAATACTACTGATGAGCAAAAAGTCCTCAGCACTAATACCGAAAGCAATACTGATATTGACATTGAATCCCGTATTAGTAATGAGAGTGAGCCTGAAGAAAGCAAACATCTACGTATCGTCAATACTTTTATGAAACGACGTACGCACATGAATAAAAATGCCGAACTGGCACTGACCGCGCCAGAATTTGCTGAGTATTTGGTCAATAACAGTTTCGGTGATGGCAATCTTGATGGTATTGACAATCTACGAACGCTATTCGCTGATAGCCCTAACGGTAGTGAAGCACCGCTTACCTTAGAGATCGGTTTTGGACTGGGTGATTCGTTCATTGAGATGGCAGCAGCAGAACCTAGCCGCAATTTCGTTGGTATCGAAGTGCACGAGCCAGGTATCGGTAAATGCGCCTATATGGCAGGTACTCAAAATTTGACTAATGTCAAAATCATCAACGGTGACGCCATCCAATTGCTCAAGCAACTACCAGAAAACCATATTGATCGCATCCAGCTTTACTTCCCTGACCCATGGCAAAAAAAGCGCCATCACAAACGCCGCTTCGTCAGTGCTGAACGCATGGCGATTGTGACTCGTAGTCTAAAGCAAGGCGGCTGGTTCCATACCGCAACCGACTGGGAGCATTATGCCTTCTGGATGGTTGAAGTATTAGACGGTTTTACTGGTTTAACCAATCAAGCAGGCACAGGTAACTTCACCGACCGCCCTGACTTTCGTCCAATGACCAAATTTGAGCGCCGCGGTATAAATAGTGGACATGGCGTTTGGGATTTAATCTATATTAAAGACTAGATTTGGGTCACTTATCTTCGATGACTTCTGCATAGCGGCTAAATTATTTAGCCGCTTTTTTGTGCTTGCAAATTATCTAATGACAATATTATTTGATTTTTTTCAGCTACAACCCTTAATAGACAAGCTATAAGTATTTTTATTAAAAATAATAAAATTTTTTTAATACGTGAAACATCGTCTATTTTCATAGAATTTTTAAATTAATAATGCTACATATAGGGGTAAAAAATATATTCCAGCACCACACTCACAGGTTACCTATCTACTCAAACATTGATAGTATAAGGGATTCATGAGTTCTCCCCATAAGCTGTGGATAACCCTGTGCATAAGTACGCACTTGACAACAATTTCCCTAGATAGCTCAAAGGATGAGGTAAAATCGTTCATTTTTTATACAATTTAAAAAACCTTCTAAATCAGTAAGTTAAATGATATTTCATAATACTGTAATTTATTTTCAATATATTTTTAAATTAAATTAATCCTCACTGATGTTTCACAAAAGCTAAATTTAGACGCTTTATTTGTTGTGGACAACTTTTAATGCTATTGACAAAGGGCAGCATTATCCTATCCAAAATTAGGATATATTCAGCAACTAGATTACACAAGTTATCACTTATATACAATGCGACAGTTAGTGTCGTTTAGCATCATTGAATCCTCTATATGCTCCTTGGTTTTTGTTATAATCATCTTATCTAATCAACCGCACTTTAGAAAACAGTTAAGGCTTAACGAGCATAATGTTACCTACAAATTACATCTGTTGGCGCTGATTATGAACTTAATTTTACTTTTATCGTTATTGGATTTTACTGTATAGTAGAGTGATATCCTATATTACTGTCTACACCATCGATACCCTAGCCCATTCATCCTAGATAGACATTGAACGAACGCTGCCTATTATTTAGATAGCCATCAGCACTATTGAGCCGTTAACCTTCATAGCTACAAACATTTTATTTATCATACCAAATTTATAGTTTTAACCAATGATTGAAGACAAGGAATCCAGTATGGACGACAATAAAGCCAAAGCCCTTAAAGCAGCACTCGGTCAAATCGAAAAGCAGTTTGGTAAGAATACCATCATGCATTTAGGTGACGACTCAGCTATTATGGATGTCGATGTAGTATCAACAGGTTCGTTGGGTCTGGACATTGCACTTGGCATTGGTGGTCTACCAAAAGGCCGTATCGTAGAGATTTATGGCCCAGAAAGCTCAGGTAAAACGACCATGACGCTACAGGCGATTGCAGAATGTCAAAAACAAGGCGGCACCTGCGCCTTTATTGATGCTGAGCATGCGCTTGACCCTGTTTATGCGCGCAAACTTGGTGTAAACACTGACGAGCTATTGCTGTCTCAGCCTGATAATGGTGAGCAAGCACTTGAAATAACCGACATGTTGGTGCGCTCTGGTGCTATCGATATGATTGTCATTGACTCAGTTGCTGCCTTGACGCCGCGCGCAGAGATTGAAGGCGAGATGGGCGACTCACATATGGGTCTGCAAGCACGTCTGATGAGCCAAGCCCTACGTAAAATCACTGGTAACGCCAAACGCTCTAACTGTATGGTGGTATTTATCAACCAAATTCGTATGAAAATTGGTGTGATGTTTGGTAGCCCTGAGACCACGACTGGTGGTAACGCGCTCAAATTCTACGCCTCAGTGCGTATGGATATCCGCCGTATTGGTGCAGTCAAAAACGGTGATGAAATCATCGGTAACCAAACCCGGGTCAAAGTCATCAAAAACAAAATGGCACCGCCTTTCCGCCAAGCAGAGTTTGAAATTACTTATGGTGAAGGTACCAACCACTTAGCCGAAGTGATTGACTTGGGTGTTGAAATTGGAGCCGTTGGCAAAGCAGGCTCTTGGTATAGTTATGGCGATGAAAAAATCGGTCAAGGTAAAGCCAATTCTGTGCTGTTCTTAAAAGAAAACCCTGCGATTGCGCAAGAAATCGAAGCTAAAATCCGTGAAGAAAAGCTTGGATCAAAGAAAGAGACCAAAGCCGAAGATAAAGCCAATGAAGCGTTGGTCTCTGACCCTGTACAATAACGGCGCAATTATTCACCGCTATTAATAATCATGACTTGTTATGAAAATTAAATTGTTATGAACATTAAAACCTTAGCTGAAATACTCGCTGAATCCGATGCCGATTCAGCGAGTAGTCCTACTATCAAATCAAAAAAACCGTCCAAATCTTCCAAACACTCTGAATCCTCCAAATTTTCTCAGCATTCCTATCAAGGCAATCCTAAAAAAACAACTAAGACGCGTAAGCATTCAACTTACTATCATGAAGTCCATTCATTATCTGACGATACTGACTTTTCAGTAGAATCCGTTGACGCACCCCCTTCTACCAATAAAAATCCTGCTAAAACCAAGAAACGTAAAAAGCGCTTTCATCCAGCGGCTAACTTTAGCCCTGAGCCTAGTGACGTGCCTGCTTATCAGCAACCAGAAGCGCAAAGTATCAAAGAGATGCTCGCTGAAGTTAAACAAAATATTCATGGTGAACCAGACGATAGTGCAGCTACTGATAATGAATTTAACAAAGAATCACAGTATACAACCGATGCTGCGATTACCAACACTTCTGTGCATAGCACAGTCGACAGTCAGATGGATAACCTACCCGCTGCTCTTAAAGCCTATTTGCGCACGCCTGAACAACGACAAGCAGAAATAGATGAGATCAAAGCCGAAAGTCGTTTACGTTGGTTAGCTTTTTATTATTTATCGCGCCGTGAGTACGGCAAGGCTGAGCTTAAGCAAAAGCTTATTGATAAGGAGCAAGCCCCAGATAAAATTGATGCGCTACTCGATGAATTTGAGGAAAAAGGCTACCAAAGTGATTATCGCACGACGCTCATGCTCATTCGTGAAAGTATCCGTAAAGGTCGGGGACGTGGGCGTATCAAGCAAGAGTTTTATCGTAAAAAAATTACCATGCCCAGTAATATCGATGAGTTAATCGATATGGCAAATGCAGAGTCAGAAGAGTTTAGGGAGTTTGTAGATGATAGTGCAGATAATCTGGTAGATGGTGTCGATTGGCTCAAACTGGCGGTCACAGCCCGCACTAAGAAGTACGGCGATGACATACCCACTGAACAAAAAGACAAAGCAAAGCAGCTACGGTTTTTGCAATATCGAGGCTTTCAGAGCGATATCTGTTTTGCCGCGCTCAATTATACATTAGACACATTAGATGAGCGCTTTTAACCCACCCTCACCTTTTTTTAAATACATCCATCTGTACATAAAACAATATGACTTGAGCGATCTATTAATAATAGCCGAGCACTTTCCACCAAATCAAACCAGCACCGATCCAAATAACTAAATTGACCACACTCATTATTGCGCCAATACTCCACCACTCTCTTAACGTCACATAGCCAGAGTTAAAAATGACTGGCGCAGTACCAGTTGCATAATGCGTAAGCGTCATCATGATATTGCCCGCTGCGGCTAAGATAAGCGCATATAACATCGGCGGTGCGCCCAAGCTTAAACCCACCGCATAAAATGCTGCAAATAGTGCAGTAATGTGAGCCGTGGTACTAGCAAAGAAGTAATGGATATATAAGTATACTAGGGTCAAAATAGTCACAGCACCGATCCAGCCAAGCCCAGTCGTGCCAATCATCGATTCGATATTGCCAGAGAACCAGCTTATCAGTCCAAGCTTATTAAGATAAGCGGCCATCATAATAAGGGCGCCAAACCAAATAATGGTATCCCATGCTGACTTCTCTTTTAAAATATCGTCCCAAGTCAGTACCCCAGTCAATATTAAGGTCGTCAAACCAATAAATGCTGTGGTGGTAGCATCAACGCTATATTGCTTACCTAACATCAATGCGGGAATATTCGCCCACAATAACAGCATCAGAGCAAATACTCCGAGCATGATTTTTTCTTGGCTACTTATTTTTCCCATTTCTGCTAAATTTTCCTTGGCAAAACCTTTTGCATCGGGCGTGATTTTAACATCAGGTGGATAAATTATATAAATGACTAACGGCATCACAAGCAGACATAGCATGCCAGGTACAAACATCGCCACTGCCCAAGTGGTCCATGACAGCTGAATATCACCGCCTGTGGCTTTATTCACTAAATCTACAACCAGAGGGTTGGGCGCAGTAGCCGTGATAAACATCCCAGAGGTAATAGGATTGGCGTGGTAGTTCACCATCGCCAAATAGCGACCAATTTTGTTTTGAGTGCCTTCTTCTGGCGTCGAATGAAAGCTTTGCGCGATAGACTTCATAATAGGATGAATAATACCGCCGCCACGTGCCGTATTAGAAGGCGTAATAGGTGCTATCATCAATTCAGCTGCAATCAAAGAATAAGCCACGCCGATGGTTTTTTTACCAAAAATAGAAATAAAATAATAGGCAATACGTCGACCCAAACCCGTTTTTATCAAGCCACGCGATATCATAACTGCAATACCAATTAGCCAAATCAACGGACTTGAGTAGCTTGATAATGCATCACTAATGGCTTGTGCTGGGCTATCACTAGTCACGCCTGTAAGTGCGACTAGGGTGACGGCAACGATAGCAATGGCACCAATGGGTAATACTTTGCCGATGATGGCGACAATAGTGGCGATGAATAACGCCAGCATGTGCCATGCTTCAGGGGTGACGCCAGTAGGCACAGGTATCACAAACCAAATGATCAAGCCGACCAAAATGGCAACCGCTGCTTGAATAGGCTTAAATGGCATGATTAACTATCCTTATAAATGCTTATACCATCACGCAGTCATATTATATAAAGGATCATCAAAGTAGCCACTGCGACAAAAGACTCAATGAATCATATGACCATCTTATAAGATTTATAGAATTATTTTTCTATTATTCACCATTTTTAACATATCTATTTAGAATAAAGAGTAAATATTCAGTAATAGAGTACCAATAGTAGGGTTAAACTAACAGCCATAAAAAAGAGCACGTTGGATAACGTACTCTTTTTTATAGTATTAACTTTATGGCATTAACCGTTGCGACTTTCTTTAAAAAATAAATTTATTTTAACGCACCTAATCGCCTAGATAGCTGATTGATGATTTGATCAATCTCTTCATTGGCTTCAGATTCATTATCTAAATTGCCACTTGGTGTCAGCTGATTCATTACTTCTGGCAGCAACTCAGCAAGACCTTGACGGACTTCTACGTCATTAGCACCAGTATGTACTGCAACCTGCTGAATTTCACTTTCATCGAATAACTGACTGATATCATTTGGATCAAGGTTGTCATTGTCTTGTTGGTTACTCATCCAAGAACGCGCTTGGTTTTCATAACCCATACCTGTGATTTTTGATAATGCACCACTCAAGCCGCCATTGCGTTTGATCCAGCTTAGTACCATTGGCATAAGTGCAGCGATTAGCATACCTTTACCACCGAATCCAGATTTTCTCGTTTGACCACCCATGGCTTGACCACCCAATACGCTGCCTAATATGTCTCCAAGACCGCCGGCATTAGAATTGACGCCGCCACGTTGATTGCCACCAGTGAGTCCACCGCCTGTTAACCCACCGAGAATATCATCTAAGCCAAAACCATTGTCTGGCTGACGATCATACTGGCGTGGATTGTAGCCTCCAGTTTGACTACCACCGCCGAGCACGCTACCCAATATATCCCCAAGACCACCTGTACGACGTGGATCAATGCGTTGATTTACAGGATTACGCTGCGCATCTTCAGGATCCATCGCACGACGGGCCACCTGACTAACCAAATTCCCTAATAAGCTCATTCTCGATTCCTTTTTGTCATATTATTTATTATCTATAAACCGCTAAAAACTTCGCTGCTAATTTAATATATTAAGCAACAGCTTGATTTACTTATGCGATTCATAATTCTCTTGCAATATAACAAATCTCTTTCGCTATCCAGATAGGTGTTTTGTTATGACATGTAGGCGTTCGTAAATTCGTGGAAAAAACCGCTCATTGGGCGCTATAAAAAATACTACCTCAACTCGTATTTTCGGCGTTTATGTTAGGCATATTGAACATTCAACCATGGTACTAATAAGTACTATTTATAAGTATTCAATACAATCTAGCCAAAATATTCAACTCTCGCCATTGTTCAGGGCTCACTTGATCTCGAAAGATGGTCACTGATAAAGAGCGCTGATAAGGCTCTATAACATTGAATTCAAAGCTTATCGCCCATCGATATCCAGAGACAGCGATTAATTGTGCCTGCCATAGCTCATCACCGCGACCCGTACGGAGCAGTAGCTGCCAATGCTGCTCAACACGATGACTAAGTGGTGGTTGGCTAAGGTGCAGCAGTATGGGTCGTGATAATGTCAAATAAATAATCACCGCGGCGGTAACGATTAAAATAAGCACATATTGCCATAACAATAAAGAAGCGAGCCATGCCAGTACAACCATGACGACGGTCAACCCACTATAAAGCAGCAAACGCAAATAGCTGGCAGGCCAAATAGCCGTATCAATACGCAACGAATTTGCCAAGGTCATATTTTATCACCAAAAAAAACGGCAGACCATTATGTTACTTAGGCCTAGCTATACCAGCTCTAGACAACCATTTTTTATATCTAAATCAGTTTTTAAGTCAAATCTTTGGTATGACGCCATGTCTTAATTTTATTGACTAACGCCCATATTTCTTCATTTTCTGGACGATTTTGATTGGTGAAATAATCCAACAAATCAGGGTCTTCATGAGTCAGCATTTCTGCAAACGTCTCTTGTTCAGCAGGCTCTGCCGTTAAGTAAATCTCTTTGACATAAAGGTCAATATAAAAGTCTAACTCTTTTAATCCGCGGCGTGCTTGATAGATAATGCGGCGCTGTTCATTGGTTGGTTCTGGCTGAATCGGGGTGGTCATAAAAGTACTCTCATTATTTTAAATTGGGATTAAGGATAATTATGCGCAGATAATTGACGCCATAAGGCGACTGCTTGCTGCATCATCGCCACATTATGGGTGCGTATAATGCCAGCGCCTTGCTGTAGGGCAAAGATACCAGCTGCCGTACCTACCACATCACGATCTACCGCGTTGGTAGTAGCAACGACTTCGAAGCCACTCTTGCTCAATACTTCCGCTAAAAAACGTTTGCGCGAAATGCCAAACATCATCGGTAAACCAAGCGCTTGTAGCCTGCCAAGCTGGCTTAATAGTGCACAATGATGCTCATAATTTTTAGCAAAACCAAAGCCTGGATCGATAATAATTTTCTCACGCTTAACACCGATTCCTGTTACTTCGTCAATACGCGATAATAGCTCAGCCCTTACGTCACTAATGATGTCGTCATATTGTGCCAAATTATTCATCGTTGTTGGCTCACCGCGCATATGCATGAGCATGATGGGTATATCAAGCTCAGCCGCTAGTACTGCTGCACCCTCGCGTTTGAGTGCGCGTACATCATTCCAAATATCAGCACCAGCGTCAAAAGCCGCTTTCATAACCTCTGGATTACTGGTATCAATGGATAGCCAAATATCCTCCCCGCAATGCCGGCGGATGGCTCGAACCACTGGCGCAACACGCTGCAGCTCTTCAGACGTGCCCACAGCATTCGCATTGGGGCGAGTAGACTCACCGCCAATGTCGATAATAGTCGCGCCCTCTTCTATCATTTGCTGACAATGCGCAACAGCCTTATCTACCGCATTGAACTGTCCACCGTCTGAAAACGAATCGGGTGTGACATTAAGAATACCCATAATATGAGGCTGCGATAGATCTAGTGTTTTATCACGACTTGATATCTTATAGCTGGGTAAGGGCTGAAATAAGGACATAACCAAATTATCTCTCATTAAAACATTCTAATTATTGCAGACTGCTTGTTATGCGTTGTGCTTATGATACCAGTAAACTCTATTCTGTACTAAACCCTTCACGAAATATGGACAACAAAAAAAGCCCTTTATGATAAAGGGCTTTTTCTATTGAATATGAATCAATTAATAACTACATCGCTGGTAACGGTGGCGGTGTTGAGTTGGTTGTTTTAATATCATTCTTCGATAAGTTGACTTCGTTGTGCTGATAGACTCTAGGTGGACGTGGGTCTTCACCTGCTAAGATATCTTGCAACTGATCTCGGTCAATCGTTTCCCACTTCATTAGGGCATCTACCATCGCATGCATTTTTTCTTGATTACCTTCAATCAATTCACGCGCGATATCATATTGCTCCTCTAACATACGGCGAACTTCTTCATCGACCTTTTGTTGCGTGGCTTCTGAAATCGTACGACTGCTAGAGCCAAAATAGCCTTGCGAGCTGTCCTCATCTTCATAAACCATAATACCAAGCGCATCAGACATACCGTACTTCGTTACCATGGCGCGGGCCATCTTGGTTGCACGTTCGAAGTCGTTAGAAGCACCCGTCGACATTTGATTGATAAAGACTTCTTCAGCGATACGACCGCCGAATAAGATAGCAATATCGCTCAGCATTTTTGATTTATACATGCTGGTTTGGTCATGCTCTGGCAACTGCCAAGTAACCCCAAGCGCAAAACCACGCGGCATGATCGTTACTTTATGCACAGGATCGGTACCTGGTAGTAGCTCAGCGACTAAGGCGTGACCTGCTTCATGATAAGCGGTCGCACGGCGCTCCTCTTCACGAATGACCATTGATTTACGCTCAGGACCCATATATAACTTGTCTTTTGCATCTTCAAAGTCATTCATATCAACGCTGGTCTTGTTGCGACGTGCTGCAAACAATGCCGCTTCGTTGACAAGGTTGGCCAGCTGCGCACCACTAAATCCAGGCGTACCGCGAGCCAGTGCATTGGCATCCACACCGATAGTATTCGGCAGCTTTCTCAAATGCACTTTAAGAATTTGCTCACGGCCTTTAATATCTGGCAATCCTACTTGTACCTGACGGTCAAAACGACCTGGACGCAATAGCGCTTTATCAAGCACATCCGCACGGTTGGTCGCGGCAATGACGATCACGCCTTCATTGCCTTCAAAACCATCCATTTCGACCAATAATTGGTTCAGTGTCTGCTCACGCTCATCATTACCGCCGCCCATACCAGAGCCACGATGACGACCGACCGCATCAATTTCATCAATAAAAATGATACAAGGCGCGCTCTTTTTAGCCTGTTCGAACATGTCACGTACACGTGATGCACCGACACCAACGAACATCTCAACGAAATCGGAACCTGAGATAGAGAAGAACGGTACTTTAGCTTCACCAGCAATGGCTCTTGCTAACAAGGTTTTACCGGTACCTGGAGGGCCAACCATTAAGATACCACGTGGAATCGTCGCACCAAGCTTGGTAAATTTATCAGGGTCGCGTAAAAACTCGACCACTTCGACCACTTCTTCTTTGGCCTCTTCACAACCAGCCACATCTTCAAAGTTCACCTTGATTTGGTCTTCAGTCAACATTTTGGCTTTGGATTTACCAAAGCTCATAGGGCCACCGCCTTTACCGCCAGCGCCACCTTGCATGTTACGCATGAAGAATAAAAACAGACCAATAATCAATAGAATTGGGAAACTGGCTATCAGTAATTGCATCAAGACGCTTTGGCGTTTTGGGGCAGTCCCTTGGACTTCGACTTGGTTCTCACGCAGCAATGGCATGAGCTCATCATCTGACACAGCTGGTCTAATGGTCTCAAATGATGAACCATTTTTCTTTTCGCCGGTGATTTGCTCGCCATCGATTTCAACGCTGGCTACTTGGTTTTCTGACACGGCGGTCACAAACTCAGAGTAGTTAAGGCTATCCGGCTCGGATGATTGGTCAAAGCCGCTAAACACCAGCACCAAAACGCCGATTACCACCAGCCACAATAAGGTATTTTTTACCATGTCGCTCACTAGTTATTCCCATCCCTTACTTATTGGTGTGTTTATTAAACACGTGACGTCTATAAACGTACCGCTCATTTTTTAGTAAATATATTCATAGCCAAAATTTATAAGTCAGACTCATACAACTCAAATGCTGCATGGGGACTGTTTTCACAAGTTATAAATATCAATGACCTATATATCTATCGTAGATGAGCACATCAGGCGCTTATTGTCAGACGACTTTGCCTAAAACATATGCTTGAAACAAAGTTAATATACCATGATATGTGGTGCTAACCTGCATAATTCAAGCAGGTTTCGCTATTATTCAGTTAACGATTGTAGCGAGTTCAATACGCTCATGAGACTATGTTATGGTGACACATTATCTCGCTTACAATGGCTGTGAAATAACGACGTTATGATTATTTAATCGCTATCCAAAACATCTCTTTTGACCGTGGTCGTGACGCACCTGGTTTAATACTACGGATTTTACTAAAATCCTGCTGCATCTGCTTGCGTAATTCTTGTGTGCCTTCACCTTGAAACACTTTCATAATAAGTGCGCCACCTTCTGGTAAGGTTGCAAGCGCGAAGTCCACTGCCAGCTCGCATAAATACATCATACGTGGCTGATCGATTGCGCTGTTTCCTGCCGTATTTGGTGCCATATCGGACAGCACTACATCGACCTGCCTATCACCAACCTCTGCCATGATCGCATCAAACACTTCTGCTTCGCGAAAGTCGCCTTGAATAAAGGTCACATCAGGCAATGTATCCATCGGCAGAATATCAGAGGCAATCAAAATGCCTTTTTCGCCTACTAGCTGACCTGCCACTTGAGACCAACTGCCTGGAGCACTGCCCAAATCTACAACCGTCATGCCTTTTTTAATAATATTGGTCTTTTCATTAATTTCTAATAGTTTATAGGCGGCACGGGCACGATAGCCATCTTTTTGCGCTTTTTGCACATAATGATCGTCAATATGCTCTTTCATCCAAGCGCTACTACTCTTTGACAGTTTTTTATTTTCGATACGCGTGGCCAAAATACCTGCTCCTATTGCTTTGCAAAACATTCATACATATTACTGAAGTAGCTAAAAGATTTATGAAGCACTTTCGATATGGTTTAAATTCATTCGAATATGCTATCAATCAAGATTTTTATACATTTGCAGTCTTAAACTGACTAAATTCTATTGGTTAAAACACTGATTTATCAGACAGTAGCGTTTATAATGTGCCCAAACATTCAGTTTAACATTTTCATCACGTAAAATCGTGCAAAATCCTGCTGATCTCATGCAAGATGACCACAGATTATCTATAATGGTCGTCAACTGCTCTTAATAGCACTGTCTTTTATTTTTACCAACACCTAGGAATTCTATGCAACTCGATAACGCTACCATCAAACGCCTAAGAGGCATTGGTCACGACCTCAAACCTATCGTCATGATTGGCAACAAAGGTATTACCCCAACCATTACTGAAGAGATTGATCGCGCGCTATCAGATCATGAGCTCATCAAAGTAAAGCTGCCTGCTGGCACAAAAGAAGAGCGCGATGTCATCGGTGCGGAACTTGCCAAAGCGGCTAACGCGTCTTTGGTTCATTCTATTGGTCGTATGGCATTGTTACTACGTAAAAATCCAAACGCCAACCCAAAATTGTCTAATTTAGCACGTCATGCATAATAATATGTGATGACCAGCTGGTTTGAGTGATGGTATGGTATGCCATATCAACTCAAATCATAGCCACATGGCGACGATAAATGTAAAAGCCGCGATGCATCTTGCTCGCGGCTTTTATGTTGTCTGCTCGTTTTAGATTTACTTAGCGTGTAATATTAGCTCGCTTAGTCGGTACAATTTTTCTTATAGTTACTTCTATATTTTCATTGTCGGGTCTTAACTTATGAATCAATCATTCAATCTCTATGTGGCCACCGAAACCATAGTAAACGATGCGCAGCAACTGGGTGTAACAGTGGATGAGTTGCAGCGCATCTGTATAAAGGTGCGTGCTCAGATTATTCGACAGCCATCACTATACTTACAGCTAACCTATCAACTCACCCTGCCCAACCAACTGCTAGCAAAGCAGCTAAACTGGTCAGTGTGGCAGCAAGCGCAAGTAAGATTCGATGATTACTTGTGGGAAGAGACTTGCCTTGAGTGTTTTATCGCTGGTCGTCTGATAAATGATGAAAATCTAACAGATGCTCAAAAGGCAACGCCCTATATCGAGATTAATGCCAATCCAGACGGTCGTTACGCGCTATATCAATTTGAAAGCTATCGTAATCCTGCGACCTTACCACCAACACCCTTACATGCAGCTGATGGACAAGCGCGCGCGTCTATTAATTGGATAAATAATGTAAAGCCAACATTAAGGTACGTGGAGAATTCTTCATTTAATGATCCATCACTAGCAAATAAACCTAATCATTATGAGCGCAGCTTTAATGTACCAGTAATCCAACGATCCAATAAGCAATACACCATCGCAAATACTGTGATTGAGCAAATACATCCTTGTGTTATTTTATGGTTTGGTGAGATTGCTTTATATTTTGCCCCAAACCACGCCTCCCCGCCTGACTTTCACAATCGTAGCCACTGGTCGAAATTTGAGCTTTAACTCTACTTTTAACTTAAGCATCACAACTCAAAGCGCAAAAAAAACCAGCAACGCTATAAAGGCATTACTGGATTTGGAGAAAACTTTTAACATAGGTTACATCTAGCTGGCTATTATTTGTCAGCCATCGCGAGGTAAATACCACGGTCTGATGCATCATCGACATATTGCGAATCACGCCATGTCGTATAGCTGTAAGTGCCACTGTATGGGCTAATGCTGTTTTGGCGGAAATCAGATACCCAATCGTTACCATCAAAGATCTGGATATGACCATGTGGACGGTTTGACGTACGATTATAGACAACGACGTCACCCACTTGTGGCTGCATATCATTACTGATCTTGGTAAAACCTGCTTGAGCAAGTGTGCCGCGAGAAGCATACTGATAAGCTGAAGGGTTAGGCGTAAATTCGTAACCTGCTGATTGTAGCGCTTTACGTACATAGCGAGCACAGTAGCCAGAGCTTCTAGATAACGCTACTCGCGATGCACTTGCCGCTGCGATAGCAGGAGCAGAATTGCGATCAGGAGCGCGGCTTGATTGCTGCTGACGCTGCTCATAAGACAAACGGCTGGTAAGCGAAGCAAGCTGGTATTCTTTTTGCTTGGCATGCGCACTTAAATTATCAATGGCTTGACTGATCTCATCATTGCTATATACATGAGCACCACTGTTAGTGCTATAGATATTGCGGCTAGAACCGTAGTTCGCAGAAGCAGAGATGTTAGTGATGGTATGACTCAAGGTATTATTTGGTTGAAAGGTTGTTTCGACAGCACCACTTGTCTGTGCTATACCCATTCCCAATACTGACAAAATTAATAAAGCTTGTTTCATAAATTTACTACCTATTGTTAATACAAGACCGCTCGTCATCCGTGACAAAGCATCAATTAGTTTAGAGGAGATGATCATTACAAAACATGATAAAATCCTTGTTAAAACAGCCCGCTATTTCTTCTGTAGTGACTAATGCTGGTATTATCTGTTAATACCCTATTCCGCTTAGTTCACTGTCTCGCAAATCGTTCAGTATCAATTGCCTTTAGCATGTCAATTATGAATATCGATTTTGTCACCTATTAGATGAGTCATCACGATGTCAAAAAAACAGCCAAATCGGCTTGCCCAACTTATCGACCATCAAGCTTTTTCTGGTAGCGCACTACCCCGAACGCTTGCTGACAATATGCGGCTATACATAGAAGCGACCAACGAGGTAAAAGAGCTATTGGTAGATTGTCTACCTGAAGAAATTCTTAATACCTGTTGGGTCGTAGGCCTCACCTCCGAGCAATTAATACTCAGTGTGGGCTCAATGACTGCTGCCAATCATATTCGCTATTTGCAGAGCGCTTATTTGCAAGTCTTAACAGAGCAGTCAATTACATTTAAACAACTCAAGCAAATTCGCGTCGTCGTCGCTAAAAATTCAGCTGATAATCATTCATCTAAACAACTATCAGCAGCAGCATCAACTTTGTCAAAGTCTAGTAAAGCCAATGAAAATCAGGCTCTTAGCCAAAACACAAAGCGGACTATATCACAGGCCGCAGAGCATGTCACCACTGATGAAAATCTCAAAAAAGCACTTTTGCGTCTGGCAAATCATTGAAATTATTAATATTGCTATGTAAAGTTGTGTAAACAAAACCGTAAAAATCAGCTGATAACGCTGCGATTTTGTAATGACGCAAACAAAAAAAATCACCTGCTAGCTCCGTTCACATTATGAACGTCACCAACAGATGATTGAAAAACTATCCACAGCTTTGATATTCTCTACTCTAGAGCAGAATTGTTAAAATAATCTAAACAATACATTCAAAAAAACGAATATTATTAGAATGTAATTACTGCTGGATTATGTAATATTGCGTAAATGTTTCGATACTTCGTGTATATTCCTGTATTCATCCTTCAACAGTCAAACCTTCGAGAGGTAAATACTGAATTGGGCACGTTACATTGTCATCAAAAGTTACAATTTCAAAATTATTATGGTCAGATAGTATCTCACGTACCAATAAATTGTTTAACGCGTGACCAGATTTATAAGCATTAAAGCGACCCAAAATCGGATAGCCAATCAAATACAAATCACCTAAAGCATCCAAAATTTTATGGCGAACGAACTCATCATTAAAACGCAGACCTTCTTCGTTAAGAATATTTACCTCATCAATAACAATAGCATTATCCATACTGCCTCCTAACGCCAAATTATTCTGACGTAAGGCTTCTATATCTCGTAAAAACCCAAAAGTACGGGCTGAGCTCAATTGCTCAATGAAGTTTTGCGTCGAAAACTGCAACTGTGCATGCTGAAAATCTTTGTCGATAGCAGGATGATCAAAATCAATCTCAAAATTTAGCTCAAACCCTTCATAAGGACGCAGTTCTGCCCATTTATCATCCACTTTTACTCTTACAGGTCTGACGATTTTTATAAACTTCTTTAAAGCGTCTTGCTCGCAGAATCCTGCGTCAAGCAGCAACGCTACAAAAGGAGCGGCACTACCATCCATAATCGGTATCTCTGAGGCCGATACACGAATTAAAAGGTTATCCACGCCAAGTCCTGCAATGGCACTAAGCAAATGCTCGACCGTCCCCACACGTGTGCCACCAAACACTAGGTTTGACGACATCATAGTATCTTGTACTAAAAAAGCACTGGCTGGAATCGGCTGACTGCCTTCGATATCAGAACGCTCGAAAACAATACCCGTATCAATAGGTTGCGGATGAAACTCTAAGTCAACAGGCTGACCACTATGGAGACCAATACCTGTAACAGCAATCGCAGTTTTTATGGTTCTTTGGTTCATGGCTGTCTTCTCACATATTTTGTTACAATTGCCATAGTGTATCATTACCCGCCCCTAGTTCGCCATAGTTAAAACTCGCTAATTTCCTTATCTCCTTGATTGATAACACTTATCGTCAATAAATTTTGATGGTTCTCATGTCTTATTGATCACATTGCCTCTGTTAACACAGGGAAATAACAGCCAAATGTTACAATCATAAATTGTTTTATACGCCTATTTATTAATGATTATTTTCGCATTGAGAGGCGATTTTTATAAATAGAGCGCGCTCATAGCTGAATCAGTTTGCTAATATATCGACATTTTCTATACGCACAAAAAAGCCAGCAACTTAGTACTGGCTTTTTTTATTCCAAACATCTGAAAATATTATTTATTTTGTTGACGTTTTAGATAGTCTTGAATGCTATTAGTTTTGGTTTTCGCTTGCTCTTGAGGCGCGCTTGAGCGAGTAGCACTAGCCGTTTCTTGATACATCTGAGCTTGCGATTGCTTCTGGCTGTTTAAAGCACTGGTATGCACGTTGGGGTCAACAGGCTGAGTGCTATTGACAGAAGGAACTGGTGTCTCGACTACTTCTGGCTCTTGCCCAGCGTTTTCATCTAAAGTCAGACCCGTTGCAATAACAGTGACATGTAAGTCATCACCCATTTTTTCATCAATCACTGAACCATAGAAAATATGTGCATCGTCAATATCTGTAATTTCTTCGACAATAACACTGATTTTGCTCATCTCATCCAATGAGAGTGATTCAGAAGAAATTACGTTAACCAATAGACCTTTTGCATTTTCTAAACGCAAGTCATCAAGTAATGGTGATCTGATGGCTTTCTCAGTTGCTTGACGCGCACGATCATCGCCGCTAGCACGGCCGATACCCATCATCGCATGACCTTTGGCAGTCATAGCAGTGCGGATATCGTTAAAGTCGATATTGATCATACCTTCACTAGCGATAGTTTCAGCAATACCTTGAACCGCATGCAATAACACATCGTCCGCTTTTTTAAAGGCATCTTGCATAGAGATATTGCCATAGACACTCATCAACTTATCATTCGGAATCGTAATGATAGAATCAACAAAGTTAGTCAATTGCTCAATACCAGCTTTAGCAGCCTTGATACGTTTGCCACCTTCAAACTTAAATGGCGTAGTCACGACGGCAACTGTCAACACTTCCATTTCTTTAGCAATACGAGCAACCACAGGCGCTGCACCTGTGCCCGTACCACCGCCCATACCAGCAGTGATGAACACCATGTCTGAATGTTCGAGTAATGCACGGATGGCTTCTTCTTCGCTTTCTGCTGCTTCACGCCCAACTTCTGGGTTCGCCCCTGCGCCCAAACCGCGATTCGTTTTTGCGCCAAGTTGCAATTTATGCGGTGCAGTTAAACGATCAAGCGCTTGTTTATCCGTATTAGCACAGACGAACGTTACACCTCTAATCCCTTGTTGTACCATATGTTCAACCGCATTACCGCCACCACCACCAACACCGAATACAGTGAAGCTTGCTTGGCCGTTATTTTGAGGCTGGTTATCATCTGGCATGGTGTATTTTGACATAAAAAGGTTTCTCCAGTTGCAGATAGCGTGATGGTCGATACTTGGTAACACACTTATATGGCGCGCTATCGACTTACTATATATAATTGTATTTAAATAAAACAGGGCAATGGCTTAGATAATTGTGCTAGCCAAAATATGCCAGTATGGTATAGGGTGTTGCTTTTCGTATTCTTGCCTATTATATAGCTGCATACTCTTATACTGCTTAATATAAGTATGTTTTGCTAACAGATTATAATATCTTTTTGAGTACACTAGCAAAACGCTGCCCTGCACTTTGAAAAACACCAGTGACTCGATTTTTTTGAATCGCTTCAGGCTCGCTTTTTTCACTACGGCGAAACTGCTCGCTTTGACTATATAATAGTGTACCAAATGCCGTTTGATAAGCACGATCATTTACTTGACTGTTTAGCTGCTTAAATGACTCATCATTATCAAAATGATTATGAGCACTAATAGCAGGATGAGTGTTGGTTAATACTACGGGCATTTTGAGCAATTTTTTGGTAAAGGGTATCATACCTTTAATCGCCGTACCGCCACCTGTGAGTACGATACCTTTGTCGATATAGCCGATGAGATCAGCCTCATGTAATTGACGAGCAACTTCCGTAAATATCTGCACATAGCGCGCTTCAATAATACGGGCTAGATTATAGATACCAATATTAATCTCGTCACCTGTTCCTTGTGGTTTAAAGATAAAGAATGAGCTAGGATCGACACTATTGACATCGACAGTACCATGGGTCTTTTTCAGCTTTTCAGCTTCAATCATGGAGATACCAAAATCAGCTGAGATATCCATCGTTACTTCGTGGCTACCTGTCGCGATACAATGGGTAAATATCAGCTTGTTTTCTTTATAAACGCAAATACTGGTCGTACTAGCACCAATATCTACCAAACAAACCCCTTGCTGGCGCTCGTCACTCATCAAACTATATTCAGCACTCGTCACTGCATCAAATACAATGTGATCAATACCAACATCACAGCTTTGCAGTAATTTTTGGATATTCTGACGACTAGCAACGGGCATCATCATCATGTGATACATCACAGTAATATTATGCGCCATCATTTCGATCGCATCATCCACCATGAAATCTTGATCATCAACATAGATGCCCTGCTGACAGCAATGCATTAAATAATAGTCTGATGATAGATCGCGTGACTTGGCATTAGACAACGCCTGCACCATATCTTTGGCACGTACCGCCTCATCTTCTACACGTACCTCGCCTGCACTATTTTTGCTCGATAATTCCGGTGTTGCTAGGGTCAACCACACACTGTGCACGCGGCAATTGGCAGTATCTTCTGCTTCTTGAATGGCTTGCTTAATAGCACCTTGTAGACGTTCACGGTGTTTTATTTGACCTTGGTAAAAATCGCTATTTTTGACTTGTCCCACGCCCAGAATACGGATGTCTTTTGCAGAGACAACGTTACCAATGACGACATAGACTGCCGTGGCACTTAGATGGACAACAACCAGATTTTCAGTATTTTTCATGGTACCAGACAAATTATCGCTAAACAGGAGACCAAATGACGTCTCCATTAGATCATTAAAAAAAGCGTTATCAACACGCTATGATGTTGTATATCCTGTGCTACAAACTATCAAAATAGCTCAAACTAAAATGCTAACCAGTTTTTGTTTATGCTATCTATCTATCGTTATTCTGCTTCATCGATTTTTGGCTGTGCCATATCCCAAGCAATGGTAAAACCATTTTTATAGCGCAAATCTACAGACTGTATTTCGCCTCGACGCTCACTTAACTGATTGCCGAGCAGCTGACTTAAACTCAGCAGCTTTTGCGCAGTATTCTCGTTATCAACAATCACACGCAGTCCATTGTCAAAACGAATCAGCCAAGTCATTCTTGGTGACAGGATAATATCTTCGACTTGCATACCAAGTGGCGTATACCAGTCGTTAACTTGCTGCATCTGCTGCATGATAACTGGGGCTTGCGTTATCTCACCTTGTAAGGTGGCGAAGCGTTCTTGCGTCAGATCTTTACTATCAGCAGGGACAAAAACTGCACCTTTTGCATCCACTAAACGCTCTGTACCAAAATTAGCAACCGCCTGCTTAGGTAATGCGGTAACGACTATGCCCCGTTGCCAATCACGAGAAATACTGACCTGATCAACCCAAGCCAGACCCGTCGTAATATCTCTTAATGCTTGCAAATCAGAGGTAAAAAAGCTGCTTACCTTTTGTTGATTCATAACCTGTTGCAATGCGCGATACTGGGTAACTGTCAAACCCTGATTATTCACATGGATAGAAGCTGGCGGTGCATCACGCAACGCTTTTCCACCCATTATCAATATCAGTACGAGCAACCCTAGTACCAATACCATAAAAAAATATTTGAGCGAAGTCGGTACTTGGAACTTAGAGTTTGGGCGACGGGTTTTATCACTCATCAAGTCAGTTACCTCGTTGACAGTTTGAGCCATAACGACCTTTGTCCCTATATTTGCATAAAACTGATCATGCTATTTATAAATGTAACTCTGCATATTTTTGCAGAAGCCTATTAAGTTGACATATTATCAAAATATTTTACTAAAACGATTTATAGGATGACATTATGCTCATTTAAACGTAACATTTTTCTTAATTTATGAATAACTTATGGGCTAAATTCATAGAAAACAGAAATATCACTAAAACAGACCTATAATTACAATATTAACGTATTTTATGGTTAAACAATAGCTTAACCCCTACTAGTGACAACGAATTTACACAAGTTTACATGACGCTGTGGTATAGCAGCTCTAGTGATACATTAACCCGTTCTAGTCTAGTAGTATTCTCAGGCTATCTAGTCTAGTAGTATTCTCAGGCTATAAGAAAAATTTAACTCTAATGATTCATAAGTTTTATCACTGGTTTATTAAGACAGCTTATTAATGACAACTGCCTTAATAAATATCAATAGCATTACGAACAATACTAAAAAATGAGCAATGTTAAAAAGTAGCATTGCTAAATCACTGTTTAAGCAATAACTGCTATACCAGTCACTCTAATGTCTGCGCTAAAATATGCCAGCACAATGCATCAAAGTCCATGCCTCGAGCCTTGGCTGCCATCGGAACCAAGCTATGGCTGGTCATGCCTGGCACTGTATTGATTTCAAGCAACCAGAAGTTGCCTGCTTCATCTTGCATAGCATCGATGCGTCCCCAGCCTTTAGCATCAACGGCACGGAACGCTGCAAGGCTCAGATCTTGTAAATGCTTTTCGTCAGCAGCGCTCAGACCACAGGGAATGTAGTAGCTGGTATCATTACGATTGTACTTGGCTTCAAAATCGTAGAAGTTGGTAATATCAGCAGGTTCAAGACGAATGACTGGATAAGCTTCATCGTCGATAATGACGATTGTAAACTCGCGACCAGTAATCCAGCGCTCAGCCATAACTGCATCACCGCACTGTACCGCCGTTGCATAAGCCGCTGGCAACTCGTCAAGATTGTTGACCTTAGTCATACCAATACTCGAGCCTTCATGAACGGGCTTAATAATAAGTGGTAGACCTAGCATGTTGACCACTTGCTGCCAGTCAGTCTCAGCTGTTAACAATGAAAATGGCGCGGTTGCTAACCCACAACCCTGCCACAATTGCTTGGTACGAACCTTATCCATACCCAGCGCTGATGCCAGAATGCCTGAACCCGTCTGCGGAATATCAAACCATTGCAGCACACCTTGCAACAAACCATCCTCGCCGCCGCGACCATGCAACACATTGAACACGCGGTCATACTGGCGTAGCTCTGTGATATCTTGATGCTTAGGGTCGAAATGAGTGGCATCAACGCCTTGGTTTTGTAGCGCCTGCAATACGGCAGCACCACTGTCTAATGACACGCTGCGTTCATTGCTACTGCCGCCGTAGACAACCGCCACTTTACCAAACTGTCTGGCATCTTTTGCATCACTGGTCGTCGTGTTTAGAGTGGCATCATTGCTCTCTAAATTATCTGCATTTTGAGTGCTGGTATTTTCTTTAGTATCAGTCGTCATGAAGATCGTTCCTAGAATTTTTTAGCTTACTTAATGTAAAGGTTATTGGCAGCCAAGTCGACAGCGATCTGCCCTACATTACCTGCACCTTGAGTAATGAGCATGTCATTGGCTTTTAATAAACGCTGCATGACAGGAGCTAAATTGTCCTTGTCAATAATCGTCGGTTCAACTTCACCGCGCAACCGAATACTACGTGCCAATGACTTGGTATCAGCGCCAGTAATTGGGCTTTCACCTGCTGAATATACGTCTAATAATAATAATTCATCAACGCTGGAGAGTACTTCAACAAAATCATCAAAGCAATCTCGGGTACGACTATAACGGTGCGGCTGAAACATCATTACCAAACGACGTTCAGGGAAACTTTGACGCGCCGCTTTAATGGTGGCATCGACTTCTTTTGGGTGATGGCCATAATCGTCAATCAATAAAACATTACCCTCATCAAGGCTGACAGAAGCATGCTGCTCAAAACGGCGACCAACGCCTTCAAATTTTTGCAGAGCGCGTTTGATCGCTTCGTCATCGACCCCTTCATCAGTCGCCATGGTAATAGCAGCAAGTGCGTTATAAACGTTGTGAGTACCAGGAATGTTGAGGGTCAAACGTAAAGGTTCACGGTCACGGCGCAGTACCGTGAAGTGAGTTTTCGTGCCTTCCGTAACCAAATCAACACCTTGCACATCATTAAAAGGCTCAAGTCCAAAGGTCAGTACGGGACGACCAATATCATCAATCATGGCATACAATTCTGGATCATCACCGCAGACCACCGCCAAACCGTAGAATGGCATGTTTTGTAAAAACTGAATATAAGCGGCTTTTAATTTATCAAAACTATTCTCATACGTTTCCATATGGTCTTGATCGATATTGGTGACAATCGCGGCCATCGGATGTAACGATAAAAACGACGCATCAGACTCATCGGCTTCTGCCACCAAGAAACGACTGCTACCCAGCGCAGCATTTTTACCAGATGCATTCAGCTTACCGCCGATCACGTAGGTAGGATCGAGTTGCCCTTCTGCCATCATGGTAGTCAACAAACTGGTCGTGGTGGTTTTGCCATGAGCGCCAGCAACAGCGATACCGTGACGATAACGCATCAACTCGCCCAGCATATCGGCACGGCGTACCACTGGCAAACGTGCTTCTAATGCCGCTTTTACTTCAGGGTTGCTGCGATCAATCGCTGACGATACAACGATGACATCAGCATTAGCGATGTTCTTAGAATCATGACCGATCGCAATATCAATACCAATCTGTGCCAAACGTTTGGTTACTAAGCTCTCAGCAATATCAGAACCACTTACTTGATATCCTTGATTGTTCATCACCTCCGCGATGCCGCACATCCCCGAGCCACCAATACCGACAAAATGCAAATGCTGAATACGACGCATTTCTGGTATTTCAATCAAACGCTTAGGTAGAGCTTTCGCAGGGTTAGACATAGGGCTTCTCTTTATTAAAGGCTAATACAATTTAGTGTATCAAAATAATTGGCAATAAAAACAGTCAGTTATAATAATATAGGCTTCAGCGTTTGCCAAATAATATCAGCAACTTGCTTGCTCGCACTTCGATTGGCAAGGGCATGGCCTTTTTTGGCCATCGCTAGGCACTTCTCTCGATTAAGGGCAGCAAGCTCATTGCTCAAACGCTGCGCTGTCAACTCAGACTGCGGTAACAAAATCGCCGCATCGTGTGAGGTTAAAGTGCGGGCATTAGCAGTCTGATGGTCATCTACCGCATGCGGCAGCGGTACAAAAATTGCGGCAATACCAACGTTCTGGATTTCCGTAACCGTCAATGCGCCTGCTCGGCAAACAATAACATCTGCCCAATTATAAGCGGCAGCCATATCGTCGATAAAAGGCTGTACCACAAATTTGTGCATACTCAAGTCCTGCTCATCGTAAGCCGCTTGTGTGGCAGCCTCATTGTTACGCCCGCATTGGTGACGCACTTCAAAAGGCTGATTGAGCAATGCCAGCGCTTTTGGCACAGTGTCGTTTAAGGCTTGTGCACCAAGTGAGCCACCCACCACCAACAATTTGAGCGGTGAGTTGTCATTAACATCATAACGCACCGTCGGTTCAGAGACACCAGTGATGGCATTGCGTACTGGGTTACCCACCGTTTCAAGCTTAGCATCCTGTGCACTATTGGCAAAGGTATCCTCAAATGCTTGCAGCACCTTGGTTGCAATCTTGGATAGGTAGCGATTACTCATGCCTGCAATGGCATTTTGTTCATGGATAATCAGAGGCGTATTGGTCAGACGTGCGGCGATGCCGCCAGGTGCAGTCACATAACCACCGAAACCGACAACTATGTCAATTTGATTACTACGAATCACCTTTATAACTGCCATCGTCGCTGACAATAAAGTCACTGGCAACTTCAATAAACGCCCGATTCCTTTACCGCGTAAACCCTGCATCTCAATCGCATGAAAAGGATAACCAGTCGGTGCAACCAAGCCGTTTTCCATACCATTTGGCGTTCCTAGCCAATGAATAACCGCACCACGCTGAGTCAATTCCTCAGCCACTGCCAGCGCTGGGAACACATGCCCACCAGTACCCGCGGCCATCATTAATATATGCGGTGCTTTCATGAACGCCTGCCTATCTTTTCTTTATTTATATGAAGGACTTATTATCCTATGATCATCTTAGTCATCAGCCAATAATGACCCTATAAAATCTCGCATAGTATAGTGTAAATCGTTGGCTGATATATAGCACTTTATGCACTGTCAATAACAAAAATCCAAGCCGCGAGCAATCACGACTTGGCTTTTATAAATACTATCGAAAAATCATAAAAGCATCGTTTATAAATGACGTTTTATCGTCTTTTTATGCGCTATGAAAAGATGCTGTTTATCAATCTATCTTAGCACAGTGTTTTTTAAGTATTGTGCGCATAGCTTAGTGATAAATCACTCTATCCTTACAGCGTTGCGCAAACTGCTACTTTATTCTCAATGGCGATGATAAAATCGGTCGCAATATCTGTACCGCATTGATCATCAATCTCACGTACACACGTTGGGCTGGTGACATTAATCTCGGTAATACGACCGCCGATTAAATCGAGCCCGACGAACATGAGACCTTTTTCTTTAACAATCGGGGCGACGACTTCTGCCACTTGACGTTCGACATCGGTGAGCGGCATCGCAACACCGCTACCACCCGCCGCAAGATTACCACGGGTTTCGCCTTTGGTGGGAATACGCGCCAAGCTATAATCGACCACTTCTCCATCGACGATCAACACGCGCTTATCACCTTCCTTAATCTCTGGCAAATAGCGCTGCGCCATAATCGGCAAGGTTTCAAGCTCGGTTAAAATCTCAAGCGTGACGCCGATATTTGGACTAGCTGCTGTCAAACGGAAAATCCCCGTACCGCCCATACCATCTAATGGCTTAACAATGACGTCTTGCTGCTCAGCGATAAACTTGCGAATATGCGCCTGTTTACTGGTCACAATCGTTGGGCTCATATAATCGCTAAACCACGTGGCAAAGAGCTTTTCATTACAATCACGTATCGCTTGTGGGTCATTGACCACTAGTACACCTGCCGCTTTGGCATGATCAAGCATATAAGTGGCATAAATAAAACGCATGTCAAACGGCGGATCTTTACGCATCAACACCACGTCATAGTCGCTGATTGGCACTGTCACTTTATCCTCTAGTGTATAAAAATTTTCAGGATCGCGCTTGACCGTCACTGGCTGCGTATCAACCATCAGCTGACCACGATCCAACCATAAATCATGAATCTGACAGTAACCAAGGCTGTGACCACGGTCTTGCGCTGACCACATCATCGCAAGGCTAGTGTCTTTTTTATAATTAACTTGCTCGATAGGATCCATAATAACGAGTATGTTTAACGATTTTTTTTGATTTTCTTGGCTCATGATAAGGCTCACTTACGTTATATTATTAATATAGAACAGCTTCGAACTCAGTGCCCAACTATACGCCGTACTGCGCGCGATAATGTTGCATCTTGGCAAGTTGGGTCGCGTCTTTATGCTGACCGCTTTGTACGCCATGGTCATCTGCCAAATAACTGATTAAATCATCGATATCGACGAGCGCGCGCACTGGTACATCTAATGTCGACGCCAACTCTTGAATAGCAGAATGCTCAGCCTGACCTTTTTCTTTACGGTCAAGGGCAACGATAATACCAGCAACGCTAGCGCCCGCTTGCTCTAAAATCTCAACCACTTCGCGCATCGCCGTACCAGCGGTAATGACATCATCGAGTACCCAGACTGCTTTACCACTAACGTCAGCGCCTACTAAGTTGCCACCTTCGCCATGGGTTTTGGCTTCTTTACGGTTATAGCCCCACTTAGCATTAATACCATGATGAATCCATAAGGCTTGCGCGGTTGCTGCCACAAAAGGAATACCTTTATACGCTGCCCCAAATATCACCAGCTCCTGCTCATCTGTACCGTTATGACTAGCAGTCATTTGCTCAGCCAAGGCATCAGCATAACCACACGCGAGCAACGACAACATCTCACCCGATGCCAGCAAGCCTGCATTAAAAAAATACGGACTGATGCGACCAGACTTGAGGACAAACTCGCCAAATTTGAGAACTTGATTGTCTAAAGCCAGTTGGATAAATTGGTGTGAGGAGAAAGAAGGGTGTTGCGCATTAGGCATTGAGGCATTAAGCATGGAAGCGTTCCTATTGACAAAAAGAAGAGCAAAAAATTGGCGTTATTGTACGCATTATTGATCAGCTTGACCAACCATTGATGTCGTAATCCTGCATGTTAGGATAACGAATCAATAGGCCACTGCGCGATGAGAGATTAAAATAACACTGACCGTCATCGCTCACTTGTATCTCCCAACCTAAATGATACGCGGCAACAATAACATGTCCTGTGAAAATGCGTATTTGACGGTAGGCATGACGCTGCGATGGCTCACAAATGATTTGACTCAGCAGATAACTGCGTATGTGCTGACAGATTTGCGCGGCGCTATAGCGGTGATTGATACTTTTGCGTGTCTCACACTGCCTCAATGCATGAATAGCGACGCTACACGCCATAATATCAGTAGCCAAACTGCCCTCGCCTGTCTCAAATTGTTGCGGCTGCAACACTACCTGCCAATCTTCGGCGTAAACACTGTTGAGCAACTCATCTGGATTATACCGTTTGGTCAATACACGTAAAGAAGCCTGTTTGTTTTTAGCATTACTACTAACGCTCGTATCGGTACTTACAGAAGAGCCATTCAGTGCAAAACCGTAACGATGCAGTTTTGGATAAGCACGAAGCGTCTGCTGAATATCGGCCATGTCGAGCAAAGTCATACCATTTAATGATGATAATAATGGTTGCGCGCTGTGATTGTGATAAAAGCTGTCTGGAAACTCGACAAGCTCTGCTGCCCGCAATAATGACAGATGCTCGCCCAGTACTTCTGAAGCAATCAGCGACCATTTTGACAAGCTGTGTTCTTTAGGCTGATAAAAACGCGCAGAGCGACCATAAAGTCGTTGCAATTGACCATTTAAGCGCCTAGCAGGCTCTGGAATATCGCTCAAGGGTCTGGCAGGATCAAGTGCCAAGCGACTCGGGTCAAAATTAGGATGTACAATCGCAGGTTGGGTACTATCTGGCAAGATAGACGACTGCTCAGCATTGCCTTCTGAAATTGTACCGCCTGCTGCTGTAAGATCAGCACTGGGTAAATGAGTGTCAGAAGTAGAAGGCTGGGTCATGAAATCTCCATAAGCTGTAAAATATAAAAATAATTCTAATTAAATTAAACTGGCATATTACTCTTGAGGTTGTTCTTGATGACGCAAAATATCACGGTAACCGACTTGCCAATCAGGATATGCCAACCAAGCTAATGGAATATTACTGTGCAAGCGTTTTCCCGTAACCGCTACTTTTTTATCGTCAAGAGCAGGAGGCGTTTCATTGATCTGCTGACTTAACCAAACGCCCAACTCTAAAGTCGTGACTGGCGCATAATCAGTAGCAATATAAAGGGGCTTGGGCGCATCGATAGTCAGTACGTTAGCGATGATAGCGACCAAATCGCGATCCATAATCCGATTGCTCCAATGCGCGGCTGCCACTGCTTCCTTTTGTGGTTCGCGGGCTTTGCGCAGACGCATGAGACGCGCGCGTCCATAAATACCGCTTGGACGAATGATAATGGCTTTATCCCCAAAACCTTGTTGCAGGACTTGTTCTGCTTGCAATATCACCTGCGATGCTTCACGCTCTGGCGTCACAGGTGCAGTATTGTCATCAATCCATTCGCCATTATCTTGCCCATAAACACCCGTTGATGAAATAAAAACAATGCGTGAAAGGTTGGTGAGTTTGTCCGCAAGCGTTGCCAAATGCTGGCTAATTGCTAAGTAGCTATTATGATAGCCACTGGTCGAATAATCATCGGGCGTAACGATAATTGCTATCGCCGTAAAATCTTGCAGCTGCTCAGCCGTCAGAGTCAATGCATCGGCTTGCATAAATTCAGCGTTATCATCCAAAGAGTAATGATGGCGCTCACCACGAGCCAAACCTGTGACATTTAAGCCGTCCTGTGCCAGCTGGTTGCTGACTGGCAAACCAATATCACCTTGACCAATAATCAATAAATTTTGCGTACTCATCATTTATCCTTTATTCGAACGCCATTTCTAATGACTGCTTATACATCTTTTTAATAACCTATACATCTTTTTAATAACCTATACATCTTTTTAATAACCTATACATCTTTTTAATAACCTATACATCTTTTTAGTAATAAGTGTTAAAAATAGCGTCTGTACGACAGCTGTACGTCTTCATTGGCATCAACACGATCTTGCCATTCGTAGTTGGCATTAATGCGTAATGCTTGTTTTTTATCGATATCATACTGCAGCCCTAATGTCGATATCGGCTGCCAATAATGACCACGGGCATTAGACTCATCGCTGCTGCCATGATACCAATATGGCAGTTGCAATTCAGCCTGCGCGCGTAACTGATTGTTAATCTGATAACGACAGCCTGCATTGACGCCAGCACCAACGCGAAAGCCTTTATTGATACCGCGCCCTGCTTGCGCTGTGCCGGACAAAAAGGTATAGCATAGCTGCGGCGGCATCTCGCCTGTACCTGTGCGAGGCGTGCCAAATGCCCATGACCAACCTGATTCATAGCCCAAGCTCCCAACTAAATGATCGCGACCGTCTTGCTGGGAGCCATCATTCACACGCGTCGCCTCGATGCTAGCGCCCCAGGTTTTACCTTTTTTGGCAGAATTGACCGGATTAAATGAGCGCCCACGAATCAATGTCACATTTTGCAAAACCACACTGTTTGGCTGATTGGCTTTGTCATTATCGGTGTCGTACAGGCGCAAAGTCGCAGATGCGCCTTCTAAGTCAAAAAACTGTGGGAATCCTGAGGGACGATCGAGAATATCATGATAGCCCGCTCGTAAGCCCAAATCGATATAGTTATTATCACCGCGCTGCCCTAGTCCCATATGAGCCAGTTGCAGTGGATGTCTGTCTATTGGATTGTTATCTGATACCGCTATATTAGGCTGCAATAACGTCTGTCCATCAGCTGACATACTCGAAACCGCATTGAGTTGGGCAGATTTAATCTCATTGATCGTCTGTTTTGCGCTGTTGTGATAGCCGAATTGCTCGCGCTGCTCTTTAACCTTATTCAACTGCGCTTGGCGTAAAGTGCTATCGGCAGGAGTATAGTTGGTGCTGGCAAGTAAGCCTTCATCATCAAGCAACTGCACGACATCTGAGGGAATAACCGCATAAGGCAGCTGACTCAATAACTGCTGCTGCGGACGCACCACATCAATTAAGCGTAAAATCTCAGACGCACAGTTATCTGTGGTGAAGTAATACGGCAATTTTAAATCTTTAGTTTCCCAAACGTGCAACATAATCTGCTGCACTTCCGCTGGAGTCAAATCCAATTGATACGTCCATGCATCACGCTCGTCTTCTTGCAGATACTTGGCCAGCCTTGCTGGATAAGGATCAATTTCAATGAGATTGTCATAACCGCCGGTCATTGACTTGATGGCATACACCACAAAATTGTCTTTTGGATTACCACCAACTGTATAATTCAGCGCAACCGCGTGATGAATCTGGCTCGGATCAGCCACGCTCGCTTTTGAGTCGATACGCAATAAGGTATGAGCAAAGGCTGATAAAGGATTGTCTAAATACTCTTGGGCAAACATGATGGATAGCTGCTCAGGGGCAATCTTTTGCATCCATTCATTCAACTCCGGACAGTCAACTTGTAGCGCCGCCTTATCAATGTTTAATGTATCAGTCAACCATTGTACACGCGCTGGGAAACGACATAATACTGAACTGTTGGCAGTATTTTTTTTGACAGTACGATTATTCGTTGTCGCTACCGCATTAGCGAGGGCGACGAGTAACGCATCAAGCTCGGCATTCGAGTCTTGCCGACCATGCTCACTCAAAAAAAAGTCGGCCTCATCAACCATGCTGGTGTTTTTTTTCTTACCAATCAAATTCTTTTGATCATCAAAGAAATATAATAAACGTCGCCATGTCGTATCTTGGGCTAAATTTTGTGTTGCTGCTTGCTCACGCCACTTGGCTAATAATTGCTCAGCGTTGCTTTTTTCTAGCCCTTGGGTGTCTTCTGGAGCGTCATTATTTGGCGTATTATTAGCGATTGCAGCAGCTTGCGGCGTAGGCGCTAATGCCCCTGTCGTTACTAATGATGCTGGGGTTGGCAAAAAAGCTTGCGTTTGTGCAGAGAGTAGCAATCCTGCAATAGCAAGTGGTAAACGCGCTCGTTGACTCATAGTAGTTAGGGTACAATCTACAGATAAAAAACTAGGCTTTAGAGACATGGGGTAAACCTCGCACGTTATTATTCATACGCCGATAGCGTGATTGATGGCTGGTTGATAATGCCGATTGGATCGTCCACTGAAACAACCTCAAAAGCCGTATACGAGCTAGATCATTGAAATATCTTAGTCAAAGTGGCTGTTATCAAAGTTGTTACTATCAAAGCTACTGTTATCAAGGTAGCTATTATCAGACTGGCTATTGATTGATAAAAATGGCTAGCAACCAGCGGTCAATACCCACTTATTAATATCATGATAAAAGAGAATATTATGTCCATAGCACCAATAACGATTAACGATGGCAGATTATCTGCAGCCACATACCTTGCATCACCAAACTGCAATCTGCGACCAACAGATATGAGTATTGATACTATTGTTATTCATAATATCAGCCTACCTCCGAACGAGTTCGGAGCGTCTGATACTGACGGCATCCATTACGTTAAAGCATTATTTACCAATCAGCTAGACTGGGCGGCGCATCCCTATTTTCAAACGATTAAAGGCGCGGAGGTTTCGGCCCACTTATTTATCGAGCGTGATGGCACGATTACTCAGTTTGTCAATTTTAATGAGCGCGCGTGGCATGCTGGACGCTCTAGCTACTTGGGTCGCCCTGAATGTAATGATTATAGCATCGGTATTGAGCTTGAAGGGTCTGATTTTGTGTCCTTCACCGCCGAACAATATGAGGTACTTGCAAAAATAGTCTGTGCCATTTATGCCGCCTATCCCAAAACTCGTCGTCATCTGACAGGTCATAGCGATATTGCCCCTGGTCGCAAAACAGATCCTGGTGATTATTTTGAATGGGCAAGATTGCGTGAGATGGTCGCCAACATTCTTGAGGGTTAAGTCATATGGATAATTATTTTGTCAATCCTGTTAAAAGCTCTATTAACTGTACACAGCATATTCCACATCCAATCCATTTATCTCGATTATGAAAATGCTATAATCCGTCAGCTTTTTGATAGCAGCAACTTAGTAAACAACCATCAGTAAACAACCTTCATTAAACAAATTAGCACAATAGGTTCTCATGGCAAAAAGTCGGTTATTTCGTTCAACCATGGTGGTCAGTAGTATGACCATGCTGTCTCGTATCTTGGGTCTGGTACGCGATGTCGTATTGTTAGGCGTTTTTGGCGCTGGTGGTCTGATGGATGCCTTTTTAGTCGCCTTCAAAATCCCAAACTTTTTGCGGCGTTTATTTGCAGAAGGTGCCTTTAGTCAAGCTTTTGTCCCTGTACTGTCCGAATACAAAGAAAAATATAGTTTGCAGCAGGTACAAATCTTAGTCAGTCGTACTTCAGGCGCTCTGTTGTTAATTTTGTCGATGCTTACCGTCGTTGTTATTTTAATGGCACCTTGGGTCGTGACTTTATTCGCGCCTGGTTTTGCCGACCAACCAGGTAAGTTTGCTATTACCGCTGAATTACTGCGTCTGACCTTTCCTTATTTGCTATTTATTTCTATGACCGCCTTTGCCAGTGGCATTTTACAAAGCTACGGACGCTTTGCTGCGCCTGCTTTTGCACCCGTGTTATTGAACCTATGTATGATTGGTGGCGCGCTAATTTTTGCCCCTATGTTCGATGTTCCTATCATGGCTCTAGGCTATGCAGTCGCTATCGCAGGATTGTTGCAATTCTTACTGCAGCTGCCGCAGCTATGGCAACAAAAGCTGCTGGTCGCACCCAAGGTCGACTTTCAGCATGAAGGCGTTCGCCGTATTTTAAAACTCATGCTGCCTGCTATCTTTGGCGTCTCTGTCACTCAGATTAATCTGCTGCTCAATACCATTTTTGCCTCATTGATGATTGGCGGCTCGGTCTCTTGGCTGTATGCCGCAGAGCGTATGAGTGAGCTGCCGTTAGGACTGATTGGCGTGGCAATCGGTACAGTCATTTTGCCAAGCTTATCAAAAAGTGAGGCGCAAAAAGACGATGTTAGTTTTAAAAAAACCATCGATTGGGCGGCACGCTTAATCATTTTAGTCGGTGTCCCTGCATCAGCAGCGTTGTTTATACTTGCCGATGTACTGATGCAAGCGCTGTTTTTGCGCGGTGAATTTACCTTACGTGATGCGCAGATGAGTTCGCTCGCATTACGTAGTATGGCTGGTGGTATTTTAGGCTTTATGCTTATTAAAATCTTTGCCCCTGCTTTTTTTGCCCGTCAAGATACCAGAACACCCGTAAAAATCGGTATCATTTCTGTCTTTGCCAACATGGTTTTTAGTGTCATTTTCATCGGTATATTTTATTTCTTAGAGATTCCACTACATGGCGGCTTGGCATTAGCAACCACGGGCGCGGCCTTTGTGAACGCAGGCTTATTATATTACTTCTTACATAAACGTGATATTTTCCGCTTTGGCAGCCATTGGAAGAAACTATTCACCCAGTTTGCGATTGCGACCAGCGCTATGATTGGCGTACTTTATGTCATGCTGCCTTACTTCCCTAGCGATGATGTGCAGTGGCGACGTATCGCCGCTTTACTCATTATGTGTGCCGTAGGGGCACTGGTTTATGGCATGGTATTACTAGCCACTGGTTTCCGTCCGCGCCAGCTAAAGCATGGTTAAGCAGTTTCACTTACGAAACCAAAACAAGCTTAGTAAGAGAATGGATAGTGAATGACGCCGATAGTTGCCATAATTAACCATTAATGAATAAATGAAATCTGAGGGCTAATAATGACAACCAAACTATCAACCTTGCTACGCTTACCAACTATCCTGACCGCTGGTGTCCTTAGCACCGGACTGCTTTTAAGTGCTTGTAGCGATAACGATAAGACAGCTAATAGTGCCGAAGATACGGCGGTCATCGCTGAAGGCAGTGCTGATGAAAGCATTGATGCTGAAAATAGCGCTGCTAATCAAACGTCAGCAGTGGATGCGAATAGCACAGTTGATAGCAAGCAGGCGGCTGAGAGTGGTAAAGATGAAACGGCTATTGATAGTGATAATATTAACCCAGTCACTTCTGCGACCAAGCAAAAAAGCCTCGTAACCAATCCAACCCAAGCTGGCACACCAGAAGATACTGTCAAGCAAGCACTAGATAGCTTGTATTATGGCGAGGTAAAGGAAGCTGTTAAATATTATAAAGTAGATATGGCAAACTTCGAAGAAGAGCTGGCTAAAACCCAGTATGCCTTTCAGCAAACGGTTGATGGCGTCACTATTACCGATACTAAATACAGTGATGATAAAACCCGTGCCACTATCATTGGGGAGCTGATGTTAAAAGGACAAAGTGCGCCTGCACCGTTGACTTATGAGCTGCAAAAAATTGAAGGTCAATGGAAAATCCTAGGATAAGACGCCTTGCTGTCCTCATTTAAAATCACTTTAGCTTAAGTTATTTTAGCTTAAGTCACTTGAACTTGAACTTGAACTATCTTCAATGATTTTATTTGATACCAATCTAAATTTGATATTAATCTGACGACACTGGCTTGCCAAGCATCACAACATCAGCGATAAAGCCTTGCATATCACACACTTTTGGCATATATCCCCATTGCTCAAAACCAAGCTTACGGAATAACCCTAAGCTTGGCTGATTGTGCGCAAAAATAAGCGCGATCACATTATGAATGCCTAGGCTTGGCGCTTGTGTCAACATCCAGCATGTCAATAAGCTGCCCAACCCTTGACCGTGATAATCCTGATGCAAGTAGATACTAATCTCAGTGCTGATATGATAAGCCGGTCGTGCATATAAATCGCTAAAGCTGCCCCATGCAACGATTGCTGCTATCTCTGTTTTCGCTGCATTCTGCGTGGTCTTATGCATCACTTTTACAACATAAATAGGACGCGTCGGACTGTTTATATGCTCATCAAACCAATCTGCACGCTCTTCACAAGTCACTGGAGTAAGATTGGCAGTGGCTTGTTTACCTGCAATAGTCTGATTGTAAATCGCCAAAATCTCTGAAAAGTCTTCTTCACTTGCACGCTGCACGACAAACTCATCAGTGAGATAGTGTTCTGAAAAAACAGCTGGTACAGCATTTAATGCAGTAACGGGCATAAGGTCTCCGTAATTATTAATTAATAGTCTATGGGTGATAATTGTTGCAAGATGATCCATCTATACAGAGGGTCATTACAAAAGCATGTGGACAAACATCACGGTATTTTAAGATGACAGAGCGGATAGCGCCATACTTTTACTGTCAGTAGACTATAGGATGTTAGTGTGGTCATTTTACTTTATAATGGCTGATTTTAAACACATTGATTTTGGTACGAGTGTGTTTTTTATCTGGTTTTATCTATCATAGCTGAAAATTTATGAACACCTATTTTCTTGAGCAACTGATTGCCTCACCAAGTAATTTGACTGCAAATACTAGCCCAGTAGATTTAGCGCCCTGTGTGCTTACTATCGGTAACTTCGATGGTGTCCATCTTGGTCATCAAGCGATGCTTGAACAAGTCCGTGATATTGCCCATGCACAAAATCTTGGTTCTGCTGTCATGATATTTGAGCCACAACCTCGTGAATTTTTTGCGCCAGCCACTGCACCTGCTCGCCTCACCAATCTCGCTGAAAAACAAGCCTTATTAGCAGAGTATGGCGTTGAGACCTTGATTGTGGCAGGATTTGATGAGGAATTTCGCTCGCTATCAGCCCAAGCATTTGCGGATCTTTTAGCCCTACGCTTAAATGTTAAAGCTTTGGTGTTAGGTGATGACTTTAAATTTGGTCATGATCGTACTGGCGACAGTCAGTTTTTGCGGAATTATGGCTTAGATGTGACCAATCTACATACCGTCATCGATGATAGCGGTAAAGCGGCACGTATCAGCTCTACTCGCATTCGTGACTTACTATTGGCTGGTAATATTCACGCAGCTAATGCGCTACTTGGTCGCGATTACGCGATTACAGGGTTGGTCGTTGGTGGCGATAAAATAGGTCGCACCATGGACTTTCCTACTGCGAATATTGACCTACAGCGTTTAAAACCTGCCCTGCATGGTATCTTTGCTGTTGATGTCGTCAGCCTTGACGAGGATGGGCAAGTGATTGCTGATGGCTTATCGGCACTTGCTATAGATGGCAAATCAGGTATCTCAGGATTACGTTCCAATAGCCTCTTTGGGACAGCCAATATTGGCACCAGACCCTCTGTCGATAAACAACATGATTGGCGTTTGGAAGTTCATTTCCCAGAATTAAATGCCGATTTATATGGATTAACTTTACAGGTTCGATTTTTGCATTATTTACATGGTGAACGACATTATGATGGCTTAGAAGCATTAAAAACAGGCATCCATAATGATGTCAAAGCATTAATTGAGTGGCGAGAGCAGCAGCCCAGTTAGATAGCTAATAGGCTTAAATGCGGGCATCGATATTTATAATTTATAAAAAAACCCCACAGCGTTTATAACGTTTGTGGGTTTTTATTTAATAATTCGTTTTTTAATAGTTCTTTTTTCTAAGCATCTGGATGCATACGTACGTTTAAGTCATCGATGACCTCTACCCATTCCGCATCTTTTTCCCACTCTTCTTGTAGAAAAGCACGCTGATTGTCTGTCCAAATGCTCGATTCTATCAACTTCTCTTCTTTATCCAACTGATTATTTTCAATAAAACTATCAATCGCTGCATCAGAGCTATCAAGTCCCAACTGTGCAAATAATTCATTCATATTGTATTCTGGTTCACCCAACATGTTTTTCTCCTTAAATGGTACGAGTGTCTTTGTGTTTATTATCTAAATTGACACATTTATTGTAGCAAGCTTTATTTTAATAGCTGTTAATCAACGTGTATCTAACGTTATCAATTGTATTTGGATAGGCCGACAAGGCATAAAAAAGCCCTCTAATATAGAGGGCTTTTTTAGATCAATTTCTATAAAACAGCTTTATGACATGATAATATCGTGACATTGGTTGCTTATGGAAGTAAATGAGCGACCGCATCACTCTCTTCGCTAAGCTCTTGCTCAGTCGCTGCCATTTTCTCTTTAGAAAAATCTGATGACACATCAACGCCATCTACGATAGACCAGTCGCCGTTAGTGCATGTGCATGGGAATGAGTAGATCAAGCCTTTTGCGATACCGTATTCGCCGTTTGAATAAACGCCCATTGATACCCAATCGTTCTCATCAGTACCCAATGCCCACGTACGTACGTGTGCAATGGCCGCGTTGGCAGCAGAAGCGGCAGATGATGCACCGCGGGCTTTAATGATTGCTGCGCCACGTTGTTGTACTTCTGGGATATAAGTCGCTTCGTACCATTCACGATCAACCAAATCTAATGCAGGCTTACCGTTGACAGTAGCAGCAGTCAGATCAGGATACTGAGTTGATGAATGGTTACCCCAGATGATCATTTTTTTCACGTCATTTACTGTGCTGTCAGTTTTGCCAGCCAACTGCGCCATAGCACGGTTGTGGTCTAAACGAGTCATCGCAGTAAAGTTACGTGGATCAAGATCTGGTGCATTACGCTGAGCGATAAGGGCGTTGGTGTTGGCAGGGTTACCAACAACCAATACTTTTACATCACGGCTTGCAACGTCATTCAATGCTTTACCTTGTGCTGAGAAAATCGCAGCGTTGGCTTCTAGCAAATCTTTACGTTCCATACCTGGACCACGTGGACGTGAACCGACTAGCAGAGCATAGTCAACATCTTTGAATGCAACGGTCGCATCATCAGTCTGCACAATACCTGCTAATAAAGGGAATGCACAATCTTCTAATTCCATGACCACACCCTTTAGGGCGTCAAGTGCTGGAGCGATTTCAAGCAATTGCAAAATAACTGGCTGATCTTTACCTAGCATCTCGCCAGATGCAATACGAAATAACATAGCATAGCTGATATTACCAGCGGCACCAGTGACGGCAACACGTAAAGGCTGTTTCATTGACATTGAATACTCCCTAATTATAGATTAGATAATTCATGATTCTGATTGATGGTTCTAATGGATGACTATCGTTGTAAATAGCGACTTGCCTACTGAATATAGCAGTCATAAACCGAGAGCTAGTGTAGCACTTCGTTCAGCAAATCGTCTAGAGACAATAAGACGCCGACCACCGATTATATTGTTACATTTTATACGGGAGGATTTTTTACCTACTGTAAACCTATACGGATACAGTGCTAGAAGGCAATGGAAGGCAATGGAAGGCAGCTGATAACAGCATTGAGAAGCATTACATACAGTGATATAACACTTAAGATAAGCAAATATTATTAGGACGTGTCCTTAATTCAAACAATAAGCATTTAAATGGGCTAAAAAACTATTTTCCACCCGAAATGACGAACTTACTGCCACAATTATTCACAACATTATGACATGTGCCAAATTCGCTCCCTTCATAACAAATATGGATATCCGTCAATGTTGATTGACGACGACTGCCCGCTTGGCAAATCAAATCAATACTGTTTGAGGACATACCACTATTAAGCTGGGTCATTTGACTGATAAATCGAGATTTAGAAACCGTATAGCTATTACCTGTATTAAGCTCATTAGGCAGCTTTAATGCGCCAGCATAATTGGTAATCTGGCGGAAATAACTACTGGCACTAAGCGGACTACACGCCCCATAACGCTGCCAAGCTTGGCTACGTACTGTCGTATCAGGCATGATACGGTTGACGACTTTTAACTGTAACGGTGTCAGACGTGGCTCACTACCACGTCCGCAGCGCTCACCATAGCCCATATCTAGACCTGACACTGTCAACGAATAACCCTCCAAGCATTGACGCATACGGGCACGCGTCGGCTGTATGCTACACAATGCTGGCGTCATCTCAATCATCAACACACGCTGTCCGCTCTTAACAGCGCTCGCGGCATGTACCGGCATCATCATAATGCCTTGCAACATCACTAATGCACCGATACTTAGCGTCGTATTTAGTTTATCCATAGATGTATTGGTTATCGAGCTTGATTGGTTTAAATCTGGCGTCAGAGTAGATAGCGAGAGCATCTGCTGAATAGATGACTGATGCCTAACTTTTAATAACAGGGGCAGATTGAAATATTTTTTGATCATAGGGGCTGAAGGCATCTAGCAATGATAAAAACATGGGCTATCGTTTAGCTCATAGTGTTCGACGTATAAACACTGATAAAACTAAGAATAGAGCTAACAAAAATGTGTGCGTTGATTGATAAGCACTTATTATAAGCACGTATAAAAGACACTAATTGATGCAATGGTAGCAAAACGTTTTTTTTAATCTATAGCAGAAACGTAAACATAAGCTAATGATAGCATCAATAGTACAAAAATATCGCAACGTTAGCATGTCATCATCAGCGAGGTTGGGCGTCGAATTAGGCATCGCGTCAAGACAAAACTAGTTTTGATTGCACAATAAAAAGTGACATAAAGTGACATGAAAAAACCATTAATGATTGCTCACGAATGGTTTTTTGATTTATACATTGGTGCTTTAGAGCGCGGCAGGTATCGTGCCCATGCGCTGGCTAATAGGCTGACTACGACCTAATAGACTGCTATAAATGGTGGCATTTTCCATCACGTGCTTAACGTAATTACGGGTTTCAGGAAAGGCAATCGACTCGACGTACTGGTCGGCTGCGAGCGAACCATATACTGGTTGCCAACGCTTGGCATTGTTCGGTCCCGCATTATAACCAGCCGTTGCCAACACAGGCTGACGGTTTAGCTTGCCGAAAATATCACCCATATACCATGTACCATAACGAATATTGGTATCGCCACTATTGGCACGGCTGGCGCTATAGGTCTCACCTAAATTTCGAGCAATGTATTTTGCCGTGTCAGGCATCACCTGCATCAAACCACTAGCACCAACATTTGAGCGTGCTGATGCAACAAAACGACTTTCTTGACGCATGATGCCATAAGCCCAAGCAGGATCGATACCAGCAGACTGACTATAACGTACGACTGCATCTTGATGCGGCATCGGATGTGATAACGCTAAGCTGTCTACTCTATCAGTATTATCAACGGCATAAATTGCTCGGTCGAGCCAGCCCATATCATAGGCTTGACGAGCAGCGGCAATAATCAAGTTATCATCACGCTTGTCGCGCGCCTGCTTTACCGCCCAGTTCCATTCACGATTGGCATAGGCACGGCTGGCGTCAGCATTATATAGAGCAAAAGCACGCGCAAAGTTGGCATCTTGCATGACACGTGCGCGATCAGCGGTACTGACATTTGGTAAGTTATTACCACCCAAACGACTGGCATCAAAACGCTGACCCACTTTATCCTTTGCCATTAAGCCATAATAGTCATTATTTTTTGCCAAGTTTTGATACATTTTTTTAGCAGTATTACGCTTGTTAGCATCGCTTGATTGCTCGTAAGCGCGAGCCAGCCAATATTGCCACTGGTCACTTTTTTGGGTTTCAGCCTCCATTTTTGAGATGGCTTCGACCACATCGTCCCAGCGGCTAAAGCGAATCGCTGCCATGGCATAATCTTCAGCTTCTTCAAAATTAAAATCTTCGTCTAGGCTATTGCGGAACCAGTCAACCGCCTCAGCATTAAAACCATCATCCGTATTATGATTCATACGTTGCACCCCAAGGATGCGATACGCATAGCGACGAGTCTCCGCATTCAACAATTTAACTGAACGCTGATTGTCTTGCTTAACATCAAAATCCAACTGTAATGCAGCTTCACGGTAAGACTTGTCAGCAACGCGTCCCATGGCATATAGATATAAGTATTGATTGTTTTGACTGGCAGGTTCTCGACTAAAACGGCTAAAAAAAGCAGACGGATTCAGTTGAATCTCACTCAATGCTGAATAAGCAATGGGCGTTCCTAAACGTGATGACAATGCCATAATGTCACCCGTTTTGCCTTTACGTAACATACGCTTGAGCCGCGCCGCGCGATCCTGATTGCTAATCAGCGCGTTATTATTCATCTCCATCGCGAGCTGGTCACACAAGGCTGGCTGCTTTTTGGTCGTCAACCAAACCTCAGACTTGGCTGCCATAGCCCGCATAGTATCACCGCCATTATTGAACCCAAGCGCCACCGCACAGCGCTCACTGGCATCCGCATTGGTAATCAAATTCGCAACTTGGCGTACTGAGGCGTAATCATTGGAGCCTGCTTTGGTCTCAGCAAAATCGGCCACCAGCTTTTCTGCCATTACCGTATTTGGATATTGACGCACAAACTGTGATACTGCCGCCGAACTTTGCGAATTAAGATCTAAATTCATCCGCCAATAAGTGGGATACATGGCAAACAAACCGCCGCTCATGGCTTGCTCATAATTGTATAAGGCACTGACATCACCGCGTTCTGCCGCAATTGCCGCTGCTGTAAATGAGCTCACACCATTGTCTGACTGATAGCCACTGTTTTGTTGATAGCTGCCTTCTTGCTGATAACTGTCCTCTTCGCCCCAGGTCAGCTCAGCACAAGCCACCTGTGACAATCCTAGCGCACTCATTGCTGTCGCCAAACTTAACGCACTGACTCGTAGCGTCCTTGCTTTCATTCGTTTTGCATCTTCATTTTGCTTAATAGATTCTCTATCCTTGATGCTATGAGCAACCTGCGGCTTTGTCATACTGACTCTCTTTGTAATGTGTCCAAATGATTTGGCTAAATAATATATTTAGCATAACAATGCCAAAACGGCGTAAATCGCGATTTAATCAATCGCGCTAATATGGTCGCATTCATCATACTATACTCGTTGCACTTTCAACCATCACCTTTACCTTTTGTTAATAAATACGATAGCACGGTGTAACATAGAAGTGATAGCAAGCCATAATTTTTGCCAAACGCGTTACTAGCAGCAGTAAATAATTGATACTGTTATAAATAATTTATCATAACGACCAACAATTGACTCTGCTAATTTTTCACATTGTCATAGGGTTGTGATAAAATACGCCACCTGTTAATCACCTATCACGCTATATTTTTAGTCAATCATGGACTTATCCTTATGAGTGTTACTGTATTTAATCCCCGCATCGATGACACTGCTGTCGCTGAAACAACCGCTACTGCGCCTGCTGTCACTGCACTCAAAGAATCAAGTTCAGCCCAAGCACCTGTCAAAACAGCGACTAAGAAAGTCTTTGTCACCACGCAGGGCTGTCAGATGAACGTCTATGATTCCGGCAAAATGCTGGACGTGCTCGGTGATTCCCACGGTATGGAAGTCACACACGATATCGATGAAGCCGATGTATTGCTGATGAATACTTGCTCTATCCGCGAAAAAGCTCAAGAGAAAGTATTTTCAGAATTGGGTCGCTGGCGCAAATTAAAAGAAAAGCGTCCTGATCTTGTGATCGGTGTCGGTGGTTGCGTGGCCTCACAAGAAGGCGATAACATTCAAAAACGCGCGCCTTATGTCGATATGGTATTTGGCCCGCAGACATTACACCGTTTGCCAGAGCTGTATGATCAATCACATGAGCAGCGTGAAATCGCACCAAAAAATCGCATCGGCACAGTTGACGTATCCTTCCCAAGTATTGAAAAATTCGACTTTTTACCTGAGCCAAGAGTAGAAGGCTTTAAAGCCTTTGTCTCTATCATGGAAGGTTGCTCAAAGTATTGCTCATTTTGCGTGGTGCCTTATACCCGCGGTGAAGAATTGTCGCGTCCACTCGATGATGTCTTGGCTGAGATTGATAGCTTAGCGGCGCAAGGCGTGCGTGAAATCAACCTGTTGGGTCAAAACGTCAACGGCTATCGCGGTGAAAAAGACGATGGCAGTATTTGCCGTTTCGCTGAGCTGTTACATTATGTCTCGCATGTCGATGGTGTTGAGCGTATTCGCTATACGACCAGCCATCCGCTAGAGTTCACTGATGACATTATTGATGCCTATGCACAATTGCCAGAGCTGGTTTCTCACTTGCATCTGCCTGTTCAAAGTGGCTCAAATGCTATCTTGGCAGCGATGAAGCGCAATCACACGATTGATGTCTATATCAATCAGATTAATAAGCTCAAAGCCATTCGTCCTGATATTCACTTATCAAGCGACTTTATCATTGGCTTCCCTGGTGAGACCGATCAAGACTTCCAAGATACATTGAACTTGGCAAAAGAACTGAATTTCGATCACTCTTACAGCTTTATCTACTCTAAACGTCCGGGCACGCCAGCCGCTGAATTACCAGATGATGTGAGTTTCAAAACTAAAAAAGAGCGCTTGGCTGAATTCCAAAAAGTCATCATTGATTCGACACTTGCGAAAACGCATGAGATGGTTGGAACCACCACTCGCGTTTTGGTGGAGCAAGTTGCCAACCGTCATCCTGATTGCTTAATCGGTACGGCAGATAACACCCGTACGGTTATGTTCCCTCATGATGTCGAGAAAATGGATGAGATGTTGGGTAAACTCGTGAGCGTACGTATTACTGATTTCGTCAGTCCTCACATGGTAAAAGGTGAGCTAATAGAAGTATTGGCGTAACCGTTAAATTATAAGTTTGAGTAAAAATAAAAAAGCCGTTCACTATTTATAGTGAGCGGCTTTTTTATTCATAAAGTGGGTTAGTTTTATCAAGCTCTCAAAGAGAGTGCAAACGATACTTAACTTTCGAAAAAATTGCTATAAGGGCATATTAAGATATTGACTTATGAACACAATAAAAGTGCTATAACACAAAAAGCTTCATTAAGATCTCGTTAATATACTCCTCATTATCTTTCAATGCCATTGGTTCTAACCCATAAGCTTGAAAACCAAAATTTTTATAGAAATTAATAGCAGGCTTATTATCATCAGCTACAGTAAGTAAAATTTGTTCCACATATTTTTTACTATACTCCACAACTTCCCTAAGCAATTGACTTGCTATGCCTTTTTCTCGGAATTCAGGTTCAATGAATACACTAGATAGATACGCTTTATGAGAAAACTTTATTCCAGTCTCTTGTGTGAAGGTGGCTAAACCTATGATCTTATTTTTATGATAGGCGCCAAATACAGTTGAACTTGATAAGCAATTTTCAAAAAAAATTGGAGGTTTTGCTACTTCTGCTACATATGTGGATCCAAACATTCTTGGAGATTTTTCTAGAGCTGAAAGTCTGATAGTTCTGAAATCGTTAAGCTCATTAACACTTAAAATTTTTATCTCAATGTTTAACATATGATCATCTGCCCAATCATAAAATACCTAATAGATCAAACTAAGCTACCTGTCTCAGTGTGCAGGGTGAATTACTTTTGTCAAACTCACGTAGAAAGCGCCGATAAAACGTAACCTACTAGATTCGTTCTTTAAACCATAAAACCATTTATGACTTCAGCCAATAAAGCGGCTGCAATGATGATAAATATGACGCCGCAACCACGATTGAGCCACGCTAAACGATTGCCAACATCGAGCCAACTTGCCAGCTTTGTACCACCCAAGGTATAAACGATTTGCCAGATTGTTTCACTTAAGAACAACCCTATCGTTAATAAAACATATTGTGGCCATAACGGCGCACTAAAATTGATAAATTTGGGGAAGAAAGCGGCAAAAAATAAGATGGCTTTGGGGTTAGATAGTGATACCCAAACACCTGTACGAAACAAGGTCACATTGCTTGGCGAGATTTTCACCGCTGCGCTTGAGAGCGAACGCGGCTGCGGTGTATTAGCCGTGCTTTCACTGTCACTGTCAGACGCAGGATATTCAGCCGCGACTTCTTCGCTCATTTCACGAGCATCACTCATCAAGCTGCCATCGCCTGCATCGCGCCAAGAGCTAATACCCAGATAGATTAAATACGCCGCACCCACTGCTTTAATGACTGTCAACAACCAAGGCGACTGGCGACTGATCACATCGAGTCCAAGTAGTGTCGAAAGCAGTAATATAAATAGCCCAAGGCTCAGTCCCGCCAGCGTCCACAATGTGCGCTTTACGCCATAGTTCATGCCATACTGAAACGCGAGCAGCATATTGGGACCTGGGGTCGCTGAAATAAAAAACGTACTTGCAAAGAATACTGCAAACAGATGCCAAGACATCAACCAACCCCTAATTCTTAATTTATAGAAAATTTAAATACCTAATTCTAAGCTGCTAAAAAATAAACACCGCCATAAAGACGGTGTATTTTATGCCAATTCATATCAAAAACAAACGGTTTACCATCTAATAAACTAATTGACAGTACAGCTATCTAACAACTTCTGTAAAAACCCATCACAACGCTCAATTTCGCTCAGCTCGACATATTCATCGGCTTTATGTGCCTGCTCAATGCTACCGGGACCGCAGATAATCGTTGGGATGCCAGCATTAGTAAATTGCCCGCCTTCAGTGGCATAAGCGACTTTATGACGTTTTTCATCGCCCGTCAAAGCAGCTATCAACGCTTGTAGCTCAGCGCTGTCGCTATCGGTCATTGCCGGTACGCTTTCTTCTTGCAGCAGCTCAATGCCAGTATCGGCAGCGCGTGCTTGCATTTGTGCGCTAAGCTCTGCAACCTTCGCCTGAATCGGCGCGAGGATATCGTCTTGCGTCATATGCGGCAGATTGCGATAGTCAAAGGTAAACTCACATAGATTGGGAACAATATTGGTCGCCGTCCCACCCTTTATCGTGCCCACTGAAAGTGTCGAATAAGGTACATCAAACAACGTATCATTATCGTCACGATGGCTCAATTCTTCTGCTAAATCATCGACATAACCAATCAAACGACTGGCATAGCTGATAGCATTGACACCTTGGGCGGTCAATGACGAATGCGCAGACTTACCATGGACGCGGCAACGATAAACGGAAATGCCTTTATGTGCCACAACCATCGTCATATTGGTTGGCTCACCAACGATACAATAATCAGGGGTGATACCACGCGCTTTCAAATCTGCCAGTATCAATGGCGCACCCAAGCAGCCCACTTCTTCATCGAATGACAGCGCCAAGTGCAGCGGGCGACGCAACTGACCTTCATTGGATAACTGCACAGCGCGTGGTAATAACGTCAATGCACAAGCGATAAAACCTTTCATATCACACGCACCGCGCCCGTATAGCTTATCGCCACGTATCGTCGCAGTGAATGGATCTGACGCCCAGTCTTGACCATCAACTGGCACCACATCGGTATGACCAGACAGCACCAGACCATGATTTACTTCATCAGAGTTTTTGCCTGCTGGCACAGTAACGAATAGATTGGCCTTGTTTTTGGCTTCATTAAAAGTCAAATCTATTATCAAACCTAATTGTTCACAGTATGCTTGCACATCTTTAATCAAGGCTAAATTTGAATGGCGACTGACCGTATCAAAGCCAATCAAGCGTGTGAGCCAATCGATACTATGCGCAGGGTAAGACGTATTTTTGAGCTGATTATTATTGTTCGAAGTCATGAAATATCCTTATCACGATATAATACCGATTTTAGAAATACGGTTAGCGATGTTAAATTTCCCAAGCCTACTAGATGTAGTACTCGCACTCGTTTTTCGCTACTGTAATTTCTGGAATGGTAAAAATAGAAAGCGTTAGCGTCTTTGAAATGCGCGCTGTTGCAGCGCCTTTACTTCTGCATCTAATCCAGCAATCGGACCTTGTACTGGTATGTTCGGAGCCACTTCTTGAATACTTAATGAATTGATTGGTGATGAGGATTTTACGCCCATCTCCTCCATCCATTCATCCAACTGTTTTGATGAGCTGACATAAACGATACGACCAAGCCCTGCCCACGCATGCGCGGCCGAACACATGGCACAATGCTCGCCCGAGGTATAAACCACAGCGTTAGCGCGCGCCTCCGCTGTCATATTTGCTGCTGCCCATTTGGCAACGGCAATCTCAGGATGATAAGTAGCATCGACAGAATTAGCTCGGTTACGATCTTCATGCAGCACATGACCGTCGCCGTCGACCAATACGCTACCAAATGGCTCATCGCCCGCCTCTAGCGCTTCAGTAGCAATCTCTACGCAGCGGCGCAAATACATCATATCATTGTCGGTGATCATCATAATCTCCCTTCTATTACCTAAGCGCCAGTAATGACTCTTAAAATCTCTCATATCTTTTTAGAAAATACTCGGGCGTGTTCTCATTTTAAAAATGGTGATAAAAATGATAGCCGAATCAGAAAAATAGCGCAGATAATATCGGGACATTAACCAGCTATTTGACGTAGTTTTGCAAGATTTAACTATTTTTAGCCCATTTAGTCGCTTTCTCCTAGATTGAGGACACGCCCTAGCATGGATAATAAGTTGGCTTTTATGACAGATTGCTTCTTACGATAGCGTCTTTATTATGAAGGACGGTTTTGATTCATCGCATCAACGACTGGTGGCATTGGCTTTGGTAACTTGCCTTCTGCCTGCAGCTCTTTGGTGGTTTTTGCATCGATAGCCAGTCCGGCAATCAGGGCAATATCTTTGACAGGTTTACGCGTGCGGGTGGCAAAGCTCACTGGCACCATGCGCGCAAACTCATAAATATGCAGATAAGACTCTTCGCCACCTTCAAAGTTTTCATCATCTTCTAAGCGAATACCACCGATTTTAGCCAAATCAGACAGCATCTCATTTTCGTCACCACTGAGACCACAGTCGGTAATCCCAAAACCCGTCATAAAACCATTTGCCCACTGTTTCAATGCCATCACGCGCTCGTACAAATCATGTTCATCATCTGGTACTAATGGCGTGTAAGAATAAGCATCGTCTTTGTCTTTAAGCTGAAAAACAGTGTCTTCCGCTTCTTCTGTTAACAGTGTCAATGCTTCATCAGGTAAAGGCGCAAAACTGAGCTCCTCAAATACCTTAGCCCATACTTGCTCATCAGGCGCATTACAGGCAGTCATCAGCCCTGTCATCAAGCCATGCACTTCGCTGATAGATACGTCAGTCCAGTCATCAAAAGCAGTCAGCCATGTATTCCAGCCAGATATATTGTCATTCATAATAGAGGTCCTAGTGATTGATTATTGCTTAAAAAATATTGCTTAAAAAATAAAAACAGACGGGTAAAATAGGTGTGAGACATCGCTTGATATTATCAATCAAACCATGGCTAATAAAAATAAACAAACAACGCCTAATATAGGTAATTACTTTGTTGATATAGATATTATGCGGTCACCTATGGCATTATTAAACGCAGAGAACAAAATTCATTCACGCTTACTTGTTAAGGATAAAAACTGACTATGTATGATCAACTTAGAATATTAGAAAAAATGATACTCGACATAAAAAAACAGTATCAGCTTGTCAGTGCTGAACTTAGCAGCCTCAAACAGCATCCTGTTAGCGACCCTCAAGAGCTTGCAGCATTAACGACCAAGCTCAACACTAGTCATAGCGAACGCGACGGTGCCAAAAAACAATTGAACGATCTCGACAAGCGCTACCAAAGCCTGGCTGAAGCGCATCATATGATAGGCGAAGAGCAAGACAAACTGCAAAAACAGGTTAGCCAATTGCAACAACAAAACAGCCAGTTACAGCAACAAAATAATGAATTAAAGCAGCAATATAGCGATATTAAACAGCAAAACAGTGAGCTGCAGAAAAAGAATCAATTGGCAGCTGAGCGTACACAAGTTGTATTAAAACGCTTAACTCACATCGATCAAGTAGAAGGCTGATCAGGGATGGCAATAAACGATGACCGATAATCACTACTTGCTAATGAAACCGACAAAATCAAAACGGTAATATTTTATATTACTCATTTTACTGACCAAACATTGTAGGATTTATCATGACCGATGACCACAAAAACTCTGTAGAAAAACAGCCACAAAATGGCCAACAGCAGAATATTTCTTCTAAACCACAACCAGTCGCTGCAACTGGTTCAAATACGCCGAGTGCTACTGTGAAAACCACTATCCCTGAACCACAAATCAAAAAGGTTGATATTGCAATTGCGGGTGTCACTTATCCTATTTATTGCCCAGTACACGAACAAGAAGAGCTGCTCTCAGCTGTCTCGTATATCAATAACCATGCACTAGATCTCAAACGAGATGCGCCAAGCCTCAGTCAAGAAAGTATCTTAGTATTGTGCTGCTTGAATTTGTATGAAAAAATACACACCAATCAAAGAAGCGATGAAGATCGACTACAGCAAGACAAACAATCTGAAGCGCTATTAAATAAAATTATGAAAGACGCACAGTCTGTTTTATAAGCGCATATTACGCGACGAAACAATAAGCGCTTCGCTCTGATGAGCCAAGCGCTTTTTTCTGCCTAAGCCATAATCTAATTGTTTATACGTTAGGGTTATAAACCTTACCTGCATGAAAATCTGCTTGATGCTCATAATTGCAAAAAAACAATGCTTGGTTTTCGCCAATAGCACTCTCACTATTTGCAGCCAAGTTGGGCTTGGTTTCAAGGACGCCGCGGTATTCAGCCAAGCTGTTGCCACAAAAATTGCACTGATGCGGTGTGATCACATCCCCTTTTTTTGGCATCATACTTTTGGGCGCGCGCGGGTACATAAATTTATAAAACCCCCACATTACTATCCAAATAACGATGATGATAATGATAACAGCAAACACGGCAGTGCTCCTTTGAATATGAGTAAGCGCTATGAATGATAAAAGCCGCTTGGCGGATTATTCAATACGTCTGAACAGTATAACTTAACCAGCAATACTGACAATAGTGCTATGTTTTAGCGAGTTAATTGCCTAGCTATTTATCATGGTAATTTATCAATAAATGCCATGATATGGCGTAAAAAACTGGCCATAGCGGGCCAGTTTTTATATTAAATAGAAAACAATAAAGTGAGCGATCTATATTAGTGAAACTATAGCTGCAACTCACTGATATCAGCGACGGTTAAAAACAATGCGCGTACTTGCTTAAGCAGCGCTAAGCGGTTGTTTTTAAGGGCGGCGTCTTCACTATTGACCATCACATTATCAAAGAACTGGGTCAATGGCTCATCTAAGCTAGCAAGCGTTTGCAATACTTGTGTGTAATCAGCTTGTTCTAACAGCGGTTTAACCGCCGTCTGCGCTTGCAGCACACTTGCGTATAAACCTTGCTCGGCAGGCTCAGATAATAACGATTCATCGACATTATCAGCGACACTCACTTCTGACTTGGCTAATATATTGGCGACACGCTTGTTTGAATCAGCAAGCATTGAAGCTTGTGACAATTCGCTAAAGGCTTGTACCGCGCGAATACGCTGATCAAAATCAAGCGGCATATGCGGGTTAATCGCTTGCACTGCCTGAATGGTATCGACGCTCACGCCCTGCTCGATATACATCGCACGATAGCGCGAGTTTAAGAATGCCATGACCTGAGTAAACGTATCACCCATTTTTTCAATCTTGCTGCCTTCAGCGTCACTATAGCCTTTGATTGCTTGCTCAACGAGCGCAACCAAATTAATCGGCAACTGCTTTTCAATCAAAATACGCAAGATACCGATGGCTGAACGACGTAGACTGAACGGATCTTTTGACCCCGTCGGCGCTTGGTCAATGGCAAAAATACCAACAAGCGTATCTAAACGGTCGGCTAATGCTAAGCAAATGCCAATTGGCGTCTGTGGTAATACGTCACCGCTGAACTTGGGCAAATATTGCTCTTCTAGACTTGCCGCGACTGCTTCAGGCTCATTGTTTAAGCGCGCATAATAAGTACCAGCGATACCTTGCAACTCTGGATACTCACCGACCAATGAGCTTGTCAAATCCGCTTTGGATAAAATACCTGCACGTACCGTTTCATCGATATCAATCTGCTGACCTTGCTGTTGCATCAAGGCGGCAATAAAGGCGGCAAGCTTGGCAATACGCTCAGATTTTTCCCAAATCGTACCCAGCTTGTCTTGGAAGACGCGAGTTTTCAAGCTTTCTGTCAAGGCAAATAATGGCTGTTTTTGATCTTGTAAGAAGAAAAACTCGGCATCGGCTAAACGCGGACGTACGACTTTCTCATTACCTTCGATAATTTGATTGGGATCTTTTGACTCAATGTTAGTAATAAAAATAAAGTAAGGCTGCAACTTGCCTGCTTTATCAGTTAAGCAAAAATACTTTTGATCCGCTTGCATGGTCGAAATAAGCGCTTCTTGCGGCACTTGTAAAAAACGCGGCTCAAATCTTGCTCGTAGCGCAATGGGAAAATCAACCAATGCGGTGACTTCATCCAACAAATCTTGCGGCACGATAGCATCAGCATTAACTTCATCTGCTAGCGCTTTGACTTGGTTTTTGATCAGCATTTGACGCTTATCAAAATCAGCCACGACTTTTAAACTGCCTAGTAATTCTTCGTAGTCATTGGCGTGCGCAATCTCGTGATAATCAGGACTATGGAAGCGATGACCACGGGTTTGTGTGCCCGTCTGATGACCTTGGATAATGGCATCAATGACAGCACTATCTTGCATCAATACCGCCCACTGGACTGGACGCACAAATTCATTGCGGCTGGCACCTGAGCGCATACGCTTAGCAATCGGTAGATTGTCTAGTGCAGTCTGAAAAATGGTAGCTAACAGTTCAGTAGTTGCTTGACCATGAATGACTTGCTCATAACCGACATAATCACCTTTGTCGGTGTTAATCGTTATCAGCTCACTGGCTTCAATACCTAAGCCTTTCGCAAAACCCATCGCTGCACGTGTTGGATTACCTTCCGCATCAAACGCGGCTTTAATCGCAGGACCGCGCTTTTGCTCGCTACGATCCGGCTGCTTATCGCTAATGCCCTGAATTTGAAGCGCCAAACGACGCGGTGCGGCAAAGGCTTTGATACTATCAAAGGTAATATCAGCTTCAGTTAACTGCGCTATCACGCTTGCTTGTAGCGCATCACGTAGAGGTTTTAGGCTTTTTGGAGGTAGCTCTTCACACCCCAGTTCAAATAGAATAGTACTCATGGGATGCTCCTATTTATTGTTATTAGTAGATTGGTTGTTATCAATAGCTTGATTGATTTCTGTATTCTCAGCGGCTTCTTCTTTTGGCAGATACTTATCAAGCGCGTCTTGACGATGCGCCTCATCCGCTAATGGAAAGCCTAACTTAGCGCGTGCTTCGACGTAACCAATGGCAACCTTACGGGCAAGCGTACGCACACGTAGGATAAAACGCTGACGTTCGGTCACTGAAATCGCACCACGAGCATCAAGTAAATTAAAAGCATGTGAGGCTTTTAGTACCATCTCATAGGCAGGTAATGGCAAACCTTCGGCAACCAATTTATCTGCTTGCTGCTCATAAAAATCAAACATCTGACCCATCATCGGCACATCGGCGTGCTCAAAGTTATAAGTAGACTGTTCCACTTCGTTTTGATGGAAGACATCGCCATACGTGACACGACCAAATTCACCATCTGCCCAGACCAAATCATAAACGCTATCGACGCCTTGCACATACATTGCCAAGCGCTCAAGACCGTACGTAATCTCACCGGTCACGGGGAAACACTCGAGCCCGCCTACTTGCTGGAAGTACGTAAACTGAGTGACTTCCATACCATTAAGCCAAATCTCCCAGCCTAGTCCCCACGCACCCAGCGTTGGCGACTCCCAGTTATCTTCAACAAAACGCACATCGTGCACCAATGGATCAATACCAATGGCTCTTAGCGAGTCCAAATACAGCTCTTGGATATTGGGTGGATTTGGCTTTAGCACCACTTGAAACTGATAGTAATGCTGCAAGCGGTTGGGGTTGTCACCGTAGCGACCATCAGTTGGACGACGTGATGGCTGCACATAGGCAGCATTCCAACGCTCAGGACCTAACGAGCGTAAAAATGTCGCGGTGTGAAAAGTACCCGCGCCGACTTCCATATCATAAGGCTGCAAGATAACACAGCCCTTATCTGCCCAATAATTCTGTAGGGTTAGAATTAAATCTTGAAACGTCATCGGTTGAGGGTCTTTGTCTTCTATCATCGGGTTTGTCACTTGTGATGTCATAGTTTGAGTTGTCATAGTTTGGGGCATCATCGTAAAGCCACTGTGGAATGAGTATTATGAAATAAAATATTGATAGCGCTCGTACAGCCTATTCGGCAACGACTCTATTTGCTTGCTCACCTTACTAAAAATTGACTATTTTATCTATATTTACTGCAATTAAATTTATGCTGCAGACCTAAACCAGTCGTTATAAGGCTCATTTATAATTAAACTGCTGCAATATAGAAGGCTCAAAAGTAGCAGATAAAAAAATACCCAAATGCGCGAGCATCTGGGCAGGAGGAAAGGTATGTCTTTGGTATCCTGATGAGTCAGGCTTTTTGTTTTTTAGTCGAACTGCTATTCTTTTTTTTGGTAGAAATCTATCTGAACTAATCTCGATAGTAATGCTATCAAAACGATACTATTAAAATGGTACTACTATTAAGCTATTAAAAAGATACGAGCAAATATAAAATAACTTTATTGGTAAGACGCACTAGTCGCTTTTGGCATGATTATCCATAAAATTATATAAATTAAGATGCCAGGTACTGCTGCACTCAAAGATGAGATAATCACGAATAACACTCTCACCCAAGTCGGTGACCAGCCAACGTATTCGGCAATGCCGCCCATCACACCTGCTATCATGCGATTGTTCTGTGAGCGATGTAGTTTTGCTAATTTAGCCAAATCAAATACCTCTCTATCATTTCTATTGTTATTGTTATTGTTATTTAAAATTCCGCTTTTTTTCTTCTATTTTTATGCTTTTTTCCGATTCTAGTCAGGAAGCTGCTTAGCCTTCTTAACTTATGAATAAGTATAGCAACTATTTAATATTTATCTGTTGAACGTATAGACGTACTTTGTGAGTTTATGCTAACCAAGCTTGCCCTAATCTGTCATAAAACCTCATAAACTGCTGATTTTAAATAGTTATTTCAAAATGTTTCACGATTAGCTTTATTGCTGTCATATTACACATGTTGTTACAAATCCAATATTTAGCCATTTTCAGCACATAGATATTGTGTAGATGGAACTTCAGAAATAGAGAGACATTTAAACAATCACAGTTAAATTAATAACTTGGTAATGCTTTTATCAGAAAAAAGTCGTATAAAAAAACACCCCTTTACAATAACCTACCTGTAAATCGCCTTAAACCTTTATAACATGCTGGTAAATAACAGATATTCCAGCAGTCTATCGATAAAATTAGTGCGATGAAGCATGACTAAAAATTAAGGAAAGCTATGTACGAGTCAGGATTGATGATTGGACATTTTGAGCCACTACATTTAGGTCAAATGCGCAGTATATTGGCTGCGGCAGGACAAGTGAAAACCTTGCATATTATCATTATGGCGCATCCAGCACCGCATCCAGACTTTGACATTACTTTGCAAGACAAAGCACGTTGGCTACAGATGGCGTGTGCTGATTTGCCATTTATCCAGATTCATACCACTCATGAGATTGAGCTACCGCTACATGATAGCTTCGTCGATGTGACAATCGACATTCCTGCCAGCAATGCCAAACTACAACGTTTGACGACAGCGCTCGACTTACCAGCAGATACAGTCTTGTTTGTCGCAGAAAACCACCCATTGGCGCAGAGTGATGTCTATGAGCGATTATCGATACCAGTCGTCACGACCCCGTTACAGCCTGAGTTTGATTCTTATGCCATCGCCCGTAATCCAGTCGCGCATTGGTCAGCTATTCATCCCCAAGCGCGCGGCGACTATACCAAAACGGTGGCGATTGTTGGCGGCGAAAGTTCGGGTAAGACCACATTGGTGCATAAACTGGCCAATTATTATGGCGCCAGCTTTGCTTTAGAGATGGGACGCTTATATGTCGGTACAGATTTGGGTGGTAGTGAAGTCGGTCTACAATACAATGACTATGGTCCGATTGCCCTTCAGCATGCTCAAGCTATAAGAGATGCGGCGGCTAATGCGACCGCTCCTGTCACCATCGTTGATACCGATTTTGTGACCACTCAAGCATTTTGTGAAGAATATGAAGGTCGCAGCCATCCTTTTGTGGCGGCTTGTATCGATGATTTTCGCTTAGATCATACCATTATGCTGGATAACAATACGCCGTGGATTGATGATGGCATGCGCTCATTGGGCACGCCTGAGGCGCGTGGACGCTTTGAGCAACGTCTCGTCGATATTTTTGCTCGTCATGATATCAAACCACACATGGTTGATCAGCCAGATTACGATGCGCGCTATCAGCAAGCGCTGCTGCTTATCGATCAGTATGTTTATGGCAGATAGAGGAGATGGTAAAAATAGCGATGGCAAGAATAGCGATAATACAAAAATAATATGATACTAAAAAATAAAATAAGAACTCATTGTAGTTTTAATACTTTAAGGAAAAAGGCTTTATGCGTATTCAGCTATTAGATAATATTACTGGAAAGTGGGCGATGCAATGGATTGTCACTTGGTTCATTTGCGGGGTGATAGCATTATCCGCAGGTTTTTGGCTCACGACAGAACACACCACACTTGATATGTTTTATTTGGGCGTGTCTTTCGTTGGTTTGGTCTGTGTGGTTTCGCTATCATTTCGCAAAAACGTCATGGGCAACGGGTTGGGAATGGCAGCGACTGCGGGAGAAGTCGTCGTGCAGGCGACGTCTGGTGCAGTCGGTTTGATGCTCGCGCCGCTCTTTAACTTTTTCACCCATGTCTACGGTATTTTTTATTGGTCAAAACATACCGATCCTGATGGCGACATGATACCAAAGGCTGCGAGCAAAGCGGTTTGGTTGATTACCGCTGCCTTTATTATTCTTGGTCTCGCACTTTTCCCCACAGTAAATGATTTACTCGCCAGCTATGGCTATGCAGTGGTTGAAGATGATAATAGTAAATTTCTAGGATTTATTTCCTTCTTTTGGATCAACGTCATTGCTTTTGTCCTCTCCATTACTGCACAAGCCGCGATGATTTTGCGCTATTCATTTAACTGGTGGTTATGGATTATCGTTAACTTTGTCTGGCTCATCGTCAATCTAATGTCAGGCAATTACATTTTTGCCATTCAAACCATGATATATCAAATAAACGCCTTTATTGGTTTGTATGAATGGCAGCGCAGTGAACAAGGTTAACGCTTATCTTGTATGGTCATAAGTGGTGACATCTTAAAAGAATAAAACCAAAGAGCTCGCAGATATTGGCAAACATGTTGATAACGTTATAGGTTTTGACTGTGCCGTCTATTAGATAATGTGGTGGAGTGGCTCAATTAGTGCTACAACTGATAGGAGAGATTTTTCAATTCATCTACTAACATGGAGGTTAGTATGTCTCGTACTCAGCAAAAACGCCTGTCTAAACGCACACTTGAGCAATGGCTTAGTGAATATTCTGTCAGTCATCAAAACCTAGTCAATAAAAAAATCCATTGGCTATGCGTTCCTACGATATTTGTCAGCCTGTTAGGCATGGGCATGTCGCTATCAGTTTGGTTTACCTTGGTACTTAGCGCGTTGGTATTGTTATTTTATATGCGTCTATCCACGCCGTTATTCTTGGCAATGGGGATGTTTATTCTTATTTGTTTGTCAGTAATGGCATTATTACCATGGGGCTTTAAGGTTTGGGCAGCTGTTTTTGTGGTTGCTTGGATTGGACAGTTCATCGGTCATAAAATTGAAGGCAAAAAACCCTCGTTTTTTGAAGACTTACAATTCTTATTAATTGGTCCAGCATGGGTAGCTAATAGCTTGATAGGTCGTAAAAAAAGCCAAGCCTAACTATGTATTCTTGATAGTATATTTAAGCTCAGTATCGTTAGAATTAGTATCTAAAAAACCACTATCTAAAACTGATATTTTGATTCAAAAAAGCACCGCTCAACAATCCGTTAAGTGGTGCTTTGTATATTAAGCTATCAAAGAACAAGTTATGAAAAATAAGCTATCAAAAAAATTTATTGACTGTAATTAATTACTCTAGATTTCAGAACAATAACACTGTAAACATAGCATCAAATAGCCACAGCAGAACTGTTTACTTCAAAATCGAACCATTCATTTTAGAATAGAGCCAACAGCATAAATTCAGCCTATTCTCCCGATAGTTAATACGCGACAAGCCTCTACGCAATGTACTGTAGAAATTCTTCATTACGCGCCATCACCGATAGATACAGCACTGGCTGTCCCGTCCTAAACGTTGAGTTGGGTTTTTCTGATCGACACATTGATTTGATCGAAGAAGGGTATGAGCTCGTCGTTCGCATTAAGAGCTGCAAGATTCCAGCGACCAAGTAAAACGGTTGGCGATGATTCGTTATTCGCTCTTTGCCAGTCCCGATTATCTGAGCAGAATGGGATTACTTGAGACGCTAGCAGATTTGAGAAATCATGAATTTTTACAAGATGGTTTTGGCACAACCAGCAACCTAAAGCTGACCGATGAAGAAGGCAGAAAGCATAAGCACAGGATCCATGCCAAAATTAATGCCGCTAATGCTGAGTTTTTGGTAGATATGGCCGTCAAAGGTCAGGGCATCACCTTTATACAAGGTCGATATCTGAATACAGTGTCGATATTTGATCACGCAAATAGTATCACATGTCTATCATAGTCGAATTATCGCTTATAGCCTACCGAATCCAGCAATCTTAGTTACTTATGCGCCTTATTCAGTGATAGCAGAAATGACACCAATCAGTTTTTTGGTCTTATACCTTGCTTCTGCTAGTGCCATCTTATTCTGCGCTACCACGGTCAATACACACGGCTTACCGATATAGTCAGTTTTGACAAATAGCATATTTCCAGCAGTGGCTTCGACGATAGTGATGTCGCACTTGCCCTGCTTCATTTGACTCGCGGATGAATCGCTCAGCGCTGATAGCGTGCTACTCATCGCCGCAAACTTGTCCGTTTGATTGCTCAATTCACTGATCGAAAAGCAACTAATGGGAAAGCCATCTGTGGTGCATAAGCTAACCAATATGACTTCTCTATTGGCGTCACACAATGCTTTCATATGGCTTAATAACGCTATTTTTGCTGGTGATTTTTCGTCTAATTTTTCTTTTAACATAGTCATATCTGGCATTAGTCTTGATTATTAAGGGTATTAAATAATGACAACAGAGACACGGCGGACTCTCTATTTCTAGGATCTGTATGGAGCACAGGTGCCACCACGTTATGCTGCATCAACATCACTCTTATTTCTTGTCCCAGTGCTGAAAGACTATCTTTGTCAGCATCTTCGCAATGAGTGATACCAATGATACACGTGGTCTGATTTTTTTCTGGTGCAAAAAAGTGTAACAGCTTATCTAAATTGGCATAATCGGGTGTCTCGCCATATCTAATCAAAATGAGCAATCCCCATAGCGACTGATTGACGAACTCCCATAAAAAAGAAAAACGCTCTTGACCTGGCACGCCGTAAATACCTAGCGCCATATCGTCAGACAGAGTGATGCGCCCATAATCGATGCCGACCGTCGTGTACTCTTTACCGATATCGATACTAGATTTTGCTTCTGTTTCGATGGGGCTTATCTCGCTTAGGGTTTTGACCAACTGAGTTTTTCCAGCACCTACTTCCCCAATAATTGCTAGCTTCTGATAATTCAATTTTTTACCTCATTCCTAAGAATTTTTTGATCGCACCATAAAATTTGTTAGGCTTTTTCTCAATTACGGTTTGCTCATGTATCGGTGCTGCCTCTGTAACACTCAATAAACCTAAACGATCAAACTCTCTGATAATCTGTGTGACTTGATGATGGCTGCCAAAATCACCACTGTCCGCTAGTGCATTAAACGAATAAGGCTTTTTAGTCAATTTGATACACAGGTTCATAATCATTTGCGGCTGGCTTTCATTGTTGAGATCAGGCCATGCCAGCAATCTTAAATCCTTACCTTCATAATATTTTTCAGGCACCGTATCAGATTTTTTTATATCAATAAACGGTTGAATACGTCTTTGTTGAGACTCATCAAAGCTGTTTAACACAGCGCTATTGTTCTCAATGAACGCATTAAAAAAGTTGCCTTGATCCACAAAATCAAACACGCTCACAGCCCAATTATGAAAGCTGCGTTTGATCACGCGTACATCCAAAAACACCCAAAGATCTTCATGTCTAGGATCAGAAGCTATCTTACTCATTAACTTGTCTACTTCAAGATAAGGGCCTTCTAGCACTTGCAGATACTGACCGTCACGGTAAGAGATGATACCCGTAATTTGCGATTTTGGATTATGCTTACGAGAGACGCTAACGATGTCTGATAACCCAGTAGGCATTCGAATAGTACGATCACTGATAGGCACTCTACTGACGTACGCAATACACTTCATTTTGCCACCACTTGATAAAACGGCTCACGCTCGTTAAGTTATTCCTACTGCCTATAAAATAATAATTCGCTATGTACAGTACGTACATAGCGAATTTGACCTTGTTGCCAGTCTTGTCTTATTTAAGGCGCGATAAGCAACAAGGAGAGTTTGATAAATCACTCATTTTTTGAACACGACCAACCGAATTATACTTCTAGTTTATTTTCTACCGCTTGTACCTTACGGCGGGCTAATGCAAGATTGGCTTTTGATTTATCAAGCACCAAATAAATAAACAAGTCTTCATGCTTGGCTGTAGGACGAATGATGTGCAGTTGAGACTCCAAGGTGATTAACATATCTTCGATTTCACCTTTGATATCTAATGACTTCATCGTTGCTACCTTCGCCTTTACCACTTGCGAGTTCCCTGCTGCTGCAAGTTCTAAGTCAACGCCGCCGCCAGCCATACCAAGTACCATGCCTGACATGTAGTCGACGATACAGCCACCCATTGCACCATCAAGATTCATTAATTCTTGTAACGACTCAGCGATATTTGACATACTTTTTCCTATTTATCTGATTGTATTTAAATTAAGTCATTCCATCACAGAAATGCCTTCGTAGTTTCAAGGTATGAAGCTAAATCCAGCTTATTATTTACTCTTTTTATTATTAGTATATCTTAACTTACACTCAAAACTTATAAGATAATTATAACAATAAAATATCAATAACTAAGTATGTTTTTTGGTAAAAACGATATAGTCTATTTATAAACAAAGTCTACATACCGTAGCGGTGGTCATTATATTCCATATATTAGACTCGATGACGCTTGCCCCTAACCACTCATGAACAAAAAACGACCGTTGGGTAGGAAAAAATAAAAACATCGAATAATCATGCGAATTTAAAGTTTAAAACCCCACTCTTAACACTAAAATGCCATTGATCGTTGAGTCATTCCAAGCAAACAACTAAGGAAAAACGATGCCCGATTTACTTATAAAAAATGCCCAATTACCCAATCATAAAAACTTGGTTAATATCAGTATAAACGACGCTTATATTGAGAGCATTGACGACATTTCGGAAAAACCTGAACATGATGATGCGCCAAAAGCAATTTACGATGCTAAAGGTTACTTTGTCTGTACAGGATTCTATGAGAGCCACATTCACCTTGATAAAGCCTGCATCCTTGATCGCTGTACTATAGAGCAAGGTGATTTAAACGAGGCTGTTGAAGAAACAGGTAAGGCTAAAAAGGATTTTACGGAAGTAGATGTGTTTAATCGTGCTTCACGAGTGATTGAGATGGCGATTAAAAAAGGCACCGTTGGTCTGCGTACCTTTGTTGAAACAGATTCAAAAACAGAGATGCGTGCCTTCAATGCCATCAAAAAAGCCCGCGACACCTATGCATTTGCCATCGATATAGAGATTTGCGCCTTTGCGCAATCAGGATTGACCAATGACCTGCATACTCATGAGCTACTAAAACTGGCATTGTCGCAAGGCGCTGATTTGGTTGGCGGATGTCCATACAAAGATGAGAATCCTCACAAGCATATTGAAATGGTGTTTGACTTGGCTGAGCAGTTTGACGTCGATGTTGATTTTCATCTGGATTTTGATCTGGATCCACAAGGCTCGAGCATTCCAAAATTGGTTGAAGAAACCATCAAGCGCCATTATCAAGGTCGCGTGTCTATTGGTCATGTGACTAAATTATCGGCGATGGACAAAGACAAACGTATGGAAATGGCTGCGTTACTGAAATTCGCTGACATTACCTTGACGGTGTTACCAGCCACCGACATATTTTTGAATGGGCGTGATTATGATGCGCTCATTCCTAGAGGCATGGTCAACGCCAATGAGCTATTAGCAATGGGCATCAATACGACTATTTCTAGTAATAATATTTTAAATGCTTTCACGCCTTACGGTGATGCCTCACTGATTAGAATGGCAAATATGTATGCCAATATCACTCAATTAGCAAAAGATGAGCAGATAGCAGAGGTATTCGATATGATTAGCAAAAATGCAGCGAAACTTTTGTCACAGCAAACGGAGATTAAAGTAGGAGCACTGGCTACCCTAGTCATATTAGAAGCGAAAGACGCGGTAGAAGCGATTAGAATCAATTCGCAAGCCATCGCAGGCTTTAAGAATGGCAAGCAAACTTTTTGCAATGAGGTCGCCCATATTTGCTTTTAATAACTTGAGTAACTTGAATACTCTTTAATTGAGCACATTCAGTCAATTGAAAGATACAGCCTATCAATGCGCCAGCACCTTTATCATGAAACATAGGCTTAAAACGATAAAAGCGTCACCCAACTATACATTGGATGACGCTTTTCATAACGGTTTTTTTACTATTTACTATAGCTTTAACATCATGGTTTAAATACTTTCATATGCAGATAAGCTTAGTCCAAGGTTTGCACACCGCCGCAATTCACAAATATGGTTTGACCACTGACCCACTCAGATAGTGGTGCGGCAAAATACAGCATAGCACCAGCGATATCATCGGCTTCACCCAAACGTTGAATCGGCGTATGTTCTAGCATTTTCTTTTCGATTTCTGGTGTTAGTACAGTTTTTAACGCATCAGTACGCGTGGCACCAGGGCCAACCGCATTGACGCGTACCTCAGGGCCAAAATCATGTGCCAAGTTCGCCACCATATGATTGACAGCCGCTTTTGATCCTGCATAACCACTCATGTTCGGGCTTTTATTGATACTCGACATCGAAGTGGTAAATACAATCGAACCATAACCCGACGCTTTCATGTGTGGCACGCATAATTGAGACAAGCGCCAGCCACTAAACACATTTAACTCAAAGTCACGGCGAATATCATCGACCGATGCGGTGGCTGGGTTTTCACGACCACCGCCGCCGCCACCAGCATTATTGATTAAAATATTGACAGTGCCAAATTCAGCGACGACCTTATCTACCATAACGACCAAATCTTCATCTTTCAAGATATTACATTCGACTGCCAAGCCTTTTACACCATACGCTTCGATATCCTTGACCGCAGCCTTTGCATCTTCTAACTTTAAATCAGCAATAGCGATATTTGCCCCAGCTTGTGCTAAACGTAACGCCGTTGCTTTACCAATACCATTTGCACCACCCGTCACAATTGCGGTTTTTCCTGACAGATCAAATAATTCATTAAATGCTCTATGTTTGAATTCTTGCATAATTATTCCTTATTATCATCATATCTATAGATGGATTACTTGTTGTTATATTCGTTTAAACGATCTATATAATTATGCATGATTGAACTGAGGCTAATGTGTCAAATTGACCACCTTTTGTAACTTAGTTTCGGCGCTGCAACTTTTAGTAATCTATGTCGTTAATTCCGTCGATAGTAACTTGGAATGTCATCGAAATATTCTTAAGAAACAATAACAACCCTTAAAATCAGGACAAAAAAAAGCCTCACAATAAAGTGAGGCTTTGATGCTTTTTCAAGCCATATTTGGAGCGGGAAAAGAGATTCGAACTCTCGACCCCAACCTTGGCAAGGTTATGCTCTACCACTGAGCTATTCCCGCTGATTATCGAATTGTAGTGTTGTTAACAACAACTCCGTCTCGATAGGCTGGCTATTCTATCAGATATTCTAGTACTGTCAACCTTATTTTTAACGTTTATTTCTAATATTATGTCTTTAACTCGCTATTTATTGATGTAATTATCATAAATAATTGATTTATCGATAATTATTTTTTTAAAATAATATCAATTATTTTTCACAATAATGTTAGAAATCTAAAGCTCTATCCTTGTAGGTAGTATCTCATTGCTTATGAGACTATTTTTTGACTGAGATTTATGCCGCCTATCAAGTTTATAGACGTTAGTCACGAAAAATAGATTTGTTGGTGTCAACGTCCCTCTCACTTACAATCCTACGCTGTATTGTTACTTTTCCTGCATTGGTTTTGCCTTAGTAACATTATTATACTTATGCCTAATGACAGTTCGGGTAAAATTTTACTGTTGAGGTCACGTAGCAAACATAGGTAGAACATTAATAAAAAATTGCCTTACTTGCTGCTTCAACTCTCTATGCCACAAAAAATGTAACACGAGTCATTTGAACGATAATTATTTCAACGATAATCACTTTAACGACAACCGCTTTATTATTAATAGCCGCTTTGATAACAGTCACTTTGTTATTAACCGCCACTTTGTTCTATTTTACTTTTTATCATTTACAGCGAGGATGTTTATTATGAAAAAATTACTGACCAGCACCGTGATGGCCGCTTCATTGTCGGCACTAGCGCTGACAGGTTGTACCAGCACCACCAGTACCGGTGCCGTTGGCGTTGACCGTCAGCAGCTTTTACTGGTTTCTAGTGAGCAAGTTTTGCAGCTGTCTGCACAGAGTTATGCCAAAACGTTGCAAGAAGCAAAAGCGCGCGGCGTGCTAGATACCAATAAGGCTCAGCTTAATCGCTTAAAGAACATCGCTAATCGTTTGGTCGGTCAGGTCGGCGTCTACCGTCCAGATGCGGCGAAATGGCAATGGGAAGTGCATACGATCAAATCTAATGAGCTGAATGCCTTTGTCGTGCCCGGTGGCAAAATCATGTTTTACTCGGGTATCATTGACCGCCTGAATCTCACGGATGACGAGATTGCGGCTATTATGGGTCATGAGATGTCACATGCGCTGCGTGAGCACTCACGTGAGCGCCTATCGCGTCAGTATGCGACGCAGACTGGTATCGGCGTGGCTGCTAGCATCTTTGGACTGTCACAAGGTCAGGCTGAGCTAGCCAACGTCGCTGGGGATTTGGGACTGAGCCGTCCGCATAGTCGCACACAAGAAGCTGAAGCCGATCAGATTGGTCTAGAGTTAATGGCACGTGCTGGCTATAATCCGCAAGCAGCGGTTACCTTATGGCAAAAAATGCAAAGCGCGAGCCAAGGTGAGCCACCGCAGTTCTTAAGCACTCACCCGACCAGCAGCAATCGTATTGCTCAATTGCAATCGTTAATGCCTAAAGTGATGCCGCTTTATCAAAAAGCGCGTCGCTAACGAGATTGTTAGATTTCATGCTTTGAGTAAATGGTTGTTACTTATAAAAGCAGAGTACAGGTTATCAATTGTGCTCTGCTTTTTTATGCTGATAGCTAACAGGTACCGCTACTTGCCATGACTGGCTATTATTTATCGTCATTAAAGACAGTATGTTAAAAAGAATATCTTTCATTGCTATATTTTTTAAAAACAGAATAGCTCAGAAGTGTAATCGCTTACAGGCACACGCAACTTAATAGCAGGCTTTACCGCTAATAGCGTCTGCTATAATGGGCATTATTTGCAATTCACAAATTGCTAAGTATGATACCGCCAAGTACTATTAGGCAAAATATATGGAAAGATTATTATGAGTAAAACACCGACTGCTGATGCGCTCAATGCTGAGCTACAAGCGTTGCAGCCGCAACATATAGAATTGTTGAATGAATCAATGAATCATTCTGGTTATTTTGATGGTAAAGAAAGCCATTTTAAACTTACGATTGTTAGTGATGCTTTTGAAGGCAAAAGATTAGTCGCACGGCATCAGCTTGTATATGGACTGGCAAACTCCTTATTAACCTCGCAAGGCGGTCAAATTCATGCTTTAGCGATTCATGCTTACACCCCAATAGAATGGCAAGGTCAAAGCCCTGATAGTCCGTTATGTGCTGGACAAAACAAGGGCTAATAACGAACTATTGCGAAGGTAGTATTTTCCATACCATAATTACATGTAACCAGTAAGCGCTGAAACTGCACCTTTAAAGGAAATAATATCTCATGAAACATCTACATATGCTCATGGCTGTATTGCTCATTGCCCTGTTTCTATATCAGAGCTATTTGGTATTAAGCTCAAACAAGCAAGCGCCACGCGTGGTCAAAATCTCTTCGCACATTTTCTATGCCCTCATTATTGTGTCAGGGGCAGTCATGCTAATGCAGCTGATGAGTGCCAATGCACCCATACAATGGGTATTTGCAAAAGTAATCTTACTCGTTGCGGCTATCAGTGCCAGTATCAAAGCGTTTAATAATAACGCCACATCTAGCCAAAGAAAAACCGGTATTCTTATTGCTGGAGCGGCATATGTGGGCATTGTGGTACTAGCCTTTGCTAAACCTGGTAACTTATTTTAATAAACATATAACATTTTGATTGCACAAATACTTATATTACCAGCATTGAAAATATTTAATAAGTGCTATATTTTCAATATCTTAATCCAATTATTTTTGCTATCTTACATAAATACAATCGCCTTAACCTAGCCTAATGGAGCCACTATGAAAACTCTTACTGCAGCGACACTACTGGCGACAGCTGGCATTTTTGGTCTCTCAGGCTGTGCCTCAACGGGCAATGTCACGCCACAATATGTGGCACCAAGCACGTATCAAAGTTATGATTGCCAAGCCCTTAGTCAAGAATATACCCGCGTCAATCGCTATGTCGACGCGGCGCGCAACGAGCAATCAACTTTATCCGCCTCAGGTGTCGGGGTTGGGGTTTCTGCGGGACGTTGGGGCATCTCCCCTAATATCAGTTTTGGCGTGGGCAAAAGCAACAATACCAAGGCGCGCGATGCAAAATTATCACGGCTCTATGGCGAGCGTGATGCCATCATTCAATCCGCCCGCATTCAGCGTTGTAGCTTTGCCAATGGTGTTAAGATTTATGGCGAGTAATGCGTGATAGGTTATGTTTAATAGATTACATTTAATAAGTTAAGTTTGATAAGTGAGGTTTAACTGCTCAACTCTTCGATGACTTTAGATAGTATTTATTATGAAAAAAGCCAGCATGCAATAAGCATACTGGCTTTTTTCATAATCATAATTCGTTAAAACTCAAGAACGTAAGCTTTGTACCCACTGAACAATTTGATCGCTAGGTAAAGCACCTGACTGCCGTGCTATCTCTCTACCATTTTTAAAAGCCACCATGGTTGGCAAACTGCGAATATTATAAGGTGCCGCCGCTTGCTCATATTTATCGGTTTGTATTTTGGCAAACACTACTTGTGGCAGTTGAGCCGCTGCGGCTTTGAACTGCGGTGCCATCATGAGACACGGCTGACACCAACTCGCCCAAAAATCAACGATGGTCAAGACCTCATTTTTTTGAATGACTTTACGAACCGTTTGAGCGTTTAGTTCATGAGGACTCCCCGTTAATAACGGCTGACCACATTTGCCGCAATTTGGCGCAGCACTAAGTTTGGCTGCTGGTATGCGGTTGGTTGACTGACAATGTGGGCAGACCAGATGAGAGTTTTGCTCACTCATTATAAGACTCCTATGCAAGTAGCATGGGTATTGGTCAATTAAAGTATCCAATACCCATGCCTGATTATGTATTTATGACAATAAATTTAGCGACTGTTTAACGCTTGCAGGTATTCATCCCAAGCATTTTATACAAAGGACAAAAGCGGAAGAGTCCTGTGAGTAAAGGCACTAAGCCAATCACGCCCCACCAGCTTTGAAAATACAAACCCAAGCCGATAATCACGACACCCGCGATAATACGTAGTAAACGCTCAGTACTGCCGATATTAATTTCCATGGTTCAATCCTTAAGTGTGAAGGCTTAATGGTAGAGGGGTAATATAGCCATGTGTTTACGGTAAAGACTAGCATTATGATGGCTTGCTTATACTCGTATTGTGCTTACGTAACGTGATGCATGTTTATAATGTTTGCTTCTTCTGATGTCTACTTATCCTGATATCTGTCTTATTGCCCAAGTACATTAATCGGTACTTTTAGATAACGGGTACCATTGTCTTCTGGCTCTGGGAAATGACCTGCATCGATGTTTACTTGTACCGATGGAATAATGAGACGCGGCATATCAAGAGTGGCATCGCGGCGCTCACGCATTTGCACAAACTCTGCTTCATTGATACCATCTTTGACATGAATATTGCCCAGTTTTTGTGCAGCGACAGTCGTGGTTGGACAGTGCTGACGACCCTTGCTTGGATAATCATGGCACAGATATATTATCGTATCTTCAGGGAGCGCAAGGAGCTTCTTGATTGAGTGGTACAGCGTCTTGGCATCCCCACCTGGAAAGTCACAGCGAGCCGTCCCGACATCAGGAGCAAATAAAGTATCACCAACAAAGACCACGGTCTTTTCATCATCAGTAGCAATATAGGCCATATCTGCCGGCGTATGACCCGGTACATACATGACCGTAATAGTAATATTGCCAAGCGCCAAAGTATCGCCCTCATCCGTTAGAATATCGAACTGGCTGGCATCGGTGCGAAAGCTGGTATCAAAGTTGAATATTTGCTTAAATATTTTTTGCACTTCGGTGATATGTTGACCGATTACCAACTGCCCGCCAAGTGTGTCTTTGACATGTATCGCGGCGGATATATGGTCAGCATGCGCATGAGTCTCTATGATGTAAACCAGCTCCCAACCATGCTCTCGGACGAACCCTATCACCTCATCGACGCTAGTAGTACTCGTGCGCCCTGACTTAGCATCAAAATCCAACACAGGATCAATGATGGCACAGACTTGTTGTTGAACGTCCGCGAGTACGTGAGTATAAGTTTCTGTGTCGCTATGTAAGAATGAATGAACTTGCATGGCTACCTCTTTGCTTTTAGATGAATATTTTATTTTTTGATAAATTGTTCAGTATAATATGCACCGGCTTCAGCTTATCGTATTGACCGCCACATATTTATCAACGATGCATGCCAATATAGCAACGATTTAACATTTTATCAATTTATATAATGTAAATAACGATAACTTGCTATCCGTGGCAATATCATTGATAATTAATCCTATCTTAGTTATTAATCCTAAATTTTTTATTATGTCTTATATAAGGAGCTTGCTCTGACTACTTCTACTTCAGCATTGAGCACCTCGACTACCAGCATTGATGATGCGTCATCTAGCGTAGCAGACTTTGCCCCTAAAGACCTTGCTGAGCAAATGCAGCAAGCGTCCATGCAAGCCAGCCAACTATTAAAGTCGCTTTCACATCCTGATCGCTTATTACTCTTATGTCAGTTGACTCAAGGAGAATATTGCGTCAGCGAGCTTGAAAGCTTAGTCGGTGTTGGTCAGCCAAGCTTGTCACAGCAGCTTGGTATTCTACGCAAAGATGCGCTGGTGACGACCCGCCGCGAAGGCAAGCAAATTTATTATAGTATTGCCAGTGACGATGCCTTGGCGGTGTTACATTTATTGTATGAACGCTTTTGTGCCAAAACTGATAGCTAGTTTGTTGGCTTGCGTTTTTAGCATCACTTGTTAGCGTCATTTTTCAGCATAACTTTATGAATTTAGCGCTTGGCTGTATTTAACCTTTTCTTTTATTCAATTTTTTCTACTATAGTCGGTTCAATATAGTTTAGATACAAGGAAGGCAAGCGAAAGTACTATAAATAGTAGACTAAGCGAGCCTGACACCGTATCTGATTTATATAAGATTGACTATATATTGTGATGACATATTGCTATGCCTTCTATCGCCGCTCGTCTGATTCCTGCTTGGTTGCGTCAATACCAGCTGTCTGCCTTGCCAACTGACGTTGTTGCTGGGTTGGTGGTTGGGGTGCTCGTCATTCCACAAAGCTTAGGTTATGCGGTATTGGCAGGATTGCCACCCGTCTATGGACTCTACGCGGCCATCGTTCCCGTGCTGGTCTATGCATGGATAGGATCGAGTAATGTGCAAGCAGTAGGGCCTGTCGCTATTACAGCGATTATGACAGCCAGCAGCCTGCACCCTTATGCTACAGAGGGCTCTCAGCAGTATATATTGATGGCAAGTTTGCTGTCATTGATGGTTGGTACAATGTTATGGCTAGCAGGGCGGCTCAAACTTGGCTGGATTATGCAGTTTATCAGTCGCGGCGTTTCAGCAGGCTTTATCAGTGGTGCAGCCGTATTAATTTTTATCAGTCAGCTTAAATATCTGACCGCGATTCCTATTGCGGGAAATAACTTAATCGGTTATCTATCAAGTATGCAAATGTATGCACGCCAGCTACATCCGCTAACCTTAGTTATTGGCGTCATTGCTTTTGCACTGTTGGTGGCCAATCGCTACGGTAGCAAATGGCTATGGAAATCCTGGTTATCAGTGTCTTATGCCAAATGGGCTGAGCGACTATTTCCGCTTATTTTGCTCGGTATTGCGATTGTTTTGAGCATCAGCTTACACTGGACTACGAACGGCGTGGCCACGATTGGTAGTATTCCACAAGGCTTACCAACCTTTACCCTGCCCTATGTACCAGACTTCGATGAAGCACTGAATCTATTACCTAGCGCAGGTTTGATGGCATTGATTATCTTTGTCTCTAGCAGCTCCGTCGCCAGCAACTATGCACGCCTGCGCGGTGAGGCTTTTAACGCCAATAGTGAGCTGACTGGACTGGGACTTGCCAATATGGCGGGTGGCTTTTTTCAAGGCTTTACCGTCGCTGGTGGCTTTTCGCGCACCGCTATCAATGCCGACTCAGGTGCCAAAACACCAGTTGCAAGTTTAGTAACCGTGCTGGTCATGATTGCTGCTTTAATCGCTTTTGGCAATGTACTCGCACCACTTCCCTATGCTTTATTGGGTGCAACCATCATGGCATCGATCATCGGTCTCATTGATATGGCAACCTTGAAGTCGGCATGGCAACGCGACCGTCTAGATGCGGCCAGCTTTTTGGCGGCATTCATCGGCGTATTGATATTTGGATTAAATACTGGCTTGGTGATTGGTTTGATGGTGTCGTTTGCTAGCCTCATTTGGCAATCGAGTAAACCGCACGTCGCTGTGGTTGGTCAGCTAGCTGGCACAGGGCATTTTCGCAATATAAACCGTCACGATGTAGTGACATTTAGCAATTTATTGATGCTGCGTATCGATGAGAGCTTATTTTTTGGCAATAGTGAATCCGTCCATCGCAGGGTCATACAAGCCACTCAGCAATATCCAGAAGCGCATGAGGTCATACTCATCATGTCAGCGGTCAATCACATTGACCTGACCGGACAAGAGATGCTGATTAGCCTCAATCAAGAACTGTTGAACCAAAATAAACATTTAAACTTTAGCTTTATTAAAGGGCCAGTAATGGACATTATCGAGCATACTCCGGTCATTACCACCCTCTCAGGTCAAGTTTATTTAAGCACGATGGATGCGGTAAATGCGCTAAAAGATGTCTAATCGGTCTGTGAGACATATGTTGCTCAATCAAGCATACTTATTATTATGCTGTGACAAAATATAGATATGATAAAAGCTGTGTTATGCTAAATTGGTATAAGCCCTTAAAAAATACAGCCTTTAGAAGAGATACCTAAAGTACAGCCTTTATAAAATGGCGCTTAGCTACAATACTATACCTCCAAACGTCTTTTAATATACGCGATCGAAGCTACTTATGACCGATAATTTAACCATTTATAAGCAAATTTATCCAAGCCAATGCACCAAGATTGCTGAGCTTGGCTACCGCTCCGTGCTCAATATTCGTCCTGATGCCGAGACAGAAACGCAGCCCAATAGCGGCGACTTTACCAGTGCGACGGCAAAAGCCAACCTTACTTATCATCATTTACCGTTTGATGATGAGCGTTTGAGCATGGCGACTGTCGAGCAGTTTGCGGCGTTTTATCGCTCGATGCCTAAACCGATATTGATGTTTTGCGGAACCGGTGCACGTGCTAAATTGTTGTATCAAAGCGCATTGATGCAAGGTTTGTTGTAAAAAACCGCTATACCTTATTGAAATATTTTAATCCAAGCGCAAAAGTTTCGTTTTTACGCTAAAAAATAAAAAGGAGCTCTTATGAGCCATCAACTTAGTATTACCGGACAAATCACCCCTGATCAAGTACCTATGATTGCTGAAAATGGTTTTAAAACCATTATCAACAACCGTCCAGATGGTGAAGAGCCGAACCAACCGACCAGCGCTGAGATTGAGGCCGCTGCTAAAAAAGCAGGTCTTGCTTATAAAGAAGTGTCTTTCGCTGGTAGTGAGCTTAATCAAAACCATGTCGAAGAATTTGCTGATTTCTTTAATCAAGCTGAACAGCCAATGCTGATCTTTTGCCGTACTGGCAACCGCTCAACAGGTATTTATGAAGCGGCAAAGCGTATGGATTTATTAGACGATTGATAGTGATTCAAATATAATTACTACTGCTGAAAAAGCGCCCGTCCAAATTTTGGATGGGCGTTTTTTATTGAAATTACTGAACTATAGACTGGTTAATTTTTAATATTGAGCACATAATAAAATACTACTTATACAGCTCACTAGGATTTTATGATGCAAAAACCGCTACTCATCATCGGCAATAAAAACTATTCGTCATGGTCATTACGAGCTTGGCTATTACTCAAAGCTTTTAATATTGATTTTGATGAGCAACTGATTGAGCTGTTTCATCCATCCGCGACAGCCATTCTCGATGAGCATGCGCCAACAGGCAAAGTGCCAGTTTTAGTCTATGGTCAAGATGATGAAAAAGTCACGGTCTGGGATACTTTAGCGATTACCATTCATGCCAATGACTATCTGACAGAATTAGATCTTTGGACAGGATTGAAGAAGTCTGATACTGATGCTAAGAGTGATACTAGCACCAGAATAAATAGCGCCTATGGCCAAAGTATCGTCGCTGAGATGCACTCAGGTTTAACAGGCATTCGTAGTGAGATGCCGATGAATATTCGAGCGACGGCGAAGATACAACCAAGTAACGCCTGCTTAAATGATATCGCTCGTATAGAAGAGATTTTTGCGGATTGTTTAAAAAATCGCGCAACAGACAGCTACTTGTTTGGCTCATTTACGGCTGCCGATGCTTTTTTCGCACCAGTAGTGCTACGTTTGCAAACGTATGCTGATGCCTCTGACATAGTATTGAAGCCAACGACCAAACAGTATTGTGAGACTATGTTAAACAACCTTCATATACAAGCTTGGATCAATTCAGCGTTAAAAGAGACACGTGTAATCAAAGAAGATGAAGCAGGTGAGATACTGTCGGTGGTTGGGGTGTTGGCTGATTAGAAGAGCCTTTCCTAAAAACTGTGTAACAGCTTATAATCCACTAACCGGAGAATAAGCAATGACTACTCAATCTGACATTAAAAAACTGGCCGAGCAAATGGCTGGTAGCATGAACAGCTTCGATGACATCAAAGACTTTCAGAAGGAGCTCATGCAGTCGTTTATCGACAATGCCTTAGAGGCTGAGATGGAAGATCATCTCGGCTACCCCAAACATGAAAAGGCGGATAAGCCTAACAAGCGCAACGGACACACTAAAAAGACAGTCCGCAGTGACACAGGCGATCTTGAGATATCCACCCCAAGAGACCGTCATAGTGACTTTGAGCCTGTACTCGTTAGTAAGCATCAAACCCGTATCTCAGGTCTCGATGATAAAATCATATTCCTTTACGCCAAGGGTCAAACCACCACCGAGATTGTAGAGAGCATTAAAGAGCTCTACGATGTCGACATCTCAAGCTCTCTTGTCTCAAGAGTCACCGATAACATATTAGAGGACATCACCGCTTGGCAGAACCGGCCGCTGAGCAGTGTTTATCCTATCGTCTATTTAGACTGCATTGTTGTTAAAGTACGTCAAGACAAGCAGATCATCAACAAGGCTATCTATCTGGCGCTAGGCGTGGGGCTTGACGGTAAAAAAGAGCTGCTTGGCATGTGGCTCTCAGAGAATAAGGGGGCTAAGTTCTGGCTAGGGGTTCTCACTGAACTACAAAACCGAGGGGTACAAGATATCCTCATTGCCTGTGTCGATGGCTTAAAGGGCTTCCCTGATGCCATTAACACCGTCTATCCAAAGGCACAGGTTCAGCTGTGTATCGTACACATGGTGCGCTATTCAATGAAGTTTGTGCCATGGACGGATAAGAAGGCCGTAGCGGCTGATTTAAAGGCAATTTATGGTGCTGATACGCTTGAGATAGCAGAGGCCAATCTCGAGCATTTTGATGAGGTGTGGGGCGAAAGTTATCCGCACGTGGTTAAGTCTTGGCGCAATAACTGGGAGGGCTTAACGGTGTTCTTTGGCTACCCTAAAGACATCAGAAAAGTGATTTATACCACCAATGCGATAGAGTCGCTAAACAGTGTGATTCGGACGGCGGTGAATAAGCGTAAGGTGTTCCCCTCTGATCAGGCAGCATTCAAGGTGGTGTACTTAGCCACCCAGCAGGCATCCAAAAAGTGGTCGATGCCCATTCGTAACTGGACGTCTGCTTTGAATCGTTTTATGATTATGTCTGATGACCGTATCAGTAAGCATTTAATCTAAATGGCAGTTACACAGAATCTGGGATGTTCTCGATTAAAAGTTAATCATTGGAAACGAGCTTAGTAGTTATCTTTTAAAGGATAATCATTAGGCTCTATATAACCTTTGTCTTTTTGATAATGAATACGATAAACAAAATCAGTATATACCTTACCTTTTGTCCGCCCATTGATGGTTAGTTCTAAAGGATAAAACCCATTGACTACCCTACTGCTATCAACAGTAAAAGTAGCTTTGACATCATCACACTCTGACATATCGTCTTCGCATTTCCCCGCATTTTCGTTATTAAAATTAATACCTATCCAACTCTGTGTAATACCGCTGCCACTAGGTGTCAATATGACAAGACTATCACTGTAATAACCTTGGTGCGTATCACCATGCTCATTTATAAAGCCCCACGTATTTGTCGCAAACTGTTCTAAATCCCAACCACCTAAACCAAGACCATTACTGCCTGCATTCATAGTAGGATTGGCCGACTCAACTTGCCAGCCTTCACCCTTAGGCTTTAAAACAAACATACCGACTAAACCACTATCGGCATGACCACGTAAAACTTCTTCACCATCTTCATCAAAGCTAACATCACCTGTAATTAATATATATAAGCGTTTACCTTTATCCGTCTCTATGACCTTTTGCCTATCAATATCGATGCAATAGCCCGTCATATAAGGCTCTCTAGTTAAACCATTGACGGAACCAGAAGGGGCAATCGCACCATGACACCCTAATGCTTCATTATAAAGCGGATAGTACGGCTTGAGGATATCCATCACACTATCAGCAGCAGAGGCTGTACCGCATATTAATGTGACTGTAATAAGGAACGCTACTTTTCTTAAGCTGAGTAATCCTAAATTAGATTTGAACATCTTAAATACTTCCTTTGAAGCTCTCAAAATTTTTATCGTTCATTTTTATGAAACACGAATATAGTTATGAATATGAATCAAAAGCTGACATCTTTCATTGGATAATCATTAGGTACTTGATACCCTAATCGGGGCTGATACTTAATAAGATAGACTTGATTTTTATATACCTTATCATCTTCAAAACCGTTTAGCGTAATCTCTAATGGATAAAAACCATTAATTATCGTCTTCTTATCAACGCCTAGCTTAGCCTTTAAAAGTGTACAAGTACTGGCATCAGGATTGCTACAACCTCCTGCTGACCCAGATCCTCCATTAGAATGTTCATACTTGGCTTCTACCCAGCTTCTTCTAATATTACTCTTGTCTGGAGTAAGTAAAATAAAAGCTGACCCTGAATGAACCCAATGCGAGTCACTATGAATATTAATAAATCCCCACTTATCAGGGGCAACTTGTATCAGCTTCCAGTCTTTTAGACCTTTACCAGAAGCACCTGCATTCATCGCTGGATTGGCAGATTCTACTTCCCAGCCTGAACCTCGTGGCTTTAGAACAAACATGCCTACTAGACCAGAAAAGACGTGTGCCCCATAAGCTTGGCTACCGTCTTCATTAAAACCTATGTCGCCAGTTACCGATACATACAATCTTGTGCCTTGTCTAGTTTCTACCTTCAATTGTCTATCAATTTTAATACAGTAACCGTTTTGATAAAGTGTGCCTTCGCCATCTGATGAGCCATCATTAGCCATAATACCTCGACACTGCTTTGTCTCATTATAGATGGGATAGTATTCATTCAGAATCTCATTGACGGTTTGCCCTGCATAAGCATTGGTTACACTAAATATAAACGATATAAAAACCAGACATTTAACCCAATGATCATTTTTGTTGCTTACATATTTATTTTTCACTACTAAGTTCTCATAAAAAATATTAACGAACATACGTCAACTTATATAATTTAACAAGCGGTATATCAGCACCCACAAAAAAAACCACCTCAAAAGAGGTGGCTTTTCAAATTCAAACTAATTTCAAACTTACTGCATAACTAAATATTCAAACGCCGATAATGCGGCTTTTGAACCTTCGCCCATCGCAATGTTGATTTGCTTAAACGGCACAGTCGTGACGTCACCACAAGCAAAAATACCTTTACGATCCGTACGGCAGCGCTCATCAATCTCAATCTCACCAAAGCGATTTAAATCGACAAAGCCTTTGACAAACGCAGAGTTCGGTACTAAGCCGATCTGTACAAACACCCCTGCCAAGTCACGCTCATGAGTATCACCTGTGCTGCGATCTTGATAAACGATCGAAGTCACTTTACCATCAGTCGCTTTAATTTCTTGCGTCGCTGCGCCAGTGATAAATTCGATATTGGCTTTCTCTTTGGCTTTGTTAATCAATACCTGATCCGCTTTTAAATCATCCGCGAACTCAAGCACGGTCACATGCTTCACGATACCAGCAAGATCTAATGCCGCTTCGATACCAGAGTTACCACCACCGACGACAGCAATGTCTTTACCCTTAAAGAATGGGCCATCACAGTGCGCACAGAAAGCCACGCCTTTACCGATGTTTTCTTCTTCACCCGGGACACCAAGCTTACGCCACTGAGCACCCGTCGCTAAGATAATACTGCGTGTCTCAAACGTCTCACCCGTGTTTAGATGAATGCGATAGTTTTCATCTTCTGTCTCACTGATTTCTTTGACGCTGACGTGCTCTTTTAAAGTAATATCGTATTCGCGCAAATGCTTTTCAAAGTTCGCTGACAGCTCAGTACCAGTCGTTAAAGGCACAGAAATCAAGTTTTCGATATCCTGCGTGTCTTTCACCTGTCCGCCGATACGATCAGCAACCATCGTCACTTTTAAGCCTTTACGAGCGGTATAAATTGCAGCGGCAACGCCAGCTGGACCTGCACCAATAATCGTCACATCTTGCTGCTCTAACTGCTCAGCATCGTCATCAGCTTCTTCTAACAAGTCAGGAAATTGCTCTTGCAACTTTCCAATCAATTTGGCCGTATCGATGAGACCATTGGCAAACGGTTTACCATTTAAGAATACCGCTGGTACACCTTGGATGTTATTAGCATCAACCTGCTCTTGGAATAGAGCACCATCAATCATCTCGTTGCTAATGCCATCGTTCAATAGTGCAAACTGGTTGAGCGCTTGTACCACTTCTGGGCAACTGTGGCAAGATAGCGACACGTAAGTTTGAAACTGTAGTGGCTTATTAAAACGCTTAATCAGCTTTTGAATACTTTCATCCAATTTTAGCGTATGACCACCCGCTTGCAAAATAGCCAAAATCAGCGAGGTAAACTCATGACCACCGGGGATACCACTAAAAACAATACCCGTATCAGTCAATGCACCATCGACATGACTGACTACTTTAAAGCTAATTGGACTTGGTAAGCTATCATCAGTTGCTGTTGCATCAAAATTGATTTTATCTGTGGTGCCAGCGATTTTAGTCAAAAAATCAATCAACTCAGCACGCTTGCTATGTTCGCCACTACCCAATATGAAGGTAATTGGACGAGTCATTTTTTCGCTGTAACTTTTGATGGCATCTAATAAACTTTTATCTATCATGTTTGTTCCTCATCATTACTGGATATGTAACGGCAACTGTCATGTTGCTCGTTCAAATATAGACTATTTGGTATTAAAAATTTTATCTAAAATATTATAGGCCATAAGCTTATGCCCTTTGATGTCTCTATTATCATAGGTTCTGAGGGTTTCGGCAAGCTGAGAAACTCAAACCTTATGTTTTATAAAACCAATCATTAATTATTATTTATAATTAAATTTTAATCTATATGTAGATTATTCTCATGGTAACAAGGTTGTTTTTTCGCTACAATCAAATGAGGCTAATAAGAAAAACTCTTATTTCCCTCGTTGCAGATTGTCTTTTATGCAAGTTTATCAAAGAAGCTTTCTGCTACTATTAGGTCTTATCCATATTGAGCTAAATAGTGTTTTGGCTTAATAAAATCAAGTCTCAAAATCATAGCAATTCATCAAAACAATCTTACGACCATGCGCGGATGCTTACTGCAAACTTGCGCTTCATAACAAGGATGACAACATGAGAAAGACTGATACATGGCAAGATAATAAAGACATTATTGCTGAGCTTAAGCTAAAAGACAGTCATTTTGCGACGATCTTTGATGAGCATACCCAGCTAGATCAGCAGATTAATCAGTTGGATAAAAACTTGGTGACACACACCAGTCGCGATGAAGAAATTGAACTGATGAAGCGACGAAAACTGCATTTAAAAGATGAGATTTATAAGATAATTGATAAAAATAAACTAGAATCTCATGCTTAGCGCTGCACTTATTATCACGATGCATGAATAAAAACATTTATTGATAAATAACATAAAAAGACCCCATCAACTTATGCTGATGGGGTCTTCATTTATAATGCTGATTTAACTCAAAGTAGGATATACAGCACTACAAATATCTAAAGTATTGAGCCAGTTCGTTAAATCAAGAGTTAGATTTTACCAACAAGATCAAGACTTGGTTTTAGCGTTTCTTGACCAGCTTCCCAAGCTGCTGGGCAAACTTCGCCATCGTTTTCACGAACATATTGAGCTGCTTTTACTTTACGTAGCATGTCTTTTGCACTACGGCCAATACCACCAGCATGAATCTCAGCAACTTGAATCAAGCCGTCTGGATCAACTAGGAATGTACCGCGTTCAGCCAAACCTGCTTCTTCGATCATGACGTTAAAGCCACGAGTGATACGGCCAGTAGGATCACCGATCATTGGGTATTGTACTTTACCGATCGCTTCTGAAGAATCATGCCATGCTTTATGCGTGAAATGAGTATCAGTAGATACTGAGTATACTTCTACACCCAAACCTTTAAGCTCGTCGTAATGAGCCGCCATGTCTTCAAGTTCAGTTGGACAAACAAAGGTAAAGTCAGCTGGGTAGAATAAAAAGATTGCCCAGTTGCCTTTTACGTCTTCTGAAGTGATGGTTTTGAATTCACCATTAACGTACGCATCAGCTGAAAATTCTGGGATTTCTTGATTGATAATAGACGCCATGATTGGCTCCTTTATAGTTGATTGATAGTTAAGTTAATTGAAATTTCTTGGTATGATTGTTTCTATTAAGCCTTTACTGCTTTGGGCTACCTGACAAACTATACGCGAATTCTATCGTTAATCCAGTTAAAAGTTTTTAATGTGATGTTTTGTTTTATTAAACTTGTTAAACTATTCTCTCTACTTTTTATCATCAGTGCATTATGCGTAAGCCACCATAGAGCATGCGTCAATCACTATACAGCCGTTAGGTTACGTTAAGATGACATCGAGTTTGGATATCGAATTGGTACACCAAATGAATCAGCATAATATATCACGTTAAAAACCCATTAATAGAGAGGTTTTATGATTACTTTACGTCAACTTGAGTTTGCTTTAGCAGTGGCCAAACACCGTCACTTCAAACGTGCAGCTGAAGACTGTAATATCTCACAATCGGCACTGAGCTTGGGTATTGCCGAGTTAGAAAAGCAACTGGATACGCAGATTTTTGAGCGTAATAATAAGCAAGTATTGATTACCCCTATTGGTGAAGACATTTTAACACGGGCGCAACGAGTTTTTTCTGAAGTCAATGATTTGACCACACGCGCCCATAGCCATCAATCGCCGCTGGCGTATCCGATGACTGTCGGTATCATTCCAACGATTGCGCCTTATCTGCTGCCAAAAGTATTGCCTGCCCTGCGAGCAAATTATCCAGAATTTCGTATGACCATCGTTGAGCAACAAACGGAGCGCTTGCTAGAGCAAGTGCGTTACGGTCATATTGATACGGCTATTATTGCGCTGCCTTATGCAGTCGATGGTTTGCACAGCTTTGAGTTTTGGAGCGAGGATTTCTTTGCCGTATTCCCAAAAGATGATGTGCATGCCAAGCTTGAAACCATCAACGCGGATGAGCTGGCTACCGCCAATCTTATGCTGCTCGGCGAAGGGCATTGCTTGACCGATCAAACCCTTTCTGTTTGTCATTTTGACCGTGCACAGATGAAATCAAGCTTTTCAGACGCCAGTCTAAACACCCTTATACAGATGGCACTTGCCAATATGGGGACGACATTGGTGCCAGAGATGGCGCTCGACCAGCTACATCTGCAGAACCAAAATGCCGTCGCGATACCACTCGCTGAGAAAGGACCGCATCGTCATATTGCTTTTGTCACTCGTTTGAACTATGCCCGTGTCGATGACGTCAACTTATTGGGTAAAGTGTTTAAGCAAGCCTTTGAAGATACCGCTAATAAAGAATAATCTGTTGGTTGTAAATTGCCAGCAGTTATCAAATGAAGGTTAACGATGGACGATTTGTCGCAACTAAATACTGAGCTTGGTACGATTTTCACGTGGCATTTATCCGCTATGAGTAGCCATATCACGCCAGAGCAAGTGAGCATACTTTGGCAGGATATAGCCATGCGTTATAACGAGCCGCAGCGTGCTTATCATAGCTTGCAGCATATTCAGCAGTTGTTTGGGCAGTTCGATCAGGTTAAGGATAATTTGCATGAGCCGCATATCATTGCGTTAGCACTGTCGTATCATGATGTGATATATGAACCGACGCGCTCAGATAATGAGCTTAAAAGTGCAGAATATGCAGTAGAGTCATTAACTGGTTATTTAAGTGCGGAGCAATGCCAACATATCTATGCGCTGATTATGATGACGGCTAGTCATCAAATTGACAAATGGTCAAACGAGGCTAAAGAGAGAGAAAAATACAGCGATGCCGCTTATTTCCTAGATATGGACTTAAGTGTTTTAGGGTCATCTTGGTCGGAGTATGAACACTATGCTCACGCTGTACGCCAAGAGTATACGCATGTCTCAGATGGCGATTATCGCGTCGGACGCACGGCAGTATTAAAAGAATTACTGGCACATCCAACGCTTTATCTGACAGATTATTACTATGCACGGTTAGAAAAACAGGTGCGAAAAAATATTGAGCACGAAATTACGCTTTTACACGCATCTTAATAAACAACTCACTGCCCTGCCGTGCAGGATGCGAATTATAGCTTGGCTCCATGATTTCAATATCAAAACGCTGCTCAAAACGCCGCTGATATTCAGCTTTTGTGCCGCCAAACGGTGGTTCTTCTCGTCCAAAGTCTTTATCAAAGAGCAAACCAATCAGCTTACCATTCGGTTTCAGTAACGCTGCCATCTGCTGCACATACTCGTCACGGCGTGATGGATTTATCGCACAAAAAAACGTCTGCTCAAGCACCCAATCAAACTGATACTGCTCAGGCGATAACTCAAAAAAGTCGGCACAGATTAAATGCTCAACTGGAAAGTTAGGATAACGCTCAGCAAACGCTGCAATCGGCGCTGGGGCAAAATCAACCAAGGTGACATTGGTAAATCCTTGCTCATGTAAATAACCTACTTCGTAAGCATTGCCCGCACCCGGCACCAGAATCGCTTGCTCTTTGGCAGATTCGGGCAGTTGGTCAATATAAGCTTTGAGCGGTGGCGATACCTGTCCCATATCCCAACCGATACTGTCTTGCTCATAACGCTGCTGCCAAAATTCCGCTTGATTAACGTTTTCCATATGACATCCCTGTAGACAAACTTATTATTTAAACGACACGATTTGTATCGTTATTTCTTATCATATCAGGCTTATTAGAGCGTGTCTCATTTTAAAGATGGTGATAAAAATGAGGACAAGCCTTACGATTATGGATATTATTTAGAGAAATCGTTTAATCTAATTTTCCAGTCTTCCCTGCCAGCATATTGTGCCAATGCTGATAATCTGGCATTGCGGTTGCGACCGTTTGCCAAAAGGCACGGCTATGATTGGCATGATGTAAATGACACAGCTCATGGACGATGACGTATTCGGTGCACGCAATAGGATAAGCAGGCAGATACACAGACAACCAAATTCGGCGCGCACGCGTATTACAACTGCCCCAACGCGTATGCATTTTTTTAAGGCGTATCTCATTGGCTGTCACACCGACAATCGGTTGCCACTTTGCAAATAATGCAGGTATCACTTCAGAAAGATGTTGCCGATAATAGGCAAGTTTTTCATCATGGTTTAAAGTGAACGGTTGCTCTTTACCCCACAATAGCAAAGTACTATCAGCAGTTAAAGCTTGCGCTAAAGCAAGTTGTTGCCGTTTATACTGCTCTAATACTTGCGGATGGTTTGCTATCGCCCATGACACGCGTTTCATCACAGCCTGCGCAGCTTCGGCTGGGCTAATAAATAGTGGTACAGATACCAGTAATTGATGTGGCTTTAAGCGGAAATTGATATTTTTGACCCGCTTTTTGCTGATATGTAGCTCAATACCTGCTTGCGCCAAACAATGTTTAGCGCTGTCTAATAAAATAGACTGATATGCTGGCGGTACATTCATGCTCAGAGCGCTTGCAGATGATTATCAAAGGACATCATATGGCATTGACTGTCTTTAACGATAGCTTGATTTGTAGTGACGATGTCTGAGTTTGGTATAGATAAATCATTGACCGTTAATCTGGTCAATTGACCTTGACCATCACTAACGATAAAACCTGATTGCTCATTATTATCTTCTGCTTTTTCAGTATTATTATTAGACAATACTGCTGCCCCTGCACAATCTGGCAGGCTAACATCATCAATCAATGTACGAGTATTTAAATCGTAAATCGCTGCACAACCGCCAATTGGTGTGGTCACGCATAGTAGGTTACGCGCACTATCGACCGCTACACTGGCGATATACTGATGAAAGCGCTGCCATTGATCATTGGGCATAATAAGGGGTTTAAAATCCGTATCACCGCGCTTATGGGTCAATACTAACGGCACATTGATATGCTTTTCGCCTTGAAATTGAATGCCTATCATCACCGTTCCATTGCCATGCATGGCTAGGTGACGCACGCTCATTTGATTGTGCTCAGGCATAATCTGCTCAAGTAAAGCACCAGTATGACGATTAACGTAAACCAATGAAGGACACATGCTGTCTAGATTTAGCTCTTCACGCGACGCTTGCTCGGTTTTGATACCGCCGTTAGCGATCACTAACGTCTCGCCATCAGGATGCATAACCAGCTCGTGCGGTCCGATACCATGCGAGTCATACTCTGCTATTTTCTTATAATTATCGTAAGCATCGTAGATACCGATTTTACCATGCAAACTTATGGTGTCATTCTCGGTCACATACAGCAACTTACCATCTAAGCTATAACAAGCGTGTCCATAAAAATGACGGTTGTTTGCAGCGTTAATAGCGAATTTTACTTGTCCTGTCGCAGTATCAAGCACCCAGAATTTTTCGCTCGGACGGCGCCCCATCACCACGACGTCACGACTGCTATGATTCTTCATCGTACTATCTTGATCACTAAGCACAGGCTGAACGACAATATCATGGACACGTTCAGGCATGGTCGTTTGCCAAACGATTTGTCGATCAGCATCAATACCGACCACACCAAAATCATTGTCAGCACGCTGATCATCATTTGCTAAGGCGCTATTTTTTGGCATAGACGCCACGCCGCTAACCCAACAAATGGGTCGCGTCAATACGGTGGTGGTATGTGCCGCGCTAAAGTCAGCGACACTATGATGGTTGGTATTTTGCCGATCATCTAGCGATAAATGGTAAGCGTGTTGCCATGCAGTAGCGGCTTGCTGACAAGCGTAACTAAACCGTGCTAGCTGGGGTATCGGTGTAGAGGTTAACGACTGCAACTGCGAACGTATGCCTACGACATAATCTTGCAAGCGGGCATCAGGCTGACGCTGCTTGCGATAACGATGATGAATACCGACAAACGCTACGGTACCCATTATAGTAGAAAGCATCGTCAATGCTGATGTTGCCAGCAGCTCATTATTAGACTGCTTATCTTCTGGCTGCGGCTGTGATTTATTTGCTGTCTTAGTATCGATAGAGTGCATTTTTTTAATCGCCATCAGTACTGTTAAAGCCCACACGGATACCCAGCGCCGGAATCAATTGGCGCTTAATAAGACGTGTAATAGTCGTGAGGTGATCATACAGCTCTTGTTGAGTGGCTTTATCGGCGGTCCCTAAGTCTTCTGGCATTTGCGCTAATAATATGGTGGCATCAGCAAGTGCGGTTGATAAATTATCCGCTACTTCATTTTCATTATTGCTGCCCAAAATAGCGGTCAAAACGGGATCCGTCATTACTTCATTCAATGTCGCCAATTTAGCATTGATAATGGCACGGCTTTGCTCTGCGGTAGCGGCTGGCAAATGACCTTTTGCCTTTCCTGTTAAGCCTAACGGTTGATCGATGGCATTAGACTTCATGGTCTCAACCAACGAGAGTAAAGAATTAAACCATTGATTCAATCCTTGATCGCTGTCAGCCGTTTTATCAATGGCTAATAGATTAGTGGCATTTTGCTGCCAGTTTTTCTCAATATCTTTTAGGCGCGTGCTCAAAGCACTGCTTGCACTAATCACATAAGCACATTGAGCAGCATCCAGACTGTCATTGGCATATAACGCTTCTTCTAATCCTGGCACCCCTTGCACGATGGCACTCTCGTTAGCCAATTGCTCGGCGGTGAGCTTAGGATTGGCAGCGATTAGATCGGCAACGCCACTGTGTACCAGACCGCGCTCATCAGGATAGTAATTGATATATAAATTACTCATGCTGGCGGTCGCTGGACCAAAGTTAATCATCTCAGCGCCTGCCCATGCTTGTGCGAGCACTAGCCATTGATCGCGCAGTGCTTGCAGCTCATCACCGCTGACTGGTGCTTGCTGACAATGCTTTTGTGCCAAATCATGCAATAAATCACTTTGTTTTGCGGCATCCGCATAGGCTGGAATGACAATGTCATTTGCCACATGGGTCAAATAGGTCTTTTCAGTCTCGGCACTAATATCGACAGCGGTAATTTTATCTCCACTACTATCTTTTTCTGCTGCGCTTGTAGATGCCGCACTGTTTTGCGCAACTTTTTGGCTATCTACTTCTGGCGCTTTATTGTCATCAGCCGGTTTGACGCAGCTGATCAGCAAGCCTGCGCTTAAGGCCGATAAGGCCATCGCTAAAGCATGGTTTATTTTCATAAATTTCTCAATATTATTATCAATAATGGTTTAAATTCTAATCTTTACAAGCTCTAGTCTCTAGTCTCTGATTGGGCGGATAACCTTATCAACACTTACTTATTTTCTCAGTTATTGCTCAGTCATTTAGCATAGATAAATGACATTATCTCTATAATGACTGTAAGAACGCATTCAATTCAGAACGACCTTGTTTGTCGAGTTTGAGTACTTTTTGCTGTTGCTTTTGGGCTTCACCGCCGTGCCATAGCACCGCTTCCATCAACGTACGGGCGCGACCATCATGCAAAAATGTCGCTTGTGGATCGACCGTTTGCGCCAGACCAATGCCCCATAAAGCAGGCGTACGCCATTCATAAGAATTAGCTAAAAACTCAACTTGGATATTTTTTGCGGGTAATTTCCCAGCAATCGTGCGATCGGCAAGATCATCACCCATGTCATGTAATAGCAAATCCGTATAAGGATAAATCACTTGTCCATGCTGCTCAAGATGGTCATCGTCGGTTTTTGGCAACTGATATCTTGGTGTATGGCAACTTTGACAACCCATATCATAAAAGCGTTTTTTGCCCGCTAGCACTAGCGTATCGTCAGCATCACGCCGATGCGGTACTGCCAAATTGCGCGTATAAAACTCCACAAACTTAGCCACTTCATCATTGACTTCAACAGGCGGCTTGCCATTGCCTTGCTCATCAGCCCCAGTCGTCGCATTCATACAAGCCGTCTGTGTCGGCATACAGGATTCATGAGGACGTATATTTGAGGTCAAACCCATGTCTTCATTAAAAGCACTTTGGTTTTGAGTAATCAGCTTGGTTTGCCCAGCTTTCCAGCCAAAGCGGCCAAGGGCATGCTTGCCAGTCTGTGGATCCATTACCCAATTGAACTTGCCACTGATATCACCATTCGTACTGTTTTTATTATCAACCGCTTGTTTTTTAATCGCTTCATCCGGTATTTGCTCAAGTAATCCAAGCCCAATCATCGGTAAAGCCACTCGCGGCGACACCATCAAATCATTATCAAATGCCCCATAACCCGGTTTGGTTAAATTAAAGGTGGGCGCACGCAATGTTTCGATATGACCATCTGCAAAAGTAATGGGCTTGTCTGTCCACTGCACCGCAATTCTGGCTTCAGCAGGCACACCTTGGATACCTCGATCTTGTAGCTGACCACCATACATAGGATGAACGACTTTTTCGATAAGTGAGTTTTGCAGTTGCTGACGCTGCTCATCGGTGGTCGCTGGCATCGCAAGGCGAATAAGCAAGCTATCAGCATCGTCATCACTAGTCATAGGTGCATGACCGCGACCGTCCTTGACATGGCACGACTGACAGGCAGCAACATTGAACAATGCGCCCAGACCATCGCGGCTGTCGGTGCTGGCAGGGGCAATCACCCACGGCTGCCGAAAGAACGCATTACCAATAAAGAAATGCCCTTTTCGTGATGCCGTCAAGTTTGATGAAGGTTTAGAGTAACTCTCAGCGCTGCTAATACTGATTCCTGTATCACCACCTTGCTTGACCTCTTGCGGATCAAAGCTTGCTAATTGCTGCATTGGTACGCCAGCGAGCGTTTCGATGGTTTGGAAGCGTTCAGGTGTTAGCGTTGGGTTGTCAGCATTATTAATGGCAGATTTTTCGTTTTCAGAAATATCATCAGACACACTGTTCGTCGGCTGACAAGCACTAAGAGATAGCACGCATAGAATACCAAGCGTTGGCTTTAACAGGGTGGTTTTGCTGACAAAAGACGCATAAAAAGAGGTAGGGGTTTTGGCTTTTACAATATTTGTGGTGTTCATCGTGGTGTTCATAAAGAGTACCTTAGTTCTAATCTAGAACCATTAAAATCGCATGCTATAAAGTGTTTCACTTCTAGTCGATGAGGTACAGCGATGTACTGACCTATCAGGCTATTTTAATATGGTAAAAAAAACACGCTGCCAACGGTAGTCGACAACGTGTGTATTATACCTAAATTATTTTTCCATGAAAATAATTCTCATTAGCTGATAACGACTTGTCAGGCATTATCGATCAATGCTATGTCGGTCAATACTATATCAATCACTGCTATGCTTGCTGTGAAGCCAGTAGATTAGTGAGCAATTAAAACTGCGAACCTGCGTCAGCATCTAAATTGTCAATACCGACCGCTTTTGCCGCATTTTCGATACCAGCTGTCAGCTCTTGTAAGCTAGTGATACTATTTTCAATCCAGCTACGACGGGTATTTTGCTCTTCAGCTGAAATACCTTGTTTACTTACTTGACCAGCGGTGGCAATCATTTGATCAACTTTGATACCTTCTTTTTCACCTTTTTCAACGATCACATTAAAGGCGGCTTCTACCTTAGCAAAGTCAGTCGCCAATTTATCAGCCGCTTCTTTGTTGTTGGTATCGACGAGGTAGTTTTTAACACCATAACCACCAACGCTCTTACCAGCGACTGTCTTATAGTTGCCGTTAAAGACATTTTGGATACCACGGGCATTGTTGGCATAGCTTAGATGGGTCAAATCACTGAAGCATTCGTGCTCATCTTCGGTAGAGCCCGTTACAAACGCAACCTGTATACGCTCAGAAGCAAGCTCACCCAATGCTAAGCTGCCCATCTGATACATGATTTGGCGTAGACCATTATCGTATTTGCGAGCCATCAGGTCGCTACGTAAGGTATTCTCACTCTCAGGCTGCCACTCAGCTTCCATTGCAGTCAAATCATCAACCAATAATTGAGTCGCTGCTTTTAAGAACGCGCCACGACGCTCACATATACCAGCATCTTCATTGACCGTCTCACCGCTGGTACATTGACCCGCTTCAGTTACATAATCAGTCACTGGACGATTGCCTGCACCTTCGCCAACACCGTTGGTATCTTGTCCCCACAGCATAAACTCAATCGCATGATAGCCGGTCGTCACATTGGCTTCACTGCCACCAATCTCATTCATTTCTGCTAACAGCTCAGGAGTGATAGTACTGGTATCTTGTTTGATACTACCGACCGTAATGCTATCGCTATTGATGATATTGTCCTGGCTATTGTATTCACCTTCATAGCCATCACTAACGTAATCAATCAGCGCCTCATCAAGTGGCCAAGCATTTACCTGCCCTTCCCAACCATCGATACTACCGAGTGCTCGTTTATCATTGGCTGTCACAAAGCCTTCATCAAAACGGAAAATCTCAGTTTGCGAATACGGCTGGCGCGCGGCTTTATACGCCGCTTTTGCCGCATCAAGGTTTGCTTGGGTTGGTGTTGTCACATATGTCTCTACTGCTGTTTGCAGGGCTTTAGCAGTATCTAGCGAATCTTTATAAGCAGCATGCGCCATGTTGGCATAGCTGATCATAAGTCTATCGGTATAAGCTTGATCAACCGCTGATAGTTTCGTCGTACCTGCAGCGGTTGTGTCTTGCACCGCTGTTTGCGTATCGGCGGTAGAGTCCGTGTCTTCCTTGGCTTGCTTGGTACAACCCGACACCATTAACAACCCTGCAAGCGCAGCAGCTAAAGTAGTTGGTAAAATCTTACGGCTCGTTACTGTGGTAATCGTCATACATATCCTCAAAAAGTATCGCAAAAGAAAAATGGGCTTTGAATAAAGAACATTAGGGCATATCCTCATTTTAAATAATGCTGATAAAAATGAGAAAAACAGCGCCCATAATATCAAGATATTGACCAGAATTTGATACTATTAGACAAAATTTAGCTATTTTTGGTCCATTTAGAACAGCCTCAAATGAACTGACAACCTACCCTAGTATCGCCACAATAACAAAGCTTTGTAAATTATAGTGTTATTGATAATCATTATCAATATTTAATTAATATTAATGTAACCATTTAGCTAACGATTGTTTTATAAATAGAAACACCAAAAATATTTTAATATTGATTTAAAGATAACGGAATCCTGATACCTAAAATCATTTTGAATTTGAAATCTAAATATCAGGCATAAAAAAAAGGCCAGTTTATCACTGACCTTGTTTAACACTATAATGACAGCTAGACCATCGTATGAATTAACGTACGTTGTTTGGCGCATTGATGGTTAATTCAACACGGCGGTTTTGCTGACGACCATACTCGCTGCTGTTATCAGCAACTGGACGAGACTCACCATAAGCGACGACATTGATACGGCTAGAAGCCACACCGCGTGCGCTTAAATAGTTGGCTACTGCATAAGCACGATCGCGTGACAGTTTCATGTTATAAGCATCAGAACCTTTGCTATCAGTATGACCAGCAACCGTTATCGTGTTTTGGTTATACTCATTTAGCGTTGATGCAAGCTTATCAAGCGTTGGTCTAAATGATGGGTTTAAAGACGCATCATCAAATGAGAACGTGATGTTGCCTGGCATTACTAGGTCAATATTACCATTCGCATTTGGCGTAACGGTTACACCCGTACCAGCCATTTGCTGCTCAAGCTGCTTGGCTTGACGCTCCATATAGTAACCAACACCAGCACCCAAAGCTGCGCCAATCGCGGCATCACGACCTGTGTTATCACCACCTGTTGCTTTTGAAATTGCACCGCCACCTAAAGCACCTGCCAATGTACCAATGGCAGTTTTGTTCAAGCGTTGTTGTCCAGTGTTTGGATCAGTAGCACAACCGCTAAGAGCTAGACCTGACGCTACTGCTGCAATCATTAATGTATTACGCATAATATTTCCTCTTAAGTTTAAAAAATTATAGACAAACAAAGTGTGCTTTTTATAAATATTTTCTGTTAATTCCATCTACATGCTTAATATATACTCGTCATTATTATGGCAATTACAATCTAATCATGTGTAATATTTTGTCACACCTGTGTATGAGAAGTGCAGAATGATTTAATGAGACTTTCACAGTGATTGGATACGTTTGTGTTCTCACTTTTAACTATCCATTAGCGCAAGGTGTTATCACAAGTCACGTTTACACTCGTACACTCTGAACCGTTTCTGCTAAAATTGTGCAATAAAACTGGCAATGAATCATTTATATACTAATAAGACTGACCGAAAAGGATTTAGCATGCGATTGACATCTACTATTCGAAAAATACACGAACGCAACCCTAAATTAGGCAAAGCCGTTTCACTTGCGACAGCGACTGGGGTTATTGCAGCCAACAGCTTCGGTGGTAGTATTCCCTTATGGTTAATGGGTGTCGGCAAAGTTATCACTGGTGCTCCTATCGCAGACAAAGCGGTCATCAAAATCGCGACTTATTGGATCAGTAGCAACAGTGCCTTGATCGATGACATGTTGCCACGTAAAGATTGGCGCATCAGCTTACCCGATGACGTGCACATCAATGGCAAATATTTGCTGGTCAGCAACCATCAGTCTTGGGTCGATACCAGTATCGTGCAGTACATTAGTGAAAAACGCTTGCCATTGACACGGTTTTTCACCAAATTTGAACTGATTTACATTCCGATTGTGGGTCAAGCCTTTTACTTTTTAGACTTCCCAATGATGCGTCGGCATTCTAAAGAAGCCGTCGCTAAAAATCCTGCTCTACAAGGCAAAGACATCGAAGAAGCCAAACGCGCCTGTGCCCTGTTAAAAGACAAACCTTTTACTTTATTAAATTACTTAGAAGGCACGCGTTTCACCAAAGCCAAACATGCAAAGCAACAGTCTCCTTATACGCATTTATTGAAGCCAAGGGCAGGCGGCCTATCTTTAGCCATTAACGCGCTAGGCGAAGACATCGATGGCATGCTAGATATGACCATCGTTTATCCTGATGGTGTGCCAAGTTATAGTGATTTGTGGAAAGGTAACATCAAGCGTTTGGGCGTCGATGTGCGTTATATTGAGATGCCTGATGCATTATTTAACGATATTAAAAATGGTGGTTACGAAAATGATGATGCGGTAAAATCTCAAATGTTTGATTGGGTAGAGCAAATTTGGCAGCAAAAAGATCAGCGTATTACCGATATGTTGGCTGAGTTTGAAACGAACCCTAAAGCTCCGAATGCTTAGAGACATCGTTCACAGAGCAACGGCATACAACAGTGAATTACTTTAAGTCGTTTTAAAACTACGATTGAGCGCTGTTGTTTAAAATGCTAACTGTAAACCCCAACTCATAAATGATAATGCGTAATTATAATGAAAGATGGGTTGTTTTTTGGCTCTATTCATTGATAATGTGAATAGTCATGAGCCCATGACTTTTTGACCGTTAGTGACTTGATAGCCCTGTACTATTTGAGCCGCTTATTTTTCGTGCTATTTATCATTTATAAGGTTTGACTGTGCCCGCTTCCTCTTCTACTAGCCTGCCTCTAGACTCAGCGCCTGTATCCAATCAGCCGCCTAATAATACGCTGCCACCGCCAAACCGACCAACGCCAAATCGCTTAAAACTCACTTACGATATCGTGATGATTATTGCCATCAGTATCGATCTATTATTGATTAGTATTGATGCTATCTTGATGAGTAGCTTTAGTAGCAATGCCGCAGGATGGCTCAGTATTAGCGATGCTCTCAACTGGTATCAAAATACCTTACATGAGCCTTTACGTACCGCTGGTGGATTTTTTACCCTATTTTTGATCTTTGAGCTACTGCTACGTTGGGCGATTGCGATTAAACAAAACGTCTACTATCGCTGGTTCTTTTTTCCTTTTGTACATTGGTATGAAGTATTGGGGTGCTTTCCGCAGCTGCGTGCCTTACGTTTATTCCGAGCGGTCATCATTGGGCGACGCTTATACCAACTTGGTTACCAAGTGCTGCCGCAGCCATGGATCAATCGAATTAGGTTCTATATCGACTTATTATTAGAAGAGTTGTCCGACCGCGTCATATTGACGACTATCCAAAACTTTCGGCAGCAACTGACCGATCCTAAAACGCATAAATCTTTTATTGAATCAACGATAACTCGTAATCGTAACGAGATTGAGGCAGCAGTGCTGTCGATACTGCGCACAGAGCTAGCACCAAAACTACAGGAGTTGACGGCAGCATCAGGTGGCGGCAGTATATTAGCCAGCGAGATGGGCAATGCTATTGAAGAGGGTTTGGCCAATACGCCTGAGATGCGTCGCTACCTACGCATGATACCGATTGCCGGTAGCTTGATTGAATCACAGCTGCAACACGTCGGTCACAATATAGGTGAAAACGTCGTTTACGCACTGAATAAACGCCTTCTAGACCCCGAACGCCTCGATTCATTGATGGTAGCAATTGCCAACGGTATTGCCAGTATCGATACGGATAATACTGCGTTAGATACCTTGATTTCGAGTATCATTGATGACAGTTTGACAGAATTTGAAGCGCAGGTAAAAGTGCAGCAGTGGAAGCATCAAGAGATGCTTCATCTATAATCCATACTGCTAATAGCACGCCCTACCTAAAAAACATTAGGCTTGGCAAGCAAATGAATGGTATGACTCGATAATAAAAACAACACCGTGAATACAGTGACAGAATTATCTCTTGAGGATTTATATATGACAGTTTCAGACAACGACAGCCAAGGCTCGAGCGCCGCACCAGCATTGGCATTTTATGGCAAGATGCTGACTTTTTCACGTTTGCAATTTAGCACAGATGATTTAAGTGCGATAGACGCCCAGCTTGCCGCAACGCTTAGTAATAAATCTAGCAATATCCCGATCCTTATCGATAGCGAGGTTGAACAAGATCTCTCAGCATTGGTAGAGCTTTTATGGTCGTGGGGCTTACAGCCTATTGGCGTCGTGACTGGTACACTAGATGCGCAAGCCCGTGAACAGCGATTGGCCATCTTCCCTGCTGATGGCAAACGTATTGAGCGTATATTACCTAGCAAGAAAGCTGCAACTCAAGTGAGTAAAGCTCCCGATGATAAACATACAGAATCAGCCAGTACCAATTCAGACAGTAACAATGATACTGCAGCCATCAGCGAGTCAAATACAGAAACAACGATAGCAAACGCCACAGCAGAGACACTGATGAGCGCTGAGCATATTACCAGCCTAATTTACGATCAAATGCTACGTTCAGGACAAAGCCTGAATCACGTGGGCGGTGATTTGATTTTGACCAATAGTGTCAATAGCGGGGCGGAAGCGATTACCGATAACAGCTTGCACGTTTACGGTCGTGCCCAAGGGCGTTTGGTTGCTGGCGCTACCGGTGACAAAGATGCTCGTATTTTTTGTCAAGTTTTTAACCCTTCTTTGGTGTCAGTAGCGGGAACTTATTGCTTACGAGACAACTTACCTGAGCACGTGATTGACAAATCTGTACAAGTAAGATTTGTAGAAGGTGAAGGCTTAGTATTTACGGTAATGGATGACGCTTAAATCTTTTACCGTTAAGAGCAATAGATGCGTCCGTGATTTTTATAAATGTAGACAGGCTAAGCCGATTTTCATCATACATGACGCTTATCAAAAAACGTTTATTAGAAAATCTCAATAGTAGACGTTTAGACAGCGCACTTAATATTATAGTAAGTTTATTTAACAAAACTGTTCTATGATGAATCGCTAGCTCTGCCACTATCTACACTACTCGTCAGCGTCTATTTTATTATTCACAATAGGCAATATTGACCAGAAAATTCTAGGTAGCACCGCTTTGTGATCCATATATAAGCTGTTTTTCCGCTTTACTATGGACGTGCTATAAATTTTTGTTTATTTATGCTAGGCTACCTTCGCAGGTAGTGTATATATAGCATGTGAATAATGTGCAATTGCGCTATTTTTTTATATAAAAGATATCCCATTGATTCATAGGAGTGTGCCATTGTGGCGAAGATAGTTGTAATCACTTCAGGTAAAGGCGGTGTGGGCAAAACCACGACAAGTGCCTCTTTTGCCGCAGGTTTAGCATTGCGTGGCTATAAGACAGTCGTTATCGATTTTGATGTGGGTCTACGTAATCTAGACTTAATCATGGGTTGTGAAAACCGAATTGTTTATGATTTTGTTGATGTCATCACTGGTAGCGCACGCTTGTCGCAAGCACTGGTCAAAGACAAACAACTTGAAAACTTGTACATCCTACCCGCCAGTCAAACGCGTGATAAAGACGCCCTGACAGACGAAGGGGTGGCAGAGGTTATGTCTGAGCTGTCTAAGCAGTTCGACTATATTATCTGTGATTCACCAGCTGGTATTGAGCGCGGTGCACAACTCGCCATGTATCATGCTGATGAAGCAATCATCGTCACTAACCCTGAGATTTCTTCAGTGCGTGACTCAGACCGTATTATCGGTATTTTGCAAAGCCAGACCAAAAAGGTTGAAGAAAACCAAGGCTCTGTACGTGAGCATTTGATTATTACTCGTTATAATGCTGAGCGTGCAGCCGCCAACGAGATGATGGACATTGATACCATCTCAAATGATATCCTAAAAGTTCCGTTACTTGGGGTTGTTCCTGAAAGTCACTCAGTGCTTGAAGCATCTAACCATGGTGAGCCTGTCATTCATTATACCGATTCAGTTGCTGGTCAATGTTATGATGACATCGTCGCCCGCTTCTTAGGTGAAGAACGCCCACTACGTCATATTGACGTGAAGAAAAAGAGTCTCTTACAGCGCTGGTTTGGAGGTCAATGATGACGAAGAAAAAAGGATTTTGGAGTAGCCTATTTGGTACTGACGACAGTGGTAGCGCAGGTAGCGCTAATATGGCTACTGAGCGTCTTAAGGTTATCGTCGCGAGCGAAAATCGCTTAAACAACCGCTTAACAGCTGATCGTATCGAAAAAATGAAACGTGAGATTTTAGAAGTGGTCAACAAATATGTCAATGGCGTACAGATTGATGATGTGAATATCAATCATCGTTCTGAGGACAGCCTAGACGTATTAGAGATGAATATCAGTCTACCTGAACACAAAAAATAAGCGCTGTCTTAGAAAAACAAAAAAGCCCTAAGTATCATAACTTAGGGCTTTTTTATATGGTATGAAATAGTAGGTTTACCTATGGCAGCCTACGATTATTTTGATACCATTATTTTATACGCGCTATCAAATTGTCTTTTTTGACAAACTGATGATATAGAGCAGCACCGATATGAATAAGTGTAAAGGCAATAATGGTCGGCCAAATAATATCAGTATGCATGTCATTATAAAAGCGTGCCAACCCTCTATCTGGTGTGACAAATACAGGGATTTGAAACAAGCCAAAAATATCGACGGGGCGTCCACCATAAACGGACATCAGCAAACCAGCTATTGGCATTGCAATTAATAAGGCATATAAGCCAAAATGCGACAGTTTAGAGGCTAATAACTGCCACTTTGGCATCGGTACAGGTGGCGGCGCCTTAATAAATACACGATTAAGCACCCGTGCTATCATCCAACATAACAAACTAATACCAAACGCTTTATGCAACCCAATATAAAGATTGTTATCCAGATTATCGTACAACAAAATCATTATCCACGTAACCAACAGTAAAACTGCACTGATCCAGTGAAATATCCGGCTGCTGACTGGCCACTTTGACACATTTGAATTAATACTATTCATGAGCTGTCCTATTACCCTCATCACTAATTATCTATCATCAATGTTATAGACAAAACAACCACTCATTCAACGATTAGCAATCATCAAAGTAATTGGGTAACCCTATTTCTCTGATAGTAGAAATAAACCCTGATATAAGCGAGAAGCTAACTGTCTAAATCGACCAATTGATGCGCAATTTTGTCTAAGTCGGGCACCAAATAAGCCTTATCATCAATCATAACCGTTTGGAAAAGATAGGATAGCATAACGTTTTCATCAAAAGGTAGGGCTGTTTTGTCGCTGTCTATATTATCGGCATGCTTAGGGCTGTTAAATTGCTCAGGAACGTCAATATCTTTAACCTCAGAAATACGCACTTGTCGGTGGTGCAGCTCGCCTGCCGTTTGTAAAGCTAAGCGATGATCGGTAGTATTGCCCTCTAATACAATCATGGTATCTGGCATTTGATCCTGTGGTAGCAGGTGACATATCACTACCTTTTGCTGCTGCCATTCATAGGTTGCCGTGCGCTCATTATAATCATCCACACTCAAAATAAGGCTGCTTGGAATAAGCCAGTCAGGTTGGTCGAATGCTGGCACAATAGTGACATCAAGCATACCGTTATTCGTGGTCAGTAAACTCACTGCCTCAAACGAATGTTTCAAAATTTGTTTCATACATCGCTCACAATCAGTTAATGCAAAGAGGCTACTACTAATCTTTCATCAATATAATCTGTTAGTTTTTGTGCTAAATCGGCTGGACTGCCAATAAAACCACAATACCCTGAATCAATAATCGCCTGAGGTTGACTTGGGCAAGCGCTTAAGCTGGGATCTTGTACCCACAATTGACTGTTATTCTCTTGAATGAGATCCAGATACTGCGAACCATCATTACCCATGCCGGAAAATATAATATTGATAAGCTCGCTACCATAAACGTCGCTGGTGTTTTTGAGAATCTGACCAATCGCGGGCTTATACTCACCCTCCCAAGCTTGCTCTAGTAATATGACTCGACCGGTAGAGTCACAAACAATCTGCTTATCAATAGGAGCTATAAGACACTGGCCTGCTCTTAAACGCTGCGAAGAAGTAATCACCTGACAATGCCAGTCATTATGGCGATTCAGGATGCGTGGCAGTGTGCCAATCATCGTTTTATTAAAATGGTGCGCCAGCAAAATACACACCGGTAGCGTCGCCGACAAGTTATCCAAAAATTCTTTTATAGCACTCGGCCCACCCATAGAAGCACCCAAAAATACCACATAGCGCCAGTCTGCATCAGCATTATCAGGTTTGTGCACGGGTGCATCCATTAAAACGGGTAATGCCAGCATATGTGCCAGCTTACGCTTTAATTTGCGCTGCCATTTGGCATATTGCGGCGCTTCATTTAGATAAGGTGCTTGACTAAAACCCACCAATACCGCAGCAGGTTTAGACGCCGTGGTCGCGGCTACCACATTGTCGTCGTAATCACTATCTATTAGCCATATGTCGATCGAGGTATCAGAGCGCCCCTGTTTTTCTTTCAGTTGCGCCCGTGACATACAGCCAACAAGGCTAAAACCGCAACTGCGTACAGTATCTGAAAAGGCCATACGCTGATGATGGTCTTCTGCCACTACCATCACCTTAATATCGTTCTTGTTTTTTCCTCTTAGCGCCAAGACACGTGCATTATCCTTCATAGGTTAAGCTGACCTTTTGACCCAGTATGTGCTGGATTTTATTAAGTAGCTCTTGTTCTTGGAATGGCTTACCCATGTAATCATTCACGCCAATCTCTAGTGCACGCTCACGATGCTTTTCACCTGTACGTGATGTGATCATGATGATTGGAATATGTTGTAAGCGCTTGCTGTGTCTCACTTGAGTAGCCACCTCGAAACCATCCATGCGTGGCATCTCGATATCGAGCAATATCATGTCTGGTATCATGTCTTGTAATATCTCAATCGCATCGATACCATCTTTTGCCACGGCCACTGTAAACCCTTGGCGTTCTAAGAAACGTGACGTCACTTTACGTACGGTAACAGAGTCATCAACCACTAAAATAGTAGACTTAAACTCTAAACGACTACGTTTAGAATCAGCAGATTGTGAGATATTTTTGACCAACTGCGCATTACGCATCAAAGCAATCAGGTCTAAGATAAGCATTACCGAACCATCGCCCATGATAGTCGCTGCTGAAATACCTGGTAGATTTGATAACTGTTGTCCTAGAGGTTTGACCACGACTTCAATACGTGACCCTGCAATCTGATCAACCTGCAATGCAATATTTTGTCCGCTACGATTCTTAATGATAATAAGTGGCAAACTGGTATTGGTATTAACGACCAGCTCATTCAGTTCGTTGCCTGACAAAATCTCATTTAAATAACGCACTCGATAATCAACATCTTCAAAGTTTAATGTTGCATCACCTGACTGGTAATAGTCATAAAGCTTCTCTGGATTAATCCGTACCACACGCTCAATCTGTACCAAAGGTATCGCATAATAGCGATCCGCGGCACGCACAACCAATGCATCAGATACCGCAACCGTCAGTGGTAAGCGCATCGTAAAGCGTGAGCCTTTACCCAGCTCTGAAACAACTGATACAGCGCCACCTAATTGACGAATCTCGCTGATGACCACGTCCATGCCCACGCCACGTCCAGAAATCTGCGTCACTTGCTTACTGGTACTCAGTCCAGCATGGAAAATATACTGCATGATATCAAGATCAGTTAGGCTATTATCATTTGCATCAATCAAGCCTTGAGAAATGGCTTTATTACGAACTGCTTCTACATCGATGCCGCGACCGTCATCTATTAACTGAATGACAATCTCACTACCTTCTCGATTTACCTCAAGAGTAATACGCCCACTACGCTCTTTACCTGCTTTTAAACGCGTTGAGGTATTTTCGATACCATGATCGACGGCGTTACGGAGCATATGTTCAAGCGGTGAAGTGATGCGCTCTAGAATGGTTCTATCCATCTCATCATCGGCATTGATGATCGTTAATTCAACAGATTTATTCAGCTCATTGGCAGTTTGTCGTACGATACGCTCAAGACGTGGCGTTAAGCGCGTAAACGGCACCATACGCGAATTCATAAGCCCATCTTGTAACTCGGTCTGTGTACGAGACAGCTGTAATAAAAGGCTTTCACTGTCTCGTGTTTTTTCTAATAAAGTATGATTAATATCAATCAAATCTGAGGCTGACTCTGTCAAAGATTTGGATAACTGATTTAAAGAAGAATATTGATCCATCTCTAGAGGGTCAAACCCTTCATGATTAATCAGCTCATCGTCTATCTGCGACAAGATCTGCGCCTCAAGCTCGATTTCCATTCGACGTAACTGATCAGCCAAGCGCTGTACCGTAATACCCATATCTTCGATACTATTGGTCAAGCTACTCATGCCCATATCGATACGAGCACGGTTGATGGCTGACTCACCAGACAGGTTAATCATATGCTCGATCAAACCACCTGAGATACGAATCATCTCATTATTATTGGCACTCTGATCTTCCTCACCCGTACTGCTGAGCATAGAGGGCATCTCGCTAATATCTTTTGCCAGATACTGTGAGTATTGCTGTTCTCTAGCAATAAAGAGCGCTTCATGCTGCGATTGTAGGGATTCTTTAGGAATTTGCTTTAAGCTGTCAGGATTTTTACTAAATTGCTGCAATGCCTCAATCAATAGCGCAGGCGTCGGTGGATTGACATGTTGTCTAAGGATAGATATTGCATCAGCAAGCCAGTCATGACTGGCAACCAGCAACTCCAATACTTTTTTGGTAGCAGGACGACGATTATCTACAAAATCTGTATAAACCGATTCCATTTCATGTGCCAGATCAGCGATACCAGCTGCGGTGACCATTCGTGCGCCACCTTTGATGGTATGCAAATCACGCTGCAATGCCTGTAATGCTGTCGTATTATTGGTATCTGTTAAGAACAGTTGCAGATACTTATTACGATTGGTAAGCTCTTCAGCTTCTTCTAAAAACACCGACAATATATCAGGATCTGGCAAACCATTCGCCCATGACTGTTTAATCATCATGTCTAGGCTCAAGGTATCAGATACGTCAGCGCTGAGGTGAGCGTTGTTAGCCACCCTATTTTGTGCTTCAGGTTCGAAGTGGGTTTTCGGTATAGGTATGATTAGCTCTACCGTTTCTGGCAAGGCTTGGGCTTTTACAAACTGTTGTAACTGCTCTATCAGCGCTGAAGCAAAAAATGATTTTTTATGATTTACGATATGCAGTACTTGCAACGACATTGTGTCTTGCACTATTTGCATTATTTCAAGCCATTGTGGTGTCGGTATTCTTCTATTCTCTACAAATGCTTCATAGACACTTTCAGCTTCATGGGTCAGATCACCAATACTACGAATACCTGCCATTCGCGCACCACCTTTGATAGTGTGCAGATGGCGCTGTAAAACTTTTAGCGCATTTATATTGCTGATATCAGCACGCCACTTATTAAAACTCTCATCCAGCGCGGCATCGAGCTCTTGAGCTTCTTCTAAAAATATCTCTAATAGCTCAGCATCAGTAGATTCAAGCTGTAGCTCAGGTGCTGCAACGGCTCTCACGACAAAGATACCCTCATCACCATTGCTATCATCGTCTTGGTAAATACGTTGTAGATCTTCAATAACTTGTTGGTCAATCTTCAATGACGTGCTACCAGCCAATGCGTCGAACAAACCAACCAATTGAGCATGACCAGCGTGTAAAACCGCTTGGGTATCGATATTTCTTGCTGTATCAATATTATCTTTCAAATAGGCATAAGCGTGACCCAACTCATTAAGAATAAAAGTGAATTTTGGAAACGCTTCTGCTTTATTGGCTAAGTAAGCTATTTGCGATATTTGCTGCGATATATAGCCCTGAACATGTGCTGTCTCAGAATGATTAAGTGCGTCATCTAACTCCCACTCAGCATCCAATAGTTCATCAATATTATTATCTAACAACTGCTCTATCGTTGGTTTGTTATCAGCCGTGACCTTATCATCGCTAATGACGTATTGATCACCAAGCATAGCTTGCAATGAGGCTATATCTTGCTGACTTTGTGCATCTTCGATCGATATATTTTGTGGCTGAACGTTTTGCTTATAGTTGTTTAAATAACCGTCCATTAGCATAGCAGACTTCGCCAATGCTTCTAGATGTTGAGCATTCATGGCAGTATCTTGCTGCTGCAGTAGCTCTAAGCTATGCTCTATCGTTGCGCTAACCTCGCTGATCGCTGCTAAAGCACTAGAACCTGAAGCCCCTCGCAAGGTATGAAATGCGCGGACAATCTCATCCGTCACTTCAATATAAGACTGATCTTGATGCTCATCAACGAATTGGTCAATATCTTGCAACAGTCCTTCTGCTTCGTCGATAAAAATCTCACAAAACATTTTTTCTTCTTCGCTTTGCGGTGCTAAATAAATAGGCGCTTCTGCTATCATTTCATTGACAGAATTAATCGTCTGCAGCGTGGTATCTATCGCTGTATTAAGATTATCTTGGGTCGGGCTATGCTCATCAATAGCAGGCGATAGTACTGACGCTTGGATGGTCTCATCCTCAGAACTATTTGATGCTTGCTCATACAAGGCAGAATAGCTAAATTCGTCCCCTTGCTGTTTGCTGTAGGCATTGGCGCATGCGATCCATAAAGGCACCATCACCGGATAGTTTTGGCTGTCATTTTCAAATACTGTTAGCATCGCAGGATAGGCAGCTAGCACATCCGCAATAAGCTGACGCATATCTGTTAAGACAGTCACACTATGATCCAAAATGCGATTAAGCATATTTTCTATAGCCCAAGCCAGCTCAGCAGTATAATTTGCACCGACCATACGACCGGAACCTTTTAAGGTATGGAACCCACGACGAATATCCACCAATCCGCTTAAGTCAGCTGGCAATAATCGCCAATCTTCATATAAAGGTACAATCTCAGCCAATACTTCATCAGCTTCTTCTAAAAATATCTCTTTAATATCAGGATCGGCATCATGAGCATCTGCCGCTAGCTGCTCGGTTTCTTGCATAAAGGGTTTGAGTATCGCTGGAATATCAATAGCAGATAAGGAAGCAACAGCAGTGCTCTTTTTACTATCAGCAGTTGTCTCGTTTGACTCATTGCTCATGTCGAGAGCACTTAGCAATTCAGCATCATCATCAAATGGTTGCGATAGTTCTAATACTGAGTCTGAATCAGCAGTGACAGCATCTAATATGGTCAGCCCAGCATTGATAGGTTGCTGTGTCATGAGATTATGGCTTTGTAGAATAGTGACAGCAGGATCAAAGCTTGGAGATTGTTGCGCTTCAAAATCTATCACTAATGCTGGTAGCCGTTTTGCCGTATCCATCACCAGATTTACGACGTCATCTGTGACAGGCAGCGTTTTATCTAACAGACGATTGAGCAGATTTTCGATTGACCATGCCATCTCGCTGATGCTAAAAGCCCCAACCATACGTCCTGAGCCTTTTAAGGTATGGAACCCTCTACGCACTTCAGTGAGTGGGGTTAAATCCTTTGAGTCTTGCTGCCAGATAGGTAAAAAGTCTTCTAAATCAGCAATGACTTCCGTCACCTCTTCGATAAAGATGTCACGAATCTCTGCGTCCATCTCAAAATTATCAGGCTTAACTTGTTCACGAGCACGCGTTAATGGTTCACTCTCGGTACTATCATCATCAGCCGCATCTTGCCCTACCACACGCTCATTATCTACATCAGTCAAAGCTTGGTTAGCAACATCATTTTGACTATTAGCAGGAGCAATCTCGCCACTATCATCGTAACGCAATACGTTGGTCGCTACAGATTTTTGGGTAAGGAAAGTGTCTTTAATGGTCTCTGGCGATGCAATATAATGAGTAAGAAGTTGGGCGGCAGTCGCAGTATACTCATTTGCCCGCATTAATAGCTGCTGGTCAAAAACCTGCTGTGCAAGGTAGTCAAGCAACAATTCAATAGACGTTAGCCCTTCAGCCAATGCCTGAGTCACATCCCAACTGAGTACCTCAATCTCATGAATGGTCAATTGTGTAAATATGCTTGCCATATCATTCATGGTTTGGCGAATTGATGGCAATCCCATGTCGGCAAAAGCATCACCAATATCGGTAAAATCAGCAGCAATGGGCAGTAAGTCAATGTCTTGACGCTGTACATATTCATGAAAGCTTTGTTTGACATCTTCTACCGCGATGCGCAGCTCACGTAAACTTCCACCAACAGAAGCCGTCGCAGGACTTTCTTCCGACTGCGTCTCAATAGCTTCAAACGTTGCAGACAATGTCGTAAAAGAAGCGGCGTCCCCTATCTTGAGAGATATCGTCTGTTCGGTATGATAGATAGCGTTATATAGCTCTTGAAGCTGACGCTCAATCTGCCATTGTTCTTGCGCAAATCCTGTTTCTGATGATAGAGCCTGCTCTATGTCTGTAACAATTGCATGTATTTGCGACACGTAATAAGTCCAACCTCGACCTTCGAGTTGACTTTGTATTTTCTGTAAAGGAACGAGAAGCGTGTCTGGCTTATCCAAAGTAAAGATAAGTGTCTCAAGCTCACTGAGTATACGTGGTAAAAAACGTGATCCTATTGACGACGTTTGCGACAAATTATTTAGAAGTGACTGAGTGCGCTTGCTACTTTGAGGAAGGTTATTTAGTTCGATATACACCTTTATGGTTAAGCTTCGAATAACGCTTGATGATAACTCAGCTTGCTTAGTGCGAGACTCTATTACTTGATCCAGCTGACTTAGCAATGACGCATAATGCTCAGGTAATGGGGTATCATTATGAGCAAGGTCATTTAGCCACAGTTCCGTTAAGTACCAAAGGCGTTGTAAGTCATCATGTTGAGTGGTCTGCCATAAGTATTGGCTGACTCTTTCTAGTGTAGTCAATAAGGACGGTTGATTGGTATTGGCACTCAATAACGCTTGTACTTGCTGTCGCCAAACCAGTAATAATTGTTGATAGTGATAATCAGCTAAATGCGTCGCCGTTCTATTCGCCGGCATCATCACTTCGATGCTATTGATAGCATCGATAATATGATCATCGATAGCATGATTATTTAGATTATTATGCTGAGTATTCGCCAAGCTGACCGAGATATCTAGCGCTACCCCCAGTTTCGATAGTGCTTGAGTAAGCTCGTCAGCAGCATTATCAATTAAAATGGTGTTGTGATTACCCATACCTGCGTATTGATTCAATTCACGCTGTAGTAAGCGATGAGAAAACTGACCAATGCGGCGGTCGTTAGCAGAAATACGATCGCGACTGCTAACGTCTGCCAGCAAGCTCAGTTTATTGGCAATATCTGCTAATAAATTAAGGCGAATCATCGTTAGCGCGCCGCCAACCTGATGATAATGTTGCACCATCTGATCGTAATCAGTGCTATCAGCGTCTAACTGCCAGCCATCAGATATCTGTGATAATTGCTGATTAAACAGTGGTAATAACCACTCAAGCGTCACTATGTCATTGGGCTGGTTTTTCATAGGGTTATCCTAACTTGTCTAGGCACTAATTTAGACATTAATTTTTTGCCACACATTAACTTGTGGGTGCGCAATACGGCGCATATTTGAAGGACGCCAAAACAACGCCTCACCTGGAGCCAATATAATATATCCACCTAACGCACACTGCTCTGATAGCCTTGCCAAAATATCACGCTGATCAAACTTGCGAAAATATAGCAGCATATTTTGACAGATAATGACATGCTGAAGGTGCGAAGTGGGTGGTTTTTGCTCAATAATATTGTGTAAAGCGAAGCTAACATAGCGTCGTAACATTGGCGCAATCTGCCAGTCGGTCTGAGTGCCAGTCATCGCCTTTTTTGCGGTAGACACCTTATAAAAATGCGATTGACTGATATCACACTTAGCTCGCAATGGCTGAACGAACTGCTGGCACAAGTCTGGAATTAACGACTGCTGCCGCTTATCATACTGCCCTAGTCGTGCTTTTGTAATGGCTTGTTGGCTAACATCCGTACCCAATATCGTATAATTAATCAATTGTTCAGAAGCCAAGCTCATTGCCAATGACCATGTTTCTTGTCCACTGGCACAACCAACACTCCAAATGCGAAATAAATCATTAGCATCATTGTCGTGACCACGATCAGTACTAGTGGTAGTAAGCTGCTGGCGCTGATGCTGTAATGCACACTTTGTGACAAAATCGATAGAAGGCATATGACGAAAAAAACGACTTTCGTGAATCAGTACTTTATCCAATAACTGCTGGCGTACTTCATCGTTTTTTGGTAGTTGACACCACAGCTTTTCAACTGTCAATCCATGTGATAATGCCGTGTGTTCAATCGCATTTATCAACCATTGCAGCTGGATATTGGGTAGAACAAAACCAATCTCTTGTTCTATATATCGCTGCCACTGCTGCACATCAAAACTGTCTGCCTGCAGCAAACCCTTAATCAACGAGGGTTTGACTGCTTTGATAGAATTGCTGTCTGGTTGAGTAAAATTATTCACGTCACCTGCTATAGTCACTGCTGCAAATCATCGTATCTGCACAGTATATTATTAACACATTAATTTAAAAACGGTCAGTGGTCTCACACCTACTTGACGTTAAAACTTGTCATTACACACTTGCTGATAACGCTTCTTCGGTATCCAACATCTCGTTTTCTAGTAGCTCATCATCGTTTGATACTTTAAAACCAGTGACTGACTCTTGCAGTGCTGCAGCCATTTCGCTCAGCTCACCAATAGAGCGCGCGGTTGCCATTGTGCCAGAAGAGGTCTGTGAGGTAATATCTTGAATAATATTCATCGTATGAGAGATGTGACCAGCAGATTCTGCCTGCTGCAAAGCGGCGTTTGAGATGTTTTGAATCAAGTCAGCCAAGGTACTAGAAACGCTCTGCACTTCTTCTAGGGCTTCACCAGCATCTTTTGCCAAACGTGCACCGCGCACAACTTCAGAGGTCGTCGATTCCATTGACATAACTGCTTCGTTGGTATCTGCCTGAATGGTTTTCACCAAGGTTTCAATCTGCTTGGTAGCGTTAGCTGAACGCTCAGCAAGACGTTGGACTTCATCAGCAACGACCGCAAAGCCTCGACCAGCCTCACCTGCCATCGATGCCTGAATAGCAGCATTCAATGCCAAAACGTTGGTCTGGTCAGCAATATCATTAATCAAACCAACGATATCACCAATTTCTTGCGAAGACTCACCAAGACGCTTGATACGTTTTGAGGTCTCTTGAATCTGATCACGAATCACGTTCATGCCTTCAATAGAGCGCTGTACAACTTCCGCTCCATTATGAGAGATAGCTACTGAGCGCTGAGCAACAGTCGCTGATTCTGAAGCGTTGTTCGAAACTTGGTCAATAGATACTGTCATCTCATTAATAGCCGCTGATACACCAGCAATTTCTTGTGCTTGGTGCTCAGATGCTTCAGCAAGTTCGACTGCATTCATCTGTGTTTGGTCTGAAGACTGCGAAACGCGGTCAGCCGTGTTGTTAATAACCAAAACCAATTGACGTAATTGGTCAATCGCAAAGTTCACTGAGTCAGCAATTGCCCCAGTAAAATCTTCTGATACGGTGGCATTAACCGTCAAATCACCTTCTGCTAAATCACCCAATTCATCAAGTAAACGTAGAATAGCAATCTGGTTACGTTCGTTTTCTTCTTGAATTTGACGCGCTCGCTCAGATTCCGCTTCTGCTTCCTGACGACGACGCAAGGTTTCTTTTTCAATGAGTAGGCGCTCTGATCCCCCACGCTGCTTCAGTAACTGATACAGAGCAAAGAGGATGCCTAATACCCCTACGACAAATATAATCGCTGGTAAAGTAACGGATTGATTAAAATCAGCCAAGTACTGACTTACTGACGATAACGAATTGACCAGCCAAATCAGGCAGGCCACACTTATTAGCACAAAAAACCCTAACAATAACTTCCACTTGCTATTAGCGTCCTTGCCATCTGTTGTATTGGTCGTACCAGCTACAGGTTTCTTTATAACATCACTCATCGTACGTATTCCTTTCAAACAATCATCAAAGTCTCATCGTGACTGACTTTGACAATCTTATTGTTATAAAAACAACAGTGATTAGCAAAGCCTGTATGAATACTGACACCCAACCGTATCATGTCATTCGCTATTATATAGCAGCCAGATAGCTGTTATCGACTGCTATATTGCAGCATCGGTATACTGCAAGTCTTGTGCGAGCAGGCTTGGCATAAAAACATACCAATCTTGCTCATTTTTAAAGAACTTACCGTGATTATAAGGAGCAAAGGGCGAATTAGGCTCTATAGCTTCGGCACGGTATTGATCATGCGTAAATTGTTCAATCCCAATTACTTGATCCACTAACAGTCCTGAAAAGAGATTGTCATGTTCAATGACAATGACTTTGCGTTGGCTCATTTGCGTTAAACGACTAGGGACCTGTAGAAACTGAGACAAATCGGTGATTGGCAATAGGCGTCCGCGGATATTGGCGATGCCTAGCATCCAAGGCTTCACTAGAGGCAAGCTGGTATACTCTGGCATGGCCAATACTTCTGATACTTGACCCATCGGTGCAACTAACCGCTGTCCGCCAATCTCGAATACTACACCTTGCCAGTCATACTCTTGTCCACCGCGGCGACCACTTTTGCGCGCGCGTGCCAAGTCTGCTAAACGCAGAAGCTCAATAAACCCTCTGGAAGCCACAATCTACTCCATTACTTTACGAATGATATTAACCAATCCATTTTCGTCAACGGGCTTTGCCATATACTCTTTAGCGCCTTGGCGTTTTCCCCAAACTCGATCGGTTTCCTGATTTTTGGTACTGATCATAATCACTGGAATATGCGCGGTGGTCTTACCTCGAGTAATTTTGCGAGTGGCCTGAAAACCGTTCATCTCAGGCATAACCACGTCCATTAAAATGACATCTGGTAAGTGATCAATAGCCATCTGGCAACCTTGCTCACCATTTATAGCCTCTAATACTTTAAAATTATGTCTGGCAAGCATGTCGCGAAATTTCGCCATCTCAGATGGTGAGTCGTCAATGACTAAAACTGTAGTCATAGGAATTTCCTTTATTTTCGAAAGTATCCATAAGGATATGTTGTTATATTATTGAGACAATCCGACTGAAAGTAGCACGCCAACCATGAATGGCAGGGCAACTCTCTTAACAGTTTCGATTAAATATTGAGCAATTATTAGTAATATTTTATCAATACTAAATCTCTTAACCGTAATGCCCAGCCTAATTTATCTGACTCTATATAAAGCATAGCTATGCATAAATCATACCAACTTGTAAGACAATATTTAATGATATGTCTACAAGTGGACTTATTCATATTAGCGGTACTGATTAATTGCCTCGAACAGCTCATCTTTACTAAATGGCTTGGTCAGATACTCATCTGAACCCACGATACGACCACGCGCTTTGTCAAATAAGCCATCTTTAGACGACAACATAATCACAGGTTTGCTGGCATAATCAGGGTTGTTTTTTATTAGTGCACAAGTCTGATAGCCATCCAAACGCGGCATCATGATGTCGACAAAAATAATATCTGGATTGTTATCGACAATTTTTGCTAAAGCATCAAAACCATCAATGGCGGTCACAACTTCGCAACCCGCTTTTTGTAATAAAGTCTCTGCGGTACGGCGAATGGTTTTTGAATCATCAATCACCATTACTTTTAAACCATCAAAATTATTTTCCATTATCAGTGTCCTATAAACGACTATTTATTCTTAATACCGTCCATCAATGCAAAAATTTAACGGTTATTTCAACTTGTCATATCATTCATTATTGGACTGATATAAGACGCTAAATTTGCATTGCCATATGTTATGACAGTCAACATATCAGCTGCCAGTATCTGCCTGTCAAACAGAGCGTCAACATGGGCTACTATACGCACTTTCTAATTAATAAGCTTACTAAATTGCGCCAAACCTATGGCTTTTTAGACGACTTATTTTGCTTTTATTATCGTCCACTGCAACCGTATTTGGCTTCAAACAAGGTAAAGTACCTTTTATTACTGATGACCTTGACGATAAAAGAGGTAAGCCCGAAGTAAAAGAACCATCAACCTTATGATATTTCTGCATTATATAGAAACGCTTGGCACATTGCTGAATAATTTTCTTTTGTGATAAAAATGTATCATTGTATTTTGTTATGTTTGTTTTAGCACAGTTATCGACTAATTTCCAGTTATGAGTAAGCCAATATTCGAACTGGTCAGTAATATAAAAATTTGTTCAGACTTGCTATCACTCCTACCTTAGCTAATGACTGGGTTTAGTAGCCTTAATGTCAGCGGTTTATTAAGTTTTCTGCACTTATTTCACCCAGTTGCAATTCACTATATAATAAAACGATGACTACTATGGTGACTGCTATGACGGCTTCTAAATTTTTTAAAAATAGCACCTATCTACTGAGTGCTTTTCTTCTTGCTGCCTGTCAGCCTTCACCGCCTACCAATGAGCCTGTGACTGCAGAAAACAGTGAGACTGTAGATACCCCTATTGTCATTACCGACGATAGTGTGACCATGACGCCAGATCATATATTGAGCATAAAACCTTCACGTTATCAGCCCAGTCTTGGTTTACAAGGTAAGATCGAACCTATCAAACAGACTAAGCTTATCGCTGCATACCCCATTAACGTCGAAGAAATACTGGTTACTGAGGGTCAATGGGTAGAAAAAGATATGCCGCTGCTTATTGTTCGACGCGTGCAATCAGAAAGCAAAACAGCAGATGCATCCAACCCAGCTAAGGAACAATCTTCAAAATCGAACAGCGTTGCCCCAGATTCTGAGATGACGAACGATGCGGTTGATGTAAAGCAAACACACTCACAAAAAACAGACGCTAGCTCAAAACCCAATCAGCCTACAGCAGAAAATAGCGCAACAACCACTAAAAACGACCCAATTGCTAACAAAGAAGAGGCAGCAGCAAACGCCACAGTGGGCACTCCTAAAAACGCAGTCGGCAACCTTAAAAACAATGACCAAACCAGCGCTAATAGCACGGCGAGCTTAAAACCGCAGCAGAATCAGTATAATTTGGTCACTGTGCGTGCCAGCTTTTCTGGCCGTGTAAAAAACTTATATGCCAAAGCAGGTCAAAGACTAGAGGCGCGCACGCCTTTATTACAGCTTAGCGATGAAACTAAATTACACTTTATCGCGATCCTACCTATCCAAGCAGAACCGCAACTTTCGGTTGGTCAGACTGTCAATTTTACAGCTGAAGGTATGTCGGAACAGTTCACAGGACAAGTCAGTAAACTGACCGCGACCAGCCAGCCGAAAAAGCTGTTGGTCTATGTTAACGTCATTGACAATGAAGCAAGTCGAGACAAGTTATTGCCAGATATGAAAGTCACTGGGCGGGTTAATTATGGTCAAATAGATGTGGGCACTATCGTACCTAAGCGCGCGTTGCACGATGTTGACTTGACAGAATTACAAACGTCACCATATAAGCCTCTGTCACCGTTAACTGCTAACGTGTGGATTATTGGACAGGATCAGCGCCTAACACGCCAGCCTATTGAAGTAGTCGAATATGACCCTATCACAAAGCAATATTTAATTGCGGGTATTAGCAACGACAGTTTGATTTGTTTGGCTGATTTACCAGCTGATGCTAAAGGTAAAAAAGTCAATGTCTCATAGCTATGCATGCCGACAGTTACATTGTGTAGAAACATTAACAAAGCCTCTCTTGTTTTGTAACTGCGTAATTAGGCAATATGACCGTACAATATATAGCATTAACCGAGTATTCTGAATCATTGGTATTAAATGATTCAATATCTTGAAAGTTTGAGAAATCTTAGAAAGTTCGAGAACCTAGAGGCTTAATCGTTTAACTGTTTAAGAACCTAAAATCAGCGATGTATTTATCGTGATACAAAATATCAAAACAGATGAAACGTTTGGCCAACCATAACAACAACTAGAGGATAACCCATGAGCAAGCAGATTTTATTAATCGAAGATGATCCTGATCTAGCTGAGTTAATCAGCGATTACCTGACCATGAATTATTATGACGTCCATCATGCAGGACTTGGTCAAGAAGGGCTTGATTTATTGGATGCCAAAGAGCGTGACATTGATTTGGTCGTGCTTGATTTAATGCTGCCTGATATGGATGGTATGCAAGTTTGTCAAAAAATTCGCGGCAATAAAAATAACATGACCAATAAAGTACCTATTATCATGTTGACAGCGAAAGGCGATACCACCGATCGCGTGCTAGGTCTTGAGATGGGTGCTGACGATTATATATCTAAGCCTTTTGAGCCACGTGAGCTTCTCGCTCGAATCCGTGCTGTTATTCGCCGTCATGAGCAGCCCAATCAAGCAGATAGCCAGTCTGATAGCTTGACCTTTGGTCGTTTGAGCGTCTTTCCTGACAGCCATGAAGTGACCATCGACGATGAGCCTGTTCGTTTAACGACGCATCAGTTTCAATTATTGCATTACTTTGCCACCCATTCTGGTAAAGTATTGAATCGCGAGCAACTGTGGCAAGCCATGCCCAATGATGACAGCTCAGATAATATCGATCGCGCCATTGATGTTCATATCTCGCGTCTGCGTGCTTTAATTGAAGACAACCCACGCCAGCCAAAACGTATTATTACGGTACGCGGTGTTGGTTATCAATTTGCCACTGATCAGGTTTGATCACAAAAGCGGCAAACCAATCGATAAAAACCATACTTCTGATTTTTTTATGCAAATTAGAAGTATGAGTCGATATAAACGGCTGATAGTAGAGATGGTTTAATGCAGCAGTTGGGATTTCGTTCGGTATTTGCCAAGTTATTTGCCAGTGTCATGCTGGCACTTATTTTATTTGCAGTGGCGATGGTGCTGTTGACGCAACTTGTGCACGATAAAGATGCAAGTATTCGATCAGAAGTATTGGCCACTCAGATTTTAGGACAAATAGACCCTTTCTTGCATGAGCTGAATATCTCTGTTAGCGAGGACAATCGCTTGCAAGCGCGCTTTATGCTAGCAGTGGTCAAAAAGAGCTTTGATATCTTTGATGAGTCGTTACAGGCAAAGATGGGCTTGTATGACAGCGAAGGTCGATTGCTAATGCAAACGGATAACAGCGATTTGCCGTTGGAGTTGCCCGCACCGCCCTCTTTATTTTCACGCGTTTTTCCCTCTCTCGCAGATACCTCCCCTACCAAGCAAGCTCAGGTTTATAGCAGCACCGGTTATACGCTTTTGTATGAATCACGCTTACCGCCTAAAAAACCAGTACTCTCCTCTGCGCTGAATTTATTTACTGGCACACTACTACTGTTACTTATTATGGCAGGTGTCCTATGGTGGATTGCTCGTACCATCACTTGGCGCATCAATCAGATGAGCCAGCAGATGGCGCAACTGGGTGATGGTGATTTTACCGTACGGGTGAATGCTCGTGGTAACGATGAGATCGCCTCACTAGCGCGTGGATTTAACCAAGCAGCACAAAAAATCGAACACCTTATCGGTGCCAATAACCTGCTCTTAGCACATGCTTCTCATGAGCTACGTACCCCCATTACTCGTATTCGCTTACAGATTGAGATGATGGACATGCTCGCAGGTGCGCTACCATCTGATACCAAAGCAAAGTTTGATAAACGTGCGCAAGCGATTAACCGCGATTTGTCAGGGCTCAACGATTTGGTAGAGAGTATCTTACTGGTGAGTCGTTTAGACGCCGGTCATGCCTTGCAGCAAGTTGAAAGCTTAGACTTATATGATCTGGTGAATCAAGAACGGCAACATTATCCTGAAGCGACGCTCATTGGTGAACATATTGTGATCGATGGTCAATCATCGATGTTGACCCATTTAATTCGCAACTTGTTAACCAATGCCATGCTACACGGCAAGCCACCCGTGACGGTACTATTGTATGGTGTGCAAACTATTGATGAAGCAGATACCATACCTAATTACCTGCTACAAACGATACTCTGCAGTAGCTTTGCCGATTATAATAGCTCTGATTTTGACTCCTATCACGAACCAATCGAGGTTAATGAAGACAATACGCATAATCATATTGCGCATAGTCATACACACTCAAACGATTCTTCTCATAGTACTGGTAAAGTTAAATCTGAAGCAACGGATGCTATTATCGTGTTGCCAGCACCACCGATATATAGAAACGGAGAAAATATTGCGGTTGAGCATGATCTCAATTCCGATATTGATACCGATACCAATGTAAATATAGAGACTAAAATAGATAAGGCTGATATTAATAATATCAACGGAGACATTGACTCTATTGAGACCTGTGCGACAACAGAATCTACTGATACGAATAGTGTTCAAACTGACGCAAGTACTTCGGCAAACTCAGTCAACAGTAACGATACCGTTGGGAGCACCAGTGCATCCTCATTGATTGCTAATTATCATAACTTTACCAATGATTTGACTGACAAAATTAAAAAAATGGTTTGGAAAGCAGTTCCTGACACTGAAGAGCCGTCTGCAGTTATCAATGACGCTAAGAGTACAGCCTTGAATGATGCAACTCCTAAATCCAAAGGCGCCATAATAAATAAAGGTGGCAATACACGCGACAAGGGTGATGCTCAAAACAACACTCAAAATTCTACAGAAATACTCAGTACACCACGCAAAGAAGGCTTGTTTGCCAAGCATCTAAAAAAAGCCAAGACCGATCCTGTACGCCCATTACCGAAATATGCAGTATTGGCAGTGATTGATGAAGGCACGGGTATTCCAGAAGACAAACGTGAAGAAGTATTTAGCCCATTTGTGCGGTTGCAACAAAAAAATAAAGGCTCTGGACTAGGCTTATCGCTAGTATCACAAATCGTTACCGCCCATCAGGGGCGCATTATTACTGATACGTTGAATGGACATACCAGGTTTTTAGTTGTCATACCAGTCAAGCACGACCCACATTATCACCAGCATGACTAGGACGTGCCTTCAATTCACTCTATTAACCTTTAAATGGGCTAAAAATGGCTAAATTTTGCCAAACATCGTCAAATAGCGTATCAATGTCTCGATATTATTTGCGCTACTTTCCTTATTCGACGGCAATTTATCACTATTTTTATCACCATTTTTAAAATGAGGACACGACCTAGTCAGCGATGCTATAGTCGATTCAATTTAAAAGTAGTACAAGGCAACTAAGTGTAGATGTATATTTAATACTTCAAGCGAGGTTAACGCAGTAATACTTTTATAGTGGAATGACTATATAAGGTGCTATGAACAGACACTTCATTCTACTCGATCATCGCGACTCACATTCTACAAAACCCCTCTTACTAATAGCTATTAATCATAAGCCTGTCACGGATGTTCATATCCAAAGTGCTCGATAATATGCTATATTAGCGCCCCTTATTATAGGGTTATTAACGGTTGTTTCTTAATTGGCTTCTTACATTGTTAAAGAGGCCCGACAGCGCGTTTGTGACTATTAAAAAAATTATTGAATTTTGAGCCCTCCATGAATGACATGATTGTCTTAAACAATGTGACCAAGAGTTTTTTAAGCGACCGATCAATCAAAGACAAAGATGGCAAACCACATTGGTTTACTGCCGTTGAACCGACCTCGTTATCTGTCCAGCAAGGCGAAATCTTCGGCCTAATGGGATACTCGGGTGCCGGTAAGTCTACTTTGCTACGCCTAATCAATATGCTTGAGCGTCCAGATGCCGGTCAAGTCATCGTCGATGGCACTGACTTGACCACATTGTCTGCCAGTGAATTGCGTATCGCCCGGCATAATATTGGTATGATTTTTCAGCAATTTAATCTGATGTCCAATCGTACTGTTTTTGACAACGTGGCCTTTAATTTAACCGTTTCAGGATATCCGAGCCGCGACATTCATAAACGAGTCATGGATTGCCTAGAGATTGTTGATCTAACAGACCGCGCTGGTCACTACCCTGCGCAGCTGTCAGGCGGACAAAAACAGCGTGTCGGTATTGCCCGAGCGATTGCCCCCAGTCCTAAAGTATTATTGGCTGATGAGCCGACCAGTGCGCTTGATCCTGCGACGACCCGCAGCTTGTTGACTTGTCTACGCGATATCAACGAACAACTTGGCGTCACCATTGTGATTGTGACTCATGAGATGAGTGTCATCCGTAGGCTGTGTGATCGCGCCGCATTACTGCATCAAGGTCAACTCTTGGAAGTTGCGGATGTGAGAGACGGTCTGATTCAAGCGACCACCCCGATTGGCAAAGGCTTAGTGCACGAAGACTAATGAGGCAGGAGAAATAAATATGTTAACTGGTAGTGAATTATCCGCCTCGATAGACAAGCTGTTTGCCCTGCGCAAAGAGATTGTGAACGCGTTTATTGATACATTTATTATGCTTGGCATCTCAACGACGGTGGCGATTGTCATCGGTGGGTTGTTTGGCGTATTTTTGTTTTTATCCAGTGATCGACAGTTTTTGCAAAACAAAACATTGTATGGTCTGCTTGGTGGTATCACCAACTTTATGCGCGCTTTCCCATTTGTCATTTTGATGATTGCCATGAGCCCATTTACGAAGGCTATCGTTGGCACGGGTATTGGACCGATTGCGGCCTCATTGGTACTCGCCATTGCAGGTTCGTTTTATTTTGCCCGTTTGGTCGAGCAAAACTTACGTGAAGTGCCACGCGGTATCATTGAGGCGACCGAGTCTATGGGCGCACGTCCTTTGACCATTATTAAAGTCCTACTCAATGAAGCACGCTCAGGACTGGTATTGTCCGTGACGATTCTCTGTATCAGCCTGCTCTCTTATTCAGCAGCGGCAGGTATGATTGGCGGCGGTGGTCTGGGGGATTTAGCCATTCGTTATGGCTACTATCGTTATCAAACGGAGGTGATGATTTTTATCGTTATTGTCCTATCAATAATGGTCGTCTCCATTCAAGCATCGGGTAATTGGTTGGCCAACCGTTTGGATAAACGATAGACAAAAAGACTTAGACAAAGTCAGTTAACGCTAATATGAATAATACTCAGGGTTTAATGCCGATTCATCCTAAGCAAAATGCTTGACTTTGTTACTGAGACCCTTTAATTTTGATACTAACTTAACAGTCGTTAACTTAGCAGCATTACTATCCCTAATGTTGCTTTTTTAATGGCCAGCGTTTGCCCTCCATCCCATCCCTCTTATTAAGGAAGTTCCATGAAATTAACAGATATCAGCCGTCAGTTAGCAACTGCATTTGCTGCCGTTGGCGTATCAAGCCTAATCTTGGTTGGTTGCAACAACTCATCAGCACCAGAAGCGACTAAAGAGCCTGTTACTGAAGGCTCAACAGCAGAGACTGCCGCTAGCGATATCGATCCTGAGCATACCAAAATCGTCATCGGTACCACCGAAGGTGACTTCGCCGATATGGTGCGTAACCAAGTGAAAAGCTCACTGGAAGCGCAAGGTTACGAAGTTGAGCTGATTGCTTTTACTGATTATGTACGCCCAAACCTTGCCTTGGCTGAAGGTGATTTGGACATCAACATCTTCCAGCATAAGCCTTATCTTGATACCTTCAAAAAAGAAAACAATCTTGATCTGGTAGAAGTTTTCCAAGTACCTACTGCCCCACTTGGCATTTACTCAGGTAAAAAGACCACGCTTGATGATGTCTATAAAGGCATGAGAGTCTCTGCACCAAATGATCCAAGTAACTTTGCTCGTGCGCTGGTGATGATGGATGATCTTGGCTGGATCACGCTAAAAGACAATATTGACCCACTAACGGCATCAAAAACTGACATCGCTGATAACAGCAAATACGACATTGAAATCATTGAGTTAGAAGCCGCTCAATTGCCACGTGCTCGTGATGAAGTCGACTTTGCCGTCATCAATGGCAACTATGCCACGGATGCTGGTATCAAGCTGACTGAAGCGCTATTTCAAGAGCCTAGCTTTGCTTATGTCAACTGGTCAGCCATCAAATCAGCAGATGCTGGCAAAAAATGGGTCGAAGATGTGACCAATGCATATAATTCAGAAGCCTTTAAAAAGTATGCTCATGAAACTTTCCCTGGTTATAAGTACCCAAAAATCTGGGGCTCTGATCACAGTGCGCACACGGATACCGCAACAAAACCTGCACCTGTAGAGGCGGCTGCTCAATAAGCTCTTAAGCCAAAAGCACTTAAATCCAAAATACTTAAATATCGTCTTCGTCCCGATTGTAAACGCCCATTGCTAGATAGTGATGGGCGTTTTTTATGGACTCGATTTTACGATTTTTATTTTTTAACCGCTCGCTGCTGTCTATCAGTTACTAAAAATGACGTTACAGCCTGTTTGTCCTTTGTAGGAAAGCGTCACGTGCCCTTTTACTTGCTGCCAATTTTTTCTATAGTGGGTAAGTTAAATAGAGAGGGTAATCAGAATATTGATGATTTGATGCTCCATTAATTAATAAATACATAAATACATAAATACATAAATACATAAATACATAAATACATAAATAACAAGGATAATAAGATGCGTGCTAAAACTTATAATATTCGTACTGCTGGACAAGCAAATATTCCGGTACTAGGGCTTGGCACATGGCAATCGACTGGTCAAGATTGTGTTGATGTCGTCAGCCAAGCGTTGAAAATGGGTTACGAGCACATCGATACCGCTCAAGCTTATGGTAATGAAAAAGAAGTGGGTCAAGGTATCAAACAATCAGGAGTATCTCGTGATAAGTTCTTTTTGACCACAAAGATTTTTCCTGATGACATGAAGTTTGAGCCTGAGGAATTGATTGCCGCCGCCAAACGCTCTTTAGCAGATTTAGATACTGATTATGTTGATTTGCTACTATTGCACTGGCCGGATGACCGTGTTCCTTTATCTGAAACCATTCCTGCCTTGTGCGAACTACAGAAACAAGGTTTGACACGCCATATCGGGGTCTCTAACTTTAATATTGCCAATATCATTGAAGCTGAGAAATATACTGATGTACCGATTGTGGTCAATCAGGTTGAGTTTCATCCGTTCATCAAGCAAAAAACCTTGCAGACTTTTTTGAACAATCACCACATTCTACTCGAAGCTTATTCACCACTTGCACGCGGGGATGTATTCGATAATGAGATTATTAAAGAAATCGCTGACAAACATAATGTCACGCCAGCACAGATATCATTGGCTTGGATTCTGGCAGACAAGCATCGTATTGCTATCCCAAAGACTGCTAACCCTGATCATTTACAAGGCAACTTAGCCGCAATGAAAGTGCAATTGAGTACCGATGAGTTAGAGCAAATTGGCAAACTTGCCAGTAGTGATGGTCGTAAAATCGAGCATCCAGATTACTCGCCTGAATGGGACGACTAAGTTCTCGTAAAAAACTATCGAAACTTATTAGTACCAAAATTCATGTAAAAAAAGAGCCGCTAATAATATGTTAGCGGCTCTTTTACTATGGTATGGATTATATAACTACTGCTGTAGAGTATCCGTCTCATGCACCTTTTCAGCAGGATTATATTGCTCAGAAGGAGGCACTACACCGCTACGGTTGTTTTCTTTCATTGATTTGGCCACTTCTGGCGGCATGTAGTTTTCATCATGCTTCGCCAATACTTCTCCAGCGACAAAAGTATCACCCTGCATCTTACCTGTCGCGACGACGCCTGAGTTTTCAGCAAATAAATCTGGCAAAATACCTTGATAAGTCACAGGTACGGTCGATTGGAAGTCCGTAATAGCAAACTCAACGTTTAGTGGATTGTCTTCTGCGCGCTGGACACTACCCGCAACGACCATACCGCCTGCTCGAATACGCTTATCTTGTGGTGCTTCACCTTGTGCAATCGCGGTAGCATCAAAGTAGTAATCGGTCTGTTGCCCAATGGCATAAAGAACCAATACCACGGCTATCGCCGCTCCTGCAAGCGTAAACATAACCCACATCAGTTTTTTGCGACGAACTGCGTTCATACCACTACCTCATTGATGAGTCACTGTTTTATAAACTATAGTCAATGCCATACAAATATATAAAACAGAAAAATTTGAAGAAACTACCATTAGAAAAACGTTCTAAAAATGTCTTTCTAATCGTACTCTTCTAATGGCTATATGGTAGCATTTTTCGGACAAATCAATAAGCCCTATAACCTCTGTGGCAGTCACCTCTTTATCAAGTGCTAAGTTACAGATTGAGTGGCTAAAAATTAACGGCTAACGTTAGATAGGACGAACCTACTAGTTAATTAGGCTGCTTGGTGACAGGCATGGTTGTTTTAGCAGTACGCTGTGCTTGCCGCGCTTGCTGAATGGTCAACTGCTTGATTAAAGCCTGTCGTTGTCTACGACTGTAAATAACAAACGCCAGCATCATGCCAACGGTAATTGCCCAGCACGACCAAACAAAAACACCATGCTTACCCATGGCAAGAAACTCAGATACGCTATAAAAGTAAGGCTGCATAATATTTTCCTAGCCGTGATTTTTTTTGGCGACAGTCATGACCATCATTTAGCTTGCCCGCGAATGTATTCTTTGACCCACGCTTTGCCTTGATCACGATACAAGATAAGGGTATTGGTACGATAAATCGCTAATGTTGCCACTAATAAATAACTACCAATAATCATCAGTAATAATGGCATCCACATATCTGCTGACATCTTGGGCGCGGCGGTCAAAGTAAAGGTCGAGCCTTGATGTAAGGTGTTCCACCACTGTACTGAATACTTGATAATGGGCAGATTTACTGCGCCAACAATAGACAAAATGGCGGCGGCTTTACCACGATTGGCAGTATGCTCAAACGCGGCAAATAACGCCATCACGCCCGCATACAGAAACGCCAAAATGAGCATAGAGGTCAAACGTGCATCCCAAACCCAGTAAGTACCCCAAGTGGGTTTCGCCCAAATAGAGCCCGTGATTAAGCTAATCACACAGAGCAAGAATCCTAGCGGAGCAAGCGCCTGTGCCACTAAGCTAGCCGTTTTTATTTTCCAAACTAAAAAAATGACCCCGAGCACTGCTAAGGCAAAATAGATGGAAATAGCGATACTGGCAGCGGGTACGTGAATAAAGATAATGCGGTAGCTATTACCCTGCAGATAATCAGGCGGCGCAAAAGCGAGACCCCAGATACTACCGATCAATAGGCAAATACTGGCTAATATGGCTAACCACTTGACCCAAGGCGAAAAAATGCGAAAAAACTGCTTGGTACCCACAGTGGTCAAAAAGCCTTGCCAGATGCGCTGCCACAAGCTAGGAGATGAGACGTTATTCAAGTTGGGCATGGGAATAAACCTATTGGCACAGCGTATTGGTTGTAACCGATATAGCGCATCATGGGCGCGACTACCTGCTAACCTGCCGGCGTTAAACACTGGATAAAATCTACAAGTGATTGTTTGCTTAGTTAACTGACTATTATAGCAAAATTGCCAGTTTTCAACATGCTGTTAATACAAAGGTTTTTTATAGCGTTTTTTATTACAAACTCTCAATACAGAGAGTTGTACATAACTTATGTCGTTTCTAATTCAGCCACGCCATTTTTAACGTCATGGCAATCACCCATGGCATCACCAAAACCGAGATAATACTGCCTGCTAGTAATAAAGCCAGTATCGGTAAACCATTGAGACCAGTGGCAAATAAATCAACCGCTCCTGTGGCAAAAATCAACACTGGTAACTGCATCGGCAAAGCAATCAAAGGCACCAGCACCGCACCATTCTTTAATGACAGCGTCAAACTACTCGCGACCGCTGACAGCATCAAGAGCATCGGACTGCCCGTCACAATAGAAGCCATCAATATCCACGCCTCAAACCAACTAAGCTGAAACAAAGGCACGGCAAGTAAACTAAGCGCTGCCACAATACCACTACTAAAAATCCAATGGATAACCAAACGAATCAACACCCATAAGGGCAATGATGCTTTGGCAACGACCAATTGCGCCAGCGTGCCATTATCAAGGGCAGGCTTAAACAAACCATCGACACCCATGACCAGTGACAACAAAGCGGCAATCCACACCGCCGATACGCCAAGGCGTTGCAATAGTGCAGGCTCGCTACCCACTGCTAGCGGAAATAAGGTGATAATGACCAAAAACAGCACTAGCGGATAAAGCCACTGCACGGCACCCTGCTGTTTGACTTGCCACTCGCGCCGCCATAACTGCATAAAGCTGATACCGCGCACCGCAGCTAAGTCAGTATTTGAGCTTTTATTCACTGTTTGTACTGGATTGTCTATTTCTATCATTTATTTGCTCTTCTACGGATGCTTGGGACACTTATACTGAGAGTATGCAAACTAGTATTCAAACCATATAATCGGACAAATCGAGCACTTGATTGGCAACACCAACGGCCTGATGACTGGTCATTAATATAGCGCCGCCTTCATGGGCAAAATCGCGCAATCTGTCTTCCATTCGCGCTACCATATCGACATCAAGGGCAGTAAAAGGCTCATCGAGTAGCCATAATGGTGTCACCTCAGGGGTCAATAAATATAACCTTGCAAGGGTGATACGGCGGGTTTGCCCAGCAGATAAATGGCTTGAGCTAATCGTCTCAAAGCCTTGTAATCCTACCCAAGTGAGGGCATCATCAATATCAGTAACGCTTGGGCTAATCCCATATAAATTTAGCAGAAAGGTCAGGTTTTGTGCGACCGTTAGATCTGGATGTATACCCAACTGGTGCGACACATACAAAGGCTGAATAGGTAAATTCGCTACTCCTTGATAATAAACCTCACCGCTTAACACTGGCAATAACCCAGCCAGCTGCATCAGTAAAGTGGTCTTACCAGTACCATTGGCACCAATTAAATGGCAAATGCTACCAGCTGCCAGATTGAGTACAACCCCTTCGCATAGAGGGATTTCGCCGCGCTGAACGGTCAGCTCATCAAGCGCAAGTAAGGCGGTATTCAGAGCTGTCATCAAAACCTCTCATTATTTATTAAGCGGCAATCAATATTCATCACAAACACAGATGACGTTCATGGCATAATACTTTATGCTTACCCCACCCACACAGTATAACAAATTGTCGATTATTATGACCTCAAAACCTATGCAGACTTCAAAAGATAACCAAAATTTAGATATGCCAGCGCTAACCATAGATGGCTTAATCGAGGCACAAGTTGCGTTTATGCAGCAATGGCTACGCATGCAAGCTGAACCGCTGTCTATGCAGGCATGGCAATGGTTTGCTGCACAGCCATTGAATAAATATGTCAGTGCCGATGATTTGCAACAGCTGATTAATGACTGGCTACTCAATCAACCGATGACTGATGTGATACGTAAAGATATTCGCGATATCTTGCATACGATTATTTATCATCCAGTCAATGATAACGTGCCACTGTCTGAGCTGATGGATGACACTCAAGTTGAAACCCTTGCCAATTATGTGGGTAGCCATGAGCAGCAACGCAATATCTTGATTCATACCCTGGTCGGCAACGAGACTTTTGCCGATTTGCTAACCCAAACGCTATATCACGCCATTAACGACTTTATGGAAACCACGCTGGATAAAGCAGGCGCTGCTGGCAAACTGATGAAATTTGGGCGCAGCTCTTTTGAAAAGGCGACCAATAGAAATCTTGATGAAAAACTGCAGGCGTATTTGCATCGTAATATTAAAGATTTAGCACGCCGCGCAGAAGCCAATGCGCAAGAGCATTTATCAAATGACGAAGTCGCACGATTATTAATCACTGGTTGGGCGCGAATCAAAGACCAGCCTGTCAGTCATCTACAGACTTATCTGCGTGATGAACCTGACAACAGCAGTATCGATCATATCGAGGCCAGCATTCAGCAAAGCTATAACCGCTTGCGCCAGTCGCCTTACTTACACAGCCTTGTGGCAGCGAGCATCGATACTTGGTATGGTAATCATCAGTCAGATACTATTGCGACAGTAGTTTCGAGTCTTCATATTGATGAGCGGGCCATGACTCAATTCAGTACAGCGCTATTACCTATAGTGCACGATGCCATTGAAAGCGAGTGGTTGACGGCACATATTCGTGAAATGTTACAAGCGTTTTATGAGCAACCGAATATCAAAGAAGGTTTAGCACTTAATGCTCAATAATTTACTGTCTTGATGTATTTGTCTCAATTTTCCATCTCATTCATTTATTTGACAGCACCATACTTATGAGTCAACGTAATACACTCAGCTTGTGGCAAAAACTCAAACAGTTACTGACTGGTTCAGCAGTGCAAGCTGATGAAATTGATATGACGCAAACAGAGCCTCATGACATATATAGTAGTGATACAGATGATGAGGATACTAGTGACGCTCATGATAATACCGAAATCGATTCTGAATCTGATGTCAAAAATAATAGCGAACACTCAGAAACTGACGCCTTTAACTCGAGTGCCAGTCAACACGAAACTAGCGACACGCCCATTATCGATTTTCTGAAACAGTACTTTAATGATAAGCAATGGCACTATACTCACTATCGACCCAAAAGCAGTGGCAACAAAAACAATGACCGTCAGCAATCACATCACTTATCGCTTAGAATGCGCAATAAAAGTCTCGATTGCGGCTATTTGTTTCGCGTGCAAGAAAACAACAAGCTGCTGGCAGTCTATGGAATTTTGCCATTTTTAATACCAGAGAGTCATCAAAGCGCGGCGATGCTACTGATTACTCAAATAAATTATGACTTGCTAATCGGCAATCTAGAAATGGATGTCAATGATGGCGAGATACGCTACAAACACGCTATCGATGTCGAAGCGGTAGGCATCGGTAATGATGCTATCGAGCATTTATTACAAAGTGTCATCGCGATGACCACGGTCGCGAATGAGATATTTAGTGATTTGATCGATAATCAAAACCCTGCGGAAGACTTACCGACATTGCTGACCGAGCTACGTCACCAATCAGATTCTAGAACCTTTTTTTTGCCAACGCAATTTGTGCAGTAATGAACTGACTACCATAGCTATCCATAGCTTTTACAATGTCTCATCTGTACCTTACTTTCAAAGCGCTTAAACCTATTTATCCTTAAAATACTTTTCAAAAAAGACATCCTCTAACACTATGCTAAAAATTGCTTACTCTGATATTTTTCGATATTCTGTGCCTGAAAAACACCGCTTTCCTATGCAAAAATACACCATGATTCCCGAGCGGCTATTGGCTGAAGGCACTATCAGTACCGACAACTTTTTTGCCCCTGCACGTTTGAGCGAAGATGAGATTTTGACCACGCATACTGCGGACTACTGGTATCAGCTGAAAACCCAAACGCTACCACGAAAGGAAGCGCGAGCCATTGGCTTTGAAATGACACCTGAGCTGGTAGAACGTGGACGTTATATTGCTCATGCAACTTATGAGTGTGCATTATATGCGCAGCAATATGGCGCGGCGATGAATGTCGCAGGTGGCACGCATCATGCGTTTGCTGATCATGGCGAAGGGTTTTGCGTGTTTAATGATGTCTGTATCGCGAGTAATTTATTATTAAATCGTGGACAAGCGCAAAAGATTTTGGTCGTTGATTTAGACGTCCATCAAGGCAATGGCAATGCCAGTATTATGGCAGGTGAGCCGCGCGTTTTTGTTTTTAGCATGCATGGCGCAAAAAACTATCCATTTCGAAAGCAAGTATCAGATTTGGATATTGAGCTAGACAATGATACTGGCGATGCGGAGTATTTGCAGTCACTAGAGGCGACATTACCACGTTTGATTAGCGACGTTGCACCAGATATGATATTTTATCAATCCGCTGTCGATGTGCTGGCAACTGATAAATTAGGAAAGTTAGGGCTGACGATAGAGGGTTGTAAAGCGCGTGATGAATATGTGTTACGCCAAGCAAAAGCCGCTAAAATTCCTATCGCTATCGTGATGGGTGGTGGCTATTCAGAAGATATCGACGATGTGGTTGAAGCGCACTGTAATACCTTTCGTTTGGCGCAACAGATATTTTTTAATGATAGGGCTAACTAACTATTAGCGGATTAATAATTAGCGAATTAATAGGCGATGCGAAATAACGTCACGAGGCAGTTTTTATATGGCAAAAATCTTGATTGGTATCGGGGTTGTTCTAATTCTTATAGGCGTTATCTGGCTGATATTCCCAAGCGCGTTTTCGTGGATAGGTAATATGCCAGGAGATATTAAACACAAATCAGGCAATACTAGCGTTTATTTCCCGATCGTAACCATGATAGTGATCAGTGTCGTCGTGACTATCGTGTTGAATTTATATAATCGTTAAATAAACCGTTTGTACTAACCTTTTTCAGTAACTACATACTTGTTAACCATTAATATAACAGCAATTAGAAAGACTGATATTGAAAAAGCAAAAATTATATATACTAAACTTTGCACATTTTGGTTATCACTGATTGGAAAATTTAAGTAAAGCCATATTGGCTCAATAAGTCTATTTGATAGAGAAAAAGAAGCTATTAGTCCAAATGTTATAGCGATTAATCTATTCGTAGAATTATTATTAACATTATATAGACGATTGAGCTCATCTAGTCTCAAGTCAAGCCTTTGATTTATTCTAGCTTCTAACTCTGGCACTCCATACTCCTTTAACGACGCATTAATAAGCTCTCTAATCTCGCCATGCCTAGGTGCGTCTTTAATATAGTTTTTGAAATCTAATATTTGGCTCCTTAACTGATTAACAGCCTTCAAATCTTTCGAGTCATTTACTTTTTGAAGTAACATTCTGTTTATCATATAACCATATTCTAAAAATTCATTTATAGCTTGTTGTCCATAAATTAAGCTGCCATTATTAGAATCATTCCATTCTTTCTGCGAATCAACACCTTGTTTAGACCAGACACATAATGAAAAAGAGTCTGACAGAAATATTGAGTAATCATCAAAGTATCTATAGTCTTTGGATAAATACTGTTTGGGATTAGCCTCCTTTTGTATAATGCTCCTTCCCATTATGCACCCTAAACTATGTCCAAAAACATCAATATTCTCTTTAGCTGATGTCCTTTGCCCTTCAAAATTAGTAATAAATGTGTAAGGCCTACCACTCCAAAAATTTCCAGCTTTGATTAATTTCTTTTGTCCGAAAAAGATATAGCTTAGACCTTGTCTGGGATTACTTGCTATATATCCAATTATAGAAAAAATAGTTTGAGCGATAGAGCTTAAATTTTCACGACTATTTTCTAAATTTATCAGTTCAGCTAACTCGAAAACAAAATCACCACTTTCCACACTCTTTTTTACATCCTGAACTGCTCTGCTATGTCGCTTACCTATACCTATTATTTTTAATCTTTGGTGAAATGAGTATTTAAAAGTAGACTCATGATAAGCTTTAGCACCTAAATCTACTATGGTTAATGGCACTTCAACAGATTCAAAACTAACCATGCCTAAATTTAAATCTGAGCTGATAAAATCTGCGTAATGCAACTTTTTTTGAGGTGAGATTTCTCTATATTCGACTATGATCACGCCGTTTATATATAACTTTATTGTTAGGTATAGGTGGTAGTTGACTTGTTTTTCTTCTGAAAATGCTTTGATGAGTCCTACCGATATTCTTATATAATCTGTTAGAAAACTATCTTCAAAAACAATCAATTCATTCATTCTAAATTGAATCGATTGATACCATGACTCTTGAGCATAATCATTTAGTTGATCAAGAATATTATCAGAATCTTGTCCTATCAAGTTTACTTTAGTTCTACCTGACTCAATTCCGTAAATGGTTTCGCCAAACAATACTCTTCCATTCGACTTAAACCAAGTTGTACCATCTCTATGTAGAATACATGGAGCAAAGTCATTACCGACAAGCGCTGCTGCAACTTCGTAAAGGTCTAAATCATTCACATCTAAAAAGCTTGTGTAAGTATGAAAAATGCTCCATTCATCGAGAATTAAGCTTTCTTCATTACTTCTCCGTAGTTTACTACCTAAGGCTCTAATGGAATCTAGATTCATAAATTATTTTAGCCGATAAATATATGTTTATCTAAAGGGAGTATTATTTCAATAAGGAATAAAAAGAACTCTTTACTACAATAACGCCGTAACACCCTGCCAGCCAACACGCAACCCAAGCACCGTGAGAATCAATAAAATGAGCTGACGAAAGCGTGCTTGTGGTAAATAACGACGTAAGCGGATACCAACTAAAAGCGCGGCAATAGATAAAACACTGAGCAAAGTAATCAGCTGCCATTCACCACTGCTGAGCGCCATAATAGGCTCACGTAATACGATAATTTGGGCGATTTTACCCAAAAAATAGCACATGTTACCGACTTTGGCGATGGTATTTTTATCATCGCTGGCAGACAGTAGATACATCATCAATATGGTCGACATAGCATTGGTCGAGCCGCCAATCACCCCTGCACTAAAACCAACGATGATTAACACAGGCTTGGTAGCAGGTAGACGGAGTTGCTTACCAAGCAAGCTGCTTATGACGTAAAAACCAATAACGGCTGCCAATAGTAATAAAATATAGGCGCTATCGACCCATAGTAAGAGCTTCGCGCCTAGAATACTACCGAGTAAGCTGGTCAACGCCAGTAACCAATAGCGCCTGCCGTAATAGATGAAATTTTGCCAGATTGTGCGCCCGCCACCCGCGAGCCAAGTCATGGCATTAAGCAATAATGACGGAAAAATGACCAACACAATGGCATGTGGTAACGGATAGATACTAGCAAGCGCAGTGGTCGTCACCAACGTCACACCCAGCCCACTAATACCGTGTAGCAACGATGCCAGCGCAAAGATTACCATCAATAACAACGTCTGGGTGCTATCGCTATCCATCATATTAGCCATAAACATTAAGACCTAATATCTGGATTAATAGTGACATAACTAGGCATTGTGACCATTGTGGCGTTGCCATATTGTCTCACCAATGATGCCAGCCAACTGCTCTGCAATCTTATCTTTGCTCGCCTTCTCAAGTGTGATGCTATCGTGCTCATAACGCTCTGAGAAAAATACCTGCATGGCATTATCATCGCTGGCAAAACCAATATCTGCTCGGGAAACATCATTACAAGCGATCAAATCTAAATCTTTAGACACCAGTTTGCCACGAGCATAGCGCTCGATATCTTGCGTTTCTGCCGCAAAACCAACGACAAACAGCGCTGGATGCGCAAGCGAAATCGTCGCTAAGATATCAGGATTTTTGACCAAACTCAGCGTCATAGCATCTTGGGTTTTTTTAATTTTTTGCGGGGCAGCTTCTTCAGTACGATAATCAGCGACAGCCGCCGTGGCAATAAAGATATCCGCCATTACATTTTGATTCTCGCTATGAGCATGCTCCTCATCATCAATATCATGGCTGTGGTTATGACTGTGGCTATGATCATCGCCACAATCACACTCGCCATGATGTTCATGTTGATGGCTATGGTCGTGATCGTGAGAATGGTCGTGCTCATCTTCAGGCACATACTGTAGCGCACTGTGCGTACCATCCACGCACTGCTGGGCTGCTATCAGCATCTCTTTAGCCGACAATACATCAATGCGCGTGACATTCAGCGGTGTCGGCAGTGCCACTTTGCCACCCGCAATCAAAATAACGTCTGCACCAGCAGCCACGCAAGCACGTGCTAATGCAAATCCCATCTTGCCAGTAGAGTGATTGGACAAGTAACGCACCGGATCGATAGCTTCTACCGTCGGTCCTGCAGTAATCACCACTCGTTTACCGGCCAATAATTGCGGCGTGGTTTGCATGGCGTTAAATAATAATACTTCTGCCAATAGCTGATCAGGTTCAGGCAAACGCCCTGCTCCCAGATCACCGCAGGCTTGCTCACCGCTAGCAGGTTGAATAATCTGATAATTCATATCGCGCAGGGTTTGGACATTGAGATTGACCGCAGGGTGCGCCCACATCTGCTGATTCATGGCTGGCGCAATGATGACTGGTGCCGCCGTTGCAAGGCATACGGTTGTCAATAAATCATCAGCCATGCCCATCGCGAGACGCGCAAGCGTATTTGCAGAGGCTGGCGCAATGATGATTAAATCTGCCCATTTCGCCAATTCGATATGCCCCATCCCCGCTTCTGCTTTTTCATCGAGTAATGAGATATGCACCTCATTGCCAGTCAAAGCTTGCAGGGTCAGTGGCGTAATAAAAGCTTGTGCCCCTGTGGTCATAATGACACGCACCTCAAAGCCTGCCTTGATTAATAGGCGGGCAAAGATAGCAGATTTATAAGCGGCGATACCGCCAGTGATAGCAAGCACAATATTGGACATAAGCATGGCATCAATAAAAAGTTGAAAGATAAAATTGCGCTTATAGTAACAATTATGAGATAAGTTGGGTAAGAATTTCCGTATTTACTCAATATATCTGACAGCAATCCATTCTCAAGGAGTGACAATGGCGATTAAAGACTGGCATGAAGATGATAGACCACGTGAAAAACTACTAAAATTTGGGGCAGCTCATTTATCTGATGCCGAGATATTAGCGATATTTCTGCGTACAGGCACGCAGTCACAGTCAGCTATCGAATTGGCGCGTCATTTGATCGAGCAATTTGGTAGCTTGGCAGAATTATTGGCGGCGCCGCAAGAGGATGTACTGGCTTGTCATGGTATTGGTCCTGCCAAATACGCGCAGATATTGGCCTCACTTGAGATGGGCACGCGTTATTTGGACAGTCAGCTTAAAACTGGTCACGCACTTGGGCGCTCGCAAATGGTCAAAGACTATATCAGCACTCAGCTGCGCGGGGAGCATCGCGAAGTCTTTGCGGTACTTTGCTTAGACAATGCGTTAAATCTCATTAATTTTGAGATACTATTTACTGGCGGCATCTCCTCTTGCTCCGTCTGTATCAAACACGTTCTACGTCATGCCTTGAGTCACGCCGCCAGCCAACTCATCGTCGCACACAATCATCCGCATACCGATGCGACCCCTTCAACGGCAGACAACTTATTAACTTACGAGCTAAAGAAAGCCTGCGATTTAATCGATTTATCCTTGGTAGACCATATCATTGTTGGACGCAATGAGACATTATCTTATGCCGAAAGCTGCTTAGCGCCCTTTGGATAACTGATTACGACTGTTATTTTTGCCTATATGAGAAAATCTTGATACATATAATCGACACAGCGTAGCATTTTAGCTATTGATAGTTATCGGCAACTGTTTCATATTGATGGCTAAATTTGTCTTTTATTTGTCTGTCACTGGTTAGGTAGTTATCAAAGCCACTTTTGTAAAATGCTCAACAAATTAAAATTAATCATAAAATATGCTACAAAATCCATAACGGCTCATTGGTTTAATTTGGTCACCAGACCCTTAAACATCAGCAAAAATAACAACAAGATTTATTCAAATACTTTAATACACATACATTTTTCGCGCTTTTGGTTTAGCGTTATAAAAGGAGACAGTCATGGCAATTGGCTTATTTATTTTGGCAATCATTATTCAATTAGCCATGGTTTTGGCCATCTTTTTATTGTCCCTATCACGAGTCACAGGCAGTATCGTTGCCCTAGTTACCGTCCTTGTCACCGCCTTTATCAGTCCTTGGTCGCTTATTTTGGGCATACCAATCGCTTTACTTTGCATCGTTTTGCTCGTCGCTCCTATTCGTCAGTCACTGATTACCAGACCTGTTTACAAGACTTTGGGCGGGGCAATGCCGAGCATGAGCGATACCGAGCGCGAAGCACTGGATGCGGGTACCAGCTGGTGGGAAAAAGAGCTGTTTATGGGCAATCCCGACTGGGATACTTTTGCTCAATATCCCTATCCAGAGCTGTCGGCAGAAGAGCAAAGCTTTATTGATAATGAAGTAGAAGTACTATGCGCCATGCTTGATGAATGGAAAATTCAGCATGAAGACAAAGAGCTGTCGCCTGAAGCGTGGCAATTTATCAAAGCCAATGGATTTTTAGGCTTAATCATTCCAAAAGAGTTTGGCGGTTTAGATTTTAGCTCTTATGCACAAAGCCGTATCATGAGTAAAATCGCTTCACGCTCGCCAACCGCTGCGGTTACCTGTATGGTGCCAAACTCGCTCGGCCCTGGTGAGCTGTTGATGCATTATGGTACGGACGAACAAAAACAGCGTTGGCTACCCGGTCTTGCCAAAGGTGACGAGGTGCCTTGCTTTGGTTTGACGGGCCCAGAAGCTGGCTCCGATGCTGGTGCGATTCCAGATACAGGGGTGGTTTGTTATGGTGGGCATGAGGGAGAGCAAGTGCTCGGTTTGCGTATGAACTTTTCTAAGCGCTGGATTACCCTCGCACCTATCGCCACGGTCGTGGGGTTAGCATTCAAGATGCACGATCCTGAAGGTTTGCTTGGCAATCCTGATAAGACCGATTACGGTATCACTTGTGCGCTTGTGCCTGCCAGCCATGAAGGTGTCATCATAGGACCACGCCATAATCCAATTGGCTCGCCATTTATGAATGGTACAGTCGATGGTAAAGACGTCTTTATTCCACTAGATTACATCATCGGTGGCGTCGAAAATGCGGGTCGCGGTTGGCGTATGCTGATGGAGTGCTTGGGCGTTGGTCGCGGCATCTCTTTACCAGCTTTATCAACCTCAGCCAGTGAAATGACGTATCTGTCTGTCGGTGCTTTTGCCAAAGTACGCGAACAGTTTAAAATCTCTGTTGGCAAGTTTGAAGGCGTCCAAGACGCCACCAGCCGCATGGCCAGTAACACTTATATGCTAGAGGCATTTCGTCACCTCGTCACCTGCGGTCTGAACCAAGGCGGCACACCATCAGTGATGACGGCAATGGCAAAATATTATGCGACTGAAACCATGCGCAGTGTGGTTAACGACGGTATGGATGTGGTTGGTGGTCGCGCGGTACAGATGGGTCCACGTAACTTTTTGGCGACGCCTTATCAAGCCATTCCAGTATCTATCACGGTTGAAGGCGCAAATATCTTGACGCGCTCGCTCATGATATTTGGTCAAGGCGCGATGCGTTGCCATCCTTATCTCTTTGATGAGCTGCAATTGCTGCAAAGCGAAGATAAAGAAGGCGCACTCAAACAGTTCGACACACTGTTTTTTAAACATTTGGGTTATACCTTTAATCGCGGCGCAAAGGCATTTGTCGCAGGTTATGTCGGTGGCAGTAATCATGCACCAAGCTTCGCAGACAGCTTTACTCGTCCATACTACAAACACATCAACCGCCTGAGCGCAAGCTTTGCCTTAACGGCTGATATGGCGTTAGGGTTGCTCGCTGGTGACTTAAAACGTAAAGAGATGCTGTCTGGACGCTTAGCTGATATTCATAGCCATTTATTCATTAGCACTGCTATTTTGCAGTTTTATGAGCATGGTACTAAATCAACGTCCGAACGCTTGCATGCTGAGGTTGCCTTACAAAATAGCTTATATACCATTCAAGAAGCTTTTGAAGCCTTTTTTGCAAACTTCCCTAATCGTATGGCGGCCAGTTTGGTCAGTTTTGTGACTTTCCCCAGCGGCTCTATCTTTACGCCGCCAAGCGATGAGCTCAAACGCAAGCTGGGCGATGCTTTTATGGATGACTTTGAAGCCAACCCGTTCCGTGATTACCTCAAAACCATGGTCTATTATAATACTGAAGCCGATGATGTCACTGGACGTATGGAACACGCTTATCAAACGCTACTGAGCATCGAGCCATTATGGCAGAGGTTTAAAAAGGCTGAACACAAAGACAGTTTTGAAGGGCTTACTTTTGAAGATCATGTGGTATATGCCAGCCAAAACGGCGATATTACCGAAGAAGAAGCTGAAGTGCTTATTCAGTACAACGCCATACGCTTTGACTCATTATTGACTGACGTGTTCGATAAACATTTATTTCACGCTCAAGAGCGCACCAATCCACACAGCCTTGATAATGCTGTACAGCAACTGACGGACTATGCACAATTAAAAAATGACGCGCAAGCTAGAAACGGCATTGCGACAAACATGACAGCTGAAAATGATGTCGACTCTAATGATTTGGGTACGCCCGTCAATACAGACAAACCAACTGGCGATGCCAACCCCAATCATGGTTATGAGAGTGACGGTGATGTAGAAATGGTTAAAGAGCAAGATACCATTGAGGAGGTACGTGCACAGACCGATTTTGATGAGTCTGAGCCTGAGGTGGAAGCACTAGATCATCGCCACCGTGACGCAGAGTCACACTTAAGTGAACGCATGAGTAACAACCATCGTCTGAATCAACATAATGCTGACGACCTAGAGCGTTCTGAAATATCTGAAGATGCAGAAAATGTGAAGAATGATATAGACAAACCTGCCGCTACTGATTCTAAATGGCAGGATGGTCTACGCCGTGATGAAAGTGACAAAGTCTAAAATAAAAAGCTTTGATAATTCTTAAAATGACAAGCTTTGAAACAATAGGCTTTTAAATAACAAGCTTTTAAATAACAAGCTTTGAAATAACAAGACACAAAAGAATCAGGCTTAAAATATTTAAAAAATAATAGATGTTAAGGCTGCTATAGTCGATTCAATTTAAAAGTAGTACAAGGCAACCGAGTGTAGATGTATATTTAATACTTCAAGCGAGGTTAACGCAGTAATACTTTTATAGTGGAATGACTATAGAAGCCTTGCACGATACATTCTGACCATTCACTTAGAAAAGACTGCCCCATTTGAGCAGTCTTTTTTTAGTTATGAATCTCCATTTTTAACCATTAAGGCGTGTTTGATGATTCAACCATGGCACTGACAGAGACTGTTTTTTAGGCAGCTCAACATTAAAAATAGTCAGTTTAGTCATTCTAAGCGTCTACTTTTAACAATGAAATGGCAAAAAACAGCCCTGTCTCCCTCTATTAATATTGGAAATAATACTAAATTCTCCCAGCTCCATATAAAAAATATGTTATAAAACTAATTAAGGCATGAGCATTACCGTCATTTTATGCTTTGTCTAGAACAGTTTTGGCGATCAGCCGTATCTATTTTTGAATGTTCAACACGCCTTAATATTGGTCAATATGCCTTGTCATTTACCTACTTTACTCGCGAAAAATTCGGCGCAGATAACTTAACTATTGATTTATATTACCTTAGTCATAAAAAAACGTTGCAGTATCCTTAACAATTATTTTATATTGTGCCCCGAAAACGTGATACTAAGTGGAAGTTGAAAGAATTTAATAGACGTAGCAAGAGCGGTGATAATAATGGCAACAATCACATTGATGTGAGCAGCCTATCTATTCGCTACTGGGGCACGTACACAAAGGATATAAGTTATGTGGAAAAATATGGGACTGACCGGCAAGATTATTGTCGCTATGGTACTCGGTATCATACTGGGATTGTTTATAAACTATTCAGGACTGAACGCTGAAGGCGGTTTCATTCATACGTACATTACCAATGGCTTCCTCGCCATTGTCGGCAAGCTATTTGTCAACTCGCTCAAAATGCTAGTCGTGCCTTTGGTGCTGATCTCACTGATTTGCGGTGTTTGCGGTATTGGGGATATTCGTTTGCTTGGTCGCATCGGCACCAAGACATTTCTTATTTATATGATGACAACAGCTCTGGCTATCGCAACAGCGATTGGGCTTGGCGTGCTATTTGGTATCGGTAAAGGCATGAATATCGAAACCGAAGCGGCATTTGAAGCAGCTTCAGCACCACCACTGCTAGATGTGTTCTCTAATATTATCCCATCAAACCCCATCAGCGCGATGGCAAATGGTGATATGTTATCGATTATTTTCTTTGCTATTTTGATCGGTGTTAGTATCTTGATGGTGGGTAAACCTGCCAAAGGCTTAGTGCAGAGCTTAGAATTAATCAATGAAGTCATCTTAAAAATGGTGACCATCATTATGAATCTTGCGCCTTATGGTGTATTTGCGCTATTGACCAAAGCAATGGCAGAGCTGGGTTTAGACTTGATTTGGTCACTGCTCGGTTATGTGGCGGTATTGGTCGGCTCATTGGCATTCCATTTCTTTGTCACTATGATGATTGTACTCAAAGTCTCTTCAGGCTTATCCATCAAAACCTTTTTGGCAAAAATGCGCGAAGTTCAGATTTTTGCTTTTAGTACGTCAAGCTCGAACGCGACGATTCCTATTACCTTGCGTACGGTAACCAAGCGCATGGGTGTCAATAACTCAGTTGCTTCATTTACTGTTCCATTTGGTGCGACCATCAACATGGATGGTACCGCCATCATGCAGGGCACGGCGACCATTTTCATTGCCAATATTTATGGTATTGACTTGGGCGTGACTGAGTATCTAACTGTCATTCTAATGTCCGTTTTGGCTTCCGTCGGTACCGCTGGTGTACCGGGTGTTGGTCTGATTATGCTATCAATGGTATTTGCCCAAGTCGGTCTACCTATCGAAGGCATCGGTCTTATCTTAGGTGTGGATCGTATCCTTGATATGTTACGTACCGCAGTGAACGTCGGTGGCGATGCTGCTGTGACGGCTATTGTGGCAAAATCAGAAGGCAAAATGGATTTGGCTATTTATAACGATCCTAACGCTGGCGCAAAAGACGTGTTTGATGGTCACATTGATGAAGACAATGAGCGTGAATTCTCTGAAGTCTTTAGTGATGGGATCATGGGCAGTGAGTACGATGATATCGATCGTCGCCGCTAGGCACTCGCATTGAATAGATTTTGATAATTTATTCACGATACATAAAAAACCTCAGTCATATTGGCTGAGGTTTTTTCTTTGCTAAATACATTTACTTGATGAACAACAATCAACCAAAAACGTATTTGGTTACCATCGCCAAGCATACCACTACAATCATCGGACGAATCAGCTTACTACCGCCCTTGACCACCATATGAGAGCCAAAATACGCGCCTATCGTTTGTCCCACCATCATGGCAAGCCCTACTTTCCACAAGACATTACCGCCCAAAATAAAGAATATTAACGAGCCAATATTGGTCGATAGATTCAATACCTTTGCTGCACCTGTTGCTTCGATAATTTGCCGACCGCGCAACGCCACGTTGCCGAGCGCAAAAAACATCCCTGTGCCTGGTCCAATATAACCATCATAAAAACCAATTAATGGTGCAACCACTTTTTGCCATTTGCCTTCTGAGATACGCGGCGCAGCTTCTACTTCGCCAAGTCGAGGCGCAAACAAGGTATAAATCCCGATAGCCGCAATCAAAAACGGAATCAGTGTCTCAAGCAGATCTGGCGGCGACATCTGTACAGCGATAGTGCCAAGAACAGAACCGATAAAAGCGCCAACAATAGCTACTTTGATACGTTGCGGTTTGACCACCCCTTTTCTAATCATCGTAATAGAGGCTGCTAGCGCACCTGAAGCGGCTTGTAGCTTATTGGTACCGAGCGTTAGCACTGGTGGGATATTGGCGAGTAACATGGCGGGGATGGTCAATAAACCGCCACCACCAGCGATAGCATCAATAAAGCCTGCCAACGCTGCCACAGCGGTAAGCATTAATATAACCTCTAACGAAAGCGATAAGTCCATGACGCTGACCTGTAAATTTTATGATGGAAAATGAGGAAGTCCTAAAAACTGGCTTTAAGAACAGGAAATAAAATATTAGTAGCAATGTTGCTATCAACTTTGCTATTCATTAGCTGATAGTACTGCTGATATGTATTAAAGCTGTGACAGAACATCACAAAATGCCAATCATTATAAAGATAAAACGCTAAAAAAAGCCAAAAACGTAAAAAAGTCTGCTAGATTTGTCTAACGGCTTAATAAGTATCTAAAATAAGCAGCGATTGATTAAAAGTATGTAACGACTTATAAGGCTTTTGTCTGCTCTATCGACTTTATAATATCGCTATTATTAATGTGACAGGCGGCACTTATAACTTTTGGTTGACGTATTTTGTTGTCTATATCAATAAGAGTATGAGAAACTGTTGCTGTCTATCATGTCTTTATGAGTCGTGTCATAGATATTTGAGGTTATTGGATTAATTTGTAATTCGTGTTTAGCAAATGAGGATGATATGGCAATACGCAGGATTAAAGCATTTTTTGAATTTGAGGCAGCGGGCGGTATCGTCCTAGCATTGGCTGCCATTGCTGCAATGATTATTGCCAACTCCCCTCTTAATGTGTGGTATGAGGGCTTTATTCACGCACCCGTTGCCATTCAAATCGGTGAGTTCGCTATCGCTAAAGACGCTCATCACTGGATCAATGACGGTTTAATGGCGATTTTCTTTTTTTTAGTGGGACTTGAGCTAAAGCGTGAAGTGTTGATCGGTGAGCTGTCTAATGTTAAGCAAATCATCTTGCCAGCTGGTGCGGCGCTCGGTGGCATGATTATGCCAGCGATTGTCTATCTACTTTTTAACTATAACGAGCCTGAGTTTTGGAAAGGATGGGCGATTCCAGCCGCGACTGATATTGCTTTTGCCCTAGGTATTTTGAGCTTATTAGGCAACCGCGTCCCCAACTCTTTAAAAGTATTTTTAGTATCGATTGCTATTTTTGATGATATTGGCGCCATTTTAATCATCGCTTTATTTTATACCAGTGATTTGTCATTAGAGTCATTGGCAGTGGCAGGTCTATGTCTACCTTTCTTATACCTTCTTAATCGTCGCAACGTCACCAGCATCACGCCTTATCTGCTGATCGGTGTGATCATGTGGATTGCGGTACTCAAGTCCGGCATCCATGCCACCTTGGCTGGCGTGGTCTTAGCACTATTTATTCCTATGTTTGACCGTACTGATCCTGAGCACTCACCACTAGAAGAGCTAGAGCACGATTTACATAACACCGTTGCCTTCGGTATCTTGCCATTATTCGCATTTGCTAACTCAGGCATATCTCTCAAAGGTGCAGGCTTCGCTGAGCTGTTCCATTCAGTACCGCTTGGTATTGCGGCCGGTCTATTCATCGGTAAGCAACTGGGTGTGATGATCATGTGCTGGTTAATCTTTAAGCTTGGTATCTCAACCATGCCAAGAGGCATGAACTATAAGCAGATTTACGGTGCAGCCTTACTCTGTGGTGTTGGTTTTACCATGAGTCTGTTCATTGGCGGTCTGGCATTTGCTGGTGAAACAGCCTTATTTGATGAGCGCTTAGGTATTATTATGGGCTCAATCGTCTCTGGTATCGCAGGTTACCTCATGCTCAAAGTCAGCTTGAAAGACAATGTAAGCGGCACCTCAGTCGATCTGACTCGCCCTCATTAATAAGAAGATAAGCCACCTAAAGGCGATTTAGCTTATCGGTGGCTTATGATTTTATAGTTCACGTACTTTGGCAGCCGAGCATGGTTCATTAAAAGTATTTTTCATTAGCCATATCAGCACTTGCATCAATAGCCATAGAAGAGAGAATCATGCGACAGTTTGTACTGCGGCCTTCGTTAAGCTTGGCGCTCCTTGGTAGCATTGTTTTACTATCAAGCTGTGCCACGCTCTCTAAGCAGGAGTGCCTCGTTGGTGACTGGCAGGCTATTGGCTACAATGATGGCGTGGCAGGTTACCCATCAGACCGCCTTGCATCACATGCCAAAGCCTGTGCCAAGGCCAGTGTTGCCCCCAACTATCTGGCATGGGAGCGCGGTCGCCAGCTGGGTCTTAAGCAATACTGCACGACCAGTAATGCTTACAATGTCGGTCGGCGCGGACGTCAGCTCAATAATGTTTGCCCTTTAACCTTGGCGAACACACTGCAAACTGCTAATCAAAAAGGCTTAGACTATTATGCATTAGACAGTCAGTTAGACAAAGACAAGCGCCTCATAGAAACCTACCAAGAAGAGTTTGATAAGCTAGAAAGTGGGGCGATGTTAAACTTTGCTAATGAAAAAGAAGCACGCGCGCGTCTACTATCATTAGCCGACGAGCTGCGTAAAGCCAAGCACCGTATGAACACCACGCAAAGACAATTAGAAGCTCTAAACCAGTCAAATAGCTATTAATACTATTGGCCTTGTGAAATAATCTAATAGGAAAATATTTGGTAAGAAGGCATTTGGTAAGAAGGCATTTGATAAATATGGATTCAATCAACATAACTGATAAACAGACGGCTGCTACTTTGAATCACCAACAACCCTTAATAAAACCTTATCAGCGTCACGGACGGACGACCGCGATTGATGACCATAGCGACTTGCAAGTATTAAAGCGCATCAAGCGTTATTTATTGCCAAAAGACTTCGTTATCTCGCAAGATTTATTAAATGAAATAGTCGCGGGCTACGATATTGGCGATTCACTGGCAGATACGTTGGCCGCTGACGGCATTCGTTTTGCAAAGCCCCTACAGCAATTTATTATCAGCGACAGCAGCAATAGCAATAAATTCGATGCTAATCTCACAAACAACTCTGCATTTAACGCCTTGGCTGAACAATTTAGCCACCATCCCGATTGGTTCGATCCCAAGCTTGCCCAAATCGGTGCGGTTGCCTATCGACGCTATCCGCTGATGCTGATTTGGCTACTACGTAATGTCGCCCTGATGGCAGGCTACAGCATTCCCGCCCTCTCCCTGCCGCTCATTCAGACAGGCGCATTGATGCACGATGCCCTGCCGCGCCTGATGCGTACGTATGCCTATATCCTAGCCGTCTCTGAACATCCCCCATTACATAAGTCGAATACAAACGCCCATAATCAACGTCAGTCTATCGAGCAAGTATTGGCGATTGGCTCAGAAGGTTGGCGGCAATCAATCAAGGTGCGGCAAATTCATACCCTAGTACGGCAAAACTTGCTCAAAGGTAAAGGCAATGCTGCTAAAGGCGTCATACCAAATGCCGACCAACATCACAAGCCAGATGGCAGCTGGAATACTGATTATTGGGGTCTTCCTATCAATCAAACCGACATGATTGCTACTCATTTGCAGTTTTCATTGTTGATTATGCGCGGGTTACGGCTACTTGGCGCACGCATCAGCACTGAAGAAGCGGCAGGTATTCTGCATCTATGGAATCTTGCCAGTTATTGGATGGGGGTTGACTTAGAGCGCCTGCCAAAAGATGAAACCGCCTGTTGGGAATGGCTTTATACCTATTTATCAATTCAGCAACTTGATTTTAAAATGGGGCAACCATTAGCCAAAGCCTTGCATGATTTGCCGCGTCAGCTGATGGGCGAAGACAATCGACGGGGGCGTTTCGTTGAGATGGTCAATGCTAGCGTGACTCGTACTTTGGTCGGCGATGATATCGGCGATGGGCTGGATTTGCCAAAATCAAAAATCCGCTTTGGTGTCTTATCATCGGTGCCGATTCTCTTTGCGCTCGATACGGCACGCCAACACAATCAAAGTGTGGCTGAAAAATTAGAAGCCTTCCGCGCCAAACGCCAAGATAATATGAACTGGTGGCTTAAAAAAAACGACGATTATTATAAGTAAGCAATTATAAATAAAGCATAGTAGCTAAAATAAAACGAATAACGTTTAGACGTCAGCCGTTAGCCGTTAGCCGCCTTACGGATTAATTACGCGTATTTTGGATACGATAATACCACTCAAGCTGCCGATCAAAGCCTGTTTCTAGCAGACTGGCAATGACTCGTCCTGTCAGACCCCAAACCGTTTCACCATCCACTTGCCAGCTAGGCGTGAGAATAGTCGCGATCTTATCTTGCATTGCATATTCTACCGCATACTCGACAGTAGGCTGAGTCAGCAAGGTTTCAAAATCTGCCCAAAAAATGCGCGAGATTTCGCCAAGCTCAGGTACCAATAGTAAATCTGGCGCAATCAGCGCCACAATAGGACGCACACTCATACCACTTTTAGAGGTTTGAATGGGCAATTGACCAATTAGCTGGACTTTATTAGGTGGTAGTGCCGTCTCTTCACAGGCTTCACGCAAAGCGGTGACGACATTATTACCGTCGCCTGCGTCATGTTTACCACCAACGCAAGAGACCTCGCCAGCATGGCTGTTCATGTGCGCAGCGCGGCGTGTCAGTAGCAGCTTTGGATGGCGTTCATGGGTAATGGCAACCAATACCGAGGCATCGGCAATGGGTGTTTGATACAAGCTATCTAGAATGCGAGTGCTACGAGAAGTGCTAGCATCATACAGCGCAGGACTGGTAACGGCATTTAAGGTCTCATGCTGCACCCGTTCCGCCAGCGTTCTAATAGTGGGATAACGAATAAAGTCCGGCACAGCGACTGAAAACTCATCAAAACGTAGCGACTGCGGGGGAAGTAACATGATTATTGCCCTATATTTTTATTAGAATTAAGCATCGGATGGTGGAGCTTATCTCTCGCAATGTGTACAACGCTTGCGCCAGAGTTATTGCTACGCGTATCGCATCTACTACATGTTGGTTTCCATTCATTCATCGTTATGCTTGGCGACGTAAAGTGGCATTTTTTAATATCCCCTACTCTGATAGATGCGCGCGCTTTGCTGGTTACCCTTACTTAGAGCAACACCAGTCGCGGAAGCCATTACTCTTGTTGTTGGTAAAGCTATCATTCAATAGTTAGCGTGAGTCTAGCCTAGCGCAATCTTATCGTGACTGCATATACTTTATGTGACTGTCCTGCTTTGCCTGCTGATGCATTCATTAATAGCAACCGTAGCCGTAAGCAGTTGCGCAAACCTGTGTGCTTGTTATTATCACTGCCAGTGTGATGAGAATTTGTGTTATCTTAGGATTAACAGCTATGATCACATAACATCTGATAAGCTAAAGTCATACTATTTTATAAAATAAGAATCATAATTTTTCAAAGAACGACAATCCTTTTTCTCATTTCTATTTATCATGTAGATTTATCATTAAATAAGGCAGTTGATATGCGCTATTGTTTACAATGCGGTCATGAAGCGGAACGCAAAATACCAGCCACGGATAATATCCCACGCTTGGTATGCCCCAATTGCCACTATATTCACTATGAAAATCCAAAAGTGATTTGTGGCTCACTCGTTGTGCATAAGCATCGGGTACTGCTATGTCGCCGCGCGATCGAGCCACAGTATGGCTTATGGACACTGCCAGCTGGCTTTATGGAAAATGGCGAAACCATGGCAGAAGGGGCCGCTCGTGAAAGTTTTGAAGAAGCAGAAGCGGTCGTCATCAATCCGCATTTATATTGCTTATATGATATTCCTGATATCGGGCAAATCTATAGCATCTATATCACTGAGCTAAAAGACGGTGCTTATGGCATCGGCTCTGAAAGTCTTGATTGTGCGTTATTTACTGAAGAAGATATTCCATGGGACAAACTTGCCTTTGAAGCGGTACGTCGTACCCTAAAAAGTTACTTTGCTGACCGCAAGCAATACGATAACCATGAAAATTTCCCTATTCATCAGGATATCATCGGTAAAGACCAAGCGATCAAGCGCTACTAACCCTAAGCATATAAAGAATAGAGTTATAAACATAACGTTATAAAAAATAACCTTATAAAAAAATCAATTGCTTTACAAAAGTGGTTGGTAAAAACCATTGATAAGTCTTATGCTAAGTTTTGAATATAGCCACTTATCAATGGTTTTTTATTGTCTGAAGTTAATCGTTTAAGCCGACTTGCGAGAATATTATGCTGACTTTATTGCAACGCTCTTTACCTCTATTACCGCTGACCATCGCCATGACTCTAACCAGTATAAGTATCACCAGCCATGCGGAAGATGCACGGTTAACCGCCAAACAATCCGACCCACAAACGCTTGGCTGGATGCAAGGTTTTCCGCCGCCTGCCGATAAACTGATTACTCAACCTTCCTCTAATTTTTTTAGTTTTCCCAAGCTGCGTTGGACGGTCTGTCATATCCGTGAGTTGATGCCTACCACTGACGTCAGTCGCGGTATCGGCGCGCCTTCCAAGCTCAGCTATGAGTTAGATAAAAATATCGATGCCATCACCTTTATGCCTACTAACAGTAAGCGCCTAATGACGTGGAAGCAATCACTGGATGCCAATTATACTGACGGCATTATGGTCATGCATCATGGCAAGGTGGTATACGAGCGCCAAAACGGCTGCCTCAATGAGCTGGGCAATCATGCGGCGATGTCGATGACCAAATCAATGACTGGGCTGTTAGCAGAAATCCTCGTGACCGAAGGTAAGCTTGACGATAAAGCTTTGGTGTCCTCTATCATTCCAGAGCTCAAGAACAGTGGCTTTGGTGATGCAACCGTACGCCAAGTCATGGACATGACCACAGCGCTAGATTATAGCGAAGACTATGCTGATCCTAATGCCGATATCTGGAAGTATTCAGAAGCGGCAAGCCCACTACCAAAACCGAAAGACTATAAAGGACCCAATGGTTACTTTGAGTACCTGCAAACAGTTAAGAAGAACGGCGAACATGGGGAAGCATTCAACTATCGAACCATTAATAGCGACGCGCTAGGTTGGATTATTTCGCGTACGACTGGTAAAGCGGTGAATGCATTACTCTCTGAACGCATCTGGCAAAAAATCGGCGCTGAACAAAGCGCCTATATGACGGTCGATGCTAAAGGTACGCCGTTTGCTGGCGGCGGTCTTAGTGCAGGTTTGCATGATATGGCACGCATTGGTAGCTTGATGCTCAATAAAGGTGAGATTAATGGTGAGCGCTTATTCCCAGCTGCGGTCGTTGATAATATCGAAGCGGGTGGCGATAAAGAGGCTTTTGCGAAAGCCGATTATAAGCAGCTGACTAACGGCAGCTACACAAGCATGTGGTGGTTATTTAATAACCCCACGCCCATCTATGCAGCACGCGGCGTCCACGGTCAAACTGTCTATGTCGATCCAGCAGCCGATATGGTCATTGTGCGTTTTGCGTCATACCCAGATGCCAGTAACGGCAAAATAGACCCGACTTCTTTACCTGCCTATAAAGCAGTCGCCAATTACTTAATTAGAAAGTAGTTAATCATAGTGAATGCACAATAAAAGCTGCCATTTTTAAAGTGGCAGCTTTTAAATATGAATATAGCTTTGAGTGTTATAAAATTAATTTAATCTGTTGTTTTCACCATTTGTCCCATAAATAAAATGGTACCGGTCGGCTTATGATAAATAGTATAAATAAACGGATGATCCGCTTTGAATTCAATAGGAATTATCGGCTCTTCCTCCTCCGAAGCGTCCGCAATCATCTCAATGACTGTCGCTGCTGTGGCTTCTGTTCCAATCTCATCTACCTCTATTACTGCTTGATGAATCACCTTATTAAACTGGAGTTTAAAGTCTTTACTAAATTCTGAGAAGTCAGCGCCATCTGTAAAAGCGCTTGGCATCCCCATACTTATAAGTGTATCAGCCATGGCGGCATTTTTTATATCCATTTTAAACTTGGGCAAATATAGATCAATATCTTTATCAGAAAACTGTGTTTGCCACGCTGTAATTTTTTTAGCTGACAGCAAATCAATCAATTGTTGAAATGCTTTTTTACTTGTCTCTTTGGGTAGTATCACTATCATAGCTATTTCATCGCCAGCGTATGGCATATCAAGGATCTGTGCTTGCTCATCCTCGATATAACCAAACCATGCATTTTGATGCATCATATTTACTACCGATTCGCTATTAGCATTATTCGCCTGCTCAAAAGTACGAAACGGCATGGGCTCAGTAAATCCATCATAAAACTCATTTGCCCAAGCGCCTTTAAAATAAAGCGCGTTGGTCAAGACGGTACGCGTTGATTTACTGATATCGTCTTTTGATAGTATCCTTGGTATAAGATTATTAGTCTGTTTAGCAATGGACTGGTTGATGGTTTGTATAGCCAAATCAGGATCATTAGCGAAATCAAGTGATCCGACATTGCCAGCTAGATATCGGCTTATATTATCTAAATAATTTGAGTTAAGGCTTAATCCCTTTTGAATCCATAGCTCATTAACACTAGACAAGCTATAGTTTGCGCTAGGACGGTTTAGCTGATTGTATAACCTTGCTGCATTAGGTAGCATCTTATCCACTTCTGGATAGCTGAAGACTTGCTTAATCTCATCATAAGTGAGCCCACTGGCACCGATATAGCCGAGCATCATGGCTGAGGAGATACTATAAGGAGAGAATACGAGATTATCCACAGGCTTATCTTGATTGAGCTGTTGATACATCTTAATGGCAAAGTCATTATTTGCAGTAGCTAAACTTTGAATGCCTTCTACTGTAGCCTTTGAGTCATCAGCTGGCGTAAATTGCTTTTGTAGATAATTCAGTGAATCTACTGTCTCCTCTTCTACAGTAACATCATCTTCTATAGTTGAGCTTGAGCTATCACAGCCTACAACAAATAGCGCCAATAGCATCGATATCGTTAATGAAGATAACGGCACAGCTGCGCGGCTAATAGCTTTACGAAAGCCCATTTTATTATTTATTTTTTCCATAATTTCTGCATCCACCAAAGGTTGTAAAAGACCACGGCATAGTTGACAAGAAAAGCTACAAAAGCTAATAATGCTATAATTTTATAAAAGCCATCACCGCTAAGCTGTGACCAACTAACGCCCATAATGTCAAAATATAGTAATAACCGCGATGTTTAAGATAATAACTAGCGACGGCTAAACCGCTACAGCATAGATTGTTTAAAACAAAAATAAAAGCAGACAATACTTTAGTATTATCTGCTCTTTTACTATCTACACTTTAGCTTTGGCTATCACTTATTAACTTTTAATTTTACAAACGTTAAAGCCAAGCTCTTTTACCGCTACTTCTTTATCATAAGGCGCGAGTACTGCACGTACGTGCTTTTGCCCTTGTAGATATTGCTTGGCGACGCGCTGCAAGTCTGCCACGGTCACGGCCAATATTGAGGCACGCATTTTACGCTGCCAGTCGACGCCGCGATGATGCAAATCTGCAAAGCAGGCTTTAACCGCCTCCCCTGCTGGAGAGCCTGGCTTATCCATTCCTGAGATGATACCTAAGATGGCCTCTTCTAATTGCTCATCGGTTTGCGGTTCATTCAATAGCCACTCGATACTGGCATCAAAGTGCGCAAAAGTTTCAGCACACTGCGGATCACGGTAGCTAAAGAACTTAAAGGCACAGGCATTGGCATCGTAGCCCGCACCGCCGCCATAAGCACCGCCGCGCTCACGAATAGCGCTATGCAGATAACCATTGCGTAGATAAGACGCTAATACCATCAAGGCTGCCGTATCTGGATGATCAGCCGCTGGCACGGTATAAGCACTGGCATTATGATAGACGTTGGTTGGCACTAGCCACGCCAAGTCTTCAACATCGAGCGTCACATCACTTTCTAGCACTTTGACCGCGTCTTTCTCACCATTTAACGCCGCATCAAGTTGCAATTCGGCAAACTCGCTTGGGATATTGGCGTCGATACTCGCATCGGTATTTTTTAACTGCGCTGCAATTTTTGGCGCTTGACTGTCTTTCCAGCTATCAACGATTAAATTGCTTAAGCGTTCGGTTTGCTCCGCTTCACAGATGATAACCGCGTGCTTAGGCAAACTAATTAGACGTTGATGTAAGTCCATCAAACTGGTTGCTAATTTATCCCACTGTGCATCATCGCTACTGGCATGGGTTAAGAAGTCTTTTAGCGCGTTCAATGCTGGCAAACCACTGCGCACATATTCTAATTGCGCTTGGCGACTCATACCACGGCTGGCGGTTTGCATGGCATAAGAATGCCCTGAACCAGCAAGGTTTGATTGCCAGCCTGCTTGACGCTGCTGCAAGATTTCTTTGATACGATCATGCTCACTAAAGATACTGTGTTCCATGACTTCTTTGAGCAAATCAATCGCTTCAGGTTTACGATTGAGTGCGCGCGTTGCCACGACGAAATAGCTGCTAATCGCTTGGCTGTCATCGACATTGGTACGCTGGCTGATTCTAGCAGTCACCCCTGATGAATGCGCCGCTTGTTTGGCCTGCATTTCATGCGCGCTGAGCGAATCTGTACCCAATTCTGACAATAAGCTCAAATAGATCGGCAATAGCGGATGATTAATGACTTCATTAACGGGCAGCTCGCTTGTATCCTCATTACCAATCGCATCAGTCAACGGTACAATTATTTGATAATAATATAAGCCATTAGTGCCTGCTTCATATTCAAATAACGTACTTTCTTTGCCACTTAAATTAATCTGCTTTTGCGTGCCTTGTTTAAAGCTGATATCGGTTGGAACGTCTTCTAAACCCACTTTTGGCAATAAGCTTAAATCATCAGGCGCTGCTTGGCGCGCTGCCAAATCAAGTGCTTGTTGTTTTAAGACGGCTTTATCATCAGCGGTCAAATCCATCTCGATGGTATCAAGACGGGTCTGCTCAGCTGCCGCCAAACGGGCGGTTTTTTCACTATCAGGCGTCATGGTCACACGGACACGGTGCTGATTATCAAGCAAATGCTGCTTGATTAAATTCGGTAACCATTGCGCATCTTTTACTTGCTCACGTAGCCACTGCAAATGCTCATCAACTTCCCAGACATCGATAGGATTACCATCATGAATGGCAGTGCTAAAGCCTTCTAGCATGAGATTTAGACCATAGGGCATGCTATCGCCGCCGATATGGCGCTGATCGATCTCGATTTGATGCAGAATCGTCTCAATCGTTTCATCATCAATCGGTTTGCTCGCCACTTGTGTAAGCAAATCAATAATGCCCTGTTCTACCGCTTCGGCGTGTTCAGGGTTTGAACCGCGCAGACCGGTATAAAAGACCATTTCATAATGACTGTCATCCAGCCCTAGTAGCGGACTTGGTGCTTTACCAAGTGGATGGCTATCCAAATAAGCACGTAACGGTGAGCCAGCATGTTCAACCAACACGCCTTCTAATAAACGCAATGCTAAACGCTGCTTCGGATCAGTAATCGATGGTAATAACCATGCAATCACATGATGCGTTTGGTCAGGCCCTGCTTCGTCAGCCGTATAAGTATCAACCGCACTAATCGGTGCAGACAGGCGTTTTTCAGGACGTGAGACGTGTTTTTTACCTGCTTCAAACTGAATCAAGGCATCTTCATGGATTTTGGCTTGGGTTTCAGCGACTGGAATATTACCAAAGCTCATAATCACGCTGTTTGATGGATGATAATGACTCTGATGAAATTCAACCAGCTCAGTATGGGTCAAGTCAGGAATATCGGCAGGATCGCCGCCCGAATTATAGTGATACGTCGTCGTTGGGAATAAATGATGGGCGACCGTATGATACAACTGGTCAATCTCACCACTCATTGCGCCTTTCATTTCATTAAAAACGATGCCTTTAAATTGCGGCTTGTCATTTTCGTCTAACTCTACACGAATGCCTTCTTGGGCAAAATCCAGCGGATGAATATTTGGAAAAAACGAGGCATCCAGATAAACGGCTAGCAAATTAAAGTAGTCGTTTTTATTTTGCGTCGCATACGGATACGCCGTCCAATCGGCAGCGGTCATCGCATTCATAAACGTGTTTAATGAGCGTTTAATCATTGAAAAAAATGGGTCACGAACGGGGAACTTCACAGAGCCACATAAAGCCACGTGCTCTAAAATATGCGCCTCGCCTTTTGAATCCATTGGCTGAGTGCGAAAGCCAACCAAAAAGGCATTTTCGTCACTCGGATGTGCCAAATGGTAATGCATCGCTCTTGTTTTGACGTGCTGGCTTATTAATACGTCCATCGACAATGCATCGATATGGCGATGCTCAATCAGCTCAAAGGCAGGATGCAAAGTTAGATCAGTAGTAGATAACGTGTCGGTCATAATTTTCCTTATGGATTGCTCTAATTTTATTTAGAATAATATGCGATTAATGACTAAATCTAGCCAGTGGCGATAAAATAAAATCGGAGTAAACAATAGATAAATAGTGTATGTAATACTTATCGTAGGGTCTTTTTTATATGCTATTCATATAAAAATATTGTGAGTATTATTGTGATTAACTTATGAGTAATATTCAAATTTAATGGCATGTACCCGTGCATCATTTTAAATGACAGCAATGCGCCGGTATAAATTAAAAAGAATTTGCCTAACGGAATTAGATGGGGTTCGCACCTTCATAAGTCAAGATACTGTAGTAATAAAGATGACCAATATGGCAGAATGTCGGATTTTCACAAAGCGAACTCAAAGCTTACTTAACAGCAGCCATCAGTAGTGCTATAGTTAAAATCATCTGTCACAAGGAGCCGCTATGAGTTACGAACATATTTTATTGGTCACCGACTTAATGTCCGATGCTGATGTGGTCGCCCAAAAGGCCAAACGTATCGTCGAGAATCGTCCTAACGCCAAGTTATCGGTATTACATATCGTCAAAGATACCATGGTTGGCTTTGGCTATGAGCTGGTGCCAGCCTCCAGCTTATACGATGAGATTGACGATGAACGCTGTCAGGAGGCGCGTGCCAAACTGGCACAGTTTTTGGAGCGTAATGATCTACATGCGGTGAATTCTGAAGTGACCACTGCCATCTCTAACAGTGAAGGCATCGTCAACTATTGTCACAAGCATGATGTTGATTTACTAGTCATCGGTCGTCATGAACGCCATGGTATCGCCGCTTGGCTCAGTGGCGCGACGGCAGATAATATCTTGCCTAACGTCCCATGCGATAGCTTGGTCGTAAGACTGGATAAACCCGTTAATAAGTAGTTTAAGAAAAGACTTAACCTCGTTTCCAAGTTAGTTAAAACTATTAAAAAAGCTCATTAAAAATAGCGCATTGTATAACTTTGCGCTTTTTTACTACTCATTGAAATAGTAGATATTCTCGCTAATACCTCTATATTTGTCACTAAAATTAATCTTCTGTCAAAATATCAATAAAGCTTTGCCAAATCGGGCTTTGATGGCGGGCTTTATGCCACACTAGCCACCAAGTCCGTGACAAATCGATGCCTCCGACTTTCACCTGTACCAACGCTCCTGCTGTCAGCTCTGCCTGAATGACATGCTGTGATAAACAACCAAGACCAATATCTGCACTCACCATATGCTTAATAGCTTCCGACTGCTGAATCGCCATCACAATCTCCGCATCAGGCAAATGCTTCAGCAGCTGCTCATCGATAATTTGCCGTGTACCTGACCCTGCCTCTCGTACCAATAGCGGCAGCTTTGCCAGTTGTGCAATGCTAAGCTCGTAGCAATTATCCGCATCATTATACGCTGCCATGTCTGTCAACCATTTGCTATCGCGCTTGGTAAAGATCATCAAGGTATCTGTCCGCCACGCACGCTGCTCAATCACCTTCATATCTGTGGGGCGTGGCATTCCCTCTACGAGCGCAATATCAATATTTAATTGCTCAACTTCGCTGACCACTTCTTGAGTATTAGCGATATACATATCGATATGGGCGTCGGGTAGCGCCGCATATAGCTTGGCAAGCAGCGGCGGCAGCACATAATTACCAATCGTGGTACTGGCACCGATATGAATCTGCCCTGCTTGATGCTTATGATAATGCTCTAGAGTTACAGCCTGCCCCAAGATGGCTTGTGCCTGTATATAAATAGGATGGGCGTTGGGGTGCTGATTAAGCCTACGCCCGACGCGCTCAAACAATGGCATTTGTAGCCTTGCTTCTAATTCTGTCAGCGCACTACTGACGGCCGACTGCGATAAATGCAGCGCTTCACTGGCACGGCTGGTACTACCCGTTTGATAAATACTGACAAACACTGATAATTGCTTGAAGGTAATCTTTGGCAATACCTGCATGGCTTTTTTCATAATTTCTCTGACACCTATCTTATTGATACAATCTAAAAACCACCTGTTATTTTAAAAACCCTTTATTATCTAAAAAACCATCTTTTTAGCCCAAAGACTTTTATCAACCTAAAAAATCGATAGTTTTTATCTAATTAATCTGTTTTTATTATAGATTGGTCTGCCTTATAATGTCTATTCATAAGCTTATGCTTATTTCGATTATAGATAATACATAATAGGACAGTCAGTCATGTACGCCTTGACCCAATCAGTAAATAACTATCTCCCGCGCAGCCGCCATTTAGCAGGGCTTATTGTCGTGCTGATTGGCAGCTTATTTTGTTTGTGGCTCAATACTAGTGTCAACACATGGACAAATGGACGTATCGTTGGCTTGTCTTCTCTCACTTTAGCCATTCTCATTGGTATGGTATTGGGCAATACTGTCTATCCCAGCCTTGCTGAGCGATTAAGTGTCGGCGTGGCATTTGCCAAAGGTCAAATATTGCGCCTCGCCATCATGTTTTATGGCTTTAAGCTGACCTTAACGCAAGTATCAAGTGTCGGACTGTCTGCGGTGATGAGCGATGCGTTGGTATTGACATCGACCTTTTTACTCACCTATTGGATAGGTACCCGATGGTTAAAAGTCGATAAACAAACGACGCTATTAATTGGGTCAGGCGCAAGCATTTGCGGTGCCGCCGCGGTTATTGCCACCGAGCCTGTGGTCAAAGCAGAAGCACACAAAGTCACTATTGCCGTGGCGACAGTGGTGGTCTTTGGTACGGTTGCGATGTTGCTCTATCCGTTTTTATACCATCTTGGTTGGTTGCAACCTTGGCTAAATGCTCAGCAGTACGGGATTTATACGGGTTCCACCATTCATGAAGTGGCGCAAGTCGTCGTCGCTGGTAACGCAGTCAGTCCCGAAGTGGGTGACACAGCGGTTGTCACCAAGATGATACGCGTCATGATGCTTGCCCCTTTTTTACTTATTTTATCGTTTGCCTTAACCAAAGGTAGCAGCGACAATGGCAAAAAACCATCGTTTATGAATCGCATTCAACAAGTCAAAGTTCCTTGGTTTGCCTTTATATTTATTGCCATCGTTTTACTACACACTTGGGTGCCGATGACCGCAAGCTTTGAGCGTAGTATGGTGATGCTAGACGACGTGCTGCTCACCATGGCGATGTTTGCGCTGGGTCTAACCACGCATTTGGGCGCTATCAAACAAGCTGGCGTTAAGCCCCTTATCTTAGGAGCGATTATGTTCGCTTGGTTGATCGTTGGCGGTGGATTGATTAATATTGGTATAAGCTTGCTTGGCTAAAGTAAACTACCAAACATCCTTACCGTTCGTTATCATTCTTGCCATGAGTTATATAGATTAAAAAAGCCGATGACTATACTAGTCATCGGCTTTCTTGGTTTATCGTCTGATTTAAAAGCTACTCAACATAAAGCGCACGTTACGTTATAGATATTAAGCTTTTAATTGCAAATAGCTTATCTTAAATCGTAGACGAAAAAAAACGAACCCGAAGGTTCGCTTTTTTTTCATCTTGCTCTAAGTGTCTATAAAGACAAATTAGATAGCAACGATGTTATGGGCTTGTGGGCCTTTTTGACCTTGAGTTACAGTGAACTCAACTTCTTGGCCTTCAGCTAAAGTTTTGAAGCCTGAACCAGTGATTTCGCTGTAATGAGCAAAAACGTCTGCGCCAGTTTCTGGAGCGATAAAACCAAAGCCTTTAGCTTCGTTGAACCACTTAACTGTACCTTTTTGAACGTCTGACATAATATAATCCTACTTTTAAATTTATTAATGGCCTAGTGACCGATAACGCTTGCAAATAGCTACTGAACGATAAATATTAAAACGAAGGATTATAACTAATACTACGAGGTAATGATTTGGTGCAGAACTGCTCTTAAGCTTGGACGTATTATAGGGGGAACATCCTGATTTCGCAAGTCTTATCTTAGCTTTCATGTAACCAAAGCCCATTTATTACGATTTTTGACCTGAAAATCAATGTATTTTAGGCATTTGGCAAACGGAATAAATAGACCGCTACCCCAGTACAGACAACGGCTACCAGCCATGCCATCCAGATCATATCGGCGGGAATATTAAAAAATAACATCGTTGTTGAAATAGTCATCATTATTGTCGCTAACCACTTAGCATAGAGTGGCACCGCATGATTATTTTCCCAATCGCGGACAAATTTCCCAAAGTATTTATGATTAATCAACCAAAAGTGAAAGCGCCGCGAACTACGTGCCCAGCAACCTGCTGCTAATAATATAAAAGGCGCAGTCGGCATGACTGGCAGTAATACACCGATAATCCCTAATACAAAAAATAGCCAGCCCAGTATGACAAACGTCCAACGCACCGTTGGGCTGTTATGCTGATTGGTTTTGGGTCGATAATAAAAAGCTTTTTTGTGTTGGCTCATAAAAATACTGTCATTGAATTATATGGAGTGGCTAATATTTAATGAAGGTTAGACAGTTAAATTGTTAAACCGGATAATCATTTATAGAACTGCCTACCTATATAGGTAGCTAAGCATGCAATATCACTCAAAATGGTACAAGGCTATTTTTACGAGGTTTTTGCTATCAATAGGTATGTTTGGTTAGTGGTTGGGTAAGTGAACTCACCACCTTTGACTGAATTTTTAGCAATAAAAAACCGCTCACAGTCTAGACTATGGGCGGTTCTTCCGTACTAAATAGTTTAAGAGTCAAAAGCTAACTGCTAAATTTGAGATTTATTCGATGGCATCTTACTCAATATCTGCTTATTTAAGATAGCCTTCCCAGTTGTCCGCAATCACCTTAGGAAAACAAAACGTTCTTGGGGCAACGGTAATTGCTATCGGTACTAAAATCTGTTTAGTGACACCACCAATGCGAGCGCAGCTCTCTACATCAGGCACATTGTAATAGATAATTCGTAGAGTATTCTCAGGACATAAATCCGCACACCGAAAGGATTTAACGACTTCAGTCCCATGATGGTAGCCAATAATCCACTGCTGCTCGCCTTCGGTTGGTGCGGGTTCTTTTTGCTGAACAGCGCGAATAAGATCGGCATCTGTTAAGGTGTCTTCATTGGTCGGTAAAGAGACGCAAGCGCTTAGGCTTAATAACAAGGCGCTTAAAGTGAAGGCTTTGGCAGTAGATGTTATTTTCATGTTGAGCGTCCTTGTTTAAAACAGCTGATATCCATCTCTATTGGGCTTTGGCGAGTGAATTTGAGCGTGATGGGTGCGGTGTCGTCAATAGCAAGGTTGCTTAGAGGCGCGCGTTGTCCGACGGTGAGATGGTTCATGGTGTTCCTTAGGTTAAAGTGTTATTCCTTTGAAGGTAATAGACTAATGACTTAGATTAAAAAACCGCTGAAATTAAAGTCTATAATCATTTTTAATTAAGAATCTTTGCTTTAATTAATATGCCTAGCACTATAATTGATTAGACCTAAAAAAATTAAAAAACAAGCAAGTAAAGACAATATTCCAACCAAGGTAAGCCTTATAAATACTTTAAAACAGATCGACTATAATATTTTCAAATTAACTATTGATTTTAGGTGTTAGTCGGTTTAGCAGATTATCGTAGTAATACTCTGCTAAGCTTCTAGTTCTACGGTCTATATCACTTTCATGCCAATTACCTGAAAAGGTATCAGCAAAATCTTGTGTAAGCATAAAATCAGATTTTCTATATATAGATATCTTTTCATTCACCTTCATATTATCTGCTTCTGCATTCAACTTATTTCCTAAAGGTAGTAAGTTGCCAATTTTACCTATACTCTTCTTACTAATAAGCTTTGAATCTTGTGGCTCAATGTGTTCAAGAGTAAAAAAGTCTGCAGAAAATTCTTTATTTTTAAAACTAAAACTTTCTATTTTATTGAAAATATATTGAATCAACTTTTTATCCGCTGTATCTTTCTTTAAATATTTCAACTCACAAAACTTTCTAATAAAAACATCTTTTTCTGGAACCTTCTTTATTAATTGTTCTTTCAGATCACTTAAAACAGGTTTATATTCTATTTTATTTTTAGAATTAAACAAACCTCTAGCACTTCGAGCATAGATTTGGTCTAGTCCAGATGCTCTTTGAGAACATATCGCATTAAAAACGAAGTGAAAGTCTTCCAAGAATGTAATGATATCAACAAAATCTTTATGTGCTATCACCTTATCTTCTTTTTTTCTGAACAAAGATATAAAAAATGGTTTCTGTTGAGCAATATTGAAAATTTTAAAAGCCTGAAGTGAATCATAAACTGATGCATCTTCCTGTCGAGGAAAATCTTCTTTATAAGGGAAAGAAATGACTTTATACATTTTTGAGTCATCATATAATTCAGAAATAAATGTTTCAGGTTTAATCTTACCTTTTTTTAGCTCTCTTTTAAAATTCTTGTATAAAGTATCTTTGCTAGCATTTGAATATCTTGATATCCACCAATGTCTTACATAATTATCTAAATTTCCAGATCTGGAAGATCTCGAATTAACAATATCATATATAGATTTCCATTTAGTTTTCGCATCATCATCTGGATGTACTGTTTGCATATTTTTAAAGAGGGTATTTTTTATGAGATCAACTGAACTTAAGTCCATACCTCTAGCATTGAGTGTTTCAAATATCGTATAAGCTTCTTCTTCCTCTTCGACAGTTATATATATCACTTTGAGATGTTTTAAAACTTGTTCGCGTATAGCAACTAAGGCATCTATATATGCTGATCTATCATCTTGTTCTATACCAAAAGTTGAGCTAAGATTTTCAACTGAAATATAGGAAAACAAATCATCAAAGTTATTCTGCAAGTTTTTTTCTTCATCTGTACTTGCTTCATTTCTATCCATCTTTTTTATATGCTGTATTTCATTTTGAAGAAACGGTTTTGGACTTTCATTCTCTAACTTAAAATAAGCATCCCCATCATCTGTCTCTCCGATTATATAATTATTATAAATAGCCTCAGACTTTCTAGTTTCACATAAGCTATCAAATTTTCTACAAAGTACAGAAAGTAATATTGTAATAGTGGTTAACCTTTGTTGACCGTCAACTATTAGTAGATTCGTTTTTTTATCGTCGCCCACCAAAACTAAAGTACCTATAAAGTATTCAGAGTGATGGAAAACTCCATGTTCAAGAGTTATATTATTAGTAATATCTTCCCAGAGCTCCTCAATATGGCTTTTTTTCCAAGAATAAGGTCTCTGAAATCTAGGAACAATATATTTTTTTTGTACCGAAAACAAATCAGAAATAGTTCTTGTGTAAGCATGTAATTGCATAAATTATTGTTCCTTTAAATTTTTGAGTAACTTAGTACCTATCTAATTAAAGCTGACAGTTAATTTGATAATATCAACACTAATTTAGATAATAGCACACAAATATTCAGTATTTAATAATATTAAGAACTGGTCGGCGAACTAACCAGCAGACAATAAAAAACGCCATCATAAATATGATAGCGTTTTTTATTAAGACAGATACTTAATCATTAATTACAACGCTTTCAACTGCTCCATCTGCGCTGTCATCGCCGTTAACTGCCCTTCTAGCTCAGCCAGTTTCGCCTTCTCAGTATCGACTACTTCCGCAGGTGCTTTACTCACGAAGCCCTCATTACCTAGCTTACGCGCGATACCGTCGGCTTGCTTCTGTAGTTTTTCATGCGCTTTACCCAGACGTGCTAGCTCAGCCGTTGGATCGATTAGCCCTTTCATCGGTACGAGTACCCGTAGCTGACCGACCATGCTTGATGATGACAGTGGCACTTCATCGCCTTCTTTGACGATCTCTAAGCTCTCGACTTTGGCAAGCGCTTTGAACTGGTTTTTAATACGTGACAGACGCGCTTCTTCATCGCTAGAGACGTTTTGTAGTAGTACTGGCAGACGTACCGCGTTACCCAGTTTCATCTCACCGCGGATGTTACGGACGCTCGCGATTAGCTCCTGTAGCCACGCCATATCCGCCTCAACCTGCTCACTGATTTGTGCATCATCCGTTTGTGGATAGTCAGCGACCACGATGCTGTCAGTGTTTTTGCGACCCAGTAGCGGCGCGATGGTCTGCCAGATTTGCTCAGTCAGATACGGCATGATTGGATGAGTAAAGCGTAGCGCAGTCTCTAGTACGTGCAGTAGCACATAGCGGATTTGCGCTTTACGCTCATCAGATACCGAGTCATCATTTAGGCTGGCTTTGGCAAGCTCAACATACCAATCACAGTACTCATTCCAGATAAACTCATAGATATCTTGGCTGACCATATCGAGACGATACTGAGCGAAATGCTGATGAATGTCTTTGATGCTAGAGTTTAGACGGCTCATGATCCATTTTTCTGGCAATTCCCATACGTCAGGATTCGCGGCTTGGTCGATAGGCTTGGCATTGCTATCACCATCCACGCAGTTCATCAGCACAAAACGGCTGGCGTTCCAGATTTTATTACAGAAGTTACGATAGCCCTCGACACGCTTTAGATCAAAGTTGATATCGCGACCTGTACTGGCCAATGAGGTAAAGGTAAAGCGCAGCGCATCCGTACCAAAGGCTGGGATGCCTTCTGGGAACTCTTTACGCGTTTGTTTTTCAATTTTGGCCGCGTCTTTTGGATTCATCATATTGCTGGTACGTTTTTCGACCAATGCTTCTAGATCAATACCATCGATTAGGTCAATCGGATCTAAGACATTACCTTTCGATTTTGACATTTTTTGACCATTGCCATCACGCACCAGACCATGCACATAAACGGTCTTAAACGGTACTTGCGGCGTGCCATCTTCGTTTTTCACGAAGTGCATGGTCATCATGATCATGCGGGCAACCCAAAAGAAGATAATGTCAAAACCTGTCACGAGCACGCTGGTCGGATGGAAAGTGTCCATCACGCGTGGATCGGCGTTGACATCTGCCCAATCAAGCGTACTGAACGTCCATAGACCTGAGCTGAACCACGTATCGAGCACATCATCATCTTGGCGCAGTTTTACATCGTCGCTTAAGTTGTATTTAGTGCGCACTTCCGCTTCATCACGAGCGACATAGATTTCACCTGTCGCATCGTCATACCATGCAGGGATACGATGTCCCCACCAGAGTTGACGGCTGATGCACCAGTCTTGTAGATCGGTCATCCACGCCATATACATGTTTTTGTACTGTGCAGGGACGAACTCAATGCTGCCGTCTTCTACCGCGTCAATCGCAGGCTTAGCAAGCTCTTTAACCGCGACATACCACTGATCGGTCAACCATGGCTCAACGATCGTACCGCCACGCTCAGCACGCGGAGCCTTAAGTGCGTAGTCTTCGATATCTTCTAGCCAGCCCTGCTCGCCTGCTTGCTCAACGAGGAATTTACGCGCCGCAAAACGCTCAAGTCCTGCATACTCACTTGGCGTGGTCTCTAACTCTGGCTCACGCGTTTGCAAGTCAGGATAGACTTCCATCGCTGGCAAGATATTAGCGCGCTCATCTAAGATATTAATCAATGGCAAGCTATGACGACGACCCAATTCATAGTCATTAAAATCATGCGCTGGCGTGATTTTGACACAACCCGTACCGAAGTCTTTTTCGACATAATCATCGGCGACGATAGGCACGACACGGCCCGTAATCGGCAAAGTAATGGTTTTGCCGACTAAGTGTGCATAACGCTCATCGCTCGGATTGACTGCGACAGCCGTATCACCAAGCAAAGTCTCAGGACGTGTGGTGGCGACGACGAGATAGTTTTTACCATCTTGGGTGGTTAGGTCTTTATCGGTGAAATGATAACGGAAATGCCACAAGCTGCCTTTTTCATCATGGTTTTCCACTTCTAAATCAGACAGCGCGGTTTGGAACTTAGGATCCCAGTTCACCAAACGCTTACCACGATAAATCAAACCATCGTCAAACAAACGAACGAACACTTCTTTTACCGCGTTAGACAGCCCATCATCCATGGTAAAGCGCTCACGCGACCAATCAACCGAGCTGCCCAAACGGCGAATTTGGCTGGTGATATTGCCGCCCGACTCTTCCTTCCACTCCCACACTTTATCGACGAAGTCTTCACGCGTCATATCACGGCGCTTAATACCTTGCGCCTCCAAACGACGCTCAACGACCATTTGGGTCGCGATACCGGCATGATCCGTACCCGGTTGCCACAGCGCATTGTCACCATCCATGCGGTGATAACGGGTTAGCGCATCCATGATCGCGTTGTTAAAGCCATGACCCATGTGCAGCGAGCCAGTGACATTCGGTGGTGGTAGCGCGATAGAAAATGACTCGTCTTTATCAAACGTCGGCTTAAAATAACCGCTTTCTTCCCAGCCTTGATACATGCCTGCTTCGACTTCTGCAGGATTGTACGCATTCTCTAACTGGCTTAAGGCCGCTTGAATAGATGTAGTGAGGTTGTGGTTACTCATAATGGCATTATCTTTTATTGATTGAATGTGATTAAAGCGAATATAGAAATTAGGAAAATAATGAATAGAGTGATTTTAACGCAGATAGGCAGATTTTGTTAGATGCTAAGGCAATTTATCAGACTTGCAGAGTAGTATTGCCCCATTAATAAGCGCAAAAGCCCATAAACGTCCTCAATCGAATGAGACTCCAACAAAATAAGTGCTAGTGATGTTATAAAATATGGGTCATGCTATGAGATATATTTTATAACATCACTAGCATATAAATGGCGTCTTTATCCTAAAATCATGATCTTATAAACAGCGAGCCGACCGTGTCCAAAGATACTGAGCACACCTACAACAATAGCAGCCACTCTCAAGCTAATGAATCTAACGCTAATGAAATAGACGATAAGCGCTTGATTGATGATAGCGCTTATCAACCATCTGTTGCTGAAGGTAAAGACGTTAGCAAAACTGCGATTCCAGATGATACCGAGGCGACAGAAAGTTTAGAAGACGAAGATTTCTCTGAAGATATGAGCGAAGCAGACAAAGAAACCATCAAAAAAGTCGCCAATGATGATAACTTGAGTCAAGCAAAAAGCTATGCCAGTATCTTGGTTGAGCAAGTGATGGATGCCAAAGAAACCTTTGAGCGCTCGCTTGGCTCGCTATTTACCAGTGCTTTTACCGCTGGGCTTGAGATTGGCATTAGCTTCTTTATGATTTTATCAGCTTTTGCGCTGTTGAGTGGCGTACTACCAAGCCAATACGCAATCGTGCTCGCCTCCCTACTTTACCCAATTGGCTTTATCATCGTCGTCATTGGTCAGTCGCTATTATTCACCGAACAAACCTCATTATTAAGCCTACCTGTGCTTAACAAGATTGAACCGTTGCATAAATTGCTACGCCTTTGGGGCATTGTCATCGCTGGCAACATCGTTGGCGGCTGTTTGTTTGCCGCATTGATGATAGGGTTGGGTTTAAATATGCAGCTGTTTAGCGTGAGCGACATCGACACTTATGCTGAACACATTTTAGGGTTTAGGTGGTGGGTCATATTTGGTAGCGCCATCTTAGCAGGTTGGATGATGGGCGTCACCGCTTGGCTTGTGACCTCAGCGCGCGACACCCTTAGCCGCATCGTTTTGGTAACGCTTATTACTGGCAGTATTGGTTTTTTAGGATTGCATCACAGTATCGTGGGCAACATTGAGATTTTTTCTGCTTTGCTATACGGCAATACCGTCAGCTTGGGGCGTTATTTACTGTTTTTAGTAGTGATATTGGTGGGCAATACCGTCGGCGGCGTGGTGTTTGTGGCGGTACTCAAAAACCGTACTTTCTTATTTCAAATTGAAAAAGTGAAAGAACAAACGGCTAGTGAACAAGCGGAAGCTAGAAGCAGTGTAAATACCCGCCGACTTTGATTGGTTAATGCTAAATGCTAAATGCTAAACGCTATAAATAGATAATTCACCTATTACCCATAACAAGGTTCAATATTTAAACCTGTTATGGGTTTTCAGCATCTACAGCATACGCGCTGCCAACACGCTATTTTCTATTTCAGATTTTCTCAGCTTATCGTGTTGAGCGCTAAATATACGCACCAAAATCCCCGCGCTTAAGAACATCACCAAGGTATAAATGGCTGGCATCATCGACATGTCGTAGTTAGATAATAACGTCAATGCCATGAATATCGACAAGGTACTGTTTTGTAGACCGACTTCTAGCGTCACCGAGGTTCTTTGCGCCCAGTTGAGACCGAACCATTTACTACTATAATAACCGAGCGCCATGGTTGAGAGGTTTAATAATACCGATACGGGACCCGTAGCGATAAAGGCGTCGACAATGATATCGCGTTGCACATAGCCCAAAAATAGCACTAAAAACGTTAAAAATATCACCCCAAATCGAGACACATAAACTTGTGAGCGATCGGCAACGGTTGGTGCATAGCGTTTAATCAGCATACCGACACTAATAGGCACTATCGTCAGCACCACCAAAGTCAGCATCGTTTTTACTACTGGTAACTCAAACTCACTACCGCTGCCCATAAAATAAATCAATGAAAAGCTCAGCACAATGGGAATGGTAAAGACGGTAATCACGCTCGCAATCGCGGTCATCGTCACCGACAGCGCCACATCGCCTTTGGCTAAATAGGTAAATAAATTTGAGGTAGTGCCACCCGGACACAATACGAGGAGCATAACTCCGACGGCATACTCTGGGCGTAATGGCATGATATTGACTAAGGCAAAGCCAATGATAGGTAACAGTATCAACTGATTGGTCAAGCCAATGCCGACTGCTTTTGGATATTTTAAAACCCGTTTAAAATCGTTGGTGACGAGGGTCAGACCCATGCCCATCATGATTAAAAACAGACAAATAGGAATGATAACTGAATTGACTAACGTGACTATGGCAAGACCTTCCATAACTACATCCTTGTAGATAAGAGCTGTTTATAGGTTCATTTTATAGATGAATTTTATAGACCAAGCATGCTGATTAAATGACGCCTGATTAGCAATCCTTGCTAAAGCGTACCTTCATAATCAATAGCCGTTAAACACCGATAATCAATTAAAAAACAGCAAAAAATAAGACATGGTAAAAGCAAGTATATAGGGGTAAAGTCTGCCTTATCTATTTTATTCAACTACTCACCAGTCAGTATCCAAACGTAGGATATCCGCCATATAAAAGTATAGAAAAACTTTAAGGTATACCGTTATTTATATTTTTAGGCTGAGAACGAGCAGATTTGTCGCTAAGAAAGGAATCAATCACACCCGCCACCATCACCACCACTGTCACCACAAGAGTCATTGCTGCTATATCCGCTATGATTACTGTTGTTGATGTCATCTCCAGAAGATGAGCTGGAAGTACGCTTTGAAAGCTTTGTACGACTAGACCAGAGCATCACTTTAAACACACCATAAAACATCAGTAGCCCAAAAACAATCTGTAAAAGTAGCAGGAAGCCCCAGAAGAAAAGTTCAAGCATAATATAGTCGACTCTCTATAATTTCTTGTTAGACATTGATAGCAACGCAAGGATAACTAAGATAAGTGCTTATTTTGGGGATAAGAAAGAACATAAGATTAAGAATATATCTTAAATTGGCAGGACTTTAGTGACGGTCAGTACTGATAACTGCCGTACCATAGGCAATAGCTTCGACCATGCTGCCCAATTGATTGATATTGCTAACTTCTAGACGTAAGCCGTAGATATGGTTATAGCCTTTGGCTTGTGCTTCGGTACGCATACGTACAAGAGCCTCGCGGCGGGCACGGTCGAGTAAGGTCTCGTAAGTGGTCAAGTTTTTGCCAAAAATGCTCAACAGCCTAGCGATAATCATTTTGAAATAATCTTGGGCAATAACCACGCTACCAAGTACCAGCTCACCTTCAGTATTGGCAACAAGTTTCGGCACATAAAAGCGCTCACTTGAGACCATAATATGGCTTAATTCTTGCTCTGCAACGCTTAACTGCGCGAGATGTTGGCGCTCATGACGCGACCCAAAAAACCAACCAGCAGCGAATAGTAAAATAAACGGTGCGTAATTGATAAGCATTTGGGTAAGGGAATTATTCATGGCACGTCTCTTGTCATAAACTTATCAGAAAAAAATATCGATGCTTTAAGATTTGGTTAGCTAACCAAAAGGGTTGAAACGTGGCAAGTCATCGGTCGCTGTCGGTGCAGAATTTTGTAGATTTGGCTGTTGACCAGACTGATGATGATGAGAGTCGCTTGGTGGGGTTTGATAGACTTGCTGCGGCATCGGTATGGCTTTAACCGCGGTACCATAGACAAACAGCTCAGAAGCGCCTTGGGCAATGCTAGAGGTCGAAAACCGCAGACCTACCACGGCATCAGCACCCAAGGCTTCTGCCTTGATGACCATACGATCGATCGCTTCTTGGCGTGACTCTTCTAACAGCTCGGTGTAGGCCGTCAGCTCACCACCAACGATATTTTTTAGCCCAGCAAACAAGTCTTTGCCGACGTGTTTTGAGCGTACTGTACTGCCGTACACCACATCTAAACGCTCGGTGATCTGATAGTTGGGCAAATGCTCAAGATTGGAGAGTTGCACAGTCATAATACGACCTTATCCGTGACGTTATATAGACAGCGTCAACTTGGATATAGACCAAACCACGCTGTCCGTATATTGATAAAAAAGGCTAATCGTTGGTATGGAACAACAAAAATAACTCAGTCAAATTGCCTTCGATGCTATTGGCCATTTGTGCCAGCTTGTCTTCATCTTTACGCATCTCTGCAAGCTCTGGATCTTCATCATCGATACCGCTTAGCAAAATCATTGGTAAGGTCAAGACAGCCACATCTTCAGCCGTTTCTTCATCTTCAAACCAATCGCTGGCTTCATCGCCATACATCGCATCGACAAAGCCAATTGACCAAGCAACGATATCTGATTCATCTGAAAAATCAACGGCCACTTCTTCATCACCCGCATCTTCACCAAACGGTAGCTCAATAGGCGTCTCGTTTTTTAGCTCAGCGATAATAGAATCGCGCCAGCGCTGAATACCGTCGATGACGTTTTCTGGAATTTCACTAACATGACCTTCAAACAGTGCATCCAGCCAATTCGGTAATGGGCGCCCAATGACTGTCGCTGTCAAAAAACCATGCGCGGCGACACTATCAAGCACAAATGGGCTCTCTTGATTGTCCAAATAGTCTAATAATTCATCGAAGCTTAGTTGGTTACTCATGATGTAATTGTCCTTGAAAGATAGAGTGCGGCAGTCACCATAAACGATCGGTTAAGTGCAGAATAGTGGATAATTTGAAGGTAAAAATGGTTTCGGCAAAGCACCCAAACCATCTTTATAAAATAAGAATCATTGCATAGAGCGGGTTGCTAGCAACCGTCAAAAAGTAACGGTCGCGATATCATTAGCATTACACTGTCAGCTAATATGCCGTCATTAAAAGGCTTTAGTCGGCTTAAATGACTGAGCACTTTCACATTAGGCTATTACTTAAGTTTAAAAACTAAAGATCGTCATCATCCCAATCATCGCCATCTTCATCGAAATTGTCTATATCATCTAGATCATCCTTTAGCTCTTTGGCCAAACGCTTCTCTTCTAGCAGATTATCGATCAGTCGACGCTTCTCAAGACTACTTAAGCGCGTACGCACGCTCGTCTCGGCCTCTTCCACCATCTTTGCATCATCATCGTCGACAAAATCATCATCAAAATCGTCGTCAATATCAGCGTCACTCATGACAAACTCCTATCATTTTTAGCAAGGGTATTAAGAATACATTAATATATATATGCCTTATAAAGTCTCTACTTCACGTTGTCAATGCTTTTTATTATTAATGCCCTATTTTTAGGCTATATAAAGATAACGACAGAGACAATATCTCAGACAATTGTATAGTAATAAGCGAATATAAGCAGCATTAAATAGCCGACTCATCTGCGCTTTCAATCATCAATACCGCATTGCGCACATCTGCTAAGCGTTGAATCATCGAATCGTTGCCACCATCGAACACCGCACATTCACGCTCATAAACCGTGGTTGGGCGCATGATACTCTGCACCTGCACATGGTGGCTGATTTGCTTGAGACCTGCATTGGGCAACAAAATCAGCATTTGCTCTTTTTTGCCGACGCTGTGTAATAATTGCGTCATTGCTTGTGCCTGTGCATCATCGCTGACACCTGCTTTAGCAGGTAGTGCAAAGCGGCTTAGCTCAATGTGCTTGTCATGGATGATTTTGTTGAGCATTAAATACAGCTTACCAAGCATTACACCTGCTAACGCCACTTTGGCATGGCTATTGTCCGCCTTTAACAACACGCTAGCACCCGTGTCATCGAAACGTGGCTCATTCATCGCGCTGACACCCAACAACAATGGCTGCTTGAGTAACTCGGTCACCGCTTGGTTTAATAGCTGCGTACATAATGCCAAATAAGGTAAACGCTGAGCCGGTGCCAGACGCTCAAGCATATTGAACTCGTCATGGAATACAATCTGCACTCTCACACTGTCAAATGAGCGGGTGGCAGACAACCGAGAGGCGCTACCAGATTTATGAGCGCGGCTTATCTCATCTTGGGCAGCACCATTTGCTGCATCATGCTCTGCTCGCTCTTCAGTCGTACTATCGATAGGCTGACTATTAGAGCCAGTGGTATCAGTCGCCCCTTGATTTTGTTGCGTTCTTAAATACTGGTTTACTTCACTATGTACATCCAATTTGTGTGCATTGGTTGGCTGACTGTCCGTTGCACCCTCTACAGAATGCTCCGATGCTTCTCTATCCGTATCCGTGGTACGGCGTTCAAACTCCCGATCATAACTGCGCTGATCGATTTGCATATACTGCTCACGATGCAAATCTTGAATATCGCGGCTAAGCGCGTTAATTTGCTCTTTGGTTGGACGAGCAAGATAACCATAAACCAGCCAAAGCAACAAATGCAGCAGCATCGTACCGATGACGAACGGCCATTGCATAGCGATAATCTCGCCTTTGCTAATATCTTTTAACGTCAACGACACACTGCCAATCACCGAATCGCCATTGGTGGCAATCTGACGAATGGTATCACCTTGCTGCATGGGCGCATTGCCAACAGGCACCAAGATGTCGTCGTTATTGTCTTTAATCAATATGCGCGTCACGTCTTGCTCGCTAGTATAGCGATTGGCAATGACACTCAAGCTGACACGGTCTTTATTTTCTAAAGACAACCTTGCTTCATCAATCAGCTGGGCGACCATCTGCTCGCCTTTTAACGCACGACTTTTGCTCAGCTGTTGATCGGTGCTGATGACCAATAACAACGTCTGCAAACAAAAACTAACCAGAAGAATAATGGCAAACAACCCTTGCCGCGGCGCTAAATACGTCATGATATGGTAAACTTTTTTGGATAAGAGAAATTAAAAAAAACAAGGCTATCCCTCATTTTTTGGCGAATTTAAAAAAACTATAATAGTGCGTATCTTAACAAGTATGTATTGAATTTAAGTACCATAACCCGACACGTCTGTTGTTGCCTAAAATAACATTTACAACAAGATTTGGTTACTTAAAAACTGCTGTCTCAAATACTAATACTCAGGATAATCTACGGCACATTTGGTAAGCGGCGACTGCGAGCATTATTGTGAATATCATCATGAATACAGACCACTTATCTTATCTACTATATCACCATAATAAGTCTTATAGCGTTAGTAGATTTATAAATTTATCATAATAATCACATTCAATTTCAAATGATTTTTCAACGATTGCTGCCATCTTTAATCGACGGTGATACTTTGCGCGTCATCTATAGGCGCTGCCGAGTAAAGCTGCTATTATTCCCAATCTTATATGAGCATACAAGGGACCATTGAGCCATGCCACACAATACATCTTACTCGTTACCAAAAGACAGCAAAGCATGGCAACAAGCCGTTGACTCTATTGCGTCACTGTTACCAGATAACACGAACTTACAAGATTTTGATGCGCTACAGTCCCTGCCAGTTTTTGCTCTTATTGTTGTGCTACCGACCAAAGTATCGACGCTTGATATCCACCAGTATGTGCAATCATGGGTCGATGAACAGCCAAGCTGGCATTTGGTCACCGTCGCTGAAGATACTGATGCCAGTTTTGTCAATATTACCGTTTCTGATACAGAGCTAACGGCAGCAAACGCACAGCGCTTGCCTTTTACCCAAGCACAAGTGTTCCGCTATTTGTTGGTTCCAGTCACTGATACGCTCATGCATCCTGGCAAAAAGACCGCGGCAGCTCACATCATTGATGATCAGCTGACCACGCGCTTGCGTCACGACTTGACCGAAGCTTATAACGATAGTCATCAAGCGAGTAGTGCTAAACGCTTGGACATTGTCGATTGCCATATTTTATCAGTCGGTCATATGCTACGTACCCACAAGCTTGCCTGCTTTGATATGGATTCCACCTTAATCGAGCAAGAAGTCATCGTTGAGTTGGCAAAAACAGCGGGCATCGGCGAAGAAGTCGAAGCCATTACGGAAGCGGCAATGCGCGGTGAGATGGATTTTGATGAGTCTTTTGCTCAGCGGGTAGCGTTACTAAAAGGCATCTCGACCGATGTTCTGGATGATATCTGCAGCCGCCTAACGCTATCAATGGGCGCTCGCACTACCATCAGTGCACTAAAAGCCTTGGGCTACCATACCGTACTGGTATCAGGCGGCTTTACCTACTTTGCGCGCTACATCGCTGAGCAATTAGGCATTGACGAAGTTCACGCCAACGCCCTAGATATCGACGAAGGGGAAGTCACTGGTCACGTACAGCTGCCCATCGTCAATGGTGCCAAAAAAGCGGCTATCGTTGAGCATACTGCCGAGCGCTTGGGTATCGAGATGTCACAAGTGGTCTGTATCGGTGACGGTGCCAATGATTTACCGATGATGGCCATCGCAGACCTAGGCGTCGCCTATCACGCTAAGCCTATTGTCCAAGCACGTGCTGATGCCGCCATCAATGTCACAGGGCTTGAAGGCATACTTTATGCCCTTGGTTATCCAGCACTTGCACCTACAGACTAACGACTACACTAGCAACACCATACCATGGAGCTAGGTTAGTGTTTTTAACATTAATCTGGCTTTTATGTCTTATTACATTGCGACATTGCGACAGTCAATTTTCGCCTCACTGTCATAGCATACTTAGCAGCATCGCATTAACTTTCACTGTGTTTTTAAATAAAAAAGGATTGTCCATGACGGCATCACCATCACCGCGGCAAAATGAGCCGTCAGCGCCACAACCACTGGATAAGAGCAGCACTGCTGCATCCTCCGATAGTCCAAAGCAACTATTTGGGGTTTATATCAGAGGAATGGCCATGGGGGCAGCGGATATCGTACCGGGTGTCTCTGGCGGCACCATTGCGCTGATTGCTGGTATTTATGAGCGCTTGATTAACGCCCTGAGTAGCATCGGCCCCAATCTCTGGCAGATATTTCGACAGGAAGGCGGAATCAAAGGTTTGGTTGCGGTGTGGCGACAAGTTGATGCCACTTTTTTGTTGTTTTTGTTATTGGGAATCGCCACCAGTTTTACTACTTTAGCAGGTATTATCAAGCATCTATTGGATAATCAACCGTTATTTATTTGGTCGTTCTTTTTTGGACTAGTTGTCGCAACGGTATTTATATTAGTGAGTGAGATTCAGCGTTGGAATATAGGGCGAGCAGCACTATTCGTGACTGGTCTTGTTGCCGCTGTAGTCATTAGCAGCTTACCATTACTCACGACCACACCAAGCTTGCCTTATTTGTTTTTTGCAGGGGCAGTCGCTATTTGTGCCATGATACTGCCCGGTATATCTGGGTCTTTTATCTTATTACTATTAGGTGCTTATGACGCAGTATTAGAAGCCGTACATAGCCTTAACTTTACGATAATCTTCACGGTCATTGCGGGTATGGCGACGGGATTGTTATTATTTACTCGCGCACTTAAATGGCTATTGTCTCGCTACTATCAGGCAACTTTAGCCTTGCTCACAGGTTTTATCGCAGGCTCGCTTGTGAAAGTATGGCCATGGAAAGTAGATGCTTTAGGCACGCTTAATAGTGACGCGATCAACAACGTGATGCCATGGCAATATCCTACTGGTCCACATTGGCTAACCACTGTAGGACTGATGCTGCTAGGCGCGATTTTAGTCTCACTATTGTCTTGGTGGGGCACTCGTAGCAATCGCGCTTAAACCTACCTTAAACCTGCATCAGTCTCTTTTTTAAAACCCAAAAACCCTCCTATACACTCTTAATAATAAGCGCCCATCCTTGCGGCGCTTATGCTTAAACCTTGCCATACAAAACCATCAAAATGTGCTAAAAAACCAAACGTCAACGGTTGTCGCAAAGTCGCCTATCCCCTCTTTAGCTTTGTTCCCCAAACTTTCATAATGACCCTATTGGAATTCACCTTATGAATAGCGAGATGAATGATGTTACTGACTATATTTTCGGTTATTGGTATAGAAACGTGGAGCACGGCGGCACTGTTTGGTTATAGCTTGCTGGCAGGCTTGATTTTAGCGCTTGCCTTATCCTCACAGCGCTGGCTGCTCTGGTATCTATTTGGTGGTATGGCATATTGGCTAGCGGTTGAGGCGATTCAAAGCATTGTGGCGGCTCGTCCTATGCTATCAGAGCTGTCAGAATGGCACAGCTATATCATCGCCATGGGTATCAGTTGGTTGCCTTTAGCGGGCTGGGTGCTGTATCGGGCACTACGTTACGAGGATGTCAGTCAATCCGTTCAGCAGCAGCGTCAATTGCAAGCGGCACGCTATATCGAGCACACGCCTGTTTATGATGACGACTATCAACCGCGCTTCCACTGATAGAGTCGCGCTTATATCAACGAGCGACGCTGTTAGGTTGGCTCATTTTCTACTTACGGTCCTTTCACTTGCCTTGTATATAACCTGTATTACATTATCTTTATCCGACTGTATCTCGTCCAAAAATTACTATTAGCCTGCCGTCAAATTCGCTCAATCTAGCATAGGTAGTGCGAGCATTCATTTTCGTTGCTATTCTGTTTTCTACTGTCATTTTTATAAATATTAACAACTGGTTTTAATCAAGATGACGTCATTGGATGTTACAAGATACTTAACGCTCTCTACGTAACTCCTAAAGAATAGCAACCTCTCTATCGTTTATAATCTAGTTATATATTTGTCACAAAAATTGTTATAAAGTACGCATTATTTTGCGTCTCATTCTTTAGGAGTTCGATTATGTTTACTGTTCCTGTATTAGATATTAAATCTGATCCGTTAGATGTGCTATTGGCTGTGATTGGCTATCGTTTGTCCATGCTTGCTGATAGTGATAACGAAGATGTGAAAGCACTATTCGCTGATCGCAATGTTACGATTGAGCTTGCCAGCACTGAAGCGGATATCGCCCGTTATTTTGTCTTTGATAATGGTAGCTTCAGCCAATACAGTGGTCATGCTAAAAAAGCAGACCTCACCATCAATTTCAAGGATTCGATGACAGGTGTTAAGCTTTTGACCAAAGGCAATCTTCCTGCCTTTATGACTGCTGTACAAGAAGGTAACCTCAGCATCGAAGGCGATTACAGCCTAATGATGTGGTTCAATAAGCTTGCTAAGCATATCGTGCCAGCTATTCCAAAAGAATGTAAACCTTATATCCAAAAAGCCAAGCCTTATGCTTATAAAGCACAAAAACTTGCCAACCATTGGATTGGGGTTGCTAAGCACAAACTTGGCAAATAATGACGTAAATAGAGCGACGTAAATAAAGAAAACAGATCACAATTATTTAGCGCTCAGTTACTTTACTCTTTCGCAGTGCTCTGATTTTCTAAAAAGGTTGCGGTATACTATATCGCAGCCTTTTTTATTACCTAAAATTTTATGGCTTTACACACAACTCTTTTAACCCCTATTCTCTTCAAAATGATTGTTTCAAAAACTATTATAAAAGGAATTATATGATGGCAGGATTACTTAACATCTCAGAGCCTAATGCCAGTAGCCCCACTGACACGTTCAATAATAAAAATAACAGCCACAGCGGCTTGAACAATGACTTTTTAAACAACTTAACAATGGATGCCACCACAGCCAGCCAACAAATGGCCCATAAACATAACCGCGAAGAAATCGCCGAACTGTTTGATTTGCCATTGATGGATTTGTTGTTGCAAGCGCAAACGATACATCGGGCGCACTTCACTGCCAATGAAGTACAAATCAGTACTTTGTTGTCGATCAAAACAGGTAACTGCCCCGAAGATTGTGGCTACTGCTCGCAATCAGGTCACCACCGCGACACGACTAAATTACAAGCAGAGAAACGCATAGAAGTCGATAAAGTCATTGCTGCGGCCAAACGTGCCAAAGCCAGTGGCTCGTCACGCTTTTGTATGGGTGCAGCATGGAAACATCCAAGCGCCAAAGACATGCCCTATGTGGTTGAGCTGATCAAAGAAGTCAAGGCATTGGGACTTGAAACCTGTATGACCCTTGGTATGCTAGATACCAATCAAGCGACGCAACTGGCAGATGCTGGACTCGATTATTACAATCATAACCTAGATACCTCACGTCGTTATTATGAGCAAGTCGTCAGCACGCGTAGCTATGACGAGCGCTTGGATACGATAGACAACGTGCGCAACTCAGGCATCAACGTCTGTAGCGGCAATATCGTCGGTATGGGTGAAAGCCGTGATGACCGTATCGATTGGGTACATGAGCTGCTAAAAATGCCCAAAGCGCCAGAGTCAATTCCGGTCAACTTACTCGTCCCTATTGCTGGCACACCAATTGGCGATAAAGTCTTGGCAGAAGGTCAACTGTCAGTGATTGAGTGGATTCGTACCATTGCCGTAGCACGTATTTGCTGCCCGACCAGCTATGTGCGTTTGTCTGCTGGCCGCGAAAGCCTATCCGACTCTGAGCAAGCCTTGGCCTTTATGGCAGGTGCTAACTCATTTTTTTATGGCGATAAACTGCTGACTACTGGCAATGCAAGCCAATCAGGCGATGACAGACTCATGCGCGAGCTTGGTCTAACAAAGCAATTTGCCGCGCCAAGAGCGCCCAAAGTATTGCCTGTGATGGATGCGATGAGTGGTCATCAATCGCAAGTGGTGATGGCAGAGTAGCGTTTTTTATCGCTACCATTATTGGATAATCTGCGCTAAGCTTGCCGACATTATTGATGATAAAATATTAAATCGTAAGAGAGAATGTGATGGCAGATTATTTCAATTGGATTAAAGCGGCGCATATTATATCGATGGTCTGCTGGTTTGCTGCGATATTTTATTTGCCACGCTTGTTTGTCTATCATGCGATGAGTGACGACAGCATCAGCCACGAACGCTTTGCTATTATGGAGCGTAAGCTCTATCGCGGTATTATGACGCCATCGATGATAGCCACATGGGTCTTCGGTCTATGGATGTTGGGGCTAGGCTGGGAGGTGTATAAAACCCAAGGCTGGTTACACGTCAAGCTATTATTAGTGGTGCTACTCTCTGGCTATCACGGTGCTTGTGGCTTTTATCGTAAAAAGCTAATGGATAATCCGCATTATAAGACGCATAAATTTTGGCGCTGGTTTAACGAAGTACCAGTGTTTGCATTAGTCATTATCGTCATCTTAGTAGTAGTAAAGCCCTTCTAAAATTCAGTAAACAGGCTATTAACTGATTTTTAGATCTGAACACCTCTAAACTAAAAGCGTCCGTTACTTATTAAAGTAACGGACGCTTTTTTTAGGACATCATAAATATGAAAGCTTAAACACTAGGGCGCATGATTTGATAGACATTACTCAAATCATAAACACGGTAACGCGCAGGTTCGCGGCGGTTTTCGCCCGCATAGCTGAGGATCAGTGCTTGCTTTGCGCGCTCATCAACCCAGCCGACAAACAGTCCACTATGCTCGACGCCATTATAGCCATGATTGATATAATAGAGCCAATCCCCAACTTCAATTTCGCCACTATTGGCATACGGACCTTGACCATAAGTACCTTTATGAATGGTATCGCGTGTCACCCCGGCGCGTTTAAACACGGCATTGAGATAGTCCCAGCAGCCACCTTGAATGATCGCACGCTCGTTCAGCGCCATCTTGCGGGCGGTGCTAACCACTTCACGTGCAGCCAAACTACTCTGCATCTCCGCACTGCTCAGTAACGGTAAATACTCGCTATCGACATTATCATAATTACCCGATAAAAAAGCGGGCATCACTGCTGGTGCTTGACGCGCTACTTCAGGATAACGATAGGATGTCTGAATCACTGGTGGAGTACTGGCAGAATTTGAGCGATAAGTTCCTGCACGTTGAATGGTAGAACGCGTGCTGACTTTCGCGGAGGGCACTGCTGAGTATGATGGTGTATAGCGAGCACTAAAATCAGATTGCACAGATTTTTGGGCGATCAGCGCACTCATACTATCGGCATGGGCCTGACCTACTAGGCCAACGGTAAATAATAAAAGACTGCACGACGCGGTAACCGACGACGACATAGACAATGACACAGGCAAACGCGACATGACCAACTCCTTGTCAATAAAATATAAATGACAACATAAACCATAATAATAGGATGTTCTAATCTTACTTATAAACCATTTAGACATGACGCTGCAAGCATTATTCGGCTCAAATAGCCGATAAAAGGTATAAAAACACAGACTAATGGTTAGATAAGAGGAGCACGTAGAAAAACGATGGAGAGCTGGCGCTAAATAAAAAGGAAATAAAATAAGCAGTTTTAGATTAAATACTGCGTAGATAGAGTGCTGAGCAGATAAAACATTATCTGAGATAGAAGATTGCTGAAATAAAATATTACTGAAATAAAGTCACTGAGGTTTTTATAGCCCAATCTAGTAGATAATCGGCTAAGAAATAAGCTAATCGTTACTCATTTTGATATTCACATGGCGCTTGCCCAATGCTTGACCTTGCAAAATAGCTTTGGCAGCGGTTGCCTCTTGAATACTATCAAAGCCGCTAATATGGTATTTGCGTATATCATCACAATCAACAATCTGTAGTTGCTCACCAATAAGCATGATTTTATCACCGTCAGTCAACTGAATATGCTGACGCTTACCTTGATTGTCATGTACCAGCTCACCAGCACGCAGCCACAAGATGCCGCTGCTGATGACACCAGCCATGGCTTTTTTCTGTTGTTGGCGTTTTCGATTAAAGATAAAGCTACCAATAATCAGTAGCGCCAATGCCCCTATAGCCAAGCGCTCAGGCAGCAGACTCATTGCCAAAGCAACCACCACTGCACCAACCAATAACGCTGCCCCAAACCAAAACAGACCATTATCAGCCGTTGGCGGCTGATCCTGCAAGGTAATTTTGGCACCATCATCGGTCAGCTTAAGCATGCAGTACTACCTATTGTAGGATAACGATAAAATCAAAATAGACTATCAAAGTCTCTTAAGCATTAATAGCAAGTTACCAACCTAAGGCTGTTTTTTGCATGGCAATCAGCTCAGCGATGCCTTTTTCGGCAAGAATCAGCATATCGTCGGCTTGAGCGCGGGTAAATGGCTTTTCTTCCGCCGTTCCTTGTAGCTCAATGAATTCGCCTTTTTGGGTCATAACCACATTCAAATCGGTATCACAGCTGGCATCTTCTTCGTAGTTTAAATCTAGATACGCTTTGCCGTCTTTCATACCGACAGAGACCGCAGCGACCAAACCAATCAGTGGATCTGCCTTGAGTTTTTTGCTTTTTTGGATACTCTCTAATGCATCGATAAGCGCAATAGCAGCCCCCGTCACACTAGCAGTACGAGTACCGCCATCAGCTTGCAAAACATCACAATCAAGATAAATCGTATTTTCACCCAGCTTACTCAGGTCAATCATCGCTCGTAAGCTACGACCAATCAAACGCTGGATTTCTTGGGTACGACCTGATTGTTTACCACGTGCCGCTTCACGTTGGTTACGGGTATTGGTCGCGCGTGGCAACATGCCATACTCAGCAGTGATCCAACCTTTGCCTTTACCTTTGAGCCAACGCGGTACGCCAGATTCAACACTAGCGGTACACAATACTTTGGTATCACCAAAGCTGACTAACACTGACCCTTCGGCATGCTTAGTATAATGGCGCTCAAAGCTGATCGAGCGAAGTTGGTCAAGCTCACGATTGTCAATACGCATAAAAATCCCTAGTACAATGTTTTAAAGGCGGTGTCATAAAATGAGGTGTCTGTCATTATGTGGCTAACCACCATTTATCTAGCAAACTATTAACAAGCTAAAATAAATAATGATTGGATGCCATATCAGACGTAAATATTGAGATATCCTAACGTGGCAGCGGCGCAATAGCAAGATTCGTTCGAGCTATTGCGCCGCTACTTTAGCCAGTCATTGGCTTAACAAAGAAATAGCACCAACTTTATTCTAACCCTTCCATCTTACGCAATTCTTTACGCAGGATTTTACCCACGTTTGATTTTGGTAATTCATCGACGAACTGTATGTGACGCGGACGCTTGTAACCCGTCAGTTGCTTTTTGCCAAAATCAAGCAACTCTTGCTCAGTCACATCGCCTTTTTTGACCACAAATAACTTTGGCTCTTCACCGCGGTCATCGTTTGGAATACCGATAGCGCCGCATTCTACCACAGCTGGATGCTCGCTCATGGCTTCTTCAATTTCGTTAGGATAAACATTAAAACCAGAGACCAAAATCATGTCTTTTTTGCGGTCTACGATTTTGATAAAGCCTTTTTCGTCCATGATACCGATATCGCCAGTTTTTAGAAAGCCGTTGGCAGTAAACGTTTCAGCTGTTTCCTCTGGACGATTTTGATAACCTATCATCACCTGCGGGCCTTTGACACAAATCTCGCCGCGATCACCCAATGCGACTTCATTTTCATCATCATCGATTAGTATTATATCGGTGCTAGAGGCAGGGATACCAATTTTACCCGTGAACTCAGCAATGGTCATCGGGTTAAAAGCAGCCACTGGTGAGGTTTCTGACAAACCATAACCTTCCACGATAGGCAGACCAGTGATTTTATGCCACTCTTTTGCCACGCTTGGCAAGACAGACATACCGCCACCGATAGACGCTTTTAGGTTAGAGAAATCTAAGTCTGCAAAGCCGTCTTTGTGTACTAGACCGTTGAACAAAGTATTCACCGCAGGGATAAAGGCGGGTTTGTATTTGGCCATCTCTTTAATCAAACCATCCAAATCACGAGGGTTTGGGATAAGCAAGCCTGCATAACCTCGGTACATGCCATACATGCCGCAGACCATAAATGAGAATACATGATATAGCGGTAGTGCCGTCAGGATGACATCATTGGCATCAACATCATCATCAAATGCACTGTCCATCAATGCACTAATCTGTAGCATATTGGCAACTAAGTTACCGTGGGACAGCATTGCACCTTTGGCAACCCCTGTCGTACCGCCAGTATATTGCAACAATGCCACGTCGCTTAAATTCAAATCAGGGCGCTTATATTTGCTGGCTGATACTGCATTTAAAGCGTGCTTAAAACTCACGCTGTTTGGCAGACTATAAGCCGGTATCATTTTTTTGACATGGCGCGCAACGAGGTTAACGACGGCTCCTTTCACTGTTCCTAGCATATCGCCAATCTTACAAACGATGACATGCTCAACCTGACCTTTGTCTTCTGCCTCTTGATAGGTGTTCGCAAAGTTCTCTACGATAAACAGGGCTTTGGTGCCACTATCATGCAGCTGATGCGATAACTCTCGGCTGGTATATAAAGGATTGACGTTGACCAACACCATACCTGCACGGATGATCCCCAAAGCAACCACTGGATATTGCAGGAGGTTGGGCATCATCACCCCAACTTTATCACCTGTTACCAAGCCTAATGATTGTAAGTAACTGGCAATTTGGCGACTGTATAAATCCAATTCCTTAAAACTAATCGATGCACCCATACAAATATAAGCCGTTTTTTTCCCATAACGGCTAAAGTTACGCTCAAACACATCAAGTAAAGAGGTATTGTCATCAGGCATATCGATAGTCGCATCAATGCCATAACGCTCATAAGTTTTCAACCATGGGCTGTCACTATCTATCGTCGGCATAGTAGGAAATACGCTGTCTTTATTATTCATTGCAGCGTTATCGTTTGTGGTCTCTTTATTGATACTGTCGGTCATAATTTTCCCTAAATGTTACCGTTAAAAACGTAGAATAATCTAATGAAAACACCATTATTTTTTGTGATTGATCAATGACAGCAGAAGCTTGTGAATAAAAAACGTGGTAACAAAAAATGTTTATCATTCACAAGCTTTGTCAATCAAAGCGCAACGTTAAGTCCTTAATAAATAGCACAATAACTCGTCATTTCCGAATTAAAAACCCCTTTATCCCTGATAGTTTTATCAGAGATATAGCGCAAAACTAACGTCATCTCGTCGATAAATAGACAAATATGTCGGTAAGCACTATAGCAGTTTTGCTAAAAATTCTCTATCTCTACCTGACTGGGGCATAGCGACAAAAAAAGCAATAAATACAAAAAATGATAAGGCAGCATACCAGCAACCTTACCATTTTTGGATCACGACACCCAGTATCACAACCACCACTATCACGATAACTTAGCATCCTGATAGTTTCTTGCAGATTTAGTTCGTAGCGTTAGTTTTTATCATTAGTATCGTGGTGACTTATCATGATGACTTTACGAGTGCCTAACAAACAGTAGCAGACACTCATAAAAATACTCTGGCGCTGAAAGCTAGCTGATTAACCGTGGTTCTTTTCTTCCAGCACGCGCAAATCTTTGTGCAAAATCTTACCGACATTTGACTTTGGCAGCTCATCGATGAACTCAACATAACGAGGACGCTTATAACCAGTTAAATTCTCTTTGCTATAAGCAAGCACTTCTTCTTTAGTCAAACTGTCATCACTACGCACGACATAAATCTTTGGCACTTCGCCGCTCTTTTCGTCTTCGATACCGATGACACCACACTCTAAAATCTTTGGATGACCTGACATCACATCTTCGACTTCGTTTGGATAGACGTTAAAGCCAGATACCAAAATCATATTCTTTTTACGATCAACGATTTTAAAGTAGCCTTCTTCATCCATCACGCCGATATCACCCGTACGGAAATAACCGTCAGAGGTCATAACTTCAGCGGTGGCATCATCACGTTTCCAATAACCTTTCATAACCTGCGGACCACGAACACAAATCTCGCCGCGCTCACCCAGTGCGACCTCATTGCCTTCTTCATCCAAGATAGCCATGTCTGTCGCTGGCATCGGCAGACCAATATTGCCTGAGAATTCGCCCGTACCTTCTGGGTTTGCTGACGCCACAGGAGACGTCTCTGACAGACCATAGCCTTGTACGATCACATTACCAGTAATTTTTTGCCATTTGTCAGCGGTGTCTTTTAATACTGCCATGCCACCGCCCATCGACATCTCAAGCTTGCTATGATCTAAAGCTTTGAATGGATCACTATTTGCCAACGCATTAAACAGCGTATTAACTGCTGGGAAAAACGCTGGTGGATAATCTTTGTAAGCTTTGATTAAGCTTGCGCCGTCACGTGGGTTTGGTACCAGTAACCCAATACAACCACGATATAAACCAAACATGCCGCAAACGGTAAACGAGAAAATATGATATAGCGGCAAGGCAGTCATGATAACTGGCTGCTCATCCATACCTTCAAACTTATCAAAAGCATCGCCAAGATAGGTATCACACTGAATCAGGTTGGCGACTAAATTACCATGCGTGAGCATTGCCCCTTTGGCAACCCCTGTGGTACCGCCGGTATATTGCAAAACAGCAATATCATCAAGGCAGATGTTATCTGGACGCTTATAGTTTTGGGCTGAGAAGCGATTCAGTGCTGTTTTGAAGCTGGTGCTGGTTTTAAGATTATAGTCAGGTACAAGCTTCTTCACGTGACGCACGACCATATTGACGATAAAGCCTTTCAATGGACTCATCAAATCGCCCATCGACGTCACGATGACATGGTCAACCAAGTCCTTACCAATGTCCTCATACGTTTTAGCGAAGTTTTCTAAAATAAATAATGCTTTAGTGTCAGAGTCTGTTAGTTGATGCTCAAGCTCTTTTGAGGTGTAAAGCGGGTTAACGTTAACCAAGGTCATACCAGCACGCAGCACACCCAATACGGCAACTGGTAGCTGCAAAATATTTGGCATCATGACGCCGACTTTATCGCCTTTTTTTAACCCAAGTGATTGCAAGTAGGCAGCAATTTGTTTGCTATAACGATCTAAATCTTCGTAGGAGAGTTTTGCATCCATACAGACAAACGCTGTCTTGCCAGCGTGCTTCGTAAAATTCTGCTCAAATATATCGATTAAAGAAGTATTAGCGGCTGGCATATCAATATCGTATTGAATACCAAGCTTTTCGTAAGTTTTGACCCATACTTTATCGTTACGACGAATTAGGTTACTGTGATTTTCCATAATCTTTTCTCTCCTAGTAATAGTACGCTACCGTCAACCCATGCGAATCACAGTGTGATAAAAATATAAAAACTCAGAGCGCAGGCTTGTCATCGTAATAGCAGGCTTGGCTGTGAGGTAATCATATGGTGATGAGCAAACAATATAGCGGTAAATAGCCCTCTGTTCATTAACATACACACTTTATACAGACTACTCAATATAAAAGATTGCTACTTGAGTTCGCAAACTGTCTTGACGGTCAATAATGTCATAGTTATCAAAACCTTAATAGCAATAATCGACAACCTTTCAGCGATTTATTAGCAAACATTTATTCATTAATACTCTTTATAGTGTTTTATCATTAATTATTTTTTACCTTTACTATCAAGGGCAGTAGCAAGCTCTTTTAATGTCACAAAGTTACGCTGTGTACTCTCTTTATCATTATCTAGCACGTCACGACCTGTCGTCTATTCTGACTTATGCCTTTTTAATTTTGCCAATATCCTTTACGATAGCGCTATCCTATTTGTACGCTTGCACCAATTATTTATACCTATTAAAACTGATAAGTGAACCCTATTTTATGTCCGATGTTATTGATCATACGATTGACCCTATTATTCCCACTGAACCGATGGATACTCGCTCAGTCGCAGAGTTTACTGAGCAGGCCTATCTCAACTATGCGATGTACGTCATCATGGATCGGGCGCTGCCAAATATCGCTGACGGTCTAAAACCTGTCCAGCGCCGCATTGTTTACGCCATGAGTGAGCTGGGGCTAAAATCGACTGCCAAAGCTAAAAAGTCTGCACGTACCGTTGGTGATGTGTTGGGTAAATACCATCCACATGGCGATAGTGCTTGTTATGAGGCGATGGTTCTAATGGCACAGCCGTTCAGCTATCGCTATCCGCTCATCACGGGCCAAGGTAACTGGGGTAGCCCAGATGATCCAAAATCATTTGCGGCGATGCGTTATACCGAAGCCAAAATGTCGGCTTATGCCAATACCTTGCTTGCAGAACTCGGACAAGGCACGGTCAATTGGCAAGATAACTTTGATGGCACGATGCAAGAGCCAACCACCCTACCTGCCCGCCTACCGAATATTTTATTGAACGGCACAACAGGTATTGCAGTCGGCATGGCAACCGATATCCCACCACACAATTTGAACGAAGTAGTACGTGCAGCCATTCGGTTACTAAAAAATCCTGAGCTATCGGTTAAGCAGCTTACCCAATCGATACCAGCACCTGATTTGCCAACGCCAGCTGAAATCATCACCAGCAAAAAAGACTTGCAAGCGATGTACGAGAATGGACGCGGTAGCTATAAAATGCGCGCGACGTTCCATGTTGACCCTAAAGAGAAGAATCTCGTCATCATCGATGCGCTTCCCTACCAAGTCTCAGGTAATAAAATCCAAGAGCAGATCGCCAAGCTGATGACGGACAAAAAGTTGCCGTGGATTACTGATATCCATGATGAGTCAGACCATGAAAATGCTTGTCGTATCGTACTTGAGCTCAAATCAACTCGAGTCGATGTGGCTCGCGTCATGAGCCATCTGTTTGCCAGTACGGATCTAGAAAGCAATTATCGCGTCAATATGAATATGATTGGCCTAAATGGTAAACCACAGGTCAAAAATCTAAAAGAAATCCTTGATGAATGGCTAATCTGTCGCCGTTCAGTGGTCACCCGTCGCTTACAATATCGCCTCGATAAAATCGACAAGCGCTTACATATCCTCGCAGGTTTGCTGATTGCTTATCTTAATATTGATGAAGTCATTCGCATCATTCGCGAAGAGGACGATCCAAAATTATCGTTAATGCAAGATTATGACCTCACTGAGATTCAAGCCAATGCCATCTTGGATATTCGTCTGCGTCAGCTAGCAAAGTTAGAGGAAATTGAGCTGCGCCGCGAGCAAGATGAGCTGGCTGCCGAACGCGCGATCATTCAAGAGTATTTGGACAATCCAGACAGTCTGACCAATCTGATGATTGAAGAACTCACAGCTGATATGAAAGAACATGGCAATGAGCGCGTATCACCACTGGCAGAGCGCGAAGAAGCGCAAGCATTAAAAGAATCTGACCTTGTACCGAGCGAACCAATCACTGCCATCCTATCAAAGGCAGGTTGGATTCGTGCTGCCAAAGGTCATGATGTTGACGCTGCTGGCATGAGTTATCGTTCAGGTGACAGCTATCAAGCGCACGTCCGTGGCAAATCCAATGAGAAAATATACGTGCTCGATAGCACTGGACGCAGCTATAGTATTGACGCGCATAGCCTTGCTTCGGCTCGTGGTCAAGGCGATCCTCTGACCAGTGTGTTAAAGCCACCAGCAGGTGCTAGCTTTGAGCAGCTATTAACGGGTGCTGACAATCAGCGCATCATCCTCGCCAGCTCCGCAGGTTATGGCTTTATCAACACCATCGGCAATCTCGATAGCAATCAAAAAGCGGGGAAAAACATCATTAACCTAGCGGCTGATAGTCGATTGCTCCCTGTTGCGCGTATCGACGCGCCAGTAGAAACGACCGCTAATGCTGACGGTGAGAATAGCAATACACGTGTAGCACCTGACTATATCGCCGTCGTGACCAATGCTGGATATTTACTGATATTTGCCCTCGATGATTTGCCTGAACAGGCACGCGGTAAAGGTAATAAGCTGATTAAATTGAAAGAAAATGAGGAAGTGCTCGCCATCACGCCACTCAGTCAGCAAGACAGCCTAATCATTACTGCTGGCAAACGCCATGTGACACTCAAGCCAAATGATTTGGCTAATTATACGGGTGTGCGAGGTAATCGAGGTGGTCAGCTACCAAGAGGCTTTCAGAATGTGACGAGTGTTGAGGTTGCGGATTAAGTTCTATTTTTTCGATATTTGAGCTATATTAGTTAGTAGAAAGCCGCCTATACGCAATGTATAGACGGCTTTTTTACGCTAGTTATAATAGAGAACTTATCTAAAAATTGCTGGATTTGGTATCTTTAAAAACTGCTGTCAAAAAGCTTTTAATCTGAGCACTTGTCATTAGATATGGATTATAGTCAGAACCTGCTGAGAAGCTTTTGAGGGCATATTCTTCATCTTCAGCGCTTGATGTTAGATGTTTCACTAAAAACCCATTCCATTGACGCGACTCTATTTCATCTATATTAACAATATTGGGAAAAATGGTTGAATGCTCGTCAAGTATTTTTTCTAAGGCAATATTGATAGCGGGCCTTGTCCCTTGAAAACTTTGAACGAAATAACCTTCACTAATGACTAAAGCTGAAGCTATATTGTTTTCTTCAAAATACCTTCGCCAATACTCAAGCGCGCGAGTCAGCTCGATTCCCGAATCTAGGTCGACATTTTTGGCGATATATATCATGTTGATAAGAATATGCTCGCCATTTATTTTTTTGCTTTCTGGAGTATGGCTTGTCGCTATAGTCATGAGAAACCTTATTTATAAAAACCTGATCTAATTTAAGATAAAGTATAATCAATAAAATTTTTTTTCTTAGTGGTTTTTTGTCATCTAGCATCATTGTATTTCTAGAAATAACCATTGGAATTTTAATGAAATAGGACGCCTATACTTCTCAGAGTACAATTGTACTATAAAAATTGGTACAATGACTGCGATATCATTATTCTAATAGTTAACAAGCCTAATCTATATATTCCTATAGCACGGTCTCAACCCTAACATACGACTAACCCACGCTTACTCATAGCTCAGACGTTGCAAACATCACTTACTCTTACTAAAAAGCCGTCTATACACACGGTATAGACGGCTTTTTTACGCTCATTAAAACGACCAAGGTATCAAATCAATACCGACCCATCTCAACCGTTGTCTCAGCAAGCACACTATCGCCTTGCCAAGCCTGCACATCTACCGTATACAGATGATTTTTACCACCTGAACAAGGTGGTTTATACGCCCCTCCCGCTTCCCCTGCACGGCTACGATATTCCGCGATCATCTCAATCCCGACTGACACTTCATAAGTGTGCCCAAACACACGTGGAATCTCAGCACTCGTAGCACCTTCTGGTAGGGCAAACTCTACAATGCCATGTCCACCATGTTGCATACGTTTATTGCTCACATCGTTATAAACGAAAACCAAGCTCTCCGCGCCCATCGGTATGTTTGAGACCGTCATGCTCGGCGTGGCTGGATTTTTGCCATCATAGTTTAGACACTGCTGCCCTTCAGGTATTTTTCTGCCATTCCAAGCAGCATCGTTAAACTTAACATCCATTGCAAAGGCATTGGCAGATAGTGCCAATGTTGCCAGTGCCGTCAAAGCGGTGACTGATTTTAAGGTAAAAAGTTTCATACTAGCTCCTTTAAGTAGCGGATACACTGATAAAAACCGTTCATCATTTTGTTAACTGATATTGATCGTTAATCCTAACCTTATAATAAATAGCCACTATTAAGTTAATTATATCGTTTAAGATTTTTGTTAACCCTTCGAATAAGCGCAAATCAATCGCAATGCCAGCAAAGCGAATACCGCAGCAGTAGCCAAATTTGCATCATCGCAGGTTACTCTATAGGTATTTATCTCTTTGGGTGTGTTGTAGTAGTATCTAAATCATTGGTATTGAAACGACTAAAAAACAATAGGATCATCATGTTTATCGAAGACAAAATCGCCAAAGAAAGTATGACTATCAAGACTCCGACACCCAAGATCATCTTTTTTGACATCGATGATACCTTGAGCCGCAATGGCATCATTGCCGAACACAACAAAGCGACCCTTGAGCAGCTTGCAGGTACTGATATTAAGCTGGTGATTTCAACGGGACGCTCCAAAGCCATATTGCCAGCAGATATTTTAGCCTTGCTCGAAGCTGATGTCTTAGATGCGATTATTTGTATGAATGGACAGTATAGTTTTGATAAAAAGGGTCGAATTAGCCACTATCCGTTGTCCGCTGAGCAAACGGATACAATCGTGCGTCTGTGCCAACAGAGCGAGTTGATTCATAAGTTTGACTCTGCCACCCATATCGCTTGGTCAGGTGAAAATGAGCGCTTGCGCGAGTTTAATGCCATCACGCCAAACTCTATCGTTGATCCTGAATATCATAAAGGGCATACCGTCTATCAATGCTCAGTATTTTTTAACAATCAACAAGAGAAAATGCAGGACGTCAATTTTGCCCAGTACGATTTAAAGCTCGTCCATTGGCATCATATCGGCGCAGATATCTTACCGATAGAGGCATCCAAGGCGCGAGGCATTAAAGACGTCTGTCAATATTATGGGGTAGATGCCAGTGAGTGTATGGCGTTTGGTGATGGAATGAATGATTTAGAGATGTTTGACTTGGTCGGCTATGCAGTAGCAATGGGCGATGCAAAGCAAGAATTGATTGCGCGTGCAGACTTTGTCACGGGTACGATTGAGGAGCGCGGTATTCAGTCGGTGCTTGAGCAGTTTCATATTGCGTCTTAATAATCAGACTTTGCAAATTGCTATTTATCTAGGACGTATCCTCATTTTTAAAATAAGGACACGTCCTAGCAAAATCTAACCACGCTTCGTCATTAAACTATAAACCCAACTACCGATTTTATAAAATCCGACCACGATCAAAATAAGCACCACCGCTGCCAGCACATAGGCCAACCAAACAGGCACATTACTCAGCCAGCCAATCGTAAATGCCAAACCCATGTACGTCTCAACCGGCCAATTAACGATAGGTGTCGGCGAGCCAGCGTTAAACATGGTCATAAAGGCAATTATGCCAAGCACAGCAGTAATCAGTCCAGCGCGTTTACGATTATTCATCTTTTGCCTCTTTTAATTCGAACCATTTAATTAACATTCGATTATTTTTATTTTATCGGTACTCTTTGCATCTTATAAAAACCACGTTGTAAACTCATGGCTTAAGGGTAAAGCAGCTCTCATCATAGCATGATTATTTACGCTTATTATCTTACTCAAATTCAGCAGTAAATCTCATATTTCTAATTTTATACATTCTTCAGCCATTCATCAGCGCCACTTTTAACAATATTATGAAGAACGAACTTCTTTCTTGCCCTTTAAATTCTTAACAATCATAGCCATAATAGTTTTACATTTGGCTCGATACCTTATATTCAGCACTTAGTATTTAGCCCTTAGCTTCCATTATCTATCATTTAACTTTTTACTCATTTGCATCATTCTTATTTAGGAGAGATATTTTGACTCATTTATTATCGCCCCACAACATTGCTCGTAGCGCTCGTATAATACCAAAAGCACTATTAGCCGTGGCTGTTGGGCTAGCACTTGCTAGCTGTAGTAAGTCAGACAATACGGCGGCTGATAGTACAGCAGCGAGTGCTGAAACACTCAATCTGTATAACTGGTCAGAGTATATGCCGCAAGAGATTCTCGACGGCTTTACTGAGGAGACAGGCATTCGGGTCAATTACACCACCTTTGATTCTAACGAAGCTATGTACGCCAAGCTCAAACTACTCGACGATTCTAGCCAATATGACTTAGCCATCCCATCAACATATTATGTCGAAAAAATGGCCAAAGAAGGCTTGCTGCAAGAGCTCGATAAATCCAAATTGAGCAATTTTAAGAATCTTGATACGTCTTTTACCAATACCAAGGTTGATCCAGAGAACAAATATTCGATTCCTTATATGTGGGGCAGCACCGGTCTTGCCATTAATGGTGACAAGGTCGATCCTGCAACCGTAAATAGCTGGAACGATTTATGGCGTCCTGAGTATAAAGGGCAAGTGATGCTGATGAACGATATGCGCGAAGTGTTTGGCATGGCGCTATTGACCCTTGGGCATTCAGGTAATAGTAAAAATCCTGACGAAATCAAAGCCGCTTATGAGAAGCTCACGACCTTGATGCCAAATGTGAAGACCTTTAACTCGGATGCCTCGCGTATGCCTTATATGGAAGGCGAAACCACGGTTGGTATGAGTTGGAATGGCGAGGCAATTATCGCCAATAACGAAGGCTTGACCAGCTTGGTTTATAAATATCCAACTGAAGGCGCTATCTTGTGGATGGATAATTTTGTCATTCCGAAAAACGCCAAACAAGTCGATGCAGCCCACAAGTTTATTGACTACTTTCTGCGTCCTGAGAACTCTAAAATCGTCAGCGAAGAGATTGGTTATGCGTCACCCAATATGGCTGCGCGTGAGATGATGCCAGAAGAGGTGAGAAACAATCCAACCATCTATCCGAGCAAAGACGTACTGGCAAAGGCGGAGTTCCAAGAAGATGTGGGCGATGAAGCATTGCAAGTCTATCAGCAGTATTGGGATAAGCTAAAAACTGGTCGTTAATATAGAAGGCTAGAAGAACACACCCTAAAATATTGTTTAAATAAAAACGCTGACTTGGGAGAGTCAGCGTTTTTATTTATTCTTTATTGGCTTCTATTTAGCTTTTATAGTCGGTTCAATATAATTTGGATACAAGGAAGGCGAACGAAAGTACTACCAATAGTAGACTAAGTGAACCTGACACCGTATCTGATTTATATAGGATTCACTATCTTTATAAGTGCAAATCGGTTTCACTACCTTTATGCTCGATACGGCGCTGCTCGCGGCGTTGATAGCGCAGACCGGAGGCGGCAAACCATTTTGGCTTAGTCGTTTGCAATAAATCACTAAGTCGCTGCAACTGTACTTGCAGCGTTTGGGTGAGCCAAAAATAGCCTTGCCACTCAAAGCCTAAGTTTTCTACACTTGGATATTCTGATACCGCGATACGCGTAATCGGTCGAAATACTTCATCATTTGGACTACGTAATACCGCCGCCATATGCTGCATCGCTTGCGTCAATTCGTGCTGATAGTGAATAAGCAAAATATGGTTTTCATCATCAATCTCAATATTAGCCAAACGCGGTGCGGCACTTAACAGCAAATCAATGGTACCAATAATATTACGATGGGTACGCTGAATAGTCTCTAGCGTTTCTTTTTCAATCCCAGATTCGCTCGCTGTGGCGGCGATATGCGGGCGCACGGCAAGCAAACGTTTATTAATTTTTTGTAATGCTTTCACCAAGGACTTGTTGACGGGTGTATCTGGTATAGAGCTGTTCGATGGATAAATAATACTGGCCGAACTGGTCGCCTTACTATATTTAAACGGCTTGGGCACTAAGACATCCGCATCAATATGATTGCCAACCCCTGCATACAAATTGCTGCAGGTTTCAAGATTACTGGCCAACAAAAACCGCCACATCAACGTTGACTTCAACGGTAAAATTAACGTCGCGGCCACTGCTACTCCTGCACCAAGCAAAATATTGAACGCGCGATATAAGCCATCTTGAGTAATATTGCTGTGGTCAGGACTCGACACAATCATCAGCATGGTAATACCTGTCAGCAGACCGATATAGCCCAATTGCTTGACTGCCACATAACCGATGATGCCACTGATAATGCCAATCAGCCCATAATACAACCACAGCCAGCCACCGATATCTTTAATCAGCCATAAGAAACTAAGCCCAACCACTACCCCAAGCAAAGTACCCAATATCCGCTCTTTAGCCTTGGTATAAATCGCCCCTTGATATTGCAACAAACCCAAAATCACGAACACGGTAATGGTCGTCCACTCACCATGCGGCAAGTGCGTAAACTCATTTAACAAGAGCGCAATAAGTACAGCCAGACCCAAACGTATGGCATGCAAAACATCTGCATGCTGATAACGGGCATAAGGCTCTACAAACGGGGCGGTAAATCGTTGCCAAAAAGTCGGTTTCACGCAGGGTATCTCTTATAAGTGAAGGAATAAAAAGTCGGTTAAATTCTAGCTACTGGCTTAACTATTGATAAAGCGATGATAAAGTCATGACCAAAAAATAACGCCTTTTACCTATTAAAAGATAAAAGACGCTGAAGGTCAAAACATGCTAGCACATAACGACAAAAAAACACCCTAACAACATCGCATTTGGCTATTGGTAATGCTGAAAGGTGCTGACAAATACTTGCCAGCATCTCCTATATTTACAAGTGTAAATCGGACTCGCCCCCCTGCTCTTTCATTCTACGCTGCTCACGCCTTTGATAGCGCAGACCAGAAGCAGCATACCACTGCGGTTTGGTCGTTTGTAGCAGATCACTTAACTGTTGCAGTTGTGCTTGCAACGTTTGCGTCAACCAAAAATATCCTTGCCACTCAAACGTTGCATACTGTACGCTAGGATATTCTGATAGCGCAATACGCGTAATAGGTCGAAAAGTCTGATCGCTTGGACTGCGTAGTACTGCCGCGATATGCTGCATGGCTTGGGTGAGCTCGTGTTGATAGTGAATCAGTAGCGTATGATTATCATCATCGATATCGATACTCGCTAAACGCGGTGCTGCACTGAGCAATAAATCGATGGTACCGATGATATTGCGATGGGTACGCTGAATCGTTTCTATCGTCTCTTTATGAATGCCGGACTCGCTTGCTGTTGCAGCGATATGTGGACGTACTGCGAGTAATCGCTTGTTTATTTGCTGCAGCGATTTTATCAACGCTTTATTGACAGGCATATCTGCAATAGCGCTACTTTGAGGATAAGACAGGCTAGCTGAGCTTTTTGCTCTAGTATAGACAAGCGACTTGGGAGCCACTATTTCAGCATCGATATGATGTCCGACACCAGCATAAAGAGTACTACAGGCTTCTAAATTATTTGCCAATAAGAATCGCCACATCAACGTCGACTTTAGAGGTAAGATCACTGTCACCATGACCGCAATACCTGTACCGATTAAGATATTGAGTGCGCGATAGACACCATCTTGCGCCATATTAACTTGATTCAAGTTAGAGACGATCATCAGCATAGTAATGCCAGTGAGTAATCCAGTATACCCTAGCCGCCTGACCGAAAAATAACCAATAATCCCACTGACGATACCAATAAGCAGGTACTCTATCCCTAACCAAGCACCCGTCCCTTTATTGAACCATAAGATTGCAAATGCCACGACAATACCCAAAACCGTGCCTAGTACTCGCTCTTTGGCTTTGGTATAAATAGCGCCTTGATACTGTAGCAATCCTAAAATAATAAAGACAGTGATCGTCGTCCATTCTCCGTGTGGAAAATGGCTTATTTGATTGGCTAACAGCGCAAGTACAATGGCTGCACCGATACGTATGGCGTGCAAGATATCAGCGTGCTGATAGCGCGCATAAGGTTCAATGAATGGTGCAGTAAATCGTTGCCAAATTTTTGGTTTCACGCACAGGTACTCTTATTAATTGAAGAATATATAGTCAATGAAAAGTAATATCGAACCATCATGTACTGCTGATATCAAAAAAAACGTCTCTTACCTGTTAAAAGGCAAAAGACGTTTGAGATCGAAATAGAGTGGTCAATAATTGGATGTAAACCAAACCCATTATACCTCTAAGAAGTCCAAAATACCTTCAGCAGCTTCACGACCTTCCCAAATCGCGGTCACGACCAAATCAGAACCACGTACCATATCACCACCAGCAAATATCTTGGGGTTTTTGGTTTGGAATTTAAAGGTTTGCTTTTCCGCTGCCAGCACGCGCCCAGAGCTGTCCATTGCCACTTGCTGAGACTCAAACCAGTCAGCAGGGCTAGGACGGAAGCCAAAAGCCATAATTACGGCATCACATGGGATAATTTCTTCTGAATTAGGAATCGGCTCAGGACGCTGACGACCACGGTTGTCTGGCGCACCCAAGTGAGTCGTAACGACTTTCACGCCATTCACTTTACCATTCAAGCCAATGATTTCTGTCGGTTGACGATTGAATAGAAACTCAACGCCTTCCTCGCGAGCATTGACCACTTCGCGGCGCGAACCTGGCATGTTCTCTTCGTCACGGCGATAGGCACAAACTACCTGCTCAGCGCCTTGGCGAATACTGGTACGGTTACAATCCATCGCAGTATCGCCACCACCTAGCACCACCACTCTTTTACCCTTAAAGTCGATATATTCTTCAGGATTTTTTTCCCAATCGTTGCAGCGATTGACGTTGGCAATTAGGTAATCTAGCGCATCATGAACACCGGAAAGCTCTTCACCAGCAAAGCCGCCACGCATATAAGTGTAAGTACCCATGCCCATAAATACCGCATCATACTCACTTAACAGTTCATTAATACTAATATCAGTACCGATTTCTGTCTCAAGACGAAATTCCATGCCCATGCCTTCAAAGATGACACGGCGGTTACGCATAACGTCCTTTTCCATTTTAAATTCTGGAATACCAAAAGTCAGTAAGCCACCAATTTCAGGACGCTTATCAAACACAACTGGTTTTACGCCGTTTCTAACGAGTATATCCGCACAGCCCAAACCTGCTGGCCCTGCACCGATGATCGCGACTTTTTTATCTGTCCAAACCACATCAGACATATCCGGACGCCAGCCAAGTGCAAAGGCGGTATCGTTGATGTACTTTTCGACATTACCAATGGTCACAGCGCCAAAGCCATCATTTAAGGTACAAGCGCCTTCACATAAGCGATCTTGTGGACAGACGCGACCGCAGACCTCAGGCAACGTATTGGTGCGGTGACACAATTCAGCCGCTTGAAATATCTGCCCTTCGGTAGCCAATTTGAGCCAGTTAGGAATGTAGTTATGTACAGGGCACTTCCATTCACAATAAGGGTTACCACACTCCAGACAGCGGTGCGACTGCTGCGCAACGGCTTCACTCTCAAACGGTTTATAAATTTCAACAAATTCCGTTGAGCGCGTGGCGATGTCTTTTTTGGTCGGCTCAAGCCGTGGTACATCTAAAAACTGAAAACTATTTTCTAAGCGTTTTGCCATGGTATTGTCTCTTTAATATGAGGCTTTTTATATCAAGCTTTTTTAAAGTGGGCGGTGACAGTCAACGATGTCTCATTTATCACAAAATTAAGAGCTTTATATCGTGACCGTCACTTACCTGCTGAAAACCTCTGAGTTAAAAGGCTTTTAAAAGCGGAACATTGGATAATCCAAGCAAAGCTATTGTGGGTCAGCCATGGTGGTTTTGAGAAGGCTCGCAATGTTTGCCGCTTTAGGCTTCACCAAATAAAACTTACGAACATAGTGCTCAAAGTCAGCCAATATCGTCTGACCCCACGCGCTGCCTGTTTTATTAACATGCGCTTCAATCACTTGCTGCAAATGGATACGATGCTCTTCGGTTTGCTCACTTGAGATACGGTTAAGATCGATCAACTCATGGTTACAACGGTCAAAGAAATCGCCTTCCATATCGAGCACATAAGCAAAACCACCTGTCATACCTGCTCCAAAGTTGAGACCCGTACGCCCAAGAATAGTGACAATACCGCCTGTCATATATTCACAGCAATGATCGCCTGTGCCTTCGATGACTGCGTGCGCGCCAGAGTTACGCACCCCAAAGCGCTCGCCAGCAGTACCAGCTGCATATAGTTTGCCGCCCGTTGCGCCATATAAGCAGGTATTACCAATGATGGCGGTCTCTTGCGCCGTAAAGCTTGAATCTTTTGGTGGATAAATAACAATCTCACCGCCAGCCATGCCTTTGCCGACATAATCATTGGCATCGCCTTCTAGCTCAATATTTAGACCACCTGCATTCCAGACGCCTAAACTCTGCCCAGCAGTACCAGTCAGATGCAGCTTAATTGGCATATCACTCATGCCAAGGTTGCCCCATACTTGCGCAATCTCACCAGAGATACGCGCGCCGATAGAACGATCACAGTTACCGACATAATAGCTATAATCGCCGCCATTACCTTGACGAATATTGAGCAACATATCACTAATCATCTGTTCAGCGAGTAAGCCTTTATCAAATGGCTCATTACGCTCAACCTGACAGGTTTGGGCTTTACCACTACTGGCTGGATGGCTAAATAATAATGGCGTTAAATCCAGATGACGCTGTTTATCCGTGTTGCCTTCTAATACTTCAAGCAAGTCAGTACGTCCAACCAACTCTTCCATACTACGCACACCAAGGGCGGCAAGCCATTCACGCGTTTCAGTTGCTACAAATTTAAAGAAGTTAATCAACATCTCCGCTTCGCCAATGAAATGCTCATCACGTAGCTTGGCTTTTTGCGTCGCAACCCCAGTCGGGCAATTATTAAGATGGCAAATGCGTAGGTATTTACAACCAACGGCAATCATCGGCGTGGTACCAAAGCCAAAGCTTTCTGCCCCAAGGATAGCGGCTTTTACCACATCAAGTCCTGTCTTTAGGCCACCATCAGTTTGAATACGAACTTTATGACGCAAGCCATTTACTCGTAGTGATTGGTGGGTCTCAGCAAGTCCTAGCTCCCATGGTGACCCTGCATGATGGATAGACGATAGCGGAGAGGCTGCTGTGCCACCATCATAACCTGAGATGGTAATCAAATCGGCATAGGCTTTTGCCACGCCAGTCGCGATAGTACCAACGCCTGGACGTGAGACTAACTTGACCGATACTAGCGCATCTGGATTGACTTGCTTTAAATCAAAAATGAGCTGCGCCAAATCTTCGATAGAATAGATATCATGATGCGGCGGTGGTGAAATCAACGTCACACCCGGTACAGAATAACGTAAGCGCGCAATCAGAGCATTGACCTTACCACCCGGCAACTGACCTCCCTCACCCGGCTTGGCACCCTGTGCAACCTTGATTTGCATCACTTCGGCTGAACGCAAATACGCTGGGGTGACGCCAAAACGACCCGAGGCAATTTGTTTGATCTTTGAGTTGCGCAGCGTGCCATAACGTACTGGATCTTCGCCCCCCTCACCAGAGTTTGAACGTCCACCGATGGTATTCATCGCCATGGCAATCGCTTCATGGGCTTCGGGTGACAACGCCCCTAACGACATGCCCGCCGAGTCAAAGCGCGTCAGAATAGCTGAGATATCCTCTACGTCATTCACATCGATAGAGTTATCTGTTTTTAATTGCAATAAATCACGCAAGGTCGCCACAGGACGGCTATTCACTAAGTTGGCATAATTACGATAATTATCATAATCACCCGTACGAACCGCGGTATGCAGGCTATTAATCACGTCTGGGTTAAAGGCATGATATTCTTTGTTGAAGACAAACTTCAGTAAGCCACCTTGATCGAGTGGCGCGCGGCGCTTGAAAGCATTCGCCGCTAGCTGTGCTTGATCGGCAGCTAAGTCAGCAAAGGTCGCACCTTTAATACGACTCTGTACGCCTTTGAAACACAGGCTCACCACCTCTTCAGAGAGACCCACTGCTTCAAATAACTGCGCGCCGCGATAAGAGACAATGGTCGAGATGCCCATTTTTGATAAGATTTTTAGCAAGCCTTTATCCAAGCCTTTACGGAAATTAACCCGCGCTTGAATCGGATCGCCAAGCAGCTCGCCAGTCGCTACTAAGTCGTCAATAACATCATAAGCCAAGTATGGATACACGCAAGTCGCACCAAAACCAATCAATACTGCCACTTGATGCGAGTCGCGCGCCAAACCAGTCTCAATGATTAAATTAGCATCAGTACGAATACCTTGACCAATCAAATAATGATGCACCGCACCCGTTACCATGATGGCGTTGGCTGGTACTTTATCGGCATCGATATGTTTATCAGACAACACAATCAAAGTGTGACCAGCTCGGATGCTGTTAGCCACTTGCTCGCAGATAGCCATGATGGCTTCTGATAACTCAAGGGTGCGATCATAGTTTAAATCAATACGCGCCATTTTAAAGGCTGGATCACCCAAGGTCTCAAGCTGCTGCATCTTGCTGGCTGACAGTACAGGCGACGATAAGATAATACGGTGTGCATCTCGCGCTGATGGCGCAAACACATTGGTCTCAGCACCGAGGCAGGTCTGCAATGACATCACGATAGATTCACGCAATGGATCAATCGGTGGATTGGTCACCTGTGCGAACTGCTGGCGGAAAAAGTCACCGACATGGCGGATTTGCTGCGACAACACTGCCATGGGCGTATCATCACCCATTGAACCGACAGGCTCTTGACCATTTTCGGCGTTGGGGCGGATAATTTCAGTACGCTCTTCATTGGTGATGTGATACATTTTTTGCAGTGTTTTTAGCTCATTACCACGGCATGTTTGCGCTGCTAATTCTTCCTCTAAACGCTCATCATCACGGATACGGGTTGCTTCTTCACGCAGCCATTTACGGTACGGATGGGCTTTTTTCAGTAACGTCGCAATCGCTTTAGTATCTAAAATTTGACCCGTTAAAGTATCAATAACGAGCATTTGACCAGGGCCAACGCGTCCTTTTGCCAATACATCTTTTGGCGAGTAATCCCACACACCAACTTCAGAGGCAACGGTGATATAGCCGTTCTTGGTCGTTACCCAGCGCGATGGGCGCAGACCGTTACGATCAAGCATACAGACCGCATAGCGTCCATCTTGAATCACCAAACCTGCTGGACCATCCCACGCTTCCATGTGCTGCGAATAAAACTCATAAAAGGCGCGCAAATCCATATCCATGCTATCGACATTCTGCCAAGCAGGTGGCACGAGAATCGACATCGCATGGAATAGATTCATACCACCTGACATGAGGACTTCAAGCATATTATCTAAGCTTGATGAGTCAGAGCCCGTACTGTTCACCAGTGGCGTCAATTCATTCAAATTGGGCAATTTGTCTGATTTTAGTTTTGGCGTCCGTGCCTCAGACCAGTTGCGATTGCCTGTGATGGTATTCAACTCGCCATTGTGGGCAAGATAACGAAACGGCTGCGCCAAGGGCCAACGCGGCAAGGTATTGGTGGAGAAACGCTGATGAAATACCACGATATGCGATGCCAAACGCGCATCTTGCAAATCCAAGAAAAATGCTGGCAAGTCTGATGGCATCACCAAACCTTTATAGATAATCGTCTGACAGCTTAATGAGCACACATAAAACAGCTCATCATCAGCCAAGCGCTGCTCTGCTTTTTTGCGTGCGACAAACAGTTTACGGTTAAAGTCATCCGCTGCCAAATCATCGGGTGCGTTGACAAACACTTGCTTAAAATCAGGTAAAGTCTCACGGCCAATGTCACCGACGATGCTCAAATCAAGCGGTACATCACGCCAGCCAGCAACCTCTAATCCTTGGGCAACAATCTCATCGCTAAGCACTTGCTGGCTATCACGAGCTTTTGTCTCATCTAAATTGACAAAGATCATACCAACTGCAAAGTTGTTAGTAATCGCGAACCCTTGCTCAGCAGCAATACCTCTAAAAAACTCAACAGGCGTCGCCAGTAGTAGACCACAACCATCACCCGTTCTACCATCAGCAGCAACACCGCCGCGATGGGTCATACAGCTTAGACTATGAATAGCAGTTTTTACCAAATCATGGCTGGCTTGTCCCTCAATATGAGCGATCAAACCAAAACCACAGTTATCAGAAAAGTCATCTGGCGTGGCCAGGTGGGTTTGCGAGGAAATCATTGACATGGCTAGTCCTTTTAGGTGAACGGGCAATTTATGCATCCAATGCAGATCATAAACTGAAGACCGTAAGCAGAACGGGCTAATAATTAATATTCGTATATCCGAATTAATAAATGATGTGACGCTCATAGACATCATACTTTGGGACTAAGGTGAAAGCTCTGGCACTCCCAGTCATTGAATGATGTTTCAATAGATCATTAACATATTAAAAGATAGTAAACGGTCGCCCTTGGCAATGACATACAGCCCTGTATACCCGTTACCTAATCGTCAATAACGCAATGTCGCTATCTTGAGTGTCACTTGTTATCACACCATGCCTAGCAATCCAGACTGATTGACTACGCATGTAATAACCGTGCATTTGACTAATTTTGAATATCTGACGCTCTGTAATCAAGCGCTTCATTCACTCTAAAGAGAGCAATAATAAGAGAGGTTGCGCCACTTGCGATAGCTTAATTATAGATAGCAAGTGACAACGCTTGAGACAAAAAATTTTAGTAACGTATCTTTTAAATGATAGAAGTTTACCAATTCATTGTTAAAAAACAATTTTTACGATAACTATACAGAACGTCGCCCACAGTTATATTAGTTAATGACGGACAAAAAATCTAGTCTTTTCTATCGATTCACCCACCATATTTTGTAAGAGAACTTATTACTATTGGTTATAGGATGATTAAATGTTCTATGCAAATTTTGATACATAGTATCTGTGACAAGGCTTAGTTGAGATACTTAATTAAGATCAACTTCTTTTGGAAATGTATTTTTAGCACTAATTATATGCTTTATGATGCCCCATAAAAAAACCCACTAACCAGCTTGTCAGTGGGGGTTTGTCAATCATAGTGGTAACGAGGTTATCATAGCTATGAACGATATGTTCAAAGGACAAACACACTCTAATTACTTTTGTCTTCTATCAGTGTTTTTATGCTGTCGTTATTGCTCTTAGGAGGATTGGTATTCTTGCTAGTAGCGTTTGCGCCAGAATTTGTGCTACTGGTACTACTTGGCGGCTTTGGTGTTGCAACTACTGGGGGTTTTTTAGTGGTATTTTCAGTGCCTGATGCCGCTGGTTTTTTATTCTCTGATTCAGACTTAGTTCCACTACCTTCATTTTTAGGCGTGGTAACAGATGATACTTCCTCTTCATTGCCAACAATACGCTCTTCAGTGACCGATAAAGTATCAGAGGTATCTGCTGACTGACGGATACTTTCATTGTCGCCGTTACTGGCAGTTTCTTGACTGCTACGACCAGCATTGTCCCCATAATCCGTTTCTGGCAGTGGCTGGCGCACTGGCACTTCGCGCTTAGTCGGTTTTAGATCAACAGAACGTGTCCGTCTGGTGCTCAAATCTTTAACCGGATCAGGGCGTTCATAATTATCGATGATACCGACATAACGATTGATCTCTTCTGGCAACACACGCACATTGGCTGGCAACTTAAAGTCTATCAGTTTTGCCGCGCCAACCGCTTCTTGTGGACTACTCATGAGCCCATAAGTTAACATATAGCGAACTTGATTTTCATCGTCAAGATAACGGAAATAAGCAAATTTATTACGGTCTGCGCGGCCTTCTAGATAACTAACAATCACATCGTTTTCGGCGACATTCATCACCTGCACTGTCCACTTACCTTTATTCGCCAACAAATAACGTTTGTCTTTAAACTCAGCAGGATAATTGCGCAAATCACGCACCGTCGTATCAAAACTAATGGGCTGCACGTCGGTATCAAGCTCGTGTAACGACTCTATTTTCAAGGGCTGCTCAAGCTCAGCACTCAATGGTTGCGGTGCTGATATGGGGGCATTTTCAATTTTGGCACCCATCGCTGGCGTTTGACTAAACATCCAAATCAGAGCCGTAACCACACCCAAAAGCAAGGTCATTATCAGCCAAATCAACGCTTGACGGCGATATGACTGGCTAGCGGTACGCGGCGTCGATCTTGAAGCTGCCATGGGAGTATCCTTGGTGAAAATAAAGTTGACCGCATTCAAGAGATGCGCAGTAAGTAGAATGGCGGCGAGCCAGTCTGCTTTAAACCCTTGAGTTCAGTGAGTATTCGTGAGCACTAAAGCGTTAAGACATTATACGCGGTGTTGTGACAATACCTCGTGCAAAAGATCTTCATTGAAATCATTGGTCAATACGGCCTGACCTAGTGATTTTAACAAAATCAGGCGGATTTGTCCGTGTTTCACTTTTTTATCATGTCCCATCAAGCTTAGCGCCGTTTGTGTATCAATGCGTGGCGGGGTGATGGGCAAATTTGCTAAGGTTAAAATACGCTTAATACGAGCAACGTCCTCAGCCGTTAACCAACCCATTCTCTGTGATAACTCTGCGGCTTGTACCATGCCAGCAGCGACTGCCTCACCGTGTAGCCAATTACCATAGCCTTCATGTGTTTCAATGACATGACCAAAAGTATGACCGAAATTTAACAATGCTCGCACGCCTGACTCTCTTTCATCTTGCGCGACGATATCGGCTTTATACTGACAGCAGCGTTTTACGGCATCACCAAGTACCGCTAAATCCAAATCCATCATCGCCGGCAGATTGACTTCCAGCCAATCTAAGAACGTGACATCCATAATGAGCGCGTATTTAATGACCTCAGCCAACCCAGCTGACAACTCGCGCGCTGGCAAAGTCTTGAGCGTACTCATATCAGCAAGGACCATTTGCGGCTGCCAAAAAGCGCCAATCATGTTTTTGCCTTGAGGATGATTGATGCCCGTCTTACCACCAACGCTCGAATCCACTTGTGACAGTAGCGTGGTTGGAATCTGGATAAAATTCACACCACGCATAAAGCTTGCTGCAGCAAAGCCTGTCATATCGCCAATAACGCCACCACCTAAAGCAATAAGCGTAACGTCACGATTAAAATGCTCGGCCATCAATACATCGTAAATTTGATTGATACTGGTCTGATGCTTATATTGCTCACCATCTGGCAATACGCAAACACGCACAGTGAACTGCTCTGTTAACTCTTTCTCTAAAGCGCTTAGGTATAAAGGCGCAACAGTATCATTAGTGACAATCAATACTTGGCGACCACAAATATAAGGTGTGATCAGCTTTGCCATACTGTTGTGATCTATCGCTGTTTTCTCAGTAATGACGATTGGATAGTCATGGCTTTGCGTATGAACCGTTAAACCGTCATGAAACAGTGGCGTTGCCATTAAACACTCCCTAAGCATTTTGAATGAGATAAAAGTAGCTGAGCTTAACTAGGGCGCGTCCTGATTTTTATCGCCATTTTTAAATGAGGACACGCCTTGATAAAGTTTATCATTATGGTTAATTTTCTTTATCTTCTGGTGCTATAGCAGTCGAGTCAGTAAATGACTCTAGTTGCTGTAAAAGCTGATTGACCATATGACGGGGATAAGTATGACCAGTTGGCATAATAATATGAGCGACTTGGCGATATAAGGGATCACGAGTGCTATATAAATCTTGCAAGATTTTTCTAGGATTTGGCTGCTGTAACAGTGGTCGTGATTTGTCTTTAGCCGTGCGAGCCATTTGCACATCAACTGGCGCATTCAAATAAACCACGATACCGCGCTGATGCAAAAACGCTCTGTTTTCAGCACACATCACAGCGCCACCACCGGTCGCTAAGACGATTTGGTCTTTTTGAGTCAACTCATCGATGGCGCGCGTTTCACGCTCACGGAAGCCCGCCTCGCCTTCTTTAGCGAATATCCAAGCAATGTCAGCCCCTGTCTGCGATTCAATGTACCAATCACTGTCTACAAAGGTGCGCCCCAACTGCTTAGCCAGCAATTTACCGATGGTTGTCTTCCCTGCTCCCATCGGCCCTACTAAAAACACCGACGGCAATTCCTCCACCATAATACTTACTCAGCTAAATTAGCTATGATACAACGTCATTGATATTCTGGCTAGTAATGAGCGTTGATTATTGTTAGTAAAATTCAATCAATATGAAAATTTTCCCATAAAAAAAGCAAGCGTTGATGCTTGCTTCTTTTGAGCGAAAACCAATCAATAAATGATTAATCTATGCGGCTAATACCATCATTGATTAATTTTGGCGTGATAAATATCAGTAACTCTTCTTTAGAATTACTACGCACGTCTTTACGGAAAGCGCGACCAATATAAGGCAGATCTCCTAAGAAAGGTACTTTATCGACACCATTGCTGGTACGATTCTTAAAGACACCACCCAACACAACCGTTTGACCATCTTCAACAATAACATTGGTCGAAATAGAGTCTTCAGCAATAGCAACCTGATTGTTAATAATGGTCGGCGTACCGTTAGTGATTAACAATTGCAAGCCGATTTTACCATCTGGGGTGATATTTGGTGTGGCCTCTAAACTCAATGCTGCTTCTTTAAAGCTAGTGGTAGTTGCTCCACTGGCAGACGCTTCTTGATAAGGAATCTGCGTCCCTGAAGAGACTTTCGCCGTTTGCTTGTCTGCTGTCAGAATCTTCGGCGTAGAAATCACTTCACCGCGATTATCCGCTTGCAGTGCTGACAATTCAAGATCAAGCATCACATCTGACATGCTAAGCAAGCCAAAGGCAATACTACCAGCAGGGTTGGCAACCCCTAAATCGACGTTTAAGTTATCAGGACGAGTAATATCGTATGAAGGATAAGAAACTGTTTGACCATTTACCGTCGTCGTTTCTACATCGAAGTCTTTTAAATCCCATAGCGTTTGATTACTACCACCGACCAATAAATTACGGTTGTTGGCGGCACCATTTGACAAGATACCCCAACGAACCCCAATCTCTTTACTAAAGCTATCAGTGGCACTCACAATACGCGCTTCAATCATGACCTGACGGACTGGAATATCAATTTTACCAATCAATTTATGGATATTTTCGATACTGTCAGCCACATCTTTAATAATTAAAGTATTGGTACGTTCATCTACCGTTACCGTTCCACGATTAGACAATAAGGTATTGTTATCAGCAGCATTTGCATTGCTGCCACCTGATGAGCCACTGCCTTGAGAAATAAGTGTCAAAACATCTGGCGCTTTTGCATAGCTAAGACGAATATATTCTGTGCGTAATGGCGCAAAAGACTCAACTGCTTGCTGTGCTTCAAGCTCACGTGCTTCCTGCTCAGCAAGCTCGGTGGAAGGCGCAACCAAAATGACATTGCCATTTTCACGCTTACCAAGATTCTTACTCTTTAGAATAATATCTAGCGCTTGATCCCATGGGACATTAATCAGGCGTAAGGTGATATTGCCCGCGACTGAATCACTAGCCACAATATTCATTTCTGTGAACTGCGCTAGGATATCTAAGACACTGCGAATCTCAACGTCTTGAAACTCCATAGATAGTGCTTCACCACTATAGACTTTTTCTTCAAGTGTTGGCTCACGTAGTAGCTCAGGTTTTCTGATATTAATATTCAGCTGATTGCCTGATTGATAAGCCTGATACTCATAATCTTCTTTGACATTAATAGTAATTACACCATTTTGACCTTGGTTTTTAGTATCAATACTATCAACCAGACCACTATTAATATTCAAACGGCGCAATAAATTTCTTGGCACGGTGCTACCCGTTAAGCGTACCACTAACTTGTTGCCTTGACGTTGTACATCAACGGGAATGGCTTCATTGGTAAGTGCGATGCTAACGTTGCCACCACCATCATTTCCTGCGGCAAAATTGACGGCACTTAAACCCTCATAGCTATATTGCTTACTCACTTGCGATGCAGCAAGTTGTGGGCTTAATAATGGGTTAACTCTGACCACCATGGTATCAGCAGGCACTTGGTTTTTAACCACCGTTTTACTGGCTATATTGACTGCCGGTGCACTACTGGTTTCTACAATCGGTGTAACGACTGCTGTCGTCGTGATCGCATTATTGTCATTGAGTACGTCTTGGATAGGATTATTGGTCATTACTGGACGATTAGGATCAGTAATGGTTAATAGTAAATCGTTACCCTCAATCGATGTCGTATAGTTACCTGCCTGTTTTAGCTCAACAATCAGGCGCGTAGTACTGTCACTATTCAACGTCGTGACCTTATCAATCATACCAATATTGTATTCATTAAAGCGACTAGCAAGTCCATTCTGCACTTTTTCAAAATCTAGTACCAAACGGCTAGGATTATCAAGCTGATAGGCGGCAGGTAACACTGGTAAACCGTCAAATCCCAAACGCATTTGCGTCACTGCTGGTGCAGTTTGTACCACAGAAACTTCGTTAATGCGCTGTGCGGCATGGGCACTATTACTCACTGCTACCATGCTGATTGCCAATGCTGAAATGGCAAAAGCAGAAGATACGCGGTTGCTCATCATCGTTACCTTGTTATTGCGTACTGTCATTATTTATTCCTCAAAAAATCTGCCGACTTAGCTTATGGGTGAAACCAACGACTGGGGTTTTTCAACAAACCCAGCGCGGCTGTCTGGCACAATTTCAATCAAGTTAATCTGGGTCGGCGTGATTTCAACAATACGGCCGTCATTTAGTCCAAGATAATCACCTACTTTCACACTCGCGACTGAACCATCAGGGCGTTGTACCAACGCATATCGCTGACCTTCAGGTGAAATTACGACACCACGAAAAATCAGTTGCGATAGCTCATATTGCTCAAGAGGTTCTTTCACTCTGGTAATGTCAGGACGCACACCATCGATGGAAGTGGTAGGACCTTGGACATTGACTAAACTCGGTGGTAAGAATGGACTGCGCTGTGCGCTGGCACTATAAACAAAGTCTTCTACTAGCTCAGCTTTGGGCGGTGGTTCAATAGGTTGAGCTGGCTGATTACGGATATCGGTCATTGATTGCTCTGCCATACCAATGCGATCCGCACACCCTGTCATGGACAATACAGCCATGCTTAAAACCAATAGCGTAGGCAGTTTTTGAATATTCATTAGTTGCCTCCTGCATTATCAGTGGTTGCAGCGTCAGTGACAGCAACCGTTTCATCACCCTCAGGGTCAGCTTCTTTTGAACGATAGGTTTTGGTTTGTAATACCAAATTAAGCTCCGGTAAAACATCCAATGTCGGCTGCGGATTGCTAACCTCAAAATCATGCATAGTAATGATTCGTGGTAAGGCTGCAAGACCACTAATAAAGCTACCAAACTGATGATATTCGCCCAAAGCAGCAATGCGGATAGGTTGCTCAATAAAAAATTCGTTTTCAATCTCAGGCTCTACTGAAATGTCTTGAAAACGTATATTGCTGCCGACACCCGTCATGTTAATGCCCTCAACCAGCTCTGATACACGCGTATCTTTTGGTAGCTGATCGAGTAAGGTATTGAACTCAGCTTCCATTTGGACAACTTGCTCTTGGTAAGCTTTTAAATGACGCGCGCGTGATTCTTTTTCACGATAGCTATCAAGTAACGTTTGTTGCTGGCTCTCAGCAGCATTGATCTCATCGATTTTACTACTAATCGGTAAAGCCCACGCCAACGCTGCGATGAGCGTAATGATAAGCCCTATTACCGTTACCTTTACAGGTAATGGCCAGCTGCCGTAGTTTTCAGAGTCTAACGACTCAAAACTGCGGCGAAACTCCTGTAAATCAAACTGTTGCTTTGGTTTCAAGGCTGTTTTTTTGGTTTTAATCAGGCTTTTTTTACGGTTAAGCTTCATAACTCACCTCCAGGTACAGTGGTACCGTCAGCACCTTCTACAGGAACGGCTGTTTCCGACTGTACTTTGGTCGTGATCACAAACTGTACATAACTGTCTTCAGGATAAATAGGACGCGGCTGTTCACCAGCGGTGACCGTATTATTAAGCACTGGTGCAGATTCATAAGCACTGATATTTTGTTGGATATTACTAACGGCTGAATCACCCATCCATTTACTATCATCAAGATTACGAATCAAACTTGATACAATATTAGGATTATCAGCTCGACCTGTCAGCGTCAAAACATCGCCTTCACGCTTGAGATTATTCAAATAGAGTGCCGGCGGAATGGCTTTAGCAAGATCATCCCATAAACGAACAGGCACAGGACGTCGACCCTGCAAGTCTTGAATGACTTGCATACGTGAAATAATATCCTCACGGCGCTGCTCCAGACTATCAATTTCAGTCAAAGCCGTATCTAGAAGCGCATTTTCTTTTTCAATCAATGCGTTCGCATCAAGTTGTTCATCAAGCTCGTTGTTAAAGTAGCTCCATGAAGCAAATGCAGCCAATAAAGTAAGCAAAGTTACTGCCACTACTAACGTGAGAAATTCTTTATTGCGACGCTCGCGCTCTTCTTGGCGCCAAGGTAATAGGTTAATACGAGCCATTAGTCGAAGCTCCTTAACGCAAGACCGCATGCAGCCATTAAACTTGGTGCATCAATGGCCAGTTGCTCATTATCGATATTTGGTGCAATAGTCATATTGGTAAAAGGGTTGGCAATACTGACAGTTACCCCAAGTTTTTGCTGTGCCATGCTAGCAAGACCAGCAATAGAGCTACTACCACCAGCAAGAACCACATGATCGATACTACTGTATTGGCTTGAAGAGAAGTAAAATTGCAATGAGCGAGTAATTTGTTGAATGGTATTCTCAATGAAAGGCGTCAATACATCAAGGTAGTAGTCATCTGGTAAGGTACGCTCACGCTTACTGATAGCCGCTTCTTCAGCAGATAGTCCATAACGATTTTGTATCGCTTCTGTCAACTGAACACCACCAAATAGTTGTTCACGGCTATAGATAAACTCACCGTTCTTAGCGATATATAAAGTCGTTTGATTATGACCAATATCTATCAAAGCCACTAATTCAGGGGCATTTGGCAAGTTATCTACCATGAGTCCGAAAGCACGCTCTATCGCATGAGATTCGATATCCATAACCTTCGTTTGAAGACCACCAAAGGTTAAGGCATCAACTCTTTGGTCAACATTCTCCGAGCGTGATGCGGCAAGTAAGACTTGCACCATATCATCACTTACTAAAGAAGGTCCTAAAACTTCAAAGTCTAAGTTGACGTCTTCTAATGGATAAGGTATGTATTGATCAGCATCTAAACGTATTTGAGCTTCGCGCTCAACATCGCTTAGCGCAGCATCCATATCAATAATTTTAGTAATCACTGCTGATCCTGATACGGCAGTTGCAGCACTACTACCAGCGACGTGACAGCGCTTAGCTAAGTTAGCAATGATATGACCGACCGCTTCAGTGTCTACAAGAAGTTTATCGACGACTATACCTTCTGGCAATCTTTCGATGCCATAAGATTTTAGATGAAACATACCTTGTTGGCGCTCTATGTCAACCAACTTCACTGAAGTGGCACAGATATCAACACCAATCAAATGTCGACTTTTTGAAGTAAATAGCCTCACAAACTCTATACCTTATATTAAGTGTACAATCTGATAGTTATTTGTAATAATTCAGTACAATACTTTACTTAACAGATAGATTCAAGCATTTAAATAAGTTATTAAGGTCAACTTACACATTTATTATGACCTGCTGATTTTGTTCAAGGTATAATACATTATCTGTTGCAAATTTTAATTGATAAGTCTTCTTATGACCAAAAAAAATGCTACCGCCCGTCTCATTCACTTTTTGGTGGGGCTTGTTATTGCCTGCTTGGCATTGGCAGTTATCTTAGCACTTGCTGTGCCCATTGGTTTTTATGGGATGGCGATGTATTTATCGCCTACCCTGCCCAGTATTCAAGAGATTAAAACAGCGAATTTAGAGATGCCATTACAGATATATAGTAGTGATGACAAACTCATTGGCCAATATGGTAACCGTTTGTCTTTACCTGTTACTTTTGAAGATATTCCTGAAAATTTGACTCACGCTTTTTTAGCAGCAGAAGATGCGTCCTTTTTTCAGCACAGTGGTATTAGTATTAAAGGTCTTGGTCGCGCGGTGACAGAAGTAGTAACTGATGACGACAGCCAAACGGGCGGCTCTACCATTACTATGCAGGTTGCCAAAAACTATTTCTTAAGTCCAGAGCGCACCTTAAATCGTAAATTAGTCGAGCTATTTTTAGCACGTAAAATAGAAGATGAGCTCAGTAAAAATGATATCTTGACGCTTTATGTCAACAAAATCTATCTAGGCGAAGGCGCTTATGGTATCCGCGCCGCGGCCAAAAAATACTATAGTAAATCCCTAGAAAACCTCACAATTGCTGAAACAGCAATGTTGGCAGGTCTACCCAAAGCCCCTTCTAAATATAATCCTGTTGCCAATCCCAGTCGCGCGCTGACTCGCCGCAACTGGATTATTGGACGCATGCACGAGTTAGGCTATATCAGCAAAGCACAACGCGACGAAGCGATCAGCTCACCAGTAGGCATTAACCTCTATAAAGAGAAGCTCGACGTCAATATGCCGTATTTGGCAGAAATGACACGCTCTACCTTAGTTGATCGCTATGGTGAGCAAGTGATGCATAGTGGATGGCGAGTACGCCTTACGGTTGATAGCAAAGCACAGACAGATGCGGAAGCGGCGGTACTGACCGGTTTGGTGGCTTACGAACATCGTCATGGTTGGCGCGGGGCTGAAGCAAATGATGAACCGCTAGAAAATTTCCGACGCTATAGCAATATGACTCCTGCCAAAGTCACCAAGGTTAATGCTCGCAGTTTTGAGGCGATAATGCCCTCTGGTGAGAATGTGACCGTTGGTTGGTCTGGGATGAGCTGGGCACGCAAGTATATTTCTGCCAATCGTATTGGTTACTTTCCTGACAACGCTCGCCAAATTGTCAATAAAAACGATATCATTCGTTTGATACCGACCGCGAATGGTAATTGGCAGTTGGGACAAATTCCCAAACTACAAGGAAGTCTGGTCTCATTGAATCCAGAAACTGGCGCTGTTAAAGCATTGGTCGGTGGCTTTGACTTTAATCACAGTAAATTCAATCGTGCTCTACAAGGCTGGCGTCAACCAGGCTCAACCATTAAACCACTTGTCTATACCGCTGCTCTAGAAAAAGGCTATCGCCCAGATAGCATTGTTTCGGATCGACCGATTCAAGTAGGTGACTGGAAACCGAAAAATTCTGATCAACGTTTTTTAGGCGAAATCACTTTACGCCGTGGACTGTATTTATCTCGTAACTTAGTCTCTATTCGTCTCTTACAAGCCATTGGTATCTCTGATACGCGCGACCTATTAGATGAATTCGGACTTGATAAAGAAAAGCTACCGACGACTTTGTCGTTAGCGTTAGGTGCAGGACAAGCAACACCGTTACAAATGGCAACAGCCTATGCCACGTTCGCGAATGGCGGTCACCGTGTACAGCCGTATTTTATCGAACAAATTTATAATTATAATAATAACCTCCTCTTTCAGGCAAACCCACGCCAAGCGTGTGCCACCTGCTTCAATGAAAAACTTGAAGACCTCAATAGAAATCTCATCGAAGATTATAAGAAGTCAATTGAAAATGAAGACAGTGCTATCGATGATGAAGTGATGGTTAAAGAACAAAATTTAGAAAACAGTGATAACATTGAACAAAACGGTAAAGCGCTAAATTTAAAGGTTTATGATGCTAGTCCACAGGCCGATCGCTTAAAAGCGCCAGCGGTTCAATATGCAGTGGCTAAGCAAGCACCTCGAATCTTACAACCCAGAGTCGCTTTTGAGATGGCAGATATCTTACGTGACGTCGTACAGCGTGGTACGGCAGTACGAGCCAAGGCTTTAGGTCGTGATGATATTGGTGGCAAGACTGGTACCACCAATGAAGCAAAAGACGCTTGGTTTGCAGGTTTTCATCCTACCAATGCAACTGTCGTATGGATGGGGTTTGATCAACCATCAACCATGGGTCGTCGCGAATATGGTGGTGTGGCAGCCCTACCCGTTTGGATGGATTTTATGAAAGCCCAACTTAAAGATACGCCTCATCAGTGGGTATCTATCAATAACCGCGCCAAATCGAAAAAACAAAAGCAAAAAATTATAGAAATGACTGATGATGGTATTCTGGCCGATGATGAAGATACGGATAGCAGCGAATCAGAAAAACCAGTTAAGACGCAGGCTCAACAGCGTAAATCACCACCAACTGAGCCTGTTGAAGCACAAACTAGCTCTCAAGCAGCCAAACCTAGTAACAGTCGTAGTAATGATAGCGTGCCGCAAAACCCTTTATCGGTAACACCCGTTGAGCGCATGCCACCGATACCAGAGTAGACAACCATTAATAATATAAACTTATGACGCAAAAAAAGGCTTATTTAGCACTCGCTAAATAAGCCTTTTTTATACTTAATATTTTGATCAATACCACTCTATTAAAGAATAGTCATCAGTCAACTATAGTCAAAGTATTTTTAAATCGCTACAGTGCTGCTGGGATAAAATTTTCGCAGCCTCTGTGAATACAGCAAGCAAGTAAAATTTTTACCAGTAGCACCATAATACAATCGTATCGGTTTTATTTTTCTTTGACTATAGGACACGTCTTCATTTTAAAAATGGTGATAAAAATGAGATAAAATTTTAATAACTATTTTTAGAACTCAACCATACCAGCACGTAGTTGCTCAATCAGCTCTAAAAACTGCTGACGCCATTCTCGTATGGTCGTCTCATCTGGCAGCAATTGATTCGACAAGGTCACAACGTTAACAATAAGATCAGGTGAGGCAGTATTGCTTGGTGTTTGATCTACGATAGTATCTGGTGGCACGGCGTACAGACAACGCTGATACGCACGCTCTACATTGGCCAAAAAACCCTGCTGCTGTAACTGCTGTAATCGCTGAATCTCAGGCGATACTTGGGTACGCTCGCTCAATGCTTGCTCAATATCTGACAATGTTGGTGCGCTCATGTTTAAACTATAAAAATAACCTAGCTCTTGGGTGAATGCGAGAAAGGCACCGTATAGATGAAAAATAGCAGTTTCACAATGGGCTTGGTATAGCTGCTTATCATCGGTACTTCCCGCTGCTTGGCAGGATAGATGACAGAAATACAGTTTTTGATTGGTTCGATCTGCTTGATATTTGGCAACGCGGGTTTTACCTGCCATTTGCGACTTATCCTTATATGAAGTGTAAATTAGGGCATATTTTCCAGTGTACTATTTTTTTAGATAACAGTACCATGCATTTCTCACTTTATTGCACACACAAAAAAGCCAGCAACTCAGGCTGGCTTTTTATCAAATTAACAATAAATCAAAGACGCTTAATACTATTAATTATCCTGATTAAGCTCTTGTGCAAAGGCTTCATCAAAGCTTGCAAAGTCTTTACTATCCGTGCTCGCTGACATATCAAATGCTGCATTGTCAAACCCTGCTTTAAGATCTTTATCTAGCAGTTTTTGCTCCGCTTTCTCTTTGCGTGCTTTATGATAAGCAAGACCAGTACCAGCAGGAATCAAGCGACCAACAACGACGTTCTCTTTCAGACCACGTAGTTCATCCACTTTACCAGTCACGGCAGCCGCAGTTAGTACACGGGTCGTCTCCTGGAACGATGCTGCTGAGATAAAGCTTTCTGTTGCCAGACTTGCTTTGGTGATACCTAGTAATTGACGCTCGAACTGTACTGGGAATTTATCTTCCGCTTCCAGCTTCGCATTCAATGCTTTGATATCAGAGTACTCTGCTTGATCGCCTTTGAAGTGGTTTGAATCGCCGCCATCAGTGATTTCAACTTTACGCAGCATCTGACGAATAATCACTTCGATGTGCTTATCGTTGATTTTTACACCCTGCAAGCGATAAACATCCTGTACTTCGTTAACAATGTAATCAGCAAGTGCAGTCTGACCTTTCAAACGTAAGATATCATGTGGATTCTGTGGACCATCAGCGATCACTTCACCACGTGCTACCGTTTCGTTTTCAAAGACGTTGATTTGACGCCATTTCGGGATTAGCTCTTCATGAATCTCACCATCTTCATTGGTGATGATGAAGCGGTTTTTACCTTTAGTCTCTTTACCAAAGCTAACCACACCTGTCATTTCTGCCATGATGGCATGATCTTTTGGACGACGTGCTTCGAACAAGTCAGCAACACGTGGTAGACCACCGGTAATATCTTTGGTACCTGAAGAGGCTTGTGGTACACGACCCAAAATCGAACCGGCTGCTACTTTTTCACCATCGCTGACGCGAATGATGGTTTCAGCTGGTAAGAAGTAAACCACTTCTTTACCTTCATCAGTGTTCAAGATAATCGCAGGACGTAAGTCTTTTGCTGAACTTGAACGGTCACGAGTAGCAAGAATCTCAAATGAGCTCATACCAGTTGCATCATCAACTTTTACGGTAGCAGTCAAGCCATCAGTGATCTCACTGAAGCGTGCAGTACCAGCAAATTCTGTGATAATAGGATGCGTGTGCGGATCCCATTTAGCGATGGTTTGACCAGCATCAACCTGATCTTCGTGTTTCACAAGCACGCTAGAACCATAAGGCACTTTATAGCGCTCACGCTCACGACCAAGCTCATCGGTCAAGGCGATTTCAGCTGAACGCGATACGATGACTAAGTGACCATCGGTATGTTGAACCGTTTTCATGTTTTCGAAATGCGCTTGACCAGCACTACGAACTGAGATGCTGTTATCCACTGATGCTGAGCTTGCTGCCCCGCCCACGTGGAATGTACGCATCGTTAACTGAGTACCTGGTTCACCGATAGACTGTGCCGCCATAACACCGACTGACTCGCCAATATTCACTTTATGACCACGAGCCAAATCACGACCATAACACTGTGAACAAACACCATGCTCAACATTACAAGTAATAACTGAGCGTACCCAGATGTCATCGATCGCATTGTTATCAAGCACGTTTACCCAATGCTCATCGATCAAAGTACCTGCTGGAATCAATACCTTATCGGCATCATCGTTATAAGTCACATCACGAGCCGTCACACGACCTAGTACTAGCTCACCTAACTTCTCAATGATTTCACCACCTTGAATATGTGGTTTCATGAGCAAGCCTTGCTCAGTACCACAGTCATCACTGGTAATAACCAAATCTTGTGCCACATCAACCAAACGACGCGTCAAGTAACCTGAGTTAGCCGTTTTAAGTGCCGTATCCGCAAGACCTTTACGTGCACCATGCGTTGAAATAAAGTACTGAAGTACGGTCAAGCCTTCACGGAAGTTTGCTTTAATTGGCGTTTCAATAATTGAACCATCTGGCTTAGCCATCAAACCACGCATACCAGCCAACTGACGAATCTGAGCCGCACTACCACGAGCACCAGAGTCTGACATGATAAAGATAGAGTTGAATGACTTCTGCTCTTCTTCTTCACCTTTGGCGTTCATGATTTTATCAGTGGCTAAGTTGTCCATCATCGCTTTAGCGACTTTGTCATTGGTACGTGACCAGATATCAACTACTTTGTTATAGCGCTCACCAGCGGTCACAAAACCTTGCTCGAATTGATCTTCGATTTCGCGAACTTCGCCTTCTGCCACTTCGATAATTTGCTTTTTCAGTGGTGGAATGACCATGTCATCAATACCGATAGACACGCCTGACAACGTCGCTTGGGCAAAACCAAGATACATCAATTGGTCAGCAAACATGACACTTTCTTTAACGCCAACTTTACGGTAGCAAGAGTTAATCAAACGAGAAATATTTTTCTTCGTCATCTCTTGGTTACATTCATCAAAAGACATACCTTTAGGCATGATGTTCCAGATCAATAAACGACCTGCAACCGTTTCTTTTAAGCTGATTTCTTTAGTCTCATTGCCGTCTTCATCAATATGCGTCTCGGTGACACGCACTTTGATCTTAGCGTTTACATGCAAATCGTTTGAACCAATCGCACGCAATGCTTCATTAACGGTGGCAAAAATCATGCCCTCGCCTTTAGAATTGATTGATGAGCGGCTAATATAGTAAAGACCAAGTACCACATCTTGCGACGGTACAATGATTGGATCACCGTTCGCAGGCGACAAGATGTTATTGGTAGACATCATTAGCGCACGTGATTCAAGCTGTGCTTCTAGCGTCAATGGCACGTGAACGGCCATTTGGTCACCATCAAAATCGGCGTTAAACGCGGTACAAACGAGCGGATGCAATTGGATTGCTTTACCTTCGATTAGTACTGGCTCAAATGCTTGCAAGCCCAAACGGTGAAGCGTTGGTGCACGGTTAAGAAGCACTGGATGCTCACGGATAACCATGGCCAGCATATCCCACACTTGCGGCTCTTCACGCTCTACCATCTTTTTGGCAGCTTTAATCGTGGTCGCTAAACCATGAGACAATAATTTGTTATAAGTAAATGGTTTGAATAATTCAAGTGCCATTTTCTTTGGTAAACCGCACTGATGTAGACGTAGCGTTGGACCAACAACGATCACCGAACGACCAGAATAGTCAACACGCTTACCAAGTAAGTTTTGACGGAAACGACCTTGCTTACCTTTGATCATATCTGCCAAAGACTTCAATGGACGCTTGTTACTACCAGTGATCGCACGACCGCGACGACCATTATCCAGCAAGGCATCCACTGATTCTTGCAACATACGCTTTTCGTTACGTACGATGATATCAGGGGCGCTCAGCTCAAGCAGACGCTTTAGACGGTTATTACGGTTGATCACGCGGCGATATAGATCGTTTAGATCTGAAGTCGCAAAACGACCACCTTCTAGTGGTACTAGCGGACGCAAATCTGGTGGTAGTACTGGCAAGATGTTCATCACCATCCACTCAGGCTTGTTATTAGAGTCACGGAAGGCTTCTAATAATTTAAGACGCTTAGACATCTTTTTAAGCTTGGTTTCAGAACCAGTTTGCGGAATCGCTTCGCGCAAATCATCGATTTCAAGATCCAAATCGATATCTTTCAATAGGTCTTGAACCGCTTCAGCACCCATTTTGGCAGTGAATTCATCGCCAAACTCTTCAAGCGCTTTATAATAATCTTCATCATCAAGCAGTTGATACTTCTCTAGAGAAGTCAAACCTGGCTCAGTAACAATATAGCTTTCAAAATATAGGACGCGTTCGATATCACGAAGCGTCATGTCTAGCAATAGACCGATGCGGCTTGGTAATGACTTTAAGAACCAAATGTGCGCCACTGGGCTGGCTAAGTCGATATGACCCATACGATCACGACGTACTTTCGCAGTCGTCACTTCTACGCCACATTTTTCACAGATAACGCCTTGGAACTTACGGCGTTTATATTTACCACATAAACATTCAAAGTCTTTTACTGGACCAAATATTTTGGCACAAAATAGACCATCACGCTCAGGCTTAAACGTACGATAGTTAATAGTTTCAGGCTTTTTCACTTCGCCATGCGACCATGACTTAATGACGTCAGGTGAGGCTAAAGTAATTTGAATGCTATCAAACTCTTGATTACCGTTGCCGGTAGGGCTTTGCATGATATCGAGTAAATCTTTCAAGTTGCTTCTCCGTTATCTTTATAATCATCTGATAGCGTATTATTGACGCAAATAAGATGAATGAAGGCAATGAATAGGGTTGAGACAAATCACTAAAAGCAGCAGCGATGCGCATACTGCTTTTAGGTTGACCACTAAGGATAATAATTAACTGAAGCTATGTTAAAGGTAGCTTCAGTCAGCCGTGCTTAATGGGTTTGTTTTAACTCAATATTAATACCCAATGATTTGATTTCTTTGGTCAGTACGTTAAACGATTCAGGCATACCTGGATCCATATACTGCTCACCATCAACGATGTTTTTGTACATACGCGTACGGCCTTCAACGTCATCCGACTTCACAGTCAGCATTTCTTGCAGCGTATAAGTCGCGCCGTAAGCTTCTAGCGCCCAGACTTCCATCTCACCGAAGCGCTGACCACCAAACTGAGCTTTACCGCCGAGTGGCTGCTGCGTCACTAATGAGTAAGAACCGGTTGAACGCGCATGCATTTTGTCATCAACCAAATGGTTAAGTTTGAGCATGTACATATAACCAACGGTTACTTTACGGTCAAACTTCTGACCAGTACGACCATCATACAACGTCTGTTGACCATCGCGATCCATACCAGCAAGCTCTAACAGATCCTTAACTTGGCTTTCTCTTGCGCCGTCAAATACTGCTGTGCCCATTGGTACACCAGCGCGCAAGTTATCTGCTAGCGCCATGATGTCATCATCACTCAAGCTATCAAGATCAACTTGCTCACCGCCGACTTGGTTATAGATTTTGTCTAAGAAGTCACGTAAATCTTTGATCGCTGCTTGCGATTTGAGCATACCATCGATCTTCTCGCCCAAGCCTTTCGCTGCCATACCCAAATGCGTTTCTAGAACCTGACCGATGTTCATACGAGACGGTACACCAAGTGGGTTCAAGACGATGTCAACGGTATTACCATTTTCATCATAAGGCATGTCTTCAACTGGCATGATGCGCGATACCACACCTTTGTTACCATGACGACCAGCCATTTTATCACCAGGCTGAATACGACGCTTAACCGCTAGATATACCTTAACGATTTTTTGTACGCCATGTTGTAAGTCATCACCAGCGGTTAATTTGCGTTTTTTCTCAGCAAACTTCACATCGATGTCTTTTTGCTTATCGACCAAATACTCAGCGATTTGCGTTAGACGCTCAGAGATTTCTTCTTCGACAGGCTGAATATCAAGCAAAGTCTCAAGGCTCATATCTTTCATATCGGCCAATGCCATCACTGTACCGGCTTTTAGACCAGAACCACCGCTGACTTTTTGACCATCTAACAGATTACCGATACGACCACGAGCCGCTTCTTCAAAGATACGTAGCTCTTCTTTTAAATCTTTACGATAGCTATCAAGCTGTGATTTTTCAATTGCTCTTGCACGTGCGTCTTTTTCAACGCCGTCACGAGTAAAGACTTGAACATCAATAACCGTGCCTTTGCTTGATGTTGGTACACGTAGCGACGTGTCTTTAACATCAGCCGCTTTTTCACCAAAGATAGCCCGGAGCAATTTCTCTTCTGGCGTTAGTTGCGTTTCACCTTTTGGCGTCACTTTACCAACTAAGATATCACCAGCGTCAACTTCAGCACCGATATAAACGATACCTGCTTCATCAAGACTTGATAGAGCCGCTTCACCAACGTTTGGAATATCCGCAGTGATCTCTTCGGTTCCAAGCTTGGTATCACGTGCCACACAAGTCAATTCTTGGATATGAATGGTCGTGAAACGATCTTCTTTAACCACTTTTTCAGACAGCAAGATTGAATCTTCGAAGTTGTAACCATTCCACGGCATAAATGCGATGCGAATGTTCTGACCCAATGCAAGCTCACCAAGATCCGTTGATGGACCATCAGCCAAGATATCCCCTACAGCAATAGCATCGCCTTGGTTGACGATAATACGTTGGTTGATACAAGTATTTTGGTTAGAACGCGTGTATTTAACGAGGTTGTAGATATCAATACCAGCTTCACCAGCAATCATCTCATCTTCATTGACACGAACCACCACACGTGAGGCGTCAACGTCTTCGATCACACCGCCACGCTTAGCGATCACACAGACACCTGAGTCACGCGCAACGTGACGCTCCATGCCCGTACCTACTAACGGCTTATCAGCACGTAGTGTAGGAACTGCCTGACGCTGCATGTTCGAGCCCATCAAGGCACGGTTAGCATCATCATGCTCTAGGAATGGAATTAGACCAGCAGCTACCGATACAACCTGACTTGGCGACACATCCATATGCGTCACTTTTTCTGGTGGCATACGCACGAATTCACCATAGCTACGTACACTAACCATCTCATCAGATAACGCGCCTTCTGCGGTTACTGGTGAATCAGCCTGTGCAATGACTGTACCGACTTCTTCAATTGCTGATAGATACTCAATGACATCAGTTACTTTACCATCAACCACACGGCGATATGGCGTTTCTAAGAAGCCAAAGCTGTTGGTTTTAGCAAAGGTCGCTAATGAGTTAATAAGACCAATGTTTGGACCTTCAGGAGTCTCAATCGGGCATACACGGCCATAATGGGTATCATGTACGTCACGTACTTCAAAGCCTGCACGTTCACGGGTCAGACCACCGGGTCCTAGAGCTGAGACACGGCGTTTATGGGTAACTTCAGACAATGGGTTGTTCTGATCCATAAACTGCGATAACTGGCTTGAACCAAAGAACTCTTTAACCGCAGCAGCAACAGGCTTTGAGTTAATCAAATCTTGTGGTGACAAGTTATCAGATTCCGCTGAGCTTAAACGCTCTTTGACCGCACGCTCTACACGTACTAAACCGACACGGAATTGGTTTTCTGCCATCTCGCCTACTGAACGAATACGGCGGTTACCTAAATGGTCAATATCATCGACTTCGCCGCGACCATTACGAATCTCAATCAGCTCTTTTAGGACATTAACGATATCGGCATTGGTCAATACGCTACGAGCGCGTTGGATGTCTGGATCATCAGTATTATCAAACTCTAACCCTAAACGACGGTTAAACTTCATACGACCGACGTTCGATAAGTCATAACGATCCGCGTTGAAGAACATACTGTCAAATAGTTTTTCAGCGGTCTCAACCGTTGGTGGCTCACCTGGACGCATGACTTTATAGATTTCAATCAATGCTTCTTCACGGCTTGACGTACTATCAGCACGCAAAGTGTCGGCAATATAACTGCCTTGATCGATATCATTGGTGAATAGAATGCTGAACTCTTTGATAGACTCGCTGGCTTCAAATGCACTTAATTTAACCAATAATTCATGGTCAATTAGCGTATTCGCTTTAGCGATAACTTCGTCATTTACCACGATATCTTCAGCTAAAATGCGCTCATAGAGATACTCATCAGGTATCGCAATCTTCGTCATACCTGCTTCTTCAAGCTGACGAATACGGCGTGCATTAATACGCTTGCCCTGCTCTACGATGACATCACCTTCTGGTGATACGATGTCGAACTGAGCCATCTCACCGCGCAAGCGATCAGCAACTAGATCAATCTCGAACTGCTCTTCACCTTTATAAACGGCTACTTTATCAAAGAACAAATCTAAGATTTCAGACGTTGTTAGACCAAGCGCACGTAAAATAATTGAAGCCAATAGCTTACGACGACGGTCAATACGAGCAAAAACTAAGTCTTTGGCATCAAATTCAAAATCTAACCATGAACCACGGTAAGGGATAATACGTGCGTTATAAAGCACTTTACCACTTGAATGCGACTTACCTTTATCATGATCAAAGAACACACCAGGTGAACGATGTAGCTGAGATACGATAACACGCTCAGTACCATTGATAATAAAAGTACCGTTAGCCGTCATCAAAGGCATCTCGCCCATGTAAACGCTTTGCTCACGGATATCTTTGATAGCCGCTTTGCTGTCTTTATCTTTGCTGTCTTTGTCTTTGATGATCAAACGGATTTTGACACGCATAGGCGCGGCAAATGTTGAGCCACGCAAGATACACTCACGTTCGTCAAATTCAGGCGTGCCTAAATAATATTCAACGAATTGTAGCTCTGCGTTACCAGAGTGACTCTCAATTGGGAAAATAGAGGAATACGCAGCTTGCAAACCAGTATTCTCACGAGCTTTTGGCTTTTTGTGCTCTTGCAAAAATTGCTCGTAAGAATCTACTTGAATAGACAGTAAATAGGGAATGTCCATCACAGTGGGCAATTCAGCAAAACTTTTGCGAATACGCTTTTTTTCAGTATAAGAATATGCCATCGAGAGTCCTTACAGTAAACGTGGAAACAAATTAAAAGCGTGGCCAGCGTGCATAAATACGATGCAAACTTGGCGACGTAAACGATAATATAAAACAGGTAATCGTGTTCAGTTGATATCTTTTGTCAATTACTACTTCTGCTATCAGTGCTTACTTAGCACCCTTACTTTCATTTTATGATCGGTATCTAAGTCAGTCTATATGACCACTCAGACAACCAAATTCAATATCACATCATCTAAAATATATTACTTTTTAAGCAAAACTTACTCATAGAGGTAAGAAAAAATGACTCGTTCAAGGGTATTTCTAAGTTATCTGCTATCAAAACTGATTGTATTTAGTCATTTTTCTTTCAAAAAACTGGCTCTTTCAAAACCAACAATTCTATCAAAACTAATATCGTCGCTGATATGTACCGTCTATAAGCCTAACTACTGACAGTAATACTCTGCGAAACGGACAACCTAAACTTAATAGCTTTTCAGAATTAATAATAATCGGGGTAACTATAACTTTTAGAATCAGTATAAACTATAGTGTTAATGGGAAAGCATGCAGACACAAAAAAATGCCAAACATCTATGGACGTTTAGCTTAAATTAACTGATTTCAAAAACTGGCATGTGTGCTTGCACTGTGTTTATTTGCATAGCTATCGTCTGTCCTTTTGATGGGTATCCACCGTGATGTTGCATACGTATGTTGGCAGACACAAAAGGTCAAGCTACGAATTATAGTAAAAAAAAGCTGGCAATGCAAGGCATTACCAGCTTTTTTTGTACAACACTAAGATAAGCGAAGCTTATTTTAGTTCAACAGTTGCACCAGCTTCTTCAAGTTTCTTTTTCAACTCTTCAGCTTCAGCTTTGTTAACGCCTTCTTTGATTGGAGCTGGAGCGCTTTCAACCAAATCTTTCGCTTCTTTCAAGCCAAGACCAGTAGCTTCACGTACGGCTTTAATTACGCCAACTTTCTTCTCGCCAAAGCTGGCAAGAACTACGTCAAACTCGTCTTTTTCTTCAGCAGCAGCAGCAGCAGGGCCAGCAGCAGCAGGTGCAGCAGCAACAGCAGCTGTTACGCCGAATTTTTCTTCCATAGCGCTGATTAATTCAACGATATCCATTACTGACATTTCAGCGATTGCGTTTAACACGTCATCTTTAGATAGTGCCATGAGAACTCTCCGTTATCTGATAAAAATTAATTGATTTTAAAATCGCTTGGATTGCTTGCCAAATTTTCAAATAGTGTTGGCAATAAAGTGCAATCGGCGATGTCAAAGTTACGTTAAAACAAGCAATTATGCCGCTTCTTTTGCGTCTTTGATTGCTGCTACCGTGCGAACAAGCTTACTAGGAACAGCGTTCATAGTTTGAACAAGCTTGGTAACTGGTGCATTCATAGTAGCCATCAAAATAGAGATTGCTTCGTCGCGAGTTGGTAGCTTCGATACGCGCTCTAGCTCTTCTGGACCATAAACAACACCACCAACTGATACCAATTTGGTCTCTAAAGCTTTGTGATCTTTACTGAACTCGAAAACAACTCGAGCAGCAGATCCCAAATCTTCCATAGAGAAAGCCAAAAGTAATGGACCAGTCATACGGTCTGACATGCTCTCAAACTTAGTGCCTTCAAACGCACGTTTTGCTAGGGTATTTTTTACCACTTTCAAAACGACGCCTTTTTCACGGGCTTGTTCGCGCAGCTTAGTAAGCTTTGCAACACCAATACCATGATATTCGGCAGCTACTGCTGAGTAAGCATTAGCAGCAACTTCAGACACTTCAGCCACAACTTGTTGTTTTTGCTCTAGCGTTAATGCCATAAGTTGACTCCTTTAATCTTATCAATCAGCTGAATATTTAATCATTTAAACCTAAGCTTTTAAGCATTGGCATTCAATAATTAAACGAATCGCTTAGACTGACTTGATACGACACGTTATCAGCATATTTATTAAAAATAAATATACTCATAACGACTGATTACGGCACCGTTATCAGAATGACATCAAGTGATAGATTGAACTATCGGCTCTTATCAACAACTGGGTGGGTCACCGTCTGCGTAGGACAACTAAGATTTTCATCTTTCGTCGATTAACAAAAGCAGCTCGTTGTTATTACTAATGATCCGAAAAAAATTAATAAAAACGTAAAACTGCTTTCTACCTACGGTCTTAGACAGCATAGCGTTTGCTACGCTGACCTAATTCTTTAAAATATTTTTGCAGCCTTTATTTAAAATCGTCAAATAAAGGCACATATATAATTATTTTGCTGTGCGATATGGAACTGGATCAATACTTAGACCAGGACCCATCGTGCTAGACAAGGTAATTTTCTTAATGAAAGTACCTTTAGAAGTAGCAGGCTTAGCACGTCTTAAATCTGCAATCAGTGCTTCAGCATTCTGGATTACTTGCTCAGCAGTAAAACCAACTTGACCGATAGTCGTGTGGATGATACCTGCTTTGTCTACACGATACTGTGCTTGACCGGCTTTAGCGTTAGTAACCGCTTCAGCAACGTTAGGCGTAACCGTACCGACTTTAGGGTTAGGCATTAGACCACGTGGACCTAGGATGGTACCTAGTTGACCAACAACACGCATTGCATCAGGAGCAGCAATAACGATATCAAAGTCCATGTTACCAGCTTTGATTGATTCTGCTAGGTCTTCAAAACCAACGATATCTGCACCAGCTTCTTTGGCGGCTTCAGCAGCAGCACCTTGAGCAAATACAGCAACGCGTTTGGTTTTACCAGTACCAGCAGGTAGGTTGGTAGCGCCACGAACCACTTGATCAGATTTACGTGGGTCAACACCCAAGTTAATCGCAATATCAATTGACTCTTTGAATTTAAGAGGTGGCAAATCGTTTAGGATTTGAACCGCTTCTTCAACTGTATACTGCTTTTCATGTACAATACGGCTTTGAATTTCTTTTTGACGTTTGGTTAGCTTGCTCATTTACACACCCTCCACGGTAATACCCATTGAACGTGCAGTACCAGCGATGGTACGAACAGCAGCATCAAGATCAGCAGCAGTTAAATCTGCATCTTTGGTCTTAACGATGTCTTCTAGTTGTGCACGGTCAACTTTACCGACTTTAGCGGTATTTGGTGTACCAGAACCTTTAGCGATACCAGCAGCCTTACGTAGTAAGTATGCAGCTGGTGGTGACTTCATGATGAAAGTAAAAGACTTATCGCTATATACAGTGATCTCAGTAGGAATCGGTAGACCCGGCTCTTGGTTTGAGGTCGCAGCGTTAAATTCTTTACAGAACGCCATGATGTTCACGCCTTTTTGACCCAATGCTGGACCAATCGGTGGTGAAGGATTTGCTTTGCCTGCAGGGACTTGTAGTTTGATGTAACCATCAATCTTCTTAGCCATGATTTTCTCCTAATTGGGTAATAGCGCCAAATCAATGTGGTATAAACCTTCTTGACTAACAGCTCCCCGGTTGATGAATGCTGTGTTTATAAATACTGCTGTTTAGTCTAGTTTCTCAACTTTACTAAATTCAAGCTCGACCTGAGTCGGTCGATTAAATACGTTTACCGTTAAATGTAGTTTAGACTTCTCGTAATCCACTTTTTCTACCAACCCTTTAAAGTCAGTAAATGGACCATCGATAACCAACAGCTCTTCGCCCGGCTCAAATAGAGTCTTAGGACGTGGGTCAGTTTCAGTCTGATTCAAACGGTTTAAAATACGATCCGCTTCTACTTGCGTAATTGGCGCTGGTGTTTCAGGTGTGCCACCGATGAAACCCATAATACGTGGGCACTCTTTAACGATGTGCCAAGTATTGTCGTTCATTTCCATCTGGATCAATACATAACCTGGAAAGAACTTACGCTCACTCTTACGCTTTTTGCCGTCTTTCATTTCGACGACTTCTTCAGTAGGAACCAATACGTCACCGAATGATTCAGCAAAGTCACTACGATTAATACGATCAGTTAATGAACGCTGTACTTGCTTTTCATATCCTGAAAACGCTTGGACAATATACCAACGCATATCACGCTCCTGATCATTATAAGTAAATTTTGGGGTAAGACTCACTAATACGTGCGACTAACCAATAAAGATGCCAACGAACCAATTGAAAAAGTTATCTAATAACCAAACTAAAAAACCAACAATGGCAATCATGACAATGACCTGCCAGGTATATTGAAACGTTTCATCTTTACCTGGCCATGTCACTCGGCGCAATTCAACAGCAGCGTCTTTCAGTAATATTTTAAAAGCGCGGCCTTGATGCGTTAATGCCAAGCATACTAAGGCGAATACAATAAGGGCAACGATAATACCAATACGTACCCAGACATCATTGGCAGGTTGCCAATAGCCAGGTAAATACTGATTAACTAACGTCGCCCCGATTAATACTGCTGCGGCAAGTAGCCACAGTACCACATCTTTTATTGAGCCTGTTTTAGCCACTTCAACAGCAGTTGTTTGATTGCCCGCTGAGATGTGCTTACCTTTAGACAGCATTCCACCAGCACCCGCCTTGGCATCAGATAACTTAGTCTCGAGGTTATCTTGATCATTGCTCATAAAGAACTCGCTTCGGAGATGGTGAGGTATAACAAAGATGTGATAAGAAGATGGCAGGCGATGTAGGACTCGAACCTACAACCCTCGGTTTTGGAGACCGATGCTCTACCAATTGAGCCAATCGCCTATGGGTGTAAAGGACAGCATTATACAATATTTGATATAAAATGCAAGCCTTTAGCGGTAAAATTATTACTTTTACCTAGTTTTACTCTTATTTGGATGTGCTATTGAATCATCATTACTTTAACAAAATGAAGATACAAGCGACTAATAAGAAGCAGCGTTAATATAGCAAGCTCCGCTTAGAATTACAATAGATTGGAAAGTAAATTATAAACGTTATAGGTATAACTGGCTAATTATGTTGGATAAGATAACGAAAGGTTTGATCATACTACTGAAGAATAACCATATTTCCTGATCATTTAATCTAAAAAAAGCCACCCTTAAACAAGGATGGCTTTTTATGACTAACTTACAAGCTCATTACTGAGACTAATAGATTAGTTTAGTACGTTAGCAACAACACCAGCGCCTACCGTACGGCCGCCTTCACGAATTGCGAAGCGAAGACCTTTGTCCATAGCGATTGGGTGGATAAGCTCTACGCCCATCTCAACGTTATCACCAGGCATTACCATTTCAGTACCGTCTTGTAATTGGATTGCGCCAGTTACGTCAGTGGTACGGAAGTAGAACTGTGGACGATAGCCGTTTAGGAAGGGTGTGTGACGACCACCCTCTTCTTTTGACAATACATATACTTCAGCGTCAAACTTGGTGTGAGGAGTGATTGAACCTGGCTTAGCGAGTACTTGGCCACGTTGTACGTCTTCACGCTTAGTACCACGTAGTAGTACGCCACAGTTTTCGCCTGCACGACCTTCGTCAAGCAGTTTACGGAACATCTCTACACCAGTACAGGTGGTTTTTTGAGTGTCACGGATACCAACGATTTCGATTTCGTCGCCTACGCGTACGATACCAGATTCAACACGACCTGTTACAACAGTACCACGGCCTGAGATTGAGAATACATCTTCGATTGGCATTAGGAATGCTTTGTCAACGTCACGCTCTGGCTCTGGGATGTAGGTGTCAAGAACGTTAAGAAGTTCTACAACCGCTGGTTGGCCGTATTTTTCTTGTGAGCCTTTTAGGGCTTCAGTCGCTGAACCGTGGATGATTGGGGTATCATCACCTGGGAAGTCGTAGTCATTAAGAAGTTCACGAACTTCCATTTCTACAAGTTCTAGCAATTCTTCATCATCAACAACATCACATTTGTTCATGAATACGATGATGTACGGTACGCCAACCTGACGTGAAAGCAGGATGTGCTCACGGGTTTGTGGCATTGGGCCGTCAGTTGCTGATACGACTAGGATTGCGCCGTCCATTTGAGCGGCACCAGTGATCATGTTTTTAACATAATCGGCGTGACCTGGGCAATCGACGTGAGCGTAGTGACGTGCTGGGGTGTCATATTCTACGTGTGAGGTGTTGATGGTGATGCCACGTGCTTTTTCTTCTGGTGCTGAGTCAATAGACGCGTAGTCTTTGGCTTCGCCACCAGAGGTGATTGCGGCTACAGTTGCGATGGCAGCTGTTAGGGTTGTTTTACCGTGGTCAACGTGTCCGATTGTACCGACGTTGACGTGTGGCTTTACGCGTTCAAACTTGGCCTTTGCCATGGGTATTTCCTCTTTTTTTGGGGTCAAATGCTAAGCTCGTATAAATACGATAACAAAGACGATCTTGACCACATTAAGATAATTGTTAAAAGGGTACACATACTAATGTGCAGATATTATAAGAAAATCACCGCCAATAACAAGTCTTTTAACCAATTATTGGCGTATTCTTCTATGACAACATAGAGATAATAGCTACATTGTCATATTTAATAGACGATTACTTACTCGTCATCATCTTTATTGTTGAATTTAGAGATGATGTCAGCAGCAACTGATTTTGGAATCTCAGCGTACTTTTGGAATTCCATTGAATAAGTAGCACGGCCTTGTGACATTGAGCGCATTTGTGTGGCATAACCAAACATTTCTGCTAATGGTACTTCGGCACGGATCTGCTTAGTACCGCCAGGTAGGTCTTCCATACCTTGTACCAAACCACGACGACGGTTAAGATCGCCCATGATATCGCCCATATAATCTTCAGGCGTTTCAACTTCAACTTTCATGATTGGCTCAAGTAGCGCTGGATCTGCTGCCATGAAGCCTTTTCTGAATGCCATAGAACCAGCCATCTTAAATGATAGCTCGTCCGAGTCGACGTCATGGTAAGAACCGTCATACAAGGTCGCTTTTACGCCAACCACTGGATAACCAGCAAGTACGCCATTTTTCATGCGTTCTCGGATACCTTTATCAACAGCACCATGGAATTCTTTCGGTACAGTACCACCAACAACTTCTTCAGCGAATTCATATTCAGTATCGCCCGCTGGATCAAGTGGCTCAAGACGTAACCAAACGTGACCGAATTTACCACGACCACCAGTCTGACGTACGAATTTGCCTTCTTGCTCAACCGTGTTACGAATCGTTTCACGATAAGCAACCTGCGGCGCACCGATGTTCGCTTCAACGTTAAACTCACGCTTCATACGATCAACAAGAATCTCTAGATGCAACTCACCCATACCACTGATGATTGTCTGACCAGATTCTTCGTCAGTGTGTACACGGAACGATGGATCTTCTTTCGCCAAACGACCTAAAGCGATTGACATTCTTTCTTGGTCAGCTTTGGTCTTAGGTTCAACCGCTAGGCTGATAACTGGATTTGGAAATTCCATGCGCTCAAGCGTGATAACATTTTGCTCATCACATAGCGTATCACCAGTCGTTACGTCTTTCATACCGACCAATGCAGCGATATCACCAGTACGGATTTCTTGCAACTCTTCTTGAGAGTTAGCCATCATCTGTACGATACGACCAACGCGCTCACGCTTCATTTTAACTGGGTTATAAACGCTGCTGCCTTGCGTTAAAACACCTGAATAAACACGAACGAAGGTTAAGTTACCAACGAATTTGTCATTCATAATTTTAAATGCTAAAGCTGAGAATGGCGCTTCATCTGACGCTTCACGAGTGCCTTCAGTTTCATCTTTGTCATCAAGGATACCTTTAATAGCAGGTACATCCATTGGTGCTGGAAGATACTGAATAACCGCATCCAACATCTTTTGTACACCTTTGTTTTTAAAGGCAGTACCACAAAGTAATGGAATGATTTGGTTATCAATAGTCAATTGACGAATAGCAACGTTGATCTGCTCTACAGACAACTCGCCATTTTCTAGATACTCATTCATCAATTCTTCTGTTGCTTCAGCCGCATTTTCTACAAGAATCTCACGATACTCTTCTGCTTTTTCTTGTAGTTCAGCTGGGATTTCGCGCTCTTCAAACTCCATACCTTGAGATGCTTCATCCCAATAAAGAGCTTTCATCGTAACTAGATCGATAACGCCTTCGAAGTCATCTTCTTTACCAATTGGAATAACCAATGGCACAGGATTACCACCTAGACGAGTTTTGATCTGCTCAATAACACGATAGAAGTCAGCACCAACGCGATCCATTTTGTTTACAAATGCAAGACGTGGAACTTTATATTTATTTGCCTGACGCCATACGGTCTCAGACTGTGGCTGAACGCCGCCTACTGCACAGTAAACCATGCAAGCGCCATCAAGTACACGCATAGAACGTTCAACTTCGATCGTGAAGTCAACGTGACCTGGGGTGTCAATGATATTGATACGATGTTCGTCAAACTGTTTTGCCATACCTGACCAAAAACAAGTTGTCGCTGCTGAGGTAATAGTAATACCGCGCTCTTGTTCTTGCTCCATCCAGTCCATAGTGGCTGCGCCATCATGTACTTCACCAAGTTTGTGACTAACACCGGTATAAAATAAAACACGCTCAGTAGTGGTTGTCTTACCAGCATCGATGTGCGCTGAGATACCAATGTTGCGATAGCGTTTTAGGGGAGTTTTACGAGCCATAGTGTTTTCCTAGGAAAAGTCGTGTATATAATAATGTATTGTGTCTCTACCTCATACTCTATGACAAAGCGGTCAGCTTCATATTACTTACTGATTATTGAGCCTAATACGGACAAAAAAAGAGCAAATACTAAGAATAGTGCGGCATCAGATTTGGGATGCTCTCTTGTGACAAGCATACTTAATTAAGAGAGACATCTTGATAGATGTCCGCCATCTCGTTGTTGATAGTCAAAAACTACTTACAACAAGATAAACGATGGCGGCAATCAATAGAATAAATAACAATGTAAGATTAGCTGACTTCAGCCAGCTAATCTAAAGCTACTACTAATAAACAGTAGCTTAGAAGCGGTAATGAGAGAACGCTTTGTTAGCATCTGCCATGCGGTGAACTTCGTCACGCTTTTTCATAGCAGCGCCTTTGCCATCAGCAGCATCATTCAATTCGCCAGCCAAACGCAAAGCCATTGATTTTTCAGAACGCTTAGCAGCAGCTTCAGCTAACCAACGCATAGCCAAGGCAGTACGACGGGAGGGGCGTACTTCCATTGGTACTTGGTAGGTTGCACCACCAACGCGGCGAGCTTTCACTTCTACCATTGGGCGTACATTTTCTAAAACTTCTTCGAAGAAAGATACTGGATCTTCGATTTTACGTTTTTCGCTTACTGTTTCAAGTGCACCGTAAACGATACGCTCAGCAGTAGATTTTTTACCATGACTCATTACATGGTTGATGAATTTTGCAACAGTTTGGCTACCAAACTTAGGATCCGGTAGGATCTCACGGGTAGCAACGACGCGACGTCTTGGCATAATAATAATCCTTTTCTTCAGGAGTGTCTGACATTCACAATCTCGCACCAATTAATATTGGATGGCGTTATATCGAGTTGTCAGTCAGCCTTACTGCACGGCGGTATGTTTTAACAGTGAATTACTAATTTAATAATACTGTCAACACCAGACCCATGCACAGTTAATGTTTGGTATAAAAAAGTTTAGCTAATAACGATTAGTTATTAAACTTTAGGCTTCTTAGCACCATATTTAGAGCGACCTTGCTTACGGTCTTTAACGCCTGCGCAATCTAATGCACCACGAACGGTGTGATAACGTACACCTGGTAGATCTTTTACACGACCACCACGGATAAGAACAACACTGTGCTCTTGTAGGTTATGACCTTCGCCGCCAATATAGCTTGATACTTCATAGCCTGAAGTCAAACGTACACGACATACTTTACGCATGGCTGAGTTAGGTTTTTTAGGGGTAGTAGTATATACGCGAGTACATACACCACGACGTTGTGGGCACGCTTCCAACGCAGGAACTTTTGACTTTTCCTTGATGGTTTTGCGACCTTTACGAATCAATTGGTTAGTTGTTGCCATGAGGCATCCTTCTCCCGTTTGGTATAAAACAAAAAAATGGGGAAACGCACCATCCATCTGACTTTAATGACAGATTTTGGTACACCCATTTTTAGGACAGTGTATTATAAAGAGTTGTTGCTGCTATTTCAACCACTTATGCGTGATTGCACTTTACAACATTTGATAGATATGCATTCACCCTACTACTATAACACTTTATCTATTTTTAGTTAAAAATCAGCTAAAAAGTAGATTGTCATACAGTATATCGAAAGTAGCATTACGAACGATTTAAATAGAATGTTTGACTATAAATAAATAGCAATTTATGAGTACTAAATGGCGATATTATCTTGTTTTTCAAGAGAAAGAAGATAATATCGCCAAAATTAGCAGTAGATATCCAGCTCATAATCCTTCTATGATATAAGCTGTCTTAAGAAAAGTAACACTTAAGTCTGATTGTTTAGACGCTCTTATTTGCTTTTCTTGTTAGCCGTCTTGTTTGATTTGCTGTCAGAGGATTTGTTCTGACTGCCTTGCTTGTTATTATCGTCATTGTCGTCTTTCTGCGTTTCTTTCACGACCTTTTCATCAGCTTCTTGATGGTTATTTTTTTCTTCAGCAGTATCTTTCTTGCTATCGGTATCCTTGCTTGACTCTTTCTCAGCATCTTGCTGCTTGTCATTGTCAGCTGTTTTGTTTACCTTAGCTTCATTACCGCTATCATCAGTGATTGCACGATTGGCAAGTTTGGCTTCTGGGGCAAAAGTCGCTTGAGCCACGCCAATCACTTCATCAATGAGCTGGCTGTTGTAGCGCATACCAACGATAACAGCGGTAACTGGTAAGAATTTGCGTATCCATGTTAAATTGATTTTATCCAGGTCAATACCGACCTGACTGGCAATGCTGTCAACTTGTTCTGCATAAAAGTTGACGTTTTTATCCTTTAGACCTAGGTTTTTTAGCTCATTGTGTAGACCACTGCTTTGGGCATTATCCAATAAGCCTTTGCCGATACCAATACCTGCTAGCAATGCTTGTTTTTCTTGCATCTTGCTCAGATCAGCATTCGCTAGCAGCTCATAAGCCATTTTAACGCCTTGTTTACCTGTGAGGGGTTTATTGTAGACAGCACCCAACTGATAGACGGTACGTAATGATACCAATAAAAGCCAAAGCGTATCAGCCAGCAGACCAGGAAGCCCAGCCAAACCTGTTAGGCCCCCTATCGTTGCCAATGCACGATTTTGATTGGCGATATCAGTGGCTAATGCATAACGCTCTTCATCATCTAAGCTTGCGATATTGGCGAAACGATGCTCATTAGGTAAATCGATCTGACTCCAGTTAGAAGCAAGGTTTGCCACTTGTGCAAAAGCGCTATCGACCGTCGACTGAAAAAAACTGTTTGGCACTACTTTTTTGGCATATTTACCATAAGTGGCAAAACGTGGCCCTAATAATTGCTGAGTGGCTTTTAGCGTTTGCTCACGGAATAAATCCTGCTGATAGTCTTCATCGCCTAAGTTGACTGCTTTGTATTGACGCGGTTTTCCCGTCTTAGCATTCATGCTATCAATCATAGCGCCCATGCGCTCTAGATTATTGCGAGTAAAAGAGCCAACGGTAGTGATACCTTTAGAGAGAGTGCTACGCTTCGCCATCGTGATGTCCTTAATGTGATGAGTAATTTTGTTTTATTGTAAGCGATTTATAATAATAGATGTGCCATTCTAGTCAATCACTATAATCGATGTCAGTGCGAACAATGTTATCGCAATCACAAATTTTGTATCCAAAAGTATCACTTAATGTATGATTGATACCATTATACAAGCTGTCTTAAGCCAAATAGTCTTTATAGATAACTTTAGACAGCAAGCGCGATTTTGTCGTTATTTTGCACTTGTACAAAGATTTTGGACGCTCGATACGTTATCATGTGCCATAACTCACAGTACACTTGTACTTCTATTTATAAGTAGTTCGTTACTTATAAATAATCAGTTACCAAGCATATAGTTTTACTATGATCATCACAATGATTGTAAAATGAGGCTTTGACGCTCAATATACCCTAATATTAAATAATAGAAATACATACTTAAAAACGATTATTAAAAGTAATTGTGAAAAATCGTTACTCATAAGGAATAGAATATGCGCCGCGTTGTTATCACTGGAGCAGGGATCGTCTCTTGTATCGGACATGATTTAGCCACGGTTACTGCCGCTCTAAAGCAAGGGCAGTCTGGCATTACATTTAATGAGGCTTATGCTGAGCATGGGTTTAAATCACACGTTAGCGGCAGTATCGACCAGTCGACGCTTGATACCAGTGGTATCGATCGTAAGTTGAAGCGGTTTTTTAGTGATGCCAGTCTATACGCTTATGTCAGTGCTTTAAACGCCATTGAGCAGTCTGGTTTGTCGCTTGAAACCATCAATAATAATCCACGCGTGGGCGTGGTCGCAAGCTCTGGCGGCGCGTCGACAGAGAATATTGTCAATGCCATAGATGCCATGCGGGATAAAGGTCTGCGCGGTGTCGGCGCGATGGCTGTGCCAAAAACAATGGGCAGCTCAGTATCAGCGGCGCTTGCTACAGGTCTAAAAATCCAAGGCGTATCATACTCGCTCACCTCTGCTTGTGCCACCTCAACCCATTGTATCGGTCATGCGGCTGAACTTATTCAGTTAGGTAAAGCAGATGTGATACTCGCGGGTGGTAGCGAAGCGGAACATTGGACACAGTCTTGTATGTTTGATGCGATGGGTGCAGTCAGTACGCAGTATAATGAGACACCGCAGCGCGCCTCAAGAGCTTATGATAAAGATCGTGATGGCTTTGTAATTGCTGCTGGTGGTGCGATGGTCGTGGTTGAAAGTCTAGAGCATGCCCAAGCACGTGGTGCCAACATACTGGCTGAAATCGTCGGTTATGGTGCCAGCTCTGATGGTGCTGAAATGGTTGCGCCAAGTGGTGAAGGTGCCGTGCGCTGTATGCAGCAAGCACTGGCCGAAGCTGGTTTGCAAACTGTCGACTATATCAATAGCCACGGTACTAGTACGCCACTTGGTGACATCACTGAGCTTAAAGCCATTGCTAAAGCATTTGGCGATGATATCAGTCAAGTACCTGCGATCAGCTCTACCAAATCTATGACAGGTCACAGCCTTGGTGCCGTTGGTGCGCAAGAGCTGATTTATTGCTTGTTGATGCTAGAAGAAGGCTTCATTGCGCCCAGTATCAATGTTGATAATTTAGACCCTGCGGCTGAAGGCTTTGATATTGTCACCGAAATGCGTGAAGCCAAGCTTGAGACATTAATGAGCAACAGCTTTGGCTTTGGCGGTACTAATGCCACATTAATCATTAAAAAGTTTGACGCCTAACTATGCTCGCAGCACATCCTCTCAAAACTGAGCAAATAATGTCTGATCCATCGCCAGCTACTAAACCTAGCTGGCGTTTTGGTGACCTATCGGCTGCAGAACTTATGCCGCTGCTACAGCAGTATTTAATCGCACAAGATACTAAGGCAAACTGGCAATTGGTTTGGCTCAACAATGATGGCCGACCGGTGATTGGCTTATTGCCAAAAGTAAGCTGGTCTGTTCAAGATTGTGCTGAAAACACGCCTGATTCGAACGAACAAGCAGTTCTTTATCAAGTCACAAAAACCTATCGTGACGCCGTTCACAATGATATCACTCATATGAGTTATAGCGACTGGCAAGATGAGTTAATCAGTTATAGTCAAACTTATGAGACTGATAATGAAACCTCAGAATCTGTAAGCGATTTAAATGAAAAACCAAGTTATCATCATGGTCTGATAGGTTTTATTGGTTATGATATTGCGGCTCATGAGCTAAGCCCAGCCGCCAAAATTGAGCGAGCAGCACAGCCTTGTGCCGTATTAGGACATTATGATATTTACCTAGCACCTGATGGAGATCATGGCAACACGGGTTGGGAATTAACGATAAAGGCAACTGCTAACGACTCTGAAAACGACTCTGATAATCAGCAAAAAAATAAAATGATCACGGCACTTGTCTCTTATTTAGATATAGTAGATAAAAAGCTGGCTGATAACTGTCTCAATAAAACGCAACTGACAGCATCACCACTGCCTGCTCCTTTAGTATTAAAGTCACGATGGCGCAAACAAGACTATCAACAAGCATTCAATCAAACCCAAAAATATCTACAGCAAGGCGACTGTTATCAAATCAACCTAACCCAAGAATGGCAAGGTTTTTTTGATCATAACCCTAGCGATAATAGCGCTTTGCCGATGCTGATTGATTATTTACCTGCTTTATATCGTAATACTCAAGCACCTTTTGCCGGATATTTAGCGGTTAATCCCTTTAACCGTGAAATCAAAAATAATACGTCCCAGCATCCGTTTGAATTATTGAGCTGCTCACCTGAGTTGTTTTTTACATTTACCAAGGATACCAATACTGGCAAGCACCATATCATCACTAAGCCCATCAAAGGGACTATGCCGCGCAGCACCAATATTCAACAAGACCATGCTTATAAACAGCAACTGACTGATAGTGAAAAGGATCGTGCCGAAAATGTGATGATTGTCGATTTATTGCGTAATGACTTGGGTAAATATGCCAAGATAGGCAGCGTAAAAGTGCCGCAGTTATTCGCGATTGAGAGTTTTAGCAATGTGCACCATATGGTCAGCACTATTACCGCAGAATTACAGACGGACACTCACCCACTCGCCGTTTTGTTTGGTAGTTTGCCTGCTGGCTCAATTACTGGCACCCCAAAAAAGCGAGCGGTTGAAATTATATCTGAGCTAGAAACTGCGCCGCGCGGTGCTTATTGCGGCACATTGGGCTATATGAACTTTGATGGCAGTGGTCAATGGAATGTGCTCATTCGTACGCTGCAAGCTAACACTTCATCACATAATGAGTTGGATAAAAAAAGACATATTAGCTTATGGGCAGGCGGTGGTATCACTGTCGCCTCTGATTGCGATGCTGAATACCAAGAATGTTTGGATAAAGTCGGTAATCTATTAAGCGTTTTAACTCAAGAAAATACCCACAAAGGCCCTTAAGATTGTTCTAAAAACGTGACTAGATAAATTCGTCAAAAAGCCTGCGCAACATAATGTTGGCAGGCTTTTTTATCAATACAAGCATCGTGATGCAATTATCAAGATTTAAATCGCGAACCAGATATTAATCAGCAATGATTTCAGCCTCTTTCTGCAACGTCTGTAAAGCATCTATCAAACGGTTGTTTTGCTCTGCTGTACCGGTAGTGATACGCAAATACTCATTGATGCGTGGCTTGTCAAAATGACGGACGATAATGCCTTGCTCACGTAACGCATTCGCTACCGTATTGGCATTACCGTCTTTAGGGCGGGCAAAAACAAAGTTGGCATGCGATGGCAACACATCAAAACCTAACGCTGTCAGCTCTGCTGTAAGAGATTGGCGTAAGTCGATGACTTGCTGGCAGGTCTGAGTAAAATACTCAACATCCAATACACTGGCAGTCGCCCCTACTTGCGCCAGCTTATCCAGTGGATAGCTATTAAAGCTGTTTTTCATACGGGTTAAGGCTTCAATCAATGAGGCATTACCAAAAGCCATACCAACGCGTAATCCAGCAAGCGAACGTGACTTTGAAAAGGTTTGGGTCACAAGAATGTTGTCAAACTCATTGATTAAGCTCACTGCTGAAATTTCTGTATCTGAGCTACCGTCAACTGCCCGCGCAAAATCAATATAAGCTTCATCAATCACAATCACTGAGTTTGAGTGCTCACTAGCCAGCTTGCGAATATCAGCAAGCGATAATAGCAGTCCAGTTGGGGCATTTGGATTGGCAATGATAATGCCGCTACAAGGCTGGCGATAAGCATCAGGATCAATACTAAAATCTTCTTCCAAGGCAATTTGTACCAGCTCGATACCAAAGGTCTGCGCATAGACTGGATAGAAACTATAGCTGATATCGGGTGCTAAAACAGGTCGCTCTTTTAGGAAAAAGCTGGCAAATACTAGTGCCAATACTTCATCAGAGCCATTGCCAACAAACACTTGGTTGATATCAATATCATAGAGTTGTGCCAATGCGGCACGCAAATCATCAGACTCAGGCGCTGGATATAAACGCAGATCATCCGCTTGCTGCTCTAGGACTTTTGCGATTGCCTCGCCTACTTTTGGTGACGGCGGGAATGGGTTTTCATTGGTATTTAATTTGCATAAATTTTCATGCTGAGGCTGCTCACCAGGAACGTAAGGTGACAAATTACGCGCTTTAGATGACCAAAGTCTGGTGTCTATCTTTAACTCACTCATAAGTTATCCTACTATTAGCCACATAAATTATTAAATATAAATCTCAAAAGTACAATTCAAAAGTAATCATTAAGCCACGTTACTGATAACGATAACGGGCTGAGCGCGCATGGGCTTCTAAGTCCTCACGTTGCGCTAAAATATCTGCGGTCTCAGCCAATGGCTTACTACCGGCTTCAGTACAATAAATAATAGAGGATTTCTTTTGGAAATCATAAACACCTAGCGGTGAAGAGAAACGCGCAGTGCCAGATGTTGGCAACACGTGATTGGGTCCTGCGCAGTAGTCACCAATCGCCTCAGGCGTGTGACGTCCCATGAAAATAGCACCTGCATGACGAATATCGTTGAGTAGCGCATCAGGATGATCAACTGACAACTCTAAATGTTCTGGGGCAACCCGATTAATCACAGCCATACCTTCCACGCGGTCTTTGACTAAAATAAGTGCGCCACGATTTTTTAGCGAATCGCGGGCGATATCGGCTTTTGGCAATTCTGCCAATGCTTTTTCGATCTCAGCGGCAACTTCAGCTAGCTGCTGTTCACTGGTTGTGACAAAGATAGCTTGAGCGATACGGTCATGTTCAGCTTGTGACAATAAATCCATGGCCAACCAATCAGCACGGTCTTGCGCCTCGCCCTCTGCATAGACCAATACTTCAGAAGGACCAGCGATCATATCAATCCCAACTTGACCAAATACTGCGCGCTTGGCGGCAGCAACATATTTATTACCAGGGCCAGTGATTTTATCCACCGCTGGAATCGTTTCGGTACCATATGCCAAGGCAGCAACCGCTTGCGCACCGCCGATGGTAAAGACACGGTCGACTTGTGCCAAATGCGCAGCTGCCAATACCAATGGATTGAGCACGCCTTTTGGCGCTGGCACTACCATGATGACCTCTTTAACACCCGCCACTTTGGCAGGAATGGCATTCATCAATACCGAAGACGGATAAGAGGCCAAACCACCAGGGACATAGATGCCTACTCGATCAAGTGCAGTGACTTTTTGACCCAAGCGATTACCAAGCTCATCTTCATACTGCCAAGTCTCTTGTACTTGGCGCTCATGAAAGGTCTGCACACGCGTTGCTGCGGTGGTCAATGCCAATTTCACTGTATCATCAAGATTCGCAAACGCTTCAGCAAGCGCCTCTTTAGACAGCTCTAGCTCTTGCATCGTCGTCGCCGGATGCTGATCGAATTGCTGGGTTAACGCCAGTACGACGCGATCGCCATCATGCCGAACTTGGGCGATGATATCATCAACGGTCTTTAACAAATCGGCATCATTGACGGTTTCAAAGGCAAGTAACTCTGTCAACTGACTGTCAAAATCGGCATCTTGGGTACTTAGTTGGCGCATGACTTAATCCTATATCTGAGCATAAAAGACTGCTGAAAATTAGCGACGTAAAAATGAAGGGTATTGAGTATTAATAATAATTGTGATGGCTGATATACCAGTTTTTATATATTTAGTTTGTTCAGATTATACTAACCTCATACTTTCTGGCAAGCAAATACAACAAAACCAGTTTAGCACGCTATATCTATCTTATAGCGCTAAACTGGTTTAAAAATTTGTATGACAATGCTTGAGATTACCAATGATTAGTATCGCTTGATAAGATATTGATTCATTAGGAATTAATTTATGAAGCGCTGGCAATACTGTTTTTGAAGCTATCTAAAATCGGCTCAAGTAATGCAAATTTACGCTTGTAGCTCACTTGATTGACGATAAGGCGTGAGGACACATCGCAAATATGATCGCGTGCTTCAAGACCGTTGGCGCGCAACGTATTACCTGTATCAACCACATCGACGATCAAATCACCCAATCCGACCAACGGCGCAAGCTCCATAGAGCCATACAGTTTAATCACATCCACTTGCTGACCTTGGCTGGCAAAGTAAGCGCGGGCAACATTGACGTATTTGGTCGCAATACGTAGGCGACGATTGGGTAGCGGCGCATCTTTCACGCCAGCTGTCATCAACTTACACTGAGCAATTTGCAAATCAAGCAACTCATAGACATGGTTGGCACCATGTTCAAGCAACACATCTTTACCCGCCACCCCAAAGTCAGCCGCGCCATGCTCAACGTAGGTTGGCACATCACTGGCACGCAAAATCAATACACGCACGTTGGGGTTTGAGGTTGGAAAAATAAGTTTGCGTGAGGCTTCAGGATCTTCTAATAACTCAACACCAGCTGCGCGTAGCAGTGGCATGGTCTCTTCTAGAATACGACCTTTTGATAAGGCCAGTGTTAAGCCTGAAAACTCATCATTTACTTCATTTAATAAACCATCATTTGGTAGGCTATTGCTTGCTTCAGTCATAATGACATCGTGTCCATGTGCAGTTAACACCCCCGCTGAAGGGGGCTTTTAGTGGTAGGTTACTAAGCTATTCATATCAACGCCAATCGTATCAATCGTTAAGGTCATGGATTTGATAAGCAAATCGATATTAGTCATTAGTATTGATACGTTCGATATTGACCCCAAGCGCACGCAGCTTTTCTTCGACATGCTCATAGCCACGATCGATATGATAAATGCGGTCGATTAAACTTTCACCTTCAGCAGTTGCCGCTGCCATCACCAATGACATAGACGCACGTAAATCAGTCGCCATCACAGGGGCCGCGGTGAAGTTTTCGACGCCTTTTACTACGGCCGTATGACCATCTACTTGGATAGAAGCGCCTAGACGATTAAGCTCAGGGACATGCATGTAGCGGTTTTCAAAAATGTTTTCGATAAAGGTACTCGTACCATCCGCCAGACACGCAATAGCCATGACCTGCGCTTGCATATCGGTTGGGAAACCTGGATGCGGCTGAGTACGGATATCAACCGCTTTAGGGCGACCTTTCATCTGCGCACGAATCCAACCATCACCAGTGGTAATAATGGCACCCATGTCTTCGAATTTTTCTAACACAGGTGTTAGTAATAGCGCAGAGGTGTTTTTAGTCAATACATCGCCACGCGTCATGAGTGCGCCAGCAAGGTAAGAGCCTGTTTCGATACGGTCTGGCACGACTGAATACTCACAACCGTGTAAGCGCTCAACGCCTTCGATAGTCATGATAGAAGTACCGATACCGCTGATTTTAGCGCCCATCGCGACCAACATATTGGCCAAATCAACGACTTCTGGCTCAAGGGCACAATTACCTAAAACGGTCGTACCTTTGGCAAGTGCGGCTGCCATAATAACGTTTTCAGTACCACCCACGGTAATCATATCGAAAGAGTAGTTACAGCCAATCAGCTTACCGCCTTTTGGCGCTTGTGCTTTTACGTAACCATTTTCGACACTAATTTCAGCACCCATCGCCTCAAAGGCTTTTAGGTGTTGGTCAACAGGACGTGAACCAATGGCACAACCGCCGGGCAATGACACTTCTGCCTCACCAAAACGTGCCAGCAATGGTCCAAGCACTAAAATTGAGGCGCGCATGGTTTTTACTAAATCATACGGTGCATAGAAATTATCGATATTCTTGGTATCGCAAGTGACAGTATCGTCCTGCTTTTGGATTTTGATACCCATGCCACCGATCAATTCAATCAACGTCCGCACATCTTGTAACGATGGCACATTGTGCAATGTCGTTGGCGTCTCGGCCAATATCATAGCGGCAAGTAACGGCAAAGCAGCATTTTTGGCGCCTGAGATAGTAACTTCCCCTGCGATACGACTACTACCAGTGATTAAAAATTGATCCATAGAAGTGACAACCTAACGATGAGTATTAAAATAGTGAAAATCAGACCAATCACACCCAGCCAATATAATAGCCAGTCTAATAAGCCCAATCATATGTATAACGGTCTAGCCTTTGGATTGAACGTCCCATTCAGCAGGCGTCAGCGCTTGAATATTGAGCGCATGAATATCGCCACTGGCGATCTTATCATTGACTAATGCATAAATCGCCTGCTGACGTTGCACGGCACGCTTACCTTCAAAGCTGGCATCAACCACGCGTACATCAAACTTATTACCTTGATTGGCAGCTTGAATAAAAGCGTCTGGGAAGTGAGTCTGTAAAAATGCAATCAAATCGTCAGCGTTCATGCTCATAGAATATTCTGCCTTAAAGTGTCAGATAGGGTATAGATTTAAAGTGACGACATTATAACAAGAGTTTAAGCATCTTACAGTACTGTCTTACGCAACTGCACCTAACTTCTGATTGCCGTCCATTATTTGAGCATTTTATCCAAGTAGGTCAGTACTTGCGCGCGTACATCATTGACCCAACGTAGCGGCGGTGCCATCGCACCAATACTGGTCGCATGACTGGCACCTTTTATTTCACCGTTTTCTACGGTGACGCCCGCCTCTTGGAACGCTTTGGTCATTTTAATCGTATTGGTCGCATACACCACTTTGTCTTTTTCGGCAGTCAACAATAAATACGGGGGCTGCTCGCCTTTGATTTGACGGTCTGGCATGACGTCGTCTGGCGTAGCATCAGCAGCAAAGGCGGTGGCGCTATCAAATTTACGGAAGTCATAACTATAAGGACCAGCAATACCCACGACCGCGGTAATATCCTTTGGCTTAATACCATAAGGCGCTAAAAAATCTTCATTGGCGACCGCTGCAACCGCGTTAAATGCACCAGCAGAATGTCCAATTACCGCTAAGCGTTTAGGATCAGCATGTAGGCTCGGAGCATTATTGATACTCCAAGCAATCGCTTGCGCCGTATCTTTGACATAATCAGGGTACACATGCTCAGGCGCTTTACGATAATTAATCACGGCGGTGACATAACCTGCTTGCGCCAAACTCTGACCAACAAAGGCATACTGTTCTTTATTGCCACTCTCCCACGAGCCACCGTGGACAAACACCACCATCGGATAGCTATCATTAATCGCACCATCGTTGATGGCGCTTTGGGCTTTCATCGCTTGTGCTAATGGCTTGGGATAATAAATATCCAAATCTTGATCGGGCTCATCACCATAGAGAATGTTTTTGCTGACGCCAACGCCGCTACTAGCAGTAATACCATTGACGATAGCGAGTGGCGATAAGGCTTGCGCATTCTGGGTGGCTAGCGCAACGCTACCCAGTGCTAAGGCAGCGACGCCTGTGAATTTTAGAATGCCTACTTTGCTAGCAGTATTATTAATCATGCTTTCATTATTTATTTTTTGACGGCTTTTATTATATTCTAAGCGCTTGTTTGCATCCTTCATTGCCAGTATCCCTATTATATTTATACATGGATCAAAAGTAATAGCGTTGAGACAGCCCTTTTATAAAATAAGCGCTAATACTGTCTTGTCTATTTCTTCGCTTTTTATATCTTACTGGCTGGCTCAGAAGTTCTCGTGTTTTTCCTGTTAACAGTGTTTAGGTTTCTTGTCATTAAACACGGTTTAAACTGACGGGGCAAATAGCTTACCCTACAAGCTATTTAGCCACTGTTTTTTTGTTTTATTAATAAATAACAGCTGTGTTTTAGAACACTTTTTACGGATCTTGATACAGGTCTATATATGGGCTTGATGACGGTTGCTCAACGGTTGTGCCATCTTCGGTCACGACGATAGGAGTCGATGTGCCAACGGACGCTGGCGCTTCAGAATTATTAACGCTAGCAGCAGCTACCCCGTCCACAACGACTGGTGCTGAAGCAGGATTTACCAAGTTATTTTCAGACATAATGTCGTCTTTACTTATCTTTACGCCCCTGTCATCAACGACGGTCGTCAGCAGCACCAGCTCAGTCACACCAACGGTGCTATTGGCGATATCGATTAGGTGACTCTGCTGAGTCGGTGTCATACGTCCCATGATATAAACCACACCATCATTGGTCACGGCTTTGATCTGTGAGGCTTTGACACCATCACTCGCGGCTACTTTTGCCAGCAGCTTTGAGGTGATATAGCCATCATGAACCGTCGAGCTATAGCCTTTAGACGCGCTGACGTTTAGCTCATTATAGACATGACGCACATCTGGCATAGAGCTGACGACTTTTTCGACTTCTACTTTGATGGCCTCAGTGGGTACTTCGCCTGTCAATAACACTTCACTATTAAAGCTATCAATACCCATACGACTGGTTTGTTGCAGGTCTTCTTTTAACCCATAAACATTGATTTTGACGGTATGTTCAATACTGCGATCCAGTAGTCGCTGCGGAATGGTACGCTCTGTCATTGGCACACCATACGTACCTTCTGTACTGTTGGTCAAATAATTGGTGGTACAGCCCGTAGTGACGATGCTGGTCATTAGCATAACGCCTATCGCGGTGCGGCGTGATGAGCCAAAAATAGCAGTGCGCAAATGCATCCGTGTCATGATTTACCTCTTAGAACATGAGTGTGACGATCGTATAAAGTCAATTGATTGAGCCAGTTTTAATCTAGTAACGTTTGTTTTGACAACTGTTAATTCAGTTAATAACAACTTAGCTACTTTACTTAATTTTTACTATCAGCGGTTAGGTTTTTGGTAACGCTCATTTGATGATAAGTACTTACTACCTTCTAGTTGGATTGCTTTTACATCCTATTATCACGTATCTGCTATAAAAGCACCTTTGAGCCATTGTGGTTGATTTGCTGCGTTTTGACCACTGGTCTTAATATGATTACCTACCGTATCATAAGCGATGACATCGAACCGACAGTCATAATCCTCATACTCAGGATGCTGTTGCAAAAAATATTGCGCCGTTTTAATCACTTTACGTTGTTTGCTTGCCGTCACGCTCAGTGCAGCCCCACCAAAACCTGAACGCTGCCGTTGACGCACTTCAATGAATACCAGTGTCGACCATGCTGAACCTGTCTCCAGCATAATCAAATCCAGCTCACCCACTTTGGGCTGCTGCCAATTTTGGGCAATCAAAATCAATCCTTGCAATTGTAAAAATTCATACGCCTGCTGCTCGAACAGACTGCCTTGGCGCTGCTTTGGTGAAGTGAGGTTCAAAGGTTTATGACTGGACATAAGGTCGATGGGTCTGGTTAACATTTCAGAATTATCATAGCACATCATGCTAAACTAGCCACTTTCGCGTGCAGATGCTGGTATGGTGTTTTATGCTTTGCTTAAGCCCTATTTTTAACCAGTTTTGTCAGTCAGCGCGCCACATCATATTTTAATTCCCGCTTTTAATACTCCGAGGTTTTCATGTCCAGCCCTACCGCGATGCCAGCTTGTCTATATATCGTTGCCACGCCGATTGGCAATATGAGCGATATGACGCCACATGCCATTGATGTTTTAAAGCAAGTCGCCATCATTGCCTGTGAAGACACCCGTACTTCAGGTAAGCTATTGTCGCATTTTGGCATTGATACCAAAGGCAGTAAAGCCGACGACGAAAAAGAGTCAGAAGCTCCTAACACTAAAAATAATACCGATAATAACGTAACAGACGCTGATACCGCGACCAAGCAAAAAGGTCATAACAAGCTTTGGGCATATCATGAACACAATAGTGCCATTCAAACACCCAAAATTATCGAGATGATCGAGCAAGGTTATTCGGTTGCTTTGATTAGTGATGCCGGTACGCCACTCATCAGTGATCCAGGTTATCAACTGGTACAGGCCGCTCATGCCGCAGGCGTTAGAGTGTCTCCTATCATTGGTGCCTCTGCTGCCATTGCCGCACTGTCAGTCGCAGGATTGCCCTCAGACCGCTTTAGCTTTATTGGGTTTTTACCCGCCAAAACCCACGGTCGCCAAAAGCAATTAGCAGCATTAAACACACGTACTGAAACATTGATATTTTATGAAGCGCCGCATCGTATTATCGCCAGTTTAGAAGACATGGCGGCGGTATTTGGCGCTGAGCGCGAAGTAACATTTTGCCGTGAATTGACCAAAACCTTTGAGACTGTCCATAAAAGCACTCTTGGGGATTTGGTGGAATTTGTCAAAGCGGATGACAATCAACAGCGCGGTGAGATAGTCGTGGTCGTCGCTGGCGTGAATGTGGCGCAGGATGCGGATGACATCAGTATTCATGATAAATTATTGCAGCGCTTGCTTGAGGACTTATCGGTTAAAAAAGCCGCTGCATTGGGCGCTGATATCACTGGCGTCAAAAAGAATGCGCTATATCAGCGCTTACTTGAGCTACAAGCTAAATAATTTTTGGATATTAATATTAAAGACAGTTATAAAACCATTGAGGAGAAGTGAGCAATGTACAATGTAATGGCGATAGGCAACGCATTGGTTGACCATGAATATGTATTGTCAGATGCGGCGCTAGAAGAGACTGATTTGACCAAAGGCAATATGACGCTGGCAGGTATCGACGAGCAACAGCAATTGTTGGCGTATTTTAAGCTGGCAGAAATTGCACCATCAAAGCAGGCTGGTGGTGGCTCAGCGGCTAATACGATGTATACCTTTGCCAGTTTAGGCGGCAAGCCATTTTATGCGTGCCGCGTTGGTGATGATCAACAAGGCGAGTTTTATCTCAAAGACTTACATGAAGCAGGCGTTGCAACTTCAGAGAAATCTATCCATGCAGGCGGAGTAACGGGTTCATGTGTGGTCGCAGTCACCGAAGATGGCGAGCGCACCATGCAAACTTATCTCGGTACTTCAAGCGAAATCACCGCAGAAAATGTCGATTTTGATGCGCTGACACAAGCTGACTGGTTATATATAGAAGGCTACTTGGCCATGACTGAGAGTATTCAGCCTGCCATGACTCAGTTGCGTCAACAAGCAGGGATTCATTCTGCAAAAATTGCCGTAAGTTTTGCTGATCCTGCCGTGGTGAAGTTTGCTAAAGACGGTTTACTCAATATGCTGGGCAATAAAGTGGCAGTGATATTCTGTAATAGTGAGGAAGCCAAACTCTTTACGGACAAAAAACAAGTCAAGGCAGCCGCACGCGCACTGCTGGAGTATTGCCAGACGGCAGTCGTCACTGATGGTGCCAATGGTGCAACGATCGCCCATAAGGCTGATGATAAATCAGAGATTGAGATTTATGAAGTTGCTACACCAATCGTTACTAATGTCATTGATACCAACGGTGCCGGTGATAATTACGCAGGAGCATTTTTATACGCGTTGTCGCAGCACTATAGCTTGCCTGAATGTGGTCGTCTTGCCAGCGAAGTGGCGGCGCAGGTGATTCAACAGTTTGGACCACGATTGGCCTCACAAGATTATAGAGATATTGCAAAGCGTGTACTATCTGCTTAACTTATAAAAATCTGTCATTGCCGATAACAAAAAAAGCCCATATCAATTGATATGGGCTTTTTTGTTATTAATCATGAGACAAATTATTCAGTTCACATTACTCAGTTCACATTACTCAGTTCACATTACTCAGTTCAATAGAAAGCGTTTAGTACTAAGCCGAGGCTAATGCTTGCGCAAGATCCGCTTTGATATCTTCAATGTGTTCGATACCAATCGATAGTCGTACCATATCAGTACTCACACCTGCATTGGCGAGCTCTTGCTCATTGAGCTGGCGATGCGTCGTCGTCGCTGGATGACAGGCTAGTGATTTGGCATCACCGATATTAACCAAACGAGTAATCAATTGCAGCGCATCGATAAAGCGCGCACCTGCTTCTAGACCACCTTTGACTCCAAAGGTCAAAATAGCAGAAGGCGTGCCTTTCATATATTTTTTGGCAAGCTCATGCTCAGGATGATCCGGTAACCCTGCATATTTCACCCAAGCAACTTTATCATGGTCACGTAGATATTCTGCAACGGCTTGGGCATTCTGTACATGGCGCTCCATACGTAGACTCAATGTCTCCATCCCTTGCAAGATACCAAAGGCATTCAACGGGCTAAGTGCCGCGCCAGTATTACGCAGCGGTGCCACACGAGCACGAGCGATAAAGGCTGCTGCGCCCACGTCTTTGACAAAGTTCACACCGTGATAACTATGATCTGGCGTGTTCAATAACGGGAAACGCTCAGGATAGTCGCCCCATGCGAATTTACCACTATCGACAATCGCCCCACCAATCGACGTACCCGTACCACTCATATACTTGGTCAATGAATGAATCACGATATCCGCACCAAACTCAAAAGGACGACATAGCGCTGGTGTCGCCACCGTACTATCAATCACCACTGGCACACCATATTCATGTGCGATATCACTCAGCGCTTGAATATCAACGATGTTACCTAATGGATTACCGATACTTTCTGCAAAGACCATCTTAGTCTTATCATCGATCAAATCACGAATCGCCTCAGGATTTTTGTGATCAAAGAAGCGGACTTCGATACCTTGACGCGGCAATGCATGGGCAAACAAATTATAAGTACCGCCGTACAAGGTCGACACAGCAACGATATTATCGCCCGCTTCACAGATGGTTTGGATCGCATAAGTGATGGCTGCCATGCCAGATGCTACTGCAAGGGCACCGATACCGCCTTCGAGTGCCGCGACGCGTTCCTCCAACACGGCATTGGTAGGGTTCATAATACGGGTATAAATATTGCCTGCAACTTTTAGATCAAACAAATCAGCACCATGCTGAGTGTTATCAAAGGCGTACGAGCTGGTGTGATAAATGGGCACTGCGACCGCTTTGGTCGTTGGCTCAACGCTGTAACCGGCGTGAATCGCCAAGGTCTCAAGACGTTGAGGCGTCTCTGATTTTTGGGCTGTTTGCTGGGCTGCTTGTTCGTCACTCATCATATATTCCTTTATTTCGATAAAAGTTATTAATCAATAAATGACTAATCAACAAATTATTAATCAACAATATGTCACTGGAAATTCAGCTAAAAAACAATCTACCAAATCATAGCAATAAAAAAAGCCAAGTTCATCAAAACTTGGCTTTTTAATTAAAATAACTCTTCAGACATTACTTAACGCTTTGGCTTTTACTGAGATTTCTATTTATAGTAAGCGTTTTCTGTACGGGTATGATCGGTTTCATCAATCACTTGGGTCAGCTCTGGAATTTGTTGTTTCAGCTGCACTTCAACGCCTTGACGTAAGGTCATGTCAACGGCTGAACAGCCTTGGCAACCACCACCAAACTTCAATACCGCAGTCAGACCAACGCCTTCTTCATCAATCAGTTCAAGCAACTGTACGTCGCCACCATGCGCCGCTAAGCCGGGATTAATCTCTGACTGCAATACGTAGTTGATACGCTCTTCGACACTGGCATCCGCACCCACTTTAGGCACTTTAGAATTTGGTGCACGGAAGGTCAGCTGACCACCAAAACGGTCTTTATTATAATCAATCACCGCATCCTCTAAATAAGGAACGGACGCCGCTTCGATAAAGGCAGAAAAACTGTCATACGTAAAACGTAGGTCAGCGCTATCCTCTTCGCCCGGTTGGTTATAAGCCATACAGCACTCTGCACGCGGCGTACCTGGATGCTCAACGAAAATACGCACGCCGATACCATCGGTATCCTGCTTGGATAACAAATCTGCTAAGTAGCTTTGGGCTGACTCAGTAATAGTAATATTGCTTTTTGCTACAGTTTGCTCAGTATCTAGCGCTGATTCATAGTCTGCTGACTGGTCTAGTTGGCTCTCAGCTTGGTTGTGCTCACTCATAATATGTCCTATGCGTTATGACACAAACGCTATATCTGTCATGGCTACTGTGTCGTGAATTTAAAATCAGGTAGCGGGTATAAGTTATGCGGGTTATCAATCATTACGGTCTGTTGTCTTAAAATGTTGACTGCCGTTGTTATAACATTTTGCTCAATTTATAGCAGCTATTATAACGTACTCAGCCGACAATTCCGACTGCGCTACTGTGAATTAAACCAAAATGCTCACAAATGACTGCTATCGGTTTTATCAATGCGTTATTAATAATGACCAAATAGTTACGATAAATAGCGCTTATCTAATGATTGATATATCCCCTACTATATAAAGACAGCTACCGTGATTATCAAGCACCTAGAACACTAACTAACCACCTACTTTCTTCCGAATACTATGGCATGTCTAACACTGTGTGAAACCATACAACCAAAGCACTTATCATGCTTGCTATTTTCTAGCGCTAGTTTTAGATCTATTTACAAGGTAAAGTGTATTGTCCTAAATATCTTCTTATAGGTTTACTTATTGATCATTATATTAGGCATTCTTGTTGCCCTTATTATAGTCGTCGCGCTTTTAGTACCGGAGGGTGTTGACTATACCAAAGCTGTAAAAGAAATTATGTCTCGCTATATCAAAATTCATGTAGCGTTGGTATTTTTTCGTAATCCATTACTCCAGTTGATATTCTTTTATATTGACTATAGAGATCGCTTAGATATCGAAGAAAAGAGGATGTTCAAACGTTATTTTATAACGCAATTTTTTAGCATCTTTATATTTATTACTATAATTTTCATTGTTAAACATTACATTTAAGCTAGCAGAAACTTCATATTTTAGTTGAATCAATCTTATGATGACACAAACACTGAATCTAGTAACGACCAAAGACGACGAACAAATCGCCGTTTGGAAGATTGTGGATAATACAAAAGACGAAACAAAGAGCGATACCTCTACCACCAATACCTTTGCCATAAAATCGCAAAACATATTTTTGACGCACGGCACGTTTTCGGACAAACAAACCTGTCTGAAAATCGCTGAGTATCTAGCCCGCCTCGGTCATCATTGCTACATCATGGAATGGCGCGGTCATGGCGCAAGCTCAATACCCAAAGAAAAATTCAACTTCGAAACGGTTGCAACCTATGACTATGAAGCGACTTTTCGCTATCTTTTTGAGGAATTAAAACTCGATAATCTACATTGCGTCACCCACAGCGGCGGCGGGGTTGGTTTAACGATGTTTTTGATCCAGCATCCCTGCTATATCGATAAAATTAATAGCGCCAGCATGTTTGCCTGCCAAGCTTATGGCGCTGCAATAAATCCGATAAATCATACTAAAATTCTTGTAGCAAAATTATTCACGCGGATGGTTGGCTATATCCCTGCTAAAAAAATCAAGCTAGGACCTTTTAATGAAAGCTATCATATGATGAACCAGTGGTACGACTGGAATCTACAAAAGAACTTTAACAGCAGTTTTCTTAAGCAACGTACATTTAAGACAACCAGCATGGATACATGCACCGCTGATGATGCACCTTTAGACTACCGGCAACAGATGCCAAAAATCACGATACCTATCTATGCTATCAGCGCAAAAGGCGACAATTTCATCTCCCCTACTCGTGGTTGTCAGCTATTTTTTGAACCCATTAAAAACCCTGCCAATATTTTTCGAGAATACTCGCTCAGCCATGGAGACTTGGACGATTATACGCACAGCCGCATTATGATCAGTCGCAATGCGGCGACAGAGATTTGGCCAACAGTTACCGCGTGGATTGAGCAGCATGCCCGTTAAAATAGCGGTGCAGTTGTAGCCTAACTACAGCATGGTACGGACTATAACCAAAAACCGCACGCCTCTAAACATCTTTATACTTGTCAGCGAGTGATGGGCTGTGTCAGTATTGGCGTCATTACTTTTTACTCAATAAATTTTAACCAATGAAATATCCGTAGTAGGAAAGTGGCGTATATGAGCGAATCATCAGAGCAAAGTTCAGCTAAAGACAATAAACACTATCGTTATTTGGTTTTTATCGGGCGTTTCCAGCCCTTCCATCGTGGACATAAAGCGGTTATCGACGAAGCATTAAAGCGTGCTGATAATGTCATTATGTTGATCGGCTCTGCTAACTTACCGCGTAGTTTACGCAATCCATTCAGCGTCGCTGAGCGTGCTGCCATGATTAAAGGCGCATATTCAGCAGCAGAAGCAGCACGTATTCACTGCGTTGCTCTAGATGATGCACTCTACAACGACACGCGCTGGCTACAGTACGTGCAAGCAGGCGTGAAGTCTGTCACTGGTGATTTGCAAACTGATATCGGCTTGATTGGTCATTCCAAAGACAGCTCCTCATATTATTTATCGCTATTCCCCAACTGGGCGTCCGTCTCAGTACCGAGCTATCACAATCTATCCGCCACCCCAATTCGTGATAGCTATCTAATGGGCGCGACCCCGACTCCTGAACGCACGCCTGAGTCGACGCGCAAGGTTTTGAATGACTTCAAAAAGACAGACGAATATCAAAATCTGCACGAAGAAGCGGACTTTATTGATAAATATAAAAGACAGTGGGAATCAGCGCCTTATCCACCAACCTTTATGACAGCGGATGCTCTGATTGTCCAGTCAGGACATATTCTATTGGTTGAGCGCCGCAGCATGCCAGGGCGCGGACTGTGGGCATTACCAGGCGGCTTTTTAAATCCAAAAGAGACCTTATTCGATGCCTGTATCCGTGAGCTACGTGAGGAGACTCGCCTAAAAGTCCCTGAACCAGTATTGCGCGGCTCTTGTCATAGTCAGCATACCTTTGATGACCCATATCGCTCAGCACGTGGTCGTACAATTACCCAAGCCTTTTACTTTCAACTTAAAAATGACCCAAAAGGCTTGCCAAAAGTGAAAGGCGGCGACGATGCAGCCACGGCTTTTTGGCTACCACTCGCTGAGCTTGACGCCACCATGATGTTTGAAGACCATTATGCGATCATTACTAAAATGGTTGGTTTGTAGGATTTTATCAGGCGATTATCCGATTTTTCATTAACAATTTTCCACGCCCAAGCTGATAGACAGCAAGGGCTAACCGCCGTAACTGTTCTTTCATTAACGCAGCTACGGCATCTCAAAGCAGAGGAGTTCTGTGATGTATACCAGCAATTTAAACAATTTAATTCTAAATAGCGACAGCTACAAAACCTCACATTGGGTGCAATACCCAAAAGGTAGTGAGTACCTGTCCAGCTATATTGAGGCGCGTAAAGGCGACTACGATGTGGTGTTCTTTGGCTTGCAAGCCTTTATTAAGGAATACCTTAGTACACCAATCACTCATCAAGACATTGATGAAGCCGAAATGGTCATTCAAGCACATGGTTTGACTTTTAACCGTGCTGGCTGGGAGCGTTTGGTTGATAAACATGGCGGTTATTTACCACTACGTATCGAAGCCATCCCTGAAGGCAACATCGTACCCGTGTCCAATGTGGTCTGCCAAGTTATCAACACTGATCCTGAGTTTTATTGGCTACCAAGCTATATCGAAACGGCGCTACTCCGTGCCATTTGGTATCCATCAACCGTCGCTAGTGTCTCGCATTACTGCAAAGGCATTATTCGTCAGGCGTTAGAAAAATCTGCGGACAATACCGAATCGCTCACTTTTCGTTTGCACGATTTCGGCTCGCGCGGGGCATCTAGTCAAGAGTCTGTCGCGCTCGGCAGCTTAGCGCATTTGGTGAACTTTGCTGGAACCGATTCGATGACAGCGTTGGTGGCTGCCAGCCGCTGGTACCACATGGATAAAGACATGCCCGCGTTTTCTATTCCTGCCGCTGAGCATAGCACCATGACCGCGTGGGGTCGTGATGGCGAAACCGCTGCTTTTGCCAATATGATTGAGCAGTTTGGCGGCGTAGGTAAAAGCTTCTCAGTGGTCTCTGACAGCTACGACTTATGGAACGCCATCGATAATATCTGGGGCGGCAGCTTAAAAGATGATGTGAAAAATATGGGCGGGACTTTGGTTATCCGACCCGATAGTGGTGAGCCTGCCAAAGTGGTTCGCGAAGCCTTAGAGCGCTTGGCAGTAAAATTTGGAACAACGATTAATAGTAAAGGCTATAAAGTGCTGCCTGATTATGTACGTGTCATCCAAGGGGATGGCATTAGCCCACAAAGCTTAACTAAGATCATTGATGTGGTCATGAAAGCAGGCTTTAGCGCAGATAATGTAACATTTGGTATGGGCGGTGGTCTATTACAACAAGTCAACCGCGACACCATGAGCTGGGCGATGAAAGCCAGTGCTATCTCTATCGATGGCACATGGACAGACATCTATAAAGACCCGATTACCAGCCGCTCAAAACGCTCAAAGAAGGGACGTTTGGCGCTGGTCAAAAACAGCAATGGACAGCTAAAAACCATCAAGGCTGAAGACCTATCTGCAGACGCAGATAACCTACTGCGTGATATTTATGTCGATGGTAAATTATTAATTGAAGACAATCTCACCACTATTCGGGAGCGTGCAGGATGGTAGCAATATGATAAATAGCAATAAAATCGCCTCGGTGGCAAGAGATGTACTGCTTGCTCCTATTTATCTTTATCAAGGGCGCAAAATTAAGCGTGATACGGTACGTCTACCTGAGCCAAATGGCGAAAGGCACGGGCAAGTTCAATTAAATGACGCGATTGAATCGCTAAAGGAAGCGCACAAGCGAACATTAAACCTAATGGTCGTTGGCGATTCGGCAGCGGCTGGGGTCGGTAGTGAGACGCAGCAAGAGGCGCTTGTCGGTAACTTAATTCCTGTTTTGACGCAGCAGTCTGCTATCCACAACCAGTTTGATATACTGAACTGGTCATTGCAAGCGACGACGGGGCATACCAGCTTTGATATCTTGCGTAGACTTTATGTTCTACCCGCGCCTAGCCAGCCTGTTGATGTGATGGTACTAAGTGTCGGCGTTAACGACACCACCTCTAAAGTCTCTGTGGATAAATGGCAACAGCAAATTGAAAGTATTATCGCTATCGCTCAGCGTAAATTTGGCGTGCGAGAGTTGATTTTTTTAAGCCTGCCGCCGATGGCACAAATGCCTGCGATACCTGCCCCGCTGAGTAACTTTGTGGGTGCTAAAGCCTCTATCCTTGATAAGACATTGCAGCAAGTTTGCGCCGCTCATGATAGTGTCACCTACATGGCCACTGACTTTCCAAGAATGATAGCAGAGCATTCGAACGGTACTCCAATCGATATCAAAGTGATGTTTGCCAGTGACGGTTTTCATCCTAGCAGCCTCATGTATGGCTATTGGGCGCAGCAATTGTCAGAGTTGATTATACAGTTACTGAACCCTTCCGATGCTGAGTTGACTGATTAAAAACCATTGAGCCGTTACTTCTAAAAATCTAAACAAAAAAAAACCGCTGAATAGTCAGCGGTTTTTTTTGTTCTTAATACTATAGCTGTGCATGTTTGAGAAAACACATGCTCAAAATAATATCACGCAATAGGTGTGAATTATTCTGCAGCGTCAGTATCAGCAGCTTTCTTACGGCCACCAAATGCACCAAAACGTTTGTTGAAGCTAGCAACACGGCCTTCAGTAGAAGTTTTGCGTTGTTCGCCAGTATAGAATGGATGCGACGCACTTGAGATATCAAGTGGGTAGTATGGATATTCTGACCCTTCGTATTCACGAGTGGTTTTGGTTTTAACGGTTGAACGAGTTAAGAAAAACACGTCAGCGTTAGTGTCATGGAATAAAACTTCTTGGTAATTAGGATGGATATCTTTACGCATAATAAACTCTCTATGTCCGATGTATGTATAACACTCTTGAACACCATCTTAGACGATGTGTCAAACAAGTCATGACATACGTAACTGAGGCACTAAGGACATTGATAAGTATGGCAGCTGCGTCACTGGCTTATTCCAGCACCCAACACCATTCCTCTGCTCACTTAGCCTTTCCCCAGCGGGAAAATCAAAACGCGATTTTAACGGTTTTTACCGCTAGACGCAAGCAGCAGTTGTGAGTGATATATGTGATAAGTTGTCACCAAAATCTCTATTTTGTTGAGAGGGATACGCTATGTAAGTATAATATTAAATTAGTTTAAATAACCAATAAATATCTTAAGTTTAGATTTAGTTAATAATTATTTTTGATGTTAATCATTTGTTAATGATGATGGATACTGTCTGATGTCGCCTCATTAATCAAGCACCCACTATTTATAAACACTCAATAAGGACAATATAATGATAAATACTGTTATGAAGAATAGCGCAAAAGCCCTGTTTATCAGCTCAGCACTGGCACTCACCACTGTTGCAGGTGCGGCATTACCTAGTCAATGGCAATTAGACGACTCGCACACCCGTGTGGGGTTTTCTGTCAATCATTTAGGATTTTCGACCACCATGGGTCATTTTAACGACGTCAAAGGGGTCGTAAATTACGACGTCAAATCACCCAGTAAAACCAATATGAGCTTCACCATTGCAACCGATAGCATTGACACCAATTGGGATGCACGTGATGAGCATTTAAAAAAGGCTGAATTTTTTAACGTCACTAAATATCCAACCATGACCTTTAAATCAACCAGCGTAAAATTTATAAATCCGCAACAAGCCAAGGTCACAGGTGACTTTACTATGTTAGGTCAAACCAAACCATTAACTTTGGATGTGACTTTGAATAAAATCGCCAACAGCCCTCTTACCAAAGAGCCCGTTATTGGCTTCCGTGCAACGGGTAATATTGATCGCGCAGCCTATGGTATGACAGCTTTCGCAGATGGTATTACCACCGATGTCCCGATCCAAATCGATGGTGAGTTGATAGAGAAAAAAGCGCAAACCAACAAAAAATCTAAATAAGTCTAATTTTAGTCAAGCACAAATCGCTACTTCCTCTACATACTCTAAAAAAAAGCAGCCATCATAGTGGCTGCTTTTTTGACAATAATGAATCAACTCACTCGACATTTATATATATTCAATAAATCGCATAAATACTTTCCATTTGCTTGTTAACCTCAGTTTTTATTGTTATATTCATATATACGGATTTACGAATATAAAACATAACGCTGAGGGAGCAGAAAGATGGATACAGTACAGGTAGACTTTGCCGAGATAAATACTGAATGGGATAAAAACATCGCTGATTATCACTTTGATATTTATCACTTATCTGGTTGGATTGCTGCATCAGCTATTGTCGATAAAGGCACTCCTCAAGGAGTGATTGCCACTTATAACAATAAAAAAATATTTTTACCTCTCATTATAAGAGAACTCGACTCAGAGCATTGGGATGCGACTTCTACTTATGGTTACGGCGGTCCTGTCATGGACAAGTCTCTCACTGATGCCGAATTAGACATAATATTGGCAGAAGTAAGGGGCTTTCTCTTAGCAAAAGGCTGTGTGTCTTTATTCATGCGACTGCATCCAATCATCAATAAAGAGTGGCTACCAACGGTCGGCAAAGCACTCACTCATGGATTGACATTGATGTCTGACTTGAGTAAATCTGAAGAGGAGCACTGGAGCGAGACTCAAAATCGTCATCGTAGAGGCATTAAAAAAGCCTTAAAAATGGATGTCGTGACAAAAATTGAGCGTTTAACCAGAGAGAATGCAGTGATGTTTTCCAATATTTACAAAGAAACGATGGCGCAGGTGAAGGCAGATCAGTACTACTTCTTTGATGATGATTACTTTTTTAATTTGCTCGAAAATTTGCAAGACAGAATACTACTGATAACTGCCTATCAGGATAATAAAGCCATTGGTTCCTCTATCTACACAATCTGCAAAGAATCGGGGATTATGCAGTTTCATCTCGGAGGCACGCTCAACGCCTATACCCATCTACAACCTTCCAAGCTCATTACCCATGTGGCTCGTGATTGGGGCCGAACCAATCATTATAAATTACTGCATCTTGGCGGCGGCGTAGGCTCTAATCTAGATTCTTTATACGAGTATAAAAAAGGGTTTAGCTCACAAGAGTTATTATTCAAAACTTATAGACTCGTCGTTAATCCAGCAAAATACGCAGCATTAGTCGCTAATAGCTGGTTCACCGAAAATGATTTACGCTCCGAATTTTTCCCTTTATATAGAAAAGAGCCTACTAAAGAAACTATCTTGGAGACTGAACAAGCTGAAGCTTTGGCAGATATTTGATCGCGTTATTTTACGATTCTAATCATTCAAGCCAATAAAAAAGCAGCCATTACGATGGCTGCTTTTTTGATGCTAATTGTCTTTCATTTCGGTAGACAATGGGCTTACTTTACTTGGTTTTGACGATATGCCAAACGCCCAGTTTATTGTCACCATCTTTATCGCCCACCTTTGTGTCATTGGCATAGAAATACAACGGTTTACCATTTACCGCCCATTGATACTTGCCATCTTCACGTTGAAATGCTGCAAACTGCCCTGATGCTTTGGCATTACTCGGTGCCATAAATGCTGGCCAAGCAATTAGACAGGCACTCCCACACTCTGATTTGTTCATCCCATCTTTGTCAAAGGTATATAAGGTCATGTGATTGCTTGCATCGACTAACATGCCGTTTTTACTCGCGACTGGCGCGGTATTTTTATTGGTGGCTTGTACATCATGCATGCCAGAATCATCATTGCCGAATACATTGTTTAACGTAGTACAACCAGTAAGCGTTAAAACACCGGTGAGAGCCGATAATATAAGCATACGTTTCATAATAACTTCCTTGTCATTTTGATTGTGATTATCATCATAAGTTTTTATTTGGATTTTTCTCATCGTCAGACGATTTAAACGGCAAAAAAAACCTACCGCTGACTTCAAGCAGTTTTAATATAGCATATGCAACAGCGCAGTCGTTTCTATCCATATATAAATTTACAAAAGCTTATGTATTTGCAAATTGGGTAAACTGGCATAGCCATTACTATCAAGCGCCATAGCCATTCATTGACAAAACTCACCTATCTACTTACGTATTTGCCGTCATATTGGTTATCATTTTTCGTAGAATACCCTATACAGCTTAAGAATTACTACACAATGACAAATATGACCCTTGCGGCTTTATATGCATATTGAACTTGACGTCCTTTGCACGCATATCAATAGTTATAAACGGCTTAGAACAACATCCATTAGGACAAATTTTTTAAAATAAGATTTTAGAATAAAACATTTAACAAATACACCGAGCATGACCTGCTGTAACTGCTATTAAGGATATAACAACGACAATGACTCACTCTTTCATTAAAAACCCAGTGAAAAACCAAGCGCACTCTGCCAAACGTGTCGGTATTCTTGGTGGTGGTACGGCAGGAGCAACCATTGCTATTCGCCTTGCGGCATTGGGGCTTGAAACTTATGTATTTGAAAAAAACAAATCGCTGATTGATGGTCCACCGATGTGTCACTTGCATGCTGGCGGCAATCTATACCGCGAAATTCCTGATGAAGATTGTGTGGCTCTTCTCAAACAATGTATCGATATATTGCGCCTTTATCCTTATACCATCGATGTTCGCCCAACAGTATTTGCCGTACCAACTCGCGATGAAGGCTTGCCAGAAGACTTGCTACCACGTCTAGATATCTTGACTGATGCGTATCGTAAGCTTATCGCCGAAGATGCTAATAACAAAGTGTTGGGCGAACCTGAAAACTATTATCAGCTTTATAGTCATGAGCAACTCATTGCGCTGTCAGAACGTGAACAAGTCACTGTGCCGCGGTCGATTGATGAATGGATGATACCAGTCGCTAAGTATTTGGACTTAAATAAAGTCAAGTTTCCACTGATTGTCGTGCAAGAGTACGGCTGGAATATTTTTCGCTTGGCGGCCTCTGCGCAATTGGCATTAGCAGATTATGAGCATGCACACGTCTTTACCGATACACAGGTTAAGCAAGTCATGCCTGTTGATTGTGAAAATTGCTCAAACGCAGACCATCATGTCACTAAATGGCGTATTGATTATCAACGAGCTGCCAGCTCTGAAACTAAGCTTACAACCGAATCTGAGACCAAAAATACAATTGAATCTATCGAAGTGGATTATTTAATCAACGCGTGCGGTTTTCGTACTGGCGTCATCGACGATATGGTCGGGGTCAAAGTCACGCGTATGGTCGAGTTTAAATCGTCTTATATTACCCACTGGGATAATACCGGCGGACAGATACCAGAGATTATCGTTTATGGCAGTCGCGGCACACCAGAAGGCATGGCACAACTCACACCTTACCCCGGTGGTTATTTTCAAATACATGGCATGAGCAAATTTATCACGCTATTCAATGATGGCTTGGTCGCCTCTAGCAAAGACAGCGCCCAACCTAAGCTGCCGCCGCAGTATGTGCACTATATCGAAGATGGCTGGGATAAGGCACCGTTACAAGCGCGTAGTCAGCAAGCGATTGATTATGTAGCGGAGTTTGTACCGACCTTCCATAGCGCACGTACGGTCGGTAACGCGCTATATGGTGGGCAGCAAATTCCCGGTGAAGACGATACGCTGCGAGTGGCTGATGTAAGCTTGTACTCTAATATTCGCTATGCTCGTGCGGAAAACGTCAAAGCATCCTCGACTTTGATTGCTGCCGATCAAATCGTTGATGAATTGACTGAACTTGGCTTAATCGATCATGACACGCCAGCCAACCGCAATCGTTATGCTCATAATTGGGCGTATTTGACAAAACACGATAGCGTGGCAATTGATGAAGTCGCGCGCACACTCGCTGAGCAACGCGGCTTTCCGTTAGCTATGGCTGATGTGAATCACGGTATTGATGAGACACCTTTAGATGATTTAAACGTTGATAATGATTCAAGTGCTACTGAGATTTAACAAACGTTCTATTAAAAATTGAAAAAAAAGGAGAGAACGGCTAACAATCAGCCTTTCTCTCCTTTTTTATGGATAAAGCATTTATAGATAAAAGCATTTATAAATAAAAATATGTGCTCTTAACTACCAGCCATTTTTTCGGTATCGACTGCATCGTCTATTTTTACGACTGTTTTTAATAGGTCAATGGCTTCGTTAATCGTGTTACATACCACCAAACGTTCCAAATCTTCTTGCTTCATAAAACCTTGGTCAGCCGTATATTTTAAGTGCTCGATCATACGATCATAGAAACCATTGATATTCAGAATAATCATCGGTTTTTCATGTTGATATAGCTGACGCCACGTGGCGATTTCCATAATTTCTTCCAATGTTCCAAGCCCACCCGGCAAGGTAATAAAGGCATCTGCGTACTCTGCCATCACGGTTTTACGGGTGTGCATGGTATCGGTTAAATGCAGACGAGTCAGCTGCTCATGAGCAATTTCGTGCTTGAGCATAAAGGTTGGAATCACACCGACCGCTTGCGCACCGCCTTGAATCACCTCATCTGCAACGGCACCCATCAGCCCGATGCTCGCGCCGCCGTAGACCAAACCCATGCCATTGTCGGCAAGCGCACTACCCAACTCGCGGGCTGCCTGCTCGTAGACTTCATTATTGCCCAAACGCGAACCACAATAAACCGCTACCAACGGCATCGTTAACGTTGATTTATCCACTGCTTTTTCAATATTGGTAATGTCTTGACTGGTAATGACTTCATAAGTGTCATTGTTAATTTTCATTTGCATATAGCTTCCTTAATTTTTATATCGATTGTTTTTTGTTAAATACTCGTTAAAACCCTAATGGATAGTATCACCCAAGATAAATAGCATAGAACTTGAAAGTCACAATTGAACGCCTTGCTTGCCAGCATTTATCTTAACATAAGCGATGCTATCAGGTGGCTATCAGGTGGTTATCAGGTGGTTATCAGCTAATTTAAGCGGTTTATCACTACGTAATGACTACATTTTGAGAGCAGATTATTGATAAATAATTGCAAATAAATAGCCACTCCACACCGCATAGAACCATAACAATATGAAGGTTAAAGCATGGAAAATAAACAGTATCAGACGGATATTTATTCACTGAGTATCATGACTGAGCGCAATCAGGCATTGGCAGCGACTGTCTATCGTCCTAAAAACGAGGTGCAAATAGCGGTTATGATCGCGCCAGCAACGGGTATCAAACGCCAGTTTTATCACAATTTTGCCACTCACTTAGCAGAAAATGGCTTTGGTGTACTAACCTTTGACAATGAAGGCATCGGTGAATCGCTGTCGTCTGCATTGGCTAAATGCGATGCATCGCTGATTAGCTGGGGTCGCCATGATATGCCAGCCGTCCTTGATGCGTTGCAAGATGAATTTGCCGACGCCACTTATCATTTAATTGGTCATAGTGCAGGCGGTCAGCTGATTGGTTTGATGCCAAATTATAGTGCGCTCGCTTCAGTGTTCAATGTCGCCTGCTCATCAGGTCGTATTAAAAATATGAGCATGCCCTATAAACTCAAAGCGATGGGTTTTATGGATGCCTTTATTCCACTCGCCAACTTGACGTTAGGGTACACGCCGTCAGATAAAATTGGTATGGGAGAACCGCTACCACGGGGCGTGTCTCGGCAGTGGCGCGAATGGTGTAATGGCGCAGGCTATATCAAAACAGCCTTTGGCAAAAGTATACAAACGCACTTTTATGATGACATGACTATGCCATCATTATGGCTGGGGTTTAATGATGATGACATTGCCAATAGCAAAAATATGGATGATATGATTCGTGTTTTTACTAAAATGCCAGTCGAAAAGCACTTTTTAGATCCCAAAGACTTTGGTCTAAACAGCATCGGTCATATGCGCTATTTTAGTAGCAGAACCAATGCTAAAGCCCCGCAGCTTTGGCAAATGGCGGTGGATTGGTTAAATGATCAGCCATAAATCCAGTCTTTTTCAATCCATTTAAGCAGAATTACGCCTATGTTAGTTTGGCGCATTTTTTGCTATTTCCTCTGCTTTAATACGCTTAGTTAAGGCAGAATAAAGCGATGGCTGCATATTATGGATATTACCCAGCATCCATTTTACGTAGCTGATTGGCACGTCTTTAATTAGCATGCCTTTATGTTTACCAAAGGGCATTTTGCTCACTGGGTTGGCTTTATTGGCGATCGCATGGACAGCAGAAAAATCCGTTGGTGCAATTGCTAAGCGCTCGCAGCACGCCTGATAAAGAAGATAACACATACGCGCGTCACCCAGCGCATCATGCGCGGCAATCGTCATCCTGCTTGCTTCTTCTTTGCCTAACAACTGCTCGATACATTTGGACTGACCATAGGCACTCCACTCTGGAAAGGCTACGCGTGCTAGCCGCACCGTACATATTAGCTTGGCAGAGGGGCTGCCTATGACCCGCCAATCAAAGCGGACATTATGTCCGATCAAATACTGCGGTAACTCAAATGCCTCTAAATCAAAGCGCTCAAGACCGGCAACATCATCATCGGTAATGCCGTGAATTCTAATGACGATTGGTGATATCGAACGACCACTATTAAAGTACTTCATCCATTCAAAGCCCGTCACTACATTAATAGTCGCCACTTGAATCGGACGCGGATCACGACCTTGGTCGGTTTCGGTATCGATAATCAGCGCAGTGTCAGTCATAAAGATTCAGCCATGGATAGCAACAATAGATAGCAACAATAGATAGCAACATTGGTATTTTATGTAACGTTTTAAAAATACGTAAACTTTAAAAGAAACGTTATATTTATGGGGATAAAAACTAGAGATAACAATGGCATACAAAGAATAGATAACTTCACTTATATAATAATAAGAAAAACTAATTTAAAAAACTAAAGAGAGATCGATGCTAGCAGATGGCAGTAACCCGCAATCAAAGCCAAAGAAAAGGCCAACCTTTTTAAGCCGTGTACTCAGTGTGCTCATTAAAGCGGCTGTATTGTTGATGCTATTATTTGTATTTGATAGGCTCTTACCCAGTATCAGCGAACAAACTCAGTCATTTGTGATGGCAAAATGGCAACAGCTCAGTTTATTACAGCAAGAACTACCGACGGAAAACAGCTTACCCAGTCCACTTCCAGAGCAACATCTAACAGATACATGGGGCGCTGCACGCAGTCAAGGTCGCAGTCATGAAGGTATCGATATCTTTGCCGCACGAGGCACACCAATACGAGCCACAACACAAGGCATCGTCAGCAAAGTTGTTGAAAATACGTTAGGCGGTCGTGTGGTGGTCGTGGTTGGACCAGGAGGCGCAGGGCATTATTATGCGCATTTAGAAGATTATGCAGATATTAGTCCAAACGACTGGGTTAATGCCGGCGATATCATCGGCTACGTCGGCGACAGTGGCAATGCAAAAGGTACGCCGCCACATGTGCATTACGGTATTTATATCAGCGGCAGTGCAGTGAACCCCTATCCACTTTTACAAAAAGATTAGGGTATCGCAGCTGATCTAATGTGGGCAGCTGGGAAAACCATACTGAACGTCGAGCCTACCCCTTCTACTGATTCAATTTGTAAATTGGCTTCATGCTGATACAAGACGTGTTTAACGATTGCCAAACCTAGCCCTGTGCCGCCAGTCGCCCGACTACGACCTTTATCAATACGATAAAAACGCTCCGTCAACCGTGCGATATGCTCAGGTGCAATACCAATACCGTTGTCTTCGACGGCAAATCGGCAACCTTCTGACGTTTTTGTCCAGCTAATGGCGATATTACCGCCCTTGGGCGTGTATTTGATGGCATTAATCACCAGATTAGAGAGCGCACTATTTAGATACATCTCTGAGCCATACAGTCCGTCATAAGTGTCTATTTGCAAGTGAATGGTATGCCCATATTCTTGATTGTACGCTTGCGCATCATCATAGACATGAGTCAGCAGTCTGGTCATGTCAATATAACTGAGCTCATGGGTTTCTTCAATTTCGATGCGAGATAACAGTAATAAGTCATTCACAATTCTATTCATACGCGCAGTCTGTTGGCTCATCAGCTCAAACCCGCGCTTCCAATGCGGCGGCATATCTGGCTGATCCGAAAAATTTTCTAGATAACCCATCATGACGGTCAACGGTGTGCGTAACTCATGCGAGACATTCGCCACAAAATCGCGGCGCATCTCCTCTAAATGATGCAAGCGCGTCACATCATAAATAATGAGCAGCTTCTCATCGCCAAATGGCGTGAGCTCACACTTTAGATAACGCTTGGGGGCGCGCCACGAGACAATGTGTACACCATCCTGAGCACCATCGTTAGGGTTGGTCGTCGCCTGATAATAATGACGAAATTCAGGCGCACTAATAAAGTCAAAAATGCACTTACCTTTATCTGACAACTGTAACAACATTAAATCTTCGGCGGCCTGATTCCACCATTCGAGCCCATCATCGTCATTGAGCAAAACCACCGCATCACGCAATGCGCGTAGTGCGCTTCTAATTTTTTTGAGTTGATCCGTTGTATTCTGCTGAGTTGCTAGCAGTGACTTGTTTTGTTGGTCGCCTTGAGCCGATATTAGGGTGTTCATCCATCATCCTTATCACTATTCGCCGTTTTTCACTGTGCTGCGATTAATATACTGCTTTTATAGCGAATAAAAACCGTTCGTTAAATTGGTTCAATAAAGCTAGAAAATCGATAGCCTGTCCCGCGTACTGTCTGTATCAACGTATCACATTGATGCGGTCGTAGTAATGTCCGCAAACGTTTGATATGCACATCAATGGTTCTATCTTCGATATATACATTGCCGCCCCATACTTGGTCTAGCAGCTGCGTCCGCGTATAGGCACGCTCTGGATGACTCATAAAAAATGCCAGTAATCGATATTCTGTAGGCCCGACATCAACCACTTTACCAGCCGCTGTCACCCGCTGACTTTTGGGATCAAGGCTCAAATTGCCGATTTCGATAGGTTTATCGCTACTGAGCGCGTTACTACGCCGCAATACTGCTTTGATTCTGGATATTAACTCACGTGTCGAAAAAGGCTTGGTCATATAATCATCAGCACCAGCATCAAGGCCATGCACCTTGCTGTCCTCTTCACTTTTAGCCGTCAGCATAATGACTGGTATCTCAGCGAGTAGCTCATCGTTTTTGAGTAATCGGCAAAAATCAATACCACTTTTATCGCCGGGTAGCATCCAATCTAGCAAAATCAGCGCAGGGCGGTGATCGACCACTTGTTGGTGCGCCTCAGATACATCCGCTGCCTGCAGACTATCAAATCCCGCCATCTCTAGCGTCATGACGATCATTTCACGAATCGCAGGTTCATCTTCAACAATCAAAATTTGCTCATTATACATACGGCATTCTCAGTGTTAGAGGACAACATTTAGCTGACAAAAAAGGCGATAAATGCTCGCCTGCTGCTCCCTATTAAACGGGGTAATTATGACAGTTTAATGACATTCAACTTTTAAGCGGTTCATAAGTCTAATGACGGCTAATGCTTAGTTTACTCAATTCACTTCTAACAAGAAATTCAATGGCCCATCATTGACGCTCGACACTTGCATATTAGCGCCAAACTGACCAGTTGCCACGTTTGGATATTGCGTGTTGGCATAGGCGACCAATTGCCCAAACAATACTTGCGCCGCATCAGGTGCCATCGCACCACCAAAGTCAGGGCGACGACCCTTGTCTGTTTTTGCCATTAGCGTAAACTGTGATACCAATAACAGTCCGCCACCAACTTGCTGGACGTTTTTATCCAGTTTGCCGTACTTGGCAGGATCATCATCATTATCAAAAATACGATAGGTGAGGATTTTATCCACCATGCGCTGGGCGCTTGTTAGGTCGTCATCAGGCCCTAAACCAATATAAGCCAATATGCCTTGCTCAATCGTACCAACACACTGCGCGTCGACGGTGACACTAGCACGGCGTACGCGCTGTATAAGTGCTTTCATTTACGGATTCCTTACCAATTATGCCCATACAATAATACGCCGTCCATGATAAAATACGGCCATTCTCTTGCTTATTAATTATTACATCACACCCTATTTTGGTAGCCTCATTATGAATGTATTCACTACTTTACAACAGCTTGTCCCGCAGCAGCAACTGAGTAAAGTTGCTGGGCGCCTAGCCGCTAGCCGCCATCCTTATGTTAAACGCACGTTTATCCGTAGCTTTGCTAAAGCCTACAACGTCAGCTTGGACGAGTATGAGCGCCAAAGTCTCAACGCCTATGAGAGCTTTAATGATTTTTTTACTCGTGAGCTAAAAGAAGACGCGCGCCCTATCGACATGACGCCTAATGGTATCGTCAGTCCTGCCGATGGCATTATCTCGCAGTTGGGTCAAATTGACGACCATAAATTGCTCCAAGCAAAAGGTCGCTATTATGACGTTGGTCAACTGCTTGCTGACAGTGAAGATGGACGCTATTTTGCGGATGGCAGTTTTGCAACGGTTTATCTTGCGCCCAGTAACTATCACCGTGTACATATGCCCTTCGCCGGTACTCTGACCAAAACCCGTTATGTACCGGGCACGCTGTTTTCGGTCAACAATACTACGGCGGCGAACGTGCCGGACTTATTTGCACGTAATGAACGCTTGGTTTGTCTGTTTGATACAGCATATGGTAAAGCAGCGGTGGTGATGGTTGGGGCGATGATTGTCGCTGGTATCGAAACGGTGGCGACTGGTAAAATTGCCCGCACTGATGATATTCAAGAAGCTGAGCACAATATGAGCTTTGAGAAAGGCGATGAGCTGGGTCGTTTTTATTTAGGCTCAACCGCAATTGTTGTCTTGCCAAAAGGCGCAAAAGCGGATTGGCAAGACAGTATGCAAGCCGATAGTGTGGTAAAAATGGGACAGCTATTGGGTGTCGCTAACACTCCATAGGCAAGCGATTTAACGACTCAAAAAAGCTCAGTTCAGCATCCTAATCTATGTTGAAGTGAGCTTTTTATTGTGGATAATTATCTCATCGCAACATACTATGGCGTGTCATCAATTGGCACATGAATACATTTAGTGGTCTTAAAATGGCTAAATTTTGTTAAACATCGTCAGAAATTTTGTCAATATGTTCATATTAACGGCAATTTCTTCCTTGTTTATCTACAATTTTTCTCATTTTAAGCCTCACAATCTAATTGATGACACACCCTAGTTAATAATGAAAGTAGTTAATAACGAAAGTGTTTGAGAATAGGATAAGCAAATAAGATGTTTTCTTCTTGCGTACCGCGTCCGATATTGTGAATAATCAGCGGTGTACCATCCGCAGCAACTTTATCGGAGACGATACCTGTATGCGGCAAATTGCCATTCGGTAATCGCCACGTCACCACATCCCCTGCTTGAAAACTGGCTTTATCAGTCGTCGATAATGTCTTTGCGTGACGCGCAAAAAACACTTCAAGATTGGGCACTCGGCGATGATCGATATTCTTATCCGTTGATTTGAGCCCCCAAGTCTTTGGATAAGCCGACCAATTTGACTTCATATCATGGTTGACTAATTGCTGTAGATCTATATTTTGCAAGCGATAAGCACGGACGATAACATCGGTACAGACGCCAGTTTCTATCGGTACATCGCCACGCGGAAAATCCAACTGGCGGTAAGCAGGATCATAGCTAGTGGTAATGCCGATCTGTTTTTTGGCATCGTGCGCCAGTTTATCGCCATTACTAATAGGTGCGGCGGCCTGAGTTAGTTGCGCCAAAGTTAATAGGCTAACAAAGACGAGCGATTTAGCAAAAACCTTATAAGTGCCAGTGACTCTCATTTAATAATCTCTCTACATAATATACTTAATCGCTCATTGAGCTAACTATAAATTCTTTACTAGTTGAAAAAGATGAATATTTGCAAACATATAAACGGCAAAATGATGGCTTTACTTAAGCATCAACCAACCATCCTTGCTGGGTCGCATAGTCGATATTTTTTGATAGCCAATCATGAATGGGAGGAAAGCTGTCTTTGATAAAAGCAAGTGCCGCAGTCACTTGCGAACGCGTGATGTTAGCATCAATCCACGTTTCCCCCTCAGTATTGAGATTGAGTAAAAACGGCAATAAACGATCAACCACTCTGAGCAGCTGGGTTTCTTTACTACTACCCGTCTCCTGTTCTTCCCAAATCTCATTTAAATCCATGATGCCATTGCCACGCTCAGCTTGCAATCGAGCAATACCAGCACGTTCTTCAATGTGCGCCTCGCTACGACTATTTGCGAATAAAAACGTATCGCCTGCGTCAATCTCACCCAAGTCATGTACCAATGCCATCTTGAGTAGTTTTTCATGATTGACATCTAGCTCAAACTGTTCAGCGATAGACCAGCACGCCATCGCTAAATGCCATGAATGTTCGGCAGAGTTTTCTTTGCGTGTGGTATGCGTCACATAGCTACGACGATTGATACGTTTAAGCGCATCAAGCTCTAATAAGAAATGAGTGACATGATCTATATCAATGTTTGAGGCAAGCGTTGGGTTGGTTAATAAAAGGGGTTTGGTTGATGGCATAAATTTTCTCTTAATTTTTCTACGAATATATAGCGCTTCATTTTACCTTTACGCATAAGCAATTATTATACATTTTATGAGCGCTATAAAAGAGCATGCCAACCTATAGCTAATGAACACCACTATAAAAAATAGCGCTTATGTGAGTAAGCGCTATTTTTTATATCTTGAATAAAAGAACTATTTAATCAAGTTACTGATGGTTTTAAACGCTGGGTCTTGACTACTACGGCAAAGCTCAAACAGAATGGTTTCAACCGTGGTAATCACGCCCCCAGCACGGCGAATACGGCGAATTGCTTGCTTTTTATCATATGGAAAACGCGAACCGACTGCATCACCAATGATGACGGGCTGCATACCATTATCTAGCAAATCAAGCGCTGTTTGTAGTACGCAGACATGTGTCTCTACGCCAAATAGCAAAACAATACTTCGATTTTGCTGCGCTAAATAATGCCACGAATCATCATTATCACAAGCGCTAAAAGTGACCTTTTCAAAGCTTTTGGCGTTATCGCCTTCTAATACCTCGCGTATTTCAGGTAGCGTATCGCCGAGCCCTTTTTTATACTGTTCATTGAGCATAATAGGGATATTCAGTGCTTGTAGACCTTTAATAAGCGTCACTGTTTTTTTGACGATGTTTTCATGGTCATAAATATGCGGTGTTAAGCGTTCTTGAACATCGATTATCATCGCTTGGGTATTTTCGCGAGCGATTCGATAGGTACGATCGGTAATCATAGTAGACATGGCACACTCCTTGTACGGCTGACTTTATTGTTAAAGGCTATGTTAATTTTATCATTGATATTGTCTTTATTAGCCTTACTCTTATTTAGTCATAGTTTGCTGAGGGCGTCAATGGAGATAGTCTCTAATAATGATTAATAACAATTCATCACGTTTGATTCATACTGCTTAGCGTAGGTTTTTGATTATGAATAGCCAATAACTATATATTATGACGCCTAGCATTACGTAATAAAGACTGTTTTTGAGTCATGACCATGCCCACACCGAAAGCAACGCCAAAACATAAGGTTAAAAGATAATACACCATATAAATGAGCGTGTTTATAAATGCAAAGAACATGCTGGTTAAAGTAATGATTAATATCGCAGCGATAGTACCGCCGAATAGCTCTCGATATTTTTTATTAAAAACCTTAAAGGCCACCAACGGTATCGCGATACCAAACAAGCCAAATGTAGCACCCCAAACACCTGCCATATCCATATCAAAATATAGTACCCCTAAAACATTAGCGAAAATACCACATATAAAAAACGCAATCGCAAAACGTATAGGACCCAATACTTTTTCCAAAATATAACCTGTAGCAAACAGCATCCCCAGACTCATTACTAAATGCATAATTCCTGCATGTACAAAAAGTGCTGTGACCACCCGCCAATATTGACCAGCTTGCAGCGCGTCCATCGTCAACCCACCTACACTATTTACCTGTCTAGATAAAGGGTCAATGATATCCATACCCATGAATACGGTTAGTATAAATGTACCTATACAGGTCAGTATTAACACCAACGTTGCAGGTCGTTCTTTATTATTTTTAAACCAAACTACTAGGCTCTTTGATACATCACTTACTGGTGCTCGTTTTTTTACGGGCTTTTGTTTTTGTATATGTTTTCGCTTTTGTATATGTTTTTGCGTACTTTTCTTTTCTTGACTATCAAACTCTGCTGCGAGAACGAGCAACAAGCACAGCACCATACCAATAAAAAACGAACCAAATCCCCAAACAAAATCACGATCTAAGCTATCAGCAAGTAATCCTGTTTCTGGCTTCAATATCAAGGGTGGCAAATTAGATTGCCTATTAGCCGTAGAAATCGTGTGTAAGTAAGCATTTCTGCTATTTGATGATTTAAGTTTCTTAAAGTAGCTGATAGTAGAGAGGTCGTTGGCTGCGTACTTATGGTGCGAGTCGTTAATAAACGCTGAGTATTGACTGTCTTTAATACTTTGGTCTGCGCGATTATCGTATTTCGTGTGGTAGCTAGAACCTAGCCAAATATTATCAGCGGCTATAAATGGCGTCGCAATGTAATAATCAATATGCAATGTTGAGTCAAAATATCGTCCACTGACTACTTGTGTTTCTATATAAGAAACGCTCTCTAATTTGAGTGGCTCAAAATCATTTACTCTGAAATACTTTTGCTTTGGATAATGACGAATATCATTCAAGCTATTTACTTCAATGACCTCGTAAGCCGCTTTGGATAAATAGTTTTGGCTGAGAACGAGCGGTATCACTAATGCTAGAACCATCGTTATAAAAAAGTAGCCTGAACTACTGCGCTTAACCCATTTTAAGGTTAAAAGCTCATACCTCGGCCACATCCAAATACTAACGACTAAAACAGATAACAGAAAAGGAATACCAAAATCCCAATAGCCTTCCTTTAAAGGTAGAATATCTAGATAAATATCTAGCAACCAACGTAAAGCCCCAAAAAGCAGAATGGTCAGGATACTAAGACCTAAATATGGCAAGAATATTTGCTTTAGTTTTATTATGATCGATTCTTTAGCGCTTAGGCTTTGTATTCGCTTCTGTTTAGCACTTTTGCTTACTCTTTTTTTGTTTCTGCTTCTATTTTTATTCTTATACCTATACTGGCTTTGCTTATTATTATCCATGCCCTATCACCACAAATCTAGCGTAACTTAAACTGTTGAAATGCTTTTTTATCAATCGTTGCTTTTAAGACTAATAGTAAGCAAATAAACATGCCAATGATAAAAAATCTAAAGAATTTTGCTAACTCTTTATCTGCTTTTTCGTTAAGTGTGCTCAACTGAGATACAAGTATTATTGGGTCATTAATATGTTGCTGACCTGACAATCTAATCGCTTCTAAATAACCATACTTAGTATCTGAGTTTTGCAATTTTTCAAAATAATCAGCAGTAGATATCTCTTCATTTGCATATTGTTGTCTAGAAATCCTTTTAAAATTTTCTATTTGTTGAACTTTCTCTTTTTCTTCAAGATCATTATCAATAACCTTAGTAAAAGCCTGTCCCCACCAGATATCTTTATCTCCATAAAAAGGAGTGGCAAAATATAAGTATATTTTTAACTCTTGTCTAGATTTCCCCATCTCCCTAGTATTGAAGTAAGAAACAACCCCTTGTTTCTCAATACCTTTATTATCAAATTGGAAGTATTTTTGTTTTGGATATAATTTAATATCACTTATATTACTTATATCAATAATGTCATATGCTGCTTCATATAAGTAAGCTTGACTGATTGATATAGGCGGAAATAAAGCAAGTATCATCACCAAGTAAAATACATTAGCGCTATTATCATCAAATAATTCAAATCGTAGCAGTCTAATCCTTGATCGCATTATGACAAGCACTAAAATAACACTGATAATTATTGGGATAATTAAGTTCCAGACCGTATCTTTTAGAGGCCATATCCCTAGACAGATGTCCAACATCCATCTTATGATGTTGTAGAATAAAATGGCGCCAATACTAAAACCTAAAAAAGGAAGAAAGATATAGCGCATTTTTAACTTAAACACCTCTAAATCTAAGCGCCTCTTATCTGACGATTTATGATGTGCCATTTATACTCTACCTTTCATTACTATGACTTAAACCAAAAAAAGCGCCTCCAACATTAAGTGAGAGACGCTCATTTTACAAGACATTAGTACAAATTTAATCGACAAATATCAGCTTTATTAATATTTACTGCTATTTGGAGATTAGATAAAAATTACACACGCTCAATAATAGTCGCGATACCTTGGCCAAGACCGATACACATAGTCGCTAGACCAATTTCAGTATCTGACTGCTCCATGGCGTTTAGCAAAGTAACCGTGATACGAGCACCTGAACACCCTAGTGGATGACCTAATGCAATCGCGCCACCATTAATGTTGACGATGTCTTGCTTGTCCGTCAAGTTTAAGGCTTTTAGTACTGATAAGCCCTGCGCTGCAAAAGCTTCGTTTAGCTCGATTGTTTGCATATCATCGATGCTCATGCCAGCACGCTTAAGCGCTTTTTGCGTCGCAGGTACTGGACCGTAACCCATGATAGCCGCATCACAACCAGCGACTGCCATGCTACGAATACGAGCGCGAGGTTTAAGACCTAGCTCTTTGGCTTTTTGCGCGCTCATGACTAGCATCGCTGATGCACCATCAGATAATGCAGATGAGGTCGCAGCAGTTACTGTACCGCCTACTGGATCAAAGGCTGGACGTAGCTTTTGCATTTGCTCCATCGTGGCATCAGGACGAATCACTTCATCGACAGTACATAGTTGCAGGCGACCCGCTTCGTCATGACCTTCGATACCGATGATTTCATTGTCAAAACGACCTTCAGTAGTCGCAGCCCATGCACGGCGATGCGACTCAAGACCAAAGGCATCTTGCTCTTCACGGGTGATGTTATTCATACGACCTAGCATTTCAGCAGTTAAGCCCATCATGTTTGAGGCTTTTGCATAGTGCTTTGACGCTTCAGGGTTCAGATCAACGCCATGCATCATGCCGACGTGACCCATATGCTCAACACCACCGATGATGAATACATCACCTTGACCGGTCATGATCTGAGCCGCAGCAGTATGTAGCGCCTGCATAGATGAACCACATAGACGGTTAACGGTTTGACCGCCAGCAGTCTTTGGAATACCAGCAAGCAAGCCGATGTTACGACCGATGTTTAAACCTTGCTCTAGTGTCTGATTGACACAACCCCAGATAATGTCTTCGACGTCACGTGTGTCAAAGTCGTTACGCTCAACCAATGCACGTACCAATTCGGCAGACATGCTATCAGCGCGGACATGGCGGAACATACCGTTTTTGGTTTTACCCATCGCTGAGCGTACGCCATCTACGATGACCACGTCTTTTGGACTTAAAATTGTCATACTATCTTCCTTTTCAATTTTTATTGTCAGTGTAGTCAGTCTGCTTTAGTGCTATTACCTCGTCAATCTCGCTTGAAGTACAATACGTACCTCTACGCTTGATGTCTTTGTACTAGCCCTAAATGAAACTAACTATAATCGTACGTGTGCTATTAAAGATTTGTTATTAAAAAATAGTGCCATTAAATATAAATAGATTAATAGCTCTCACCCTCAAACAGCACACGTACGGCACTTCATCCTAGTAATGACTGCCTATTACGCAGTTGCGTAAAAGGTCTCGCCCGCTGCTGCCATGTCGCGAATTTTTTGCGGCGCTTCATAAGCTTTGCCAAGGTATGCGTATTTTTCACACAGTGCCAAGTAGTTATCTAGACCCATTTGGTCGATATAACGGCAAGGACCACCGCGGAATGGCGGGAAACCAACACCCATAATCATCGCCATATCTGCTTCTGATGGCGTGCTGACGATATTGTCTTCTAGGCAGCGTACAGTTTCATTACAGAACGCTAGCATAGTGCGGTCGATAATTGCTTGATCATCAAAGGTTTGCTTGTCGCTATCAGTCGTGGTTTTTAACAGCTCATAAGTGGCTTCATCAGCAACTTTCTTTGGCTTGCCACGTTTGTCCATTTCATACTTGTAGAAACCAACGCCGTTTTTCTGACCTAAGCGTTTGTTTTCATATAAAAGCTCAATCGCGCCTTTATAATCAGGCTTCATGCGGTCAGGGAAACCTTCTGCCATGACTTCAGCGCCATGTACGCCCGTATCCAAACCAACAACGTCGATTAGATAAGCAGGACCCATCGGCCAGCCGAATTTTTCCATGACTTTATCGACATGAGCAAAATCTGCACCTTGCTTGAGGAGCAAATCAAATGCACCAAAGTATGGGAACAAGACACGGTTGACTAAGAAACCTGGGCAGTCATTAACCACAACAGGTACTTTGCCCATTTTAGACGCTAGCGCAACGGTAGTCGCAATCGCTTCTTCAGAGGATTTCTCACCGCGGATAACTTCAACCAATGGCATACGGTGTACTGGGTTAAAGAAATGCATGCCGACGAAGTTTTCTGGACGCTCAAGTGCTTCAGCCAAGAAAGTAATAGAGATGGTCGAGGTGTTTGACGCTAGGATACAATCGTCTTTTACTAAGCCTTCAACTTCTTTAAGAACCGCACGCTTCACGTTTGGATTTTCTACCACTGCTTCGATGACGATATCAGTTTCAGCAAAATCGCCGTAATTCAAAGTAGGACGGATACGGCTTAAGGTTTCACCCATTTTTGCTGGGGTCATTTTGCCGCGATCGACCATTTTGCCCAGTAATTTGCTGGCTTCGCCCATACCAAGATCTAATTGCTCAGACTTGATATCTTTCATGATGATTGGCAAGCCTTTGCTGGCTGCTTGATAAGCGATACCGCCGCCCATGATACCAGCGCCTAGTACAGCGGCTTCATTGATTTCATGCGCTTTTTTGCTGTGCTGCTTGGCTAATTTTTTAACCAACTGATCGCTTAAGAATAAACCAACCAAGCTTTCTGCTTGTGGGGTTTTCGCCGCTTTTGCAAAACCAGCCGCTTCTACTTCAATCGCTTTATCACGTGGTAAGTTAACGTGTTTTTCCATCGCAGCGATAGCAAGTGCTGGTGCAGGATATTGTTTAGGATTGGCTTTAGCAAAGATCATACCTTTTGCGCTGTTAAATGCCATCGCTTGCTCAAGCTGATTTAGCTTAACAGGAACGAGTTTCTCTTCACGCTTCGCTTTCCAATCAAGCTCACCTGAGATACATTTTTTGACCAAATCAATGGCAGCATCTTGCAAGTCATCAGCAGCAACGGTCGCATCAACCAAGCCCAGTTTTAGGGCATCAAGTGGTTTCTTTGGTGTACCAGTCGCAATCAGCTCAAGCGCATTATCGATACCAATCACACGCGTACTACGAACCGTACCACCAAAACCTGGGAAGATACCCAGTTGGGTTTCTGGTAGACCGATGATGGCTTTGTCGCTCATGACGCGATATTCACAAACCAAAGTCATCTCACAACCACCGCCAAGCGCCGCGCCATTGATGGCCGCTACTTTCGGGAAAGGCAGGTCTTCAAAGCGGTTAAAGGCGTCATTGATACCTACGACCCAATCTTTAATCTCGCTTTCTGGCTTTTTAAAAGAGCCAACGAATTCTGTGATATCAGCACCAGCGATAAAGACGCCTTTGCCTGAGGTCACGATTAAACCTTTGACGTCGTCAGCTTTTTCTAAGGCAGTAACCGCTTCACCAAATTGCTTATTGGTCTCAGCATCAAACTTGTTCACGCTCTCATTTTCGGCGTTGTACTGCATGTTGGCGATGCCATCCTCTAGCATTGTCACCGTGATGCGATTTCCTTGGTATACCATTTGGAACTCCTTGCTATATAACGAAAGCTACGTTTTAAAATTAAAAGTTTTAAAATTAAAGGTCATAGCCAGTTATTGTTAGAAAAACGAGTAATAACACTGCCAATATACTGTGTTATAAAGTCAGTATAGAGTAAGCAGTGAAGATGTCTTTATTATCCAGCGCTCATGGTTATATATTCATTTTTTATGCTTAATGTTACCGCGTTAGCACAAGTGAATACGGCGCTTCATTTATATATATTGTGACCAGTACTGATATTGAACATACTAACATTAAAAATATGGACTGAGATTTGAGCAAATTTTTCGCTGAAATAAGCACGCAAACCTCTAGCCCTGAATCATCAGATCATTTTTATGGCAATTAGTGTAGGGGATTATGCCCCTAACTGTCACAAGCTAATACCATACTCACAAGTCACTCTTAAATCAGCAGCAGCCCTTTACCTGACTAGTAATGTGCTTTAAGTGACGGTTTGTATACTGAAATTGTATACTAAAAATTCGTCTTTTAAAGATTATAATGACAGATGCTTATCGTCACATGACATCACACGCTTAACTTGATTCTTTATCAAAACATATCCACTGACTAAGTTAAATCACCAATACGTAACGAGGGCTTGTTGCATTATTTCGGTGTGCTTAATCGAATTTTTAACAGTAAGCTGCCAAAAATATGGCATTGATGATGCTCAGCCCATAAGCTATATAATCTATCATGCTACACTAGCGATATTTTTATTATTCACCTGATAAATGGTTGGGTTATGACTGTTTCTTCTACGCCAAGCTTTATACCTGAAAGCCTTATGCCTTCAAGACTTGTATCTTTTACTAGTTTTAATAACAACACCGAGCAATTTCATAGCGCCGTGCGCGCGCAACTTGCACAAGATATCGACGTGCTGTTTGCTTATGCTGAGCTGCCAAGCCCGCTGCTTGATGCCTGTCGTTATGTGATGACCGGTCAAGGTAAATTGGTGCGTCCACTATTGGTTGCCAGTGCCTTTGATAGTGTCAATCAAAGCAATGCTAATGATAATGATAATACAGATAAAAGCACTGACAATAAAAACAGCATGGCTAACGCTGATGGTTTGGAAGCTCTATTAGAAAACGACTCCGATTATGATATGGCGCGCCGTGCGGCATTGGCGGTAGAGCTGCTGCATACTTATTCGTTGGTGCATGATGATCTGCCCTGTATGGACGATGATGAGCTGCGCCGTGGTCAGCCAACGGCGCATATCGTCTTTGAAGAATCAACCGCCCTACTCGCTGGCGACGTGCTACAGACGCTCGCCTTTGAAGTATTGACCGCAGAGCTGCCCACTTTTGCGCCCTTTGATTCAGCCATCGTCAGCCAGCTTATCGCAATATTTGCACCACGTGCACGGCGTATGGTTTCTGGTCAAATGCTTGACCTGAATGCTGAGGCTAGTGCTAGTATTTCACAAGGCGATCTAGAAGCTATCCACCGTGATAAAACAGGCGCATTGATTGAAGCCGCTATGCTTATGGGCGGCATCTGTGCTGGTGCGACCGCTCCGCAGCGTATGGCACTGCAAGAGTGCGCTCAGCACATTGGTCTCGCCTTTCAGGTTCAGGACGATATTTTAGACGTCACGACCTCTACTGATACCCTTGGCAAACCTGCAGGCAGCGATGAGAAACTAGATAAATCTACCTATGTGAAATTGATGGGTGTCGAAGACGCGACCAGCTATGCGCAATCGCTATTTAATGATGGACGCACAGCCATCATTCGTGAACTGAGTCGTCATGAATCAAGCAGTAGCGAGCTTGGCAATGACGCAAACAATGATGCTTTACTGGCATTAATAGAATGGCTATGGGCACGTAAAAAATAGCCAAAAATTTAATCATCAAAGAACGGTAATGAGTGGTCAACATGGACAGTAACCCTACCCTGCGTATTTACCTTGGCACTGGCGGTTATAGCGATACCGATTTGCTCGGTACGCTGTATCCAACTGGCACAAAGAAAACGGACTTCTTACGTGAGTACGCCAAACAATACGGCGCGGTCGAGATTAACAGTACCTTTTACGCGCCTATCGGACAGAAAGCCTTTACAGGTATGGTCAATAAAGCCTATGCCGAAGCGAATAGCCAATTGAAATTTGCTGTCAAGCTACATCAAGACTTTACTCATGCGCGTAAGGGCACTGCTGAACATGCGCAAGCGTTTTTAAATGCCCTATCCCCGCTTATCGAAGCCAATGCTCTAGCGCCACTATTATTACAGTTCCCACATGGCTTTGATCGTACCCGTGAGCACCGCTTATATCTGGCTAACCTCGTGAGTTGGTTTAAGGATTATCCATTAGCCGTCGAGTTCCGTCATAACGGTTGGCATACACCGCAAGTGGTCGATAGCTTTACCCAGCAAGGTCTGATTTGGTGTAGCGTCGATTATCCAAAAGTTAGCGGTCTGCCACCGTCACGGCTGATATTTACTCAGCGTACTGGTTACCTACGGATGCATGGTAATAATCTCAACTGGTGGGATGCAATGAGTGCGGCTGATCGTCATGATTATCGTTATAGCGAGGTGGAAATGCAGGATTGGGCGCAAGCGATTGCCAATCAGCGTCAGCATTTTGATACTTTATATATTTTCTTTCAAAATACCGTTAATGCGCACGCTTATTATAACATTGCCATGCTGCGTGAGGCGTTGGGTAAGTTTGGGTTTGAGGTGTTGTAGCTTCAATAGCTAGTAGATACAAACCTGACTTAAAGAATGTATATAGGTAGTATGAATCAAAACAAATAATTTTTTAAACTAACTATTTACGCCGTAGGTTAGCACCTACGCTACGATTACCAAAGAAAGGATAATTGTGAAAATTTCAGATGTTTCTAAAAGGGTTACTCAAAATAAAACTACAATTAAAGAGATTAAAGACTCCTTAAAGCCTATTAGAAAAAGAGAGGCTCTAAAAGTTGGCATATGGCCAGTTACTGTTTATCATGCAACATTAAACCCTAAAATCCAGTCTAAAACCATATTAACAGACTCTACTTGGGAGTTTGTAGAAATATATTTGAAGCAAAACTGTGACGGTTCAAAAAAGCAAAAAAATGCTATCCTGTATTGGCAACAGGCAAGGAATTTTTATCAGGCAACACAATCTCTCGATAATAACTCTAAGCCATTGACTATTTATTATTGCCTTCTAAACGCAACAAAAGCATTACTAGAAACTAAAAAAATTCCCTATAGTTTTGCTCATGGTGTCGCAGGAAGGAGTAGTAACGGGCATAACAATATAAAAAATGAGTTCGTAAGACTAAAAACTAAAGGTGTACTTTCTGGATTATGCAATTATTTAGAAGAGCCAGTCCGCCCAATATCTGTTCAAGAGCCACACGAAGAGTACTCGATTAAAGATATTTTTTATAACCTTGCTTTTATTCATCGTGCCTACAATGTCACCTATTCAAACAGTGCAGAACTATTTATACCCATACTAAATCCACAGCTCGTAAGAGATAAGAGTATTAATCGGGCTTGGTTACAATTTGAGCTTGAACCAGAACATTCTAATAAAACAACATTATCTCGTATATTTCATCTGAAGTATGAACGAGAAAAAATCACGGATAATAGTGAAGGATTCATTATTAGGCATAAAAAGAGATTTGAATGGGATGTTGTCAGAAACGTACCTGACAGTGCAAATAAGCTTCGTTTAGACAACTATATTAAAACTCGTCGTAAAGAATTCCAATACATATACAGCGCTAATGAACTTTGGTATTTAAAAAGGAATGATCTTATTCCAGGTGTTATTAATCATAGTCCACTAGTACTAATATATTCAGCTATGCATCGTCTAAGTGAACTTGCAAGATATGAACCTGATATTCTAAAGTCTCATCTCGAAAAGGATGCCTCATGGCTTCTAAATGAATTTATTAATAAGTCTGTCGTACAGTTTATTGATCAGATTTCTTCTGAGATCACTGGCAACCAATTTCGTATTACAGGGTTTCGCTCCTGATTAACGATGTATTTATTAGCCCAAAGATATTGGCAATTGCTAACAACAATATCAAACCAAAAAAAAAGGACGCTTCACAGCGTCCTTTTTTATTAATCAAATACTTGGTTTAGAGATTACTCTTCAACACCAGCATCTTGACCTTTATATTTCGCATTGGCGTAATCCCAGTTCACTAGCTTGTCTAGGAACGTATCAACATAGTCAGGACGACGGTTGCGATAATCGATATAGTAAGCATGTTCCCACACGTCACAAGTCAATACCGCTACTTGGTCATGTGCAAGTGGCGTATCAGCGTTAGCTGTTTTGGCGATAGACAATTTGCCACCGACTTTATCAGCGACTAGCCACGCCCAACCTGAACCAAACTGAGTCAATGCTGCGTTTTTGAACTCTTCACGGAACTTGTCGTAGCTACCGAAGTCTTCTTCGATTTTGCCTTTTAGATCACCAGTAGGTTCGCCGCCGCCATTGGTTGGCGTCATGCAGTTCCAATAGAACGTGTGGTTCCATACTTGGGCTGCTTGGTTGAACATACCTTGCTTGCTGTCATCTTTAGCAGTCGCTACGATGATTTCTGGCAATGTTTTGTCTTCTAGACCAGAACCTGGTAGCAATTCGTTGAGCTTAGTCACGTAAGCATTGTGATGCTTGTCATGATGGTATTCTAGCGTCTCGGCACTGATGTGTGGCTCTAGTGCGTCTTTTGCGTATGGTAGCTCTGGTAAAGTAATGTTTGACATAGTTATTTTATCCTTGCTGTTTTTAGCCGTCATTTGATAAAAACTCATTATAGAAACTGAATTTTACGCTATTTTTACATGATAAAAAACACTATAAAATGGCGGACTAAATTGGCTGAGTTTATTGTTTGAAATGAATGTTATTGCTTAATACCGTTTATTGTTTAACACAGTATCACGTATTATTATGAATCCAAAATTAACTTACTTTTGTTACTGTTTGCTCAAAAGCCAAGTGCTTGACTTCATAAGCATTTATTAACTTAATATTCACAAGCCATAAGATATCATTCACGGTAGCTTGGCGGCTATTATAACAACAGTGGTGACAAATATCAGTTACCAAATGTTATGGATAACACTGTTAGTATAGCCTTTGGTTGTCTATAGACTAAGCGCAGAATGCCTTACCATGCCAATCGTGCTAGGCACTTAGCTGACTGATAAACTGATAAAATTGGCATTAAGATACCGCTATAATTTAAAAACTGACCATACTTTCAATAATGATACTTTCACTAACCATATTCTTAATAATGACATAACGGAATAACCCTATGAGCACCACAAATACCTCACGATCCTCCATCCAATCAACCCCTGATAATCAATGGGTGCTCGCCAGTAATAATAAAGGCAAACTGGCTGAGTTTAAAAGGCTGTTTGCCGAGGCAGATTTGGATGTGACAATCATCCCGCAAGGACAGCTTGATATCGAAGATGCAGTTGAGGATGGTTTAAGTTTTGTAGAAAACGCCATTATTAAAGCGCGTCATGCCAGCCGTATCAGCGGACTGCCTGCGATTGCTGATGACTCAGGACTATGTGTGCCAGTATTAGGTAATGCACCTGGGATTTACTCTGCTCGCTATGCTGGCGAACACGGTAACGATGCTAAAAATAACGCCAAGCTCATCGCTGACTTGCAGCCTATTCGTACTGAGCACGCGAACGAGCCTATTAAAGGGTTATTTGTTTGCGTACTGGCGATGGTGCGCCATGCTGATGATCCTCTACCGATTATCGCGCAAGGTCTATGGCAAGGTGAGATTTTAGAGACAGCGCATGGTGATGGCGGTTTTGGTTATGATCCGCTGTTTTGGTTGCCAGAGTTACAAGCTAGCGCAGCGAGCTTAAGTGCTGCCGATAAAAACCGCATCAGTCATCGTGGTCAAGCGATTCAGCAATTATTGGCGCAGTTACCGTTGTAGATAACCCTTAAATCTTATAGTCGATTCAATTTAGCCCTTTATCTATTAATGCTGATACAAGAAAGTCGAGCGCAGAGGTACAAATCGTACTCTAAGCGAGATTGACGATGTAGCAGATTCAAAGTGAATGGACGATAAAGAGATAATTTTTACTTTAATAAACAGATAGATTATACTGTTCTACTTTTAAAATTTTGTTGAAAGCCGTTATTTGTCTGTATAATTCACCAAAAAGCGTTATTATGCGGTGCATTAACGGTTTATGATTGATATCTGATAGCGCCTATTACTAAGATATCCGTTTCACATTTTAGTATCAGTCAGCGCCAGTGGTGACCAAAGGCGATTGCTCAAGGTACTGACTTTGACATTGTGCGCTATCGCTATCCCCTATTTATTCCAACGGCAACCCATGGTACACGCCCGTAATTTGAGGCACGGTTTGTCTATTACCATTTAACCCTAAGTACTATTTAATCAAACGTACTATTTAATCCTAAAGGTGTAATTAACATGGCTACAGATTTACAAGTCACAACCAACAAGCTATCTAATAAAGAAACCCAATTGACAGTTAAAGTGCCTGTCGAAAAAATTCAAAACAAAGTCGAAGGTCGTATTCGCCAAGTTGCGAAAACTGCCAAGATTGACGGTTTCCGTAAAGGTAACGTCCCTATGTCACATATCCGTTCACAGTACGGTGCTGGCATTCAACAAGAAGTCATCAACGATGTGATCCGTGATACCGTTTTTGAAGCGATCAAATCTGAAGACATCCGCGCGGTTGGCATGCCTAACATCGACGACGTAAAACTTGAAGATGATTTCTTGGTTTATCAAGCCACTGTTGAAATCTTCCCAGAAGTAGACGTGCAAGGTATCAATGAGATCGAAGTTGAGCGTCACACGGCTAAAGTAAGCGAAGAAGACGTCGACACTATGATCGAAAACCTTCAAAAGCAACGTGAAGAATTCGTTGAGAAAAAAGGTAAAGCGGACAAAGGCAATCAAGTAACTTTTGACTTTGAAGGCTCTATCGATGGCGAAAAATTCGAAGGCGGTTCTGCTGAAGACTTCAAACTGGTTATCGGTAGCAACCAGATGATTCCTGGTTTTGAAGCGGGTATCAAAGGCATGAAAGCTGGCGAAGAGAAAGTTATCGACGTGACTTTCCCAGAAGATTACCAAGCTGAAAACTTAGCGGGTAAAGAAGCTCAGTTCAAAATCAATGTAAAATTGGTTGAAAAATCTAAGCTACCAGAAATCAACGAAGAGTTCCTTGAGCTATTCGGCGTGAAAGAAGGCGGCATTGAGAAGTTGAAAGAAGACGTTCGCAAAAACATGGAACGCGAAATCAAAAACGCGGCTCGTAGCCAAGTTAAGCAAGCGACTTTTGACGCATTGCTAGAAAAGAACGAATTTGAAGTACCAAACGCCATGCTAGAGCAAGAAATCGAGCGTCAACGCAACATGATGATGCAACGTTTTTCTCAGCAGTTCGGTGCCAATGCTGATAGCTTCGATAAAGACATGCTGCCAAATGAGCTATTTGAAGAGCAAGCGCTACGTGCTGCCCGTCTTGGCATCATCGTTGCTCGCGTTATCGATACCAAAGGCTTAGAAGTCGATCAAGAACGCGTTGAAACGTTCATCAAAGAAGCCGCTGAAAACTACGAAGATCCAAGTGAAGTAATCGAGTATTACACCAATGACAAGCAGCAGCGCGCGAACATTGAGTCTGTGGTACTAGAAGACCAAGTGGTTGATTATCTAATCGAGCAAGGTAAAGTAACTGACAAAGAAGTTAGCTACCAAGACCTATTAGCTGCACAGCAACAACAGCAGCAAGGCATGTAATTTAGTGAGATAACTTAGCAATTTGCCATTCAATGGCAAATTGCTAATCTCAATCTAAACATGCTCTAACATAATGCTCTAACGCAATGCTCTAACATATGTGTTAGGGCATTTTTATTGGGGATTTATATGCTATCTTTATGGACAGTTTATCACCAAGCCCCTTGATAAATGGTTACAGACGCCTTATTAATAGTGAGTCAATCATTTTATTAATAGCACTCATGTTATAAATAGAAAATTATTTTTCACATGAAAAAGTTACTATTGCCTCAATAAAAAAGTTACCATTAGCTCAATTATTTTTAGCGATATCTGGCGCTTATTATTTCAGCCAGCGAATATTATTAAAAAGCGGCAACATCTAACATGATGAGCAGCCATACAAGCGTAGCCGCTCGCTAACTTCAATCCCTTTATTTTATGTACTTATAAACAGGACATCTTTATGACAGATTATGATCGCATCACTGCCAACCCACATTTTGATATGCTGATGAGTGCGCATAATGACGCACAAGGCATGCAATATACCCAAAGCGCCCCTCAAGCTGCATTGGTGCCAATGGTCGTTGAACAATCCTCTCGTGGTGAACGCTCGTTTGATATTTTCTCTCGTCTATTGCGTGAGCGCGTTATCTTTTTGACTGGTCAAGTCGAAGACCATATGGCCAATCTAATCGTCGCACAGTTGCTATTTTTAGAAGCAGAAAACCCAGACAAAGACATTCATTTGTATATCAATTCACCAGGCGGCTCAGTGAGTGCAGGCTTGGCAATCTTTGATACCATGAACTTTATCAAACCTGAAGTATCGACCATCTGTATGGGCGGCGCTTATAGCATGGGCTCGTTCTTACTTGCGGCTGGTCAAAAAGGCAAGCGTTACTCTCTTGCCAATGCTCGTGTCATGATTCATCAGCCTTCAGGCGGCGCGCAAGGTCAAGCAACCGATATCGAAATTAATGCGCGTGAAATTCTAAAAACGCGTGCCCGTTTAAATGAGATTTTGGCTGAGCGTACTGGTCAACCATTAGAGAAAATTGAAAAAGACGTTGAGCGTGACTTTTGGTTAGATGCGAAAGAAGCCAAAGAATACGGTCTGGTTGATGAAGTATTAGAGCGCCGCCCTACTTCTTTATAATTACCGCATAAGAGCAAAAGCTTTGATGGGCATCAAAAGCCTGAGCGTTATACGTTTTGGCTTTGATGTAAAAATCAAAATATTTGTAAGTTTTAAATTTTAGGAGCGCCTTTTATGGCAGAAGATAACACCCCGCATTGCTCGTTTTGCGGCAAAGCCAAAAGCGATGTACAGCAGCTGATTGCCGCTGACGATGCCAATATCTGTAATGAATGTATTGAGCTATGTACCGATTTAATCGCCGATAGCGCTGAAGATGGCGATGATGACAGCGATATTGATACTTCTTGGGTCAATAAAAAGCTACCAACGCCAAAAGAGCTGCGTGCCAAGCTTGATGAATACGTCATTGGACAAGACGCTGCTAAAAAAGCACTAGCAGTTGCCGTCTATAACCATTATAAGCGTCTAAAAGTTAGCCAAACCTTAGCCAATGACAGCAAAAAAGCGAAGATTGGCGCTGACGATGCCATGGTTGAATTGGCTAAGAGCAATATCTTGCTGATTGGCCCAACGGGTTCTGGTAAGACTTTGCTGGCGCAAACCTTGGCGCGTCTACTGGATGTGCCTTTTGCCATGGCCGATGCCACGACGTTAACGGAAGCGGGTTACGTTGGTGAAGACGTTGAGAACATTGTACAAAAGCTCTTGCAAGCGTCGGATTACGATGTCAGTAAAGCAGAGCAAGGTATTATCTATATCGATGAGATTGATAAAATCAGTAAAAAAGGCGACAACCCGTCTATCACGCGTGATGTGTCAGGCGAAGGCGTACAGCAAGCGTTGCTAAAGCTTATCGAAGGTACGGTCGCTGCCATTCCGCCGCACGGTGGCCGTAAGCATCCTCAACAGGAGCTGATCCAAGTTGATACGAGTAACATCTTAATCATCGTCGGTGGGGCATTTGCAGGTCTTGATGCGGTTATTCAGCAGCGTACAGAAAAAGGCGGCATTGGCTTTAACGCCGATGTCAGCTCAAAAGATGATAGCAAACGCAGCTCAGAATTACTGCAACAAGTAGAGCCTGAAGATTTGATTAAGTTTGGTCTTATTCCTGAATTAATCGGTCGTCTTCCTGTTCTTGCTGCGCTCACAGAGCTGGACGAGGATGCATTGGTTCAGATATTGACAGAACCAAAAAACGCCTTAGTTAAGCAATATAAGTATCTATTCGATATGGAAGGCGCTGACATTAGCTTTACCAAAGAAGCGCTCGATGCGATTGCCAAAAAAGCCATGGCGCGTAAGACTGGTGCTCGTGGTTTGCGTTCTATCGTTGAAAATGCGCTACTTGAGACTATGTACGAGTTGCCTTCGATGAAAAATGCCAAGACTGTCATCGTCGATGAGCAAGTGATTAATGAAGGTAAAACACCTGAAATCATCTTTTCTACCGACGACTCAGAGCAAATAGCGATAGATGCTTAGCGGTGGTTATCAGCTTTATTAAAACTGTCATTGAAGTAAAGGCGTCTAGCATATCTTATGCTAGACGTTTTTTTATGGCTGCTCACTTATGATCTTTTTACGACAGCCAATGTATGGATAAAGTGACAGCGGCGTCTATCAATCGTTCATAGCTAAAGCCACAAAGCATGCTAAGGTAAATGTACTACCAACACCTATCACTGATGAAACAAAGGACTGTTTATCATGCTTAACAATGTTACTTCTATCGCAACCTCATTACGTCAACACTTGCCTTTTCATACCACGATAGACCAAGATATTGCCCCTTATTATCATAATCATGTCGCGGCTATTACGGGTGCTGGCTCTGGTATGGGGCGCGAGTTGGCTATTCATTTGGCAAAGATGGGCTGCCACGTGGCACTCTCTGATATCAACGCGGCGCAACTGGCACAGACCAAAGAATTGCTCGTCGGTTATAATATAAAAGCGACTATGACGGTGCTTGATGTCTCAGACAATAAAGCCGTGGAAGCGTGGGCAGATAGCGTCATGGCAGACCATGGCAAAGTGAACTTCATCTTTAATAATGCAGGCGTTGCGCTATATTCGACCGTAGAAGGCAGTAGCATTAGCGAGCTTGAATGGGTCATGGACATCAATTTTTGGGGTGTGGTCTATGGCACCAAGGCATTTTTGCCATTAATTAAAAATAGTGTCAAACAAAGCGAATCGACGAATGGCAGCAAAAAAAACAGAACACGCCAACTTAACGAGCATGGTCACATCATTAATATCTCAAGCCTGTTTGGCTTAACCGCGCAGCCGTCACAATCTGCGTATAACGCCAGTAAATTTGCTGTACGCGGCTTTACCGAAAGCTTACGTCAAGAGCTAGATATTCAGCGCTGCGGTGTGTCAGCGACCTGCATTCATCCCGGCGGGATTAAAACCAATATCGCCAATAGTGCCCGTGGCAATGATAGTATCAATGACATTGGCATGCGTACTGGCCCCAAAGCCATTCAGAGCTTTAATAAATTCCTGAAATTTGATGCAAGCAATGCCGCTTTGATTATTTTGCAGGCTGCCGCGACCAATCAACCGCGCTGTCTGATTGGCAATGATGCCAAAATAATCGACGCGGTACAGCGTGTCTTTCCAGCGACATACAGTCAAATATTGAACGATGTCCATACGCTCTCTCGTAAGCTCAAACCACGCCGCCATAAAAAATCAAGCACGCCAAAATAGTATGTTTTAAAAATCACTCCCCACAAAAAAGCGCTTAAATATTGATAATATTTAAGCGCTTTTTTGTGGGGAGTATTTCAACACTGTCTTTCAATATGGTTCTTCATACGGTATGAAATTGATTCATGTCCCTCTAAAGCCAAAACACTTTATCTATTTATATACTTTAATTATTTAATATTTGGTACAATTATGTTTCTAGCAACTTACAGATTGATGACTCATTCAGATTTTTTGCACAAAAATTAAGATTACTTCTGTCATTTTGACAGCTAAATTATCATAAAAATATATTATTACATATTATTTTTGATAATAAGGATATTCCAATGAAAATACTTTTAAGGGTCAAACCCTCTTCCTCCGTTTTACTGGCTGCTATCTTTGCTATTGGTGCGGTTAGCCTGTCAGGCTGTAGTGAATCAGATACCAAGGCTGTCGACCGTGTCGAAGAAGCTGAAGCATTAGCCCGCGTTAAGTCACTTGAGGCACGTGCCGCAGAAATTAAAGACGAGATGGCTGCAAACCCAAGCGCCAAACTGAGCGTTAGCATGCCAGATGAGTCCACTATTCCAGATGATGAGTTTGGCGCAGCAGTACGTCGCGGCTTACAAATCGCCAATCATACTTATAAAGAGATGCCTGACAATGTCGGCAATCAGTTGAATTGTACCAGCTGTCACTTGGGTAATGGCTCAGAGGCTTACGCAGCGCCTTGGAATGGCATGCTGGGTATTTATCCTATTTATCGGTCACGTGCTGGTCGCGTGAATTCAATACAAGAGCGCATCAATGGCTGTTTCGAACGCTCAATGAATGGCAAAGCGCTTGACCTAGGTTCAGATGATATGAATGCGATGGTGTCTTATATGAGCTGGCTATCACAGGGCTTGCCCTATGGTGTCTCGCCTGAAGGTCGCGGCTTTGTTAAGGTAGACAAAACTTTAGAGCCAAATACGGACAATGGCAAAAAGCTATTTGCGGAGAAATGTAGCGTTTGCCATGGTGAAAATGGCGAAGGTCAATATAATGACGATGGCACTTATATCTATCCAGCAGTAGCTGGAGACAAGTCCTTCAACGATGGTGCAGGTATGGCGCGAACTTATACAGCAGCTGCCTTTATCAAAGGCAAAATGCCCTTTGGTCAAGGTAACTCGCTTAGTGACCAAGAAGCGGTCGATATTGCCGCTTACTTTACCCATCTGCCGCGACCTATCAAAGCCAACAAAGACAAAGATTGGCCCAATGGTGATGCCCCTAAAGATGTACGCCGCTAGTTTTAAGCACCTTTAAAAATTGCCATAAAAAAGCCCAGCTACTTAAATAGCTGGGCTTTTTTATTATGGATAGTTAGGACAATTTGCGTCCTTTATCTTTAATTTAAGGCAATTTCATATCACCATCAACCAGCCAGCCCACACGGCGCATCACATGAGCGACCACCCCTGCAATTAGGGCAGGTAATACAAACATCAACAAAATAATCGCTGTCCATAATTGACCCGTACTCATGATATCTTGTGACGCTTCAATCACTCCAAATACGCCGACCAATCCAGCAGTACCCATACCTGCACCCGTTGCCGTACATGCCAGTCCAAAGCCTACGGTCGCGATAGGACCAACGATGGCGCTAGCAATCACAGCAGGCAACAACACCAGCGGTTTTTTTAACACATTAGGAATCTGTAGCATACTGGTGCCCAGACCTTGAGATATCACGCCACTGACGCCGTTGTCTTTATAGCTTGCAACGGCAAAGCCAATCATGTGTGCCGCACAGCCTACCACTGCTGCCCCGCCTGCTACGCCACCAAGCCCAATTGCGATACAAATAGCAGCGCTGGACGTTGGCAATGTCAATAAAATACCCACCACCACTGCAATCACAATACCCATTAACAGAGGCTGTAACTCAGTGGCCGCTTGAATACCTTGACCAATGGCAGCGACCGCAGCGACGATAGGTGGATTCAATAGGGCGCAAACTGCTAATGCTACCGCGCATACCAATAAAGGAACCAATAGAATATCAAGCTTGGTTTTGCCAGCGACCCAAGTACCAGCACGATAAGCAAATACTGAGGTCAAATACGCCCCTATCGGATTACCCGGTAACGCGGCAAAGGTCGCAGGTCCGCCTACTTGGGGCGTAAATAACGTCCCTGCCATTAATGCTTCAGAGTGTGCGCCAAGCATACCCGCCACCAAGCAGCTGAGCATGACGAGCGTCGGTGCTTTAAGGTAATAGGCGATCCCTACTCCGATACCCGCACCCATTAGTACTGAGGCAAGCTTGCCCACCGCAACCAATGCGGGCAAATCTAACCAGCCACCGATTTGCGAGATGATTAGACCAGCAATCAATGTGACAAATAGCCCTAAAGCCATGCCAGTAAACGCATCAATAAAATACTTTTGGAAAAATGCTTTAATGAAGCCAGTAGGCGGTGTTGCTAAATGAGAGACAGTCATAGCCACGCTCTTTATAAAATTTTTGATGAAAGGTAATAAACCAACAGAAAAATAACTTTGCTAAAAATCAGAGATAAAAAAAACGTCATTGCGACGCTTTTTTTATTATTCATAAAGAGCTATAACTGTCATTAAACAGCATAACTTAACGACGCTGTTCAACAATAATGGAGTCAATACCATTATTCTGTAGGCGCTGCTGAGCAGTGGTTACTGCTTGGCGATTATTCATCGGGCGAGAAATAACCTGATAAATTGGCAAACCATTACCCGTCGTATTCTTAACCACTCTAGCGTCTACACCCGCCATCAGCACTTGGGCACGACGACGATCTGCCTCATCCGCATCACCGAAGCTGTTTATCTGCAAAATGTAAGTTGCCGCAGGTTTTGCAGCCTGAACGCTAGCAGTACCTGCGCCTGCATTATTGGTGGACGTATTATTGTTACTAGTAGGCGTCGATCCATCATAGGTCGCGTCTTCTTCAACGATCACAATGTCATCGCCGCTATTACTGGTAGCCGCGTTATTACCACGACTAGGCGCAATAACCGTGTTTTCAGAGATACCAAAGTTACCAGTATCATCATTGCGACTGGCTGAGCCATCTTCAGGTTGAGTCACCACCACATCAGGCTCAAAGGCACTGATATCCCCTATGCGATCATTGCCTGTCTCAGCAATATCTTCATCAGGAATAGTCGCCATCTCTTGATTGGGCAAAATATCATAGAACTCATAATCACCATTATCAGTATCAGTGTCGACACGTGGCTGCACCTGACGATCAGGATCATTACCAGCGGTGCTGTCAGCGGGACTGAAATCAAATAATGGTGACAAGTATATAAATACCCCTATCATAAGGGTCAATACCGCCCCGACAAACATCCACAATAAGCCTGATACGCTACTTGTTTTGCGTTTTTCAGTCGCACCTTTAGGTTTTTTGGCTAGCATGGATCTGGTTCTCCCTACTGAATCTAACTATCATCAAATTATGGCTGGCAGTCATCTATACTCATACTACATGTTAGAAAGTTACTATATACTAGAAAAAAACTACATGCTAGATGGTGCCGACAACCCTAACAAACTAAGACCATTGGCCAATACTTGACGTACGGCTTTAGACAAACGCAAACGGGCTTGCATCAATTCCATCTCATCCGAGCTTGGTGTCTCACCTGAGGTCAAACTCACTGGCAAAATACGATTGCTGTCATACCAACCATGAAATAGCGCTGCCAACTCTTTAAGGTAGTTGGTCAAGACATGTGGCTCATAACCCGTCGCAGCGCGTAATAATGTCGCTGGATATCCTGCTAATAGCTTAATCAGCTCGTCTTCGTTTGGTGCGCTAAGTAAGTTTTGATGTTCTAAACCAATCGCATCGTCTACCACAAGACCACTATTTTGTAGCTTTTCTAATACTCGGCAAACACGAGCATGCGCGTATTGAATGTAATACACTTGATTGTCTTTGCTTTGTGATTTAGCCAGCTCCAAATCAAAATCAATATGCACCTCAGGCTTACGGGCGACATAATAAAAACGCGCGGCGTCGTTACCAACTTCGGTACGTAAATCACGCAGGGTGACAAATTGACCTGAACGCGAGGACATTTGTACTTTTTCACTGCCACGCCATAATGCAACAAATTGCACAAGCACCACATCTAAACGCTCAGCATCAATACCAAGCGCCAATAAAGCAGCTTTTACGCGTGGCACATAACCATGGTGATCGGCACCCCAAACATTGACCACTTTATCAAAACCACGATCAAATTTGTTTTTGTGATACGCAATATCAGAAGCAAAATAAGTAGATTGGCCATTGGCACGGCGCACAACACGGTCTTTTTCATCACCAAAATCGGTTGATTTAAACCAAATATTACCGTCTTTTTCGTATAGATAGCCTTTTTCGTCTAAGGTTTGCAAGACTGGCTCAATATCGCTATCAATAGACCGTTCGCTAAACCAGCACTCGTAGCGCACACCAAAGTCATTTAAGTCATCTTTGATATCGGCTAAAATACTGCTCAATGCGGCATTCAAAAACAGCTCATAACCCTCACCAAGCAAGGCTTTACTGTTGGCAATCAAGCCATCAATATGCGCTTCTTTGTCACCTGATAGCAGTGTTTTTTCGCCGTCCGCATTGACCTCAAACTCAGCATCTGCTGGCACATCTTTGGCGATTGCTGCAAAGCTATGAACGTAATGATCACCGTGTTGCGCTTTTAACGTTTGGGCGATGTCACTGACATAATCACCTTGATAACCATTGACTGGGAAGATTATTTGCTCACCGTTGCTTTCCAGATAACGCAAATAGGTACTGGTCGCCAAGATATCCATCTGCCGACCCGCATCATTGACATAATACTCACGCGTGACGTCATAACCAATCGCTTCCAGCAGGTTTGCCACGCTCATACCGAACGCTGCACCGCGACCATGCCCAACGTGCAAACTTGACGTTGGATTGGCAGAGACAAACTCAACCTGAATTTTCTGCCCGTCAAACTGATCGCTTAAACCAAAGCGATCTTGCAAGGCAAAGATATCATCTAATACCGCAAATTTGGCTTCCGCATTTAAGAACACGTTAATAAAGCCTGGACCTGCGATTTCTACTTGGCGAATGTCTTGGTTTTCAGGCAGCGCATTGACGATTTTTTCGGCAAGCTGTCGTGGATTGACCTTGGCAGCTTTGGCCGCTGTCAGCGCGATATTACTGGCGAAATCACCATGGCTTAAGTCTTTAGTACGGGTGATTTGGCTATTATTTTGCCAATCGCTTGGTAACGTGCCATCTGCTTGTAGGGTTTGAATCGCATCGTTAAATAGTGATGCAAGTGTATCAATTTGGGCTTGTGACATAAGGATTTGAACTCAATTAAATAAACAACAAAAACGGTATAAAAATGTGGCGAATGCGAGCAGCCAATAACTGCCTATTATAATAGCGACCGACATTGCAGGGGATAAAATAATACAAAAAAGATAAGTAACCTGTAAATATAACAATCTTTGCCCTGCATTGCACCATTTGCACCAAAATTAGCACTAAAATCTTACGGTTATGACAGTTAACACTGATAATTTAAGTGACTAGGGCGTGCCCTCATTGTAAAAATGGTGATAAAAAGGAGATAAATTGCCGTCAAACAAAGAAAATAGCGCAAACAATATCGAGATATTGATAAGCTATTTGACGATGTTTGGCAAAATTTAGCCCTTTTTAGCCCATTTAGAGGATGATTGATTGAATTGAAGACACGCCCTAACAGACGCGTTGCCTGTGCTTTCATTCACGATAAGTCAGATTAAAATATTTTAAATAGATCAGGATTTAGCGCTGTTACCGATCAGTCAGCCCTGCAAATTGTAGCGTTACTGTTGTCTCATACTTAGCAGCAGTTTATACCTGCTCGCTTCCGCGTTATAATAACGGTTTGTATTGCTGCCTGCTTTTTTCTGACTTATTTTATGGATTACTGCTTATATCATGAATGGTGATACTTCATTTTGAAGGCAATTATTATCGAAAGATTCATAAAATAATAGAAATAAATAAAGGCGGCGTTACTACTTTATAGGATTATGCCATGTTTGCTATTGCTGCCAGTACGGTTACCAGTTGGGGATTGTATGTTTTACTACCCATATTTATCGCCTTCTTATTTTTTATTATGTGGGATATCTCTAAAGAATCTCAAGCTGGGCGCGCGGGTACATTTTGGATTTTCTTAGCACTAGGCGCAGGGTTTGTGGGCTTCTTACTCAAGCTATTATTGGAAGTCGCTTTTAAAAGGTGGTTGATATAATTTTTATATGACTAGGCCGTGTCCTCACTGTCGATGATAGGTAATAAATAACTCGCCTATCACTGATAAATAAGCGGTTAAATAATCAATTAAAAAATACATGGCTCATGACGGCTTCACTTTACAGTGTGTCAATCATTCCTACCAAAATATCACTCACTGAGCCTTGCTATCATTTTTAACAAACCCCCAACCTTCAAAGGGATCACCATACGCATCTGATGCCATAGCAGGTAGCGAGAATAGACCAATCGTCATACAAGCCATTATTTTTTTCATAATCTCTCATCCTTGCTATATTTGCAGTCCATTTCCACTGCTGATTATATTGACTGATGGCGTCTCTGCTACCCTAAAAAACTATCTTTTGGCAATCAAAGTCGCACGCATCGGTGCAGGATAGCCTTCAAGCGTTTTGCTAGCATCATTAGGATCCAAGAAGTCGGCTAGCGAATGATAAGTCATCCATTCCGTTTTACGCTGCTCTTCCGTCGAGGTCACTGCTACATCGACGCAACGTACGTCTGAGAATCCTGCTTTTTCTAGCCAGCCTATCAATGCCGCGACTGATGGTAAAAAATACACGTTATTCATCTGGGCATAGCGGTCATGCGGCACCAGTACGGTATTGGCATCACCTTCGATAACCAAGGTTTCAAGCACCAACTCACCGCCTTTGACCAACTGCCCTTTAAGCTGTTGTAAATGCTCAAACGGCGATTGGCGATGATAGAGCACCCCCATACTAAATACGGTGTCAAATAATTGGCTATGCTCGGGCAAGGCTTCAAGTGGTACGGGGATATAATGCGTTTTATAGCTATCAGCAGCCCCGACAAAATGACGAATCGCCATAAACTGATGATAAAATAAGCAAGACGGATCAATGATAATGACTGTATCCGCGCCAGCGCCAGCCATACGCCAGCCGTGATAGCCAGAGCCACCGCCCACATCTAATACACGCCGACCTTTTAAATTACCCAAATGCGGTGCGACCCGTTGCCACTTCCAATCACTGTGCCACTCGGTATCAATCAATATTGGCGCGGCTTGTTGGTCTTCATTCTGACCACTATCAATTTGATTTTCGAGCTGACCACCAATTTGAAAAGGCCCTTTACGCCACGGCATCAGCTGTTTTAATAATGCCATTGTTTGTTTGCGCTGAGACTCACTAAGATTTGCCTCAATCGTCAGGACATCACTGTTTAGATCGACATTATTGACGGTTAATGTTGGCAAACGAGCGACTGACGCTTGATAAGCAGGTGCATGCGCGTAGTTGGCTTTGTCCTTGATATCATTTAACCATGTTGGCAAGCGCGTAAGCCATTCATAAGCACTCGGCTGCTGCTGGGCTAACTCAAACAAGGTTAAATATAATTCGCGTTCGGCGTGGGTGATAGTTTCGTTAAGCATAAAAGCAGGTTACCGTATTGATCAAAAAACAACTGTGTTAAAAATAAGGATTATTTAAACGCCACAATAGAGACAAAATTTAAAAACTGAAACCACGTCAGATGACGCTCGAATCCAACATCACTCAACCGTGCATGATGCTCGTCTAACGTATCAGTAATTAATACGTTTTCTAACGCATTACGTTTGCCGCTGATTTCCATCTCGCTATAACCATTGGCACGCTTGAAGTCGTAATAACGCTCAACCAACCATGCATCATATTGCTCATCAAAAGCATGGGTTTTTTCAGTTAATACCAGTATCCCACCTTCACTTAACGCTGCATAAATTTTCTCTAATACTGCGACTCTATCGGCAGCGGGCAAAAACTGTAGCGTTAAATTTAAAATCACCATATCGCAGGGTTCAAGTTCCACATCGCGAATATCAGCGGTAATGACTTCGATGTCATGCTCAGGATAATTGTCACTCAGTAGCGTGGTCGCTTCGGTGGTCATCGCTGGTGAGATATCAATCGCTTTAATCTGCAAATCTTGCGGCTCAAACTCACCCGCCAACGTCATGCTTGCTGCGCCAAGTGAACAGCCCAAATCATACACTCGACTGACGCGCTGACCACTATCGCTCTGTTGACGATACTTACAATGGCGTCGGGCAAATATGGGCAGCATCGCCAGCACTTGACCATAACCCGGCACACTGCGACGAATCATATCAGGGAAACAAGCCACCACTTGCTCATCAAAGGAGAAGCGAGCCGCTTTATCGAGTGGCGTGGTAAACGGTTTGTCAAATAGGGTGTCGTGTTTAACAATAGCAGGCTTAGATTGACTCATGGTGCGACTCATTTTGTGATGATAGAACTTAAATTAGGAAATAATTGATGGTCTTGCTTGTCATTATTAGCTGAAAGCGGCACGACGTAGCAAAAGCCCATTATAACATTACTGTTTGTTACTTATCGCGGTCAGATGCCCTGCTAAGCTAAATACGTATTGCTAAGTAAGTAACACTTGGCTCATATTTTATATTTATAAAAATAGGAAAAATTATGCAAACCATTATTTTGGGTGGCGGCTGTTTTTGGTGCACCGAATCGGTATTTTTATCCGTAAAAGGTGTGCAATCTGTCGTCTCAGGCTACATGGGCGGTGACGCTGTTTCTGCCAATTATGAAGCGGTCTGTAGTGGCAATACAGGGCACGTTGAAGTCATCAAAGTCGAGTTCGATGACTCTATCGTCCCGTTAGAAGTGATACTTGATGTTTTCTTTGCCACCCATGATCCCACCACAATGGATCGTCAAGGCAATGACGTCGGCAGCCAGTACCGCAGCGTGGTTTTTTATACTGAAGAAAATCAGAAACCAACGATTGACCGCACTATCAACAAGCTGCGCGATATGGGCGTCAATGTGGTCACCGAAGTACATCCAGCTGTTGAGTTTTATCAAGCAGAAGAGACCCATCAGGATTTCTTTAATAAGAATCCAGGACAAGGGTATTGCAACTTTGCCATACCGCCAAAGCTTGCCAAATTGCGTAAAGAGTTTAGTCAATATATGGTGAGCTAAACCACAAAATGAAGATAAATTTCATTTGAAAAAAGGCTAGCTTAGCATTTCATTATAGCCAAACGCTTATTGCATGAGCGTTTGGCTTTTTAATATCTTTAGCATTCTCACTCAAACAGTTATGATAGAAACAACTCAAATATAACCCTCAACGAATAAAGGCGAAGGTATGAACGCTGAATTTTGGCACAGCCGCTGGCAAGAGAAACGCATTGGCTTTAATCAGTCTGCAGTGAACCCCTTATTAATGAATTACTTTGAGCAATTGAACGTGCCAGCTGGTAGCCGTGTCTTTGTCCCTCTTTGCGGTAAATCGCTTGATATGGCTTGGCTGGCAGCGCAAGGCTACGACGTCGTAGGCGTTGAATTGGTGGAAACAGCTGTACAAGCATTCTTTACTGAGCAGAATATCTCCCCTACTGTGCACCAGCATGTAGACAATTCAGCGATTAAATACTATCAAGGTCAGTTATCAGGACAAACCATTACCTTATGGGTTGCTGATATTTTTGCATTAACGACTGAGGATATTGGATCTGTAAATGCCGTATATGACAAAGCCGCATTGATTGCGCTACCGGCTGATATGCGTTTGCAATATAGTGCGCAAATGTACCAGCTCAGTGCTAATGCACCACAATTTATCATCACTCTCACTTATGACCAAAGCAAAAAAGCGGGACCGCCATTCTCTATCAGTAGCGAGCAAATACAGCAATATTATGGCGATAACTATCATATCAGCGAATTGGCAAGTGAACCTACTTCTATAGGATCGGCACCTGAGCTAACAGTCTCGGAGCATGTTTGGCTATTAAAGTGAGTCGTTAATAAGCCCGTTTGCGTAGCGATTAATCAGTACTAAATTATAATGGAGAAATTGAATGAAAATATTCGTTGGGCTGATAAGTTTAATCTCTATTTTACTAGTCACACTCGCAGGTCCGCTTTACAAATTTGGCTTAGTCGATTTAGCGACTGCGTTTGCAGGGTTTAAGTTTGGTGTATTTGCTGGTATCGCAGCATTGGTACTATTAGGCATACAGCTTTTATTTAAACGAGACACGGCTAGCATTGGTAGCGCATTAACATCGGCAGTGCTTGCTATCACTGCCATTGCTATTCCACTAAGCATGATGAATAGCGCCAAAAATGTACCGCCCATTCACGATATTTCAACCGACATAGTGAATCCACCTGAATTTGTGGCCATTGCCCCACTACGCGCTGATGCACCAAATCCAGTTGAGTATGCAGGTGTAGAGACTGCAACGCAGCAGCGCGCTGCCTACCCTGAATTACAAACATTACGCTATAGCCAGTCAAAATCTGAGTTGGTTGAGGCAACCAAACAAGCCATCGATAATTTAGGTTGGGAGCTTGTCAATATCGATGCTGACAAAGGCGTCATTGAAGCGACAGATACGACTGCTTGGTTCGGTTTTAAAGATGATGTTGTCGTGCGTATCACGGATAATGATAATGAACGTTTGGTCGATATTCGTAGTAAGTCACGGGTTGGTGGGAGCGATTTGGGCAAAAATGCTGAGCGTATTCATGACTTTATTAATGAGTTGGATGGGGTTTTGGGCGAGTGATTAGATTAGGTTTTAAATGAAGTAGAAATGATTAATTGGATATTTTTAGCACTTTATCCATTTTAGCCTATCTATCCTAAATCTTAAACCCTCTCTCAACCTCACGCCATCGTCAATTTATAGTAACAGCTTACTTCGATACCTTTTCTTTAACCATGAGATTGGTTACTCTAAGTCCATACTGCACCAATCCGCTTTGCTTTCTCTTTTAATAACTATTTCAACGTTTATAGGATATTTTCATGCGTTTGACTCCAGTTTCTACTTTATCGTTACTCAGCCTTGCTGTTGGGCTGAGTTTTGCTAGCACTGCTCAAGCAGCCAAACCACCAGCACCAAACTTATCTAATGCCGAGTTTCAACAATGCTTAGACGGTTTAAAAAACTCTAGCAAATTTCGAGGCGTTGATAGCTCTACTTTTAATAACTATCGCCCTAGCCAGCCTGATCCTAGCGTGATTCAGTCATTGAATTATCAGCCAGAATTTCAAAAAGACGTTTGGGATTATTTATCTTCATTGGTCGATAAAGAGCGTGTAGAAGATGGCATCCGCGCCAAGCGTCAATGGGCGGATACGCTACGTCAAATTGAATCACGCTATGGCGTCAAAGCCGAGCACGTACTAGGTGTATGGGGTGTTGAGTCAAACTTTGGGCAGACATTGGGCAAAAAACCTTTGTTTGAGTCTCTAGCGACGCTGTCTTGTTTTGATCGCCGTCAGAGCTATTTCCAAGGTGAATACGCTAATGCGCTAAAAATCGTCCAAAACGGTGATATTGCGCCAAGTGATATGACAGGCTCATGGGCGGGCGCTTTTGGGCAAACGCAATTTATGCCAAGTACCTTTTTAGAGTTGGCAGTCGATTTTGATGGCGATGGTCGCCGTGATTTGGTCAATAGTGTGCCTGACGCGCTAGCCTCTACCGCCAACTTCTTAGATAAGCGCGGCTATCGCACGGGCGAGCCTTGGGGTTACGAAGTCAAGCTGCCCAGTGGATTTTGGGCAGCGTCTGACCGTAAAAACAAGAAGTCTATCAGCCACTGGCGCAATCAAGGTATCACGCTCGCCAATGGCAGTCCATTGCCAAACGATTTGAGTAGCGCTGGGTTATTATTACCCGCTAGCAAAGATGGTCCTGCTTTCTTAGTCGGTAAAAACTTTGATACGTTTTATTCTTATAATGCGTCAGAAAATTATGCATTGGCAATCGCCCATTTATCAGACTTAATCACTAAAGAGGACAGCAGCAAAACTGACTTTGTCACGGCATGGCCTACCGATGACCCTGGTATCAGTCGCCAGCAAGCCAAAGATATCCAGCAAGCGTTATTGAACGCGGGTTACGATATTGGTGGTGTTGATGGCATTATTGGCGACAATACCCGTATCGCGATTCAGCAATACCAATCTAGTCGGGGTATCTTGCCAGCGGATGGCCGCGCAGGACAGAAATTCTACCGCGCAATCATTGGAGATGCTGGAAACACAGTCCCGAAAAGCACGCAATACGGCAATCAATACGGACAGCCGTCGAATAGCCAGCCTTTAAACCCTGCCTCTGCTGATCGCATGGGACAGCTGATTCAGCAGCAAACGAGTACTCCTAATACTTACTCGACGCAGCCTTCTACACAATCACCTACCTCTGGTAACACACGCTATCGCCGTGTCATCGGTAGCGACGGTGTGGTGAAGCTCGTTCGTGTTGACGAAGGTTCTTAGTATTCCGCGGATGTATCTTAGGTTAAGCACATACTAGACTAAGTACGCCCTAGATTAAGCACATAAAAAAAGCCACGTTAATAATAACGTGGCTTTTTTCATAGGGTTTACTTTTTAGTCAATTTTCAACTTAAACGATCGGTGGTGGGTTCGGTTTACCATTGTCACCATCCCAGTTCTCACGTGCCTTTTCATCTAGATCAGCAGGCGTTTTTGGCTCCCATTTGCCGTTTTCTTTCCAAGTAGCATCGCCCCAATCAGCATCTTCTTCTTTTCTGTCCAAGTCTTTGTAAGCTTGGCTAGGGTCGATACCGCGACGTTTCATGTCCGCTACTTGCTCTTCTAGTGTATGAAACTGCTCGGCAGCATGCATAGATTCTTCTAAGCCATCAAGCTCTTTTTTTAATGCATCGTTTTTAGCGTTACTCATCAGGTGCTCTCCTTAGTCAGTATTATTATACGATTTATATATATTCGATTTGTATGTATACAATATATACGTCAGTAATTTTAATATAAATAATGTATTTATTATCAATCTCTGATTAGTCTCAATATTACCAGTGTTAAATGGATTCACAACCGTTGACGCGTATGCTTTGTATTACAAAACGTAGTCACAGCCACACGTGTGCTCTTTACAGCAGATAGGCTATGACTACTTTTAAATGAGGAAGGCAGGAATATTATTAGTGCAAAATACGAATCATTGGGAGTTATGATGGACTTCGTTCAATAGATTTTTTGCATGAAAGGTCAACTTCCAAAGTTCTTGCGAGACGCGAGTGCCATAGGTTGTGAGCTGTATCCAGTTTGCACCCACTAGCTGACGTTGTAGCTGGTTCAAATCATCTTGAGAAATTTGGCAGCGCGAGACGGCATGGACATTCGGCATCTCTTTTTTGATGTCTTGCTCAGCTTTTGACGCTATCAAGCGATTCATGGCATTTTGCAAGCCATAGCTCGAAAAGGTCGCTGGTATTTTCATTAAGGCGATCAATATCTCTTGCCATGTTAAGGTCATGGGTCTGGTAACATCGGTCAGGTTGCCACCTGCATAAGCTTGAGCACTATATTGAATATCAAAAGCTTCTAACAATACAATGGGCTTACTCACATCATCAGAGACGAATTCATCAGCAGGTGGGCTATTTTCCTTTAGCGTTTTGTCAGTAGACAATAGATCTGCAAACCGTTCCGCCACAGTTTGCTTGCTAAATTTAATCATTTCCTCATTGGCTCTTAGCCATCCACCAACGACCTGATGATTGGTCACTGCGTTATAGTAAGCTTGCACGAGCAATGGCTCAATATCCGTTTCTGTATCATAATAATATATCGTATTGTCCTGCCGAGTTACCGACTTAATAAATTCTTGCAGTTGACGACTAATACTCGCATCTGGATGATGATTTTTGATTAAGATGAGTAACGGTTTGAGCTTGGCTTTGGCATTCAAATAACTCAAATGCATTTGGCTAACGCCATTCCTTTGCACGGTGCCATAACTGTCTCCAATGAGCATCAGTGCGTAATCGCAGGAGTCGATACATTGTCGACCATATAGCGATGCTTTTGGCAATTGGCTCGACACATCATAGGTCAAGAAAGCCCGCGACTGAAAAAATATCGCCAAGCTGTCCAAGACCAACAATTGATCATTGTCAGCGCATATGATGTGAATATGATAGCGACGGTCTGGCACAATCACCTCTAAGCTTAGGTCATGACATAGAATAATATGATATAAAATAGAGCACAAATATCTTGTTTTGCACAGCCTAGCATAATCTTATAAAAATAAGCTCAATTTATTTCGATTATATCAATATTATGGTTATGGGTTTGATACAAATACCTTTAGCTGCGCCTATTTAGAATAGTATTGCAAGATGGCGTCTTTGCCAAGCAAACGCGCTATTAAAGTATCCAGCTTATCATCGAACTTAGTCGCATAAAAAATCAATGGCGGTTGATTGACAACTTTTGTTTTGTCAGTTGTTTCTAAACAATGATCATCTGGGGTATTGTCAATCAATGCAGACAGCTGGTTTGCAGCCAATAGCTGCTTAACTCGCTCAGCAATGGCTTGTCCAGAATCAACGATCTGCATCGCCAATTGCTGCTGAGCAATCTCATCTAACAAAAACGTTTTGAAAAATGGATAGTGCGTACAGCCTAGTACCAATTGATCAACGCCATCATGAGCAAATAATGTGAGCTGCTGGCGTAATCTTAAAGCAGTATCATCCTGCTCTGGCATTCCCGCCTCTACCCAAGGTACCAATTGCGGATCAAAATATTTGGTCACTACCGTATTGTTGGGTTTAGCAAAGTGATCGATGACCTCATTAAGCAATGTGCCATTCAAGGTAGCCTTAGTCGCTAAAACGACCACGCGACCAGTTTTGCTCGCCGATATGGCGGGCTTTAGCGCCGGGACTAATCCGACGATAGGCAGCTGCGGATAACGCCGTCTGGCTGTTTCCAAAGCATAGGCTGAGGCGCTATTACAAGCAATAACAATGAGCTTGCAGCCCTGCTCATACAACCAATCAACGGCTGTTAAAGTCAACGCTTCAATATCGGCGCTATCACGATTACCATAAGGCACATTTAAGGTGTCTGCATAATAGACATAACGCTCGGCAGGCAACTGCTGTGCCAAATGTAGATAAACAGAAAGCCCACCGACACCAGAATCAAACAATCCGATTGGCGCATTGCGCTTTTTATTATTTATAACTGTGCCGAGATTCCTTTTATGGATGTCAGCTTTAGCATTAGTTACACTCTCGACATGCTCAACATGTTTACCATCAAAGCTATCTGAGCGCATTTTCACCCTATTTAAGCTATTACATGTAGTAATATCCATCACTACTCTACTGCCATTTTTATATACATATCTTCATCTTTATACTGTTTAACATACTACAGTAATTATCTAGTGATTTATCGCTATAGTCGGTTCAATATAATTTGAATACAAGGAATGCAAGCAAAAGTACTACAAATAGCAGACTAAGCGAGTCTGACACTCGTATCTGATTTATATAGGATTGACTATATCTAAGCCGTAAATCATTTGACGGATACATAGCTTTGAGTCCTTGCGTTAACGGGCTGGCATCGACAGCTCATAGGATTTTCCGCCACTTTGTAACGTCAGTATCGTCTCACCATTTTGCTCTGTCAATTCGCCAATTTCGGTCAAGTGATAAAAAGTATTACGCCCAATAAGTGCGTCCAAACCATTTCTAACGGGCATATAAGGACGTATCTGCATATCCATTGCTGCCTGCTGATCAATCGTATCATTGTCTGTAGGATTATACGCCTTTAATGTGATGGTGTGCTCATCATCTAAACGCACCACATCGCCAGTCGTCGTGGTAAATTCTAGCCAACGGTTATTGCCTTCGTTGACGATACCGACGTCATTGATTAATAAAGGGGCATCTTCAACTTGGATACGGATTTTCTGTACTGGCGTCTTCAAAAAATATTCAATGATGCCATTATTGTCTTCTTTCCATAAAATAGTCGCAAATAAGCTCACCAATGACTCTCTGGTCATTTGCCCTCCTTCATGCCACCACTCGCCATTTGCCTTTATGACCAGATCCATATCGGCCACATCTTTTGGGTGCCATGTATCCAATGGTGGGATGGCACGTCCTTCACGTTTGCCTACAGTAGACTTTAGATACTGACTGAGCGAATCCATATTACTTAGCTCAGATGGCACGTCTTTTGGCGGTTTAGCTGCCGATTCATCGTTTTGAATTATGTCTTCATTATTGTTATTCATCGTATAATCCTTTACTTAGCATTCAAAGTTTGGCAAATCTATTATTACTATAAATTTTAGTTTCGGGTATGATGAAAACATATCATCTTAGCACCCTCATTAGTTCAATCTTACCTTAACATCGATACTCATAAATGCGTATCGTGTTTGTAGGACTTTTCTTTTATAATGAGTAACGATTTTTTATTGAAATGGTCAAGTGGGTGTTGTGTTAATGACACATTTTACGTGATGTGTTGATATCCTTAAATACATGGATCTCAACAGTAACATGGTCAATTGATGTCGCAAAGACAGTTTTATCGGGCAGCCATATGTCTGAGTAATGTTAGCGCCGCAATTCTATTATTCAATTGTTAAGCTAATGATGCCCTGAGATAAGCCACTAAAAGTTTAGGAGTAGGTATGCAAGAGCAAGACAATCAAAAGCCAGTCATTGATAGTGACACTGTGAATACTGACCCATCAGTAGCGACAGAGACGGCAAATCTAGATAAAGCAGAGCCAGCCGTTGTGATCCAAAAAGCGACAGCTGAAACAGTCGCTATCGACAAAGCGCCAGAGCCAGTAGTAGAAGCTGTCGCGGCAGAGCCTGAGATTGAACGTGAGTCCATGGAATTTGACGTTATCATCGTTGGTGGTGGACCTGCTGGGCTATCTGCTGCTATCCGCCTGCGTCAGCTCGCTATCGCTGCTGGTAATGATGAGTTTATGGTTTGTGTGGTCGAGAAAGGTTCTGAGTTTGGTGCGCATACCTTATCAGGTGCTGTCATCGAACCGCGCGCTTTGAACGAGCTGATACCAGATTGGAAAGAAAAAGGCGCGCCGCTTAATGTGCCAGCGACCGAAGATCGCTTTTATTATTTAAACTCAGCCACGCGCTCTACTAAAGTACCTGACTCGTTGATTCCAGGACCGATGCACAACAATGGCAACTATATTGTCTCATTGGGCAATGTGGTGCGCTGGTTGGCGGTACAAGCTGAAGAGCTTGAAGTCATGATGTTCCCAGGCTTCCCTGCAGATGATATTTTATATAACGACGACGGTTCTGTACGTGGTGTCTTAACGGGCGATATGGGTGTGGCTGCCAATGGCGAAGCCAAGCCTAGCTTTGAGCCAGGTTATGAGCTACTTGCTAAATACACTATTTTTGCCGAAGGTAGCCGTGGTCATTTAGGTAAGCGCTTAATCAGCCGTTTTGATCTTGATAAAGACTCAGATCCTCAGCATTATGGTATCGGTCTAAAAGAGCTGTGGGACGTAGCCCCTGAGAAACACGAGCAAGGCGTGGTCATGCACGGTCTTGGCTGGCCATTGACCGAAACAGGCTCTACTGGTGGCTGGTGGTTATACTTCGATGAAAACAACCAAGTAAGCTTTGGTCTTGTCGCTGACTTGTCTTACCACAACCCATATATGTCGCCATTCGATGAGATGCAGCGCCTAAAAACCCATCCCGTCATCAAAAACGTATTGGAAGGCGGCAAGCGCATCTCTTATGGCGCACGTGCTTTAACCAAAGGTGGCTTAAACTCTCTACCGAAATTCACTTTCCCAGGTGGTGTATTGGTCGGTGATGATGCTGGATTCTTGAACCCTGCTAAAATCAAAGGCACACACACATCGATGAAGTCAGGCATGCTAGCCGCCGAAGCTATCTTTGAGGCACTACAAGCTGATCGTCAGCATGATGAAGTCGTTGCTTATACCACCATGTATAAAGAGTCATGGTTGTATCAAGACAACTATGAGTCACGCAACTTCTCGCCTGCAATACATCGCATGGGTCTGTTTATGGGCGGTGCTTTTACCTTTATCGAGCACAACTTATTAAAAGGTAAAATGCCGATTACCTTACATGACAGCCTGCCAGATTATGATCAGTTAGAGCGTGCCAATCATGCTTTTCAGCCAACCTACCTCAAGCCTGATGGCAAACTGGTATTTGACAAGCTGTCATCGGTATTTATCTCTAATACTAATCATGCAGAAGACCAGCCGGTACATTTGAAACTGACTGATCCAACGGTACCTGTTTCAATTAACTTACCGTTATATGCTGAGCCTGCCCGTTTATACTGCCCAGCTGGGGTATATGAAGTGGTAAAAGATGCCGAAGGAGCTAAGTTTGTGATCAATGCGCAAAACTGTGTGCATTGTAAAACTTGTGATATCAAAGATCCTTCACAGAATATTACTTGGGTAACGCCAGAAGGTGGCGGTGGCCCTAACTATCCTAATATGTAAATATAAACAATATTAGGATCAATCGCTGATACTAAAAACCGCCCTTATGAATTCATAAGGGCGGTTTTTTTAACTTCGACACATGAGACAAGTTTATCTTTAATCAGGTGAGATTAATCTGTCCATGCATCACGATTGGCTTCGTCTTTAAGCTTCACAAAGTCATCAGGATTAAACTTGATTTGATCGCCAGTTTTACCTTCTTTAATCTGACGCTCGTAGTCACGCAATATGCGCAGCGCTACGGGTGACAAGATTAAAATAGCCACTAAGTTAACGAGTGCCATTAGACCCATTGATAAGTCAGCGAAGTTCCATATGGCAGGAAGACTGGCAATAGCACCCACAAATACCATGCCAAGTACCATAAAGCGGAATATCATGATCATGACTTTGGCATTTTTGGCACCAGAGATGAATTCAAGATTTGACTCACCATAGCTATAATTGGCAATGATAGAGGTGAAAGAGAAGAAGAAAATAGCAATCGCAACGAAGATAACACCCATATCACCCACATACTGTGACAGTGCCAACTGAGTCAGCTGAATACCTTCTTGCTCAACACTAGGATCGACCACACCGGACAAAATAATAATCGACGCCGTTGCCGTACAAATGACAAGGGTATCCATAAATACACCCAGCATTTGCATAAATCCTTGCACCGCTGGATGATCGGGATGACTCTTCGCCGTTGCCGCCGCATTAGGCGCTGAACCCATACCCGCTTCGTTTGAAAACAGACCACGCTTGATACCGTTAATCATTGCCTGAGCAATACCATAACCAATCACCCCGCCTGCTGCTTGCTCAAAACCAAATGCTGATTTAACAATTAACACAATCGCCGCTGGGAATTGACTAAAATTCGTCACGATAATGAACAAGGCCAATAAGATATAGAGAATCGCCATAACGGGTACGATTTTACCTGCAATACGAGCAACCGAGCGCAAACCACCGAATACCACTGGCGCGACTAATACAACCAATACCAAGCCTGTCATCCACGTTGGAACCCCGAATGCTTCGTTGGTCGCTTGTGCGATGGTATTTGACTGCACACCATTAAAGGCTAAACCGAACGCTACTAATAAGCATAATGAGAAAAATATCGCTAGCCAGCGCTGACCGAGACCTTTTTCGATATAATAAGCCGGTCCACCGCGGTAAACATTGTCATTGTGCGGCACTTTATAGGCTTGTGCTAATGTTGATTCGATAAAACTGGTCGACATACCGACGATCGCAGTCATCCACATCCAAAACACGGCACCCGGACCGCCAAGGTAAATCGCGATTGCAACCCCTGCCAAGTTACCTGTACCGACCCGCGCTGCCAATGAAGTCATCAGCGCCTCAAATGAGCTGATGCCGCCATCTTTACGCCCTTGATTGGACACACGCAATAGCTGCCACATATGCCCAAAGTGGCGAAACTGAATAAAACGTGTGGCAATGGTAAAATACAAACCCGCACCAATCAGTACGAACATCAGTAATCCATACCAAGGGTTACTCGCAATCAACCAATCATTGTTGCCCCAAATAATACTGACACCATAATTGACGATGCTGTTAAACCAACCTGCTATCCCTTCACCCATACTGCTATCCTCTCACTTACATTTTATACTGCTAGTATATTTTATGGATTGATGTGATTAATGATATTTAAAAATGCTTACTAATCCCTCTGCCTACTGATGAAACAGTAAATATCTGATCAATATACTGGCAAAGTAAATCACTAACATCCTGTCGCTACATTTTAACTGACTAGAGATTATTTAACTATTTCAAACCTCTATTATAAAAATTAAATAATTACGAATTTTTGTAAGGTATTTCGATAAAAATAAAAAATATTTTTTTATATGAAACATTGAAGAAAACTTTTGAGACTAGGTCAACAGATAGGTTTTAAAACGTATTCATATAAACACCATTCCAAAAAAAATAGTCACCGCCATAATATTTATTGAGCAAAGTATGGGCTATATTTATAGAATGAATGACTTTTATTGCTAATAATGCTCTAATACCTCTATAAAACTAAATCCTTAATATAAATAAGGTTTTATCGCAGCCCCTGAGCAACGGCCGTTTTTTTAGCTGCTCTCTCTAACATAAGTTGACCATGGTTTCCATAAAGCAAACATTTAGTTACATAAAGTAAATAAAATTTATTTATTGTTAATTAAGTCAATATTGTATATATTCCCAATAAGTTCATAAATATTTCTTGCAATACTTATTGGCATGAATGGCAAGTTGAAATATTAAGAAAATATCATCAGGGATGATGAGCATAATAAGACAGAGGACTGTCAATCAATAACGACCCTCCTCCATAAATCCTCATCTCTATATACTATAAATCCAGTCATTCTATAGCCCATAAGTCTTGTTAGATGTTTAGGTTATAGTCGACCCACAGCCATATTTTACAATGTAATTTTTAGCAAAATCGAACCACAGAAAAGTATTTTTCGCAGTGCTTTGATTGATAGAAATCTGCTTTTTTTTCGATAATATTGGGTTACTTACTACTGGTTGGTCATTCTGCTTTATCAGCCTATAAACTGATTTTATAATCCGTTTATAGACAACGTATCGAACTGTCTTCCATCATGTGATACATGCTAAAGCAAAATAACTTGTCAGGCTCAGATCAGTAATCTTGTTTTTATGTTAGGCAAAAGGAGTTGTCCTATGGAAAACCACAACGATCCATCCGGTTATTGGCGTGCCAATGTCCGTCTCATTTTAGGTAGCCTATTTATTTGGGCGCTATGCTCATACGGGTTTGGGATTTTGTTACGTCCTCTCTTAGCAGGTATTAAAATCGGTGGTACCGACTTGGGCTTTTGGTTTGCTCAGCAAGGATCCATTGGGGTATTTATCGTTTTAATTTTCTTCTACGCTTGGCGTATGAATAAGTTAGATAAACAATACGGCGTAGACGAGGAATAGCCCCATGAGTCAATTTACGATTAATATTATTTTTGTAGGTCTATCTTTCGCTCTATACTTCGGTATTGCAATTTGGGCACGTGCTGGCACAACGAGTGAATTCTACGTAGCAGGCGGCGGTGTTCACCCTGTCGTCAACGGTATGGCAACGGCTGCTGACTGGATGAGTGCTGCGTCATTTATTTCGATGGCAGGTATTCTTGCCGCTGGCGGTTATGGCGCATCAACTTATTTGATGGGTTGGACAGGTGGTTATGTACTACTGGCAATGCTCCTAGCGCCTTATTTACGTAAATTTGGTAAGTTTACGGTACCTGACTTCATCGGTGACCGTTTTTATTCAAAAACGGCAGCAATGATTGCCGTAGTTTGTTTGATTATTGCGTCAACCACATACGTTATCGGTCAGATGACAGGTGCCGGTGTCGCTTTCTCACGCTTCTTGGAAGTTGAAAACACTACTGGTCTACTGATTGCTGCGGTTGTTGTCTTCTTCTATGCTGTACTTGGTGGTATGAAAGGGATTACTTATACGCAGGTAGCGCAGTATGTGGTTCTAATGATTGCATATACCATTCCTGCTGTTTTCATCTCACTTGAATTAACAGGCAATCCAATTCCAGGTTTGGGCTTGTTTTCAAACCATGTGGAAGCAGGCGTTCCTATCTTAACCAAGCTAGATCAGGTGGTTACTGATTTGGGTTTCACGGCTTATACTGCTGATGTCCCTAACAAACTAAACATGGTGCTATTTACCTTATCACTCATGATCGGTACAGCAGGTCTACCACACGTTATCATCCGCTTCTTCACCGTACCTAAAGTCGCTGATGCGCGTTGGACAGCTGGTTGGACGTTGGTGTTTATCTCGCTATTATACTTCACTGCTCCTGCCGTAGGTGCAATGGCACGTTTAAACCTGATTGATACGATTTATCCACAAGGGGTAGCAGAAGCACCTATAAACTATGATCAACGTCCAGACTGGATGAAGACATGGGAAGATACCGGTCTTATTAAATATAATGATCTTAATAATGATGGTCGTATCCAAATGTACAACGACAGTGGACTTGGTGCCGCTGAGCTTGCCTTGAGTGCTGCTCAAGCGGATGGTGGCGATGTAGCCGCTGCCACTGCAGCCGTAGAGACTGCACGTGTCGCACAGGATCTAGAACTTGATGGACGCTTCACCGCAGCAGGCTGGAAGGGTAATGAGCTGGATGTCAATGCCGATATCTTAGTATTAGCTAACCCAGAAATTGCGAATCTTCCACCATGGGTTATTGGTCTTATCGCCGCAGGTGGTTTGGCAGCAGCGCTCTCAACAGCAGCAGGCCTACTACTCGCTATTTCGTCAGCGATCAGTCATGACTTGATTAAACGAAACCTTAATCCAAACATTACTGATAAAGGCGAATTGAGAGTTGCGCGTATTACGATGGGTGTTGCGATTGTAGTTGCTACTTGGTTAGGAATAAATCCACCAGGGTTTGCCGCACAGGTAGTCGCATTAGCATTCGGTATCGCTGGTGCATCGCTCTTCCCTGCACTAATGATGGGTATTTTCTCTAAACGGATCAATAATGTTGGTGCCATCGCTGGTATGCTAACAGGTCTGATTAGTATCCTTGTTTATATCTTTGTCTTTAAAGGTTGGTTCTTCATTAGCGGTACAGCGAACTTCCCTGATACGGCAGAGTATTGGTTATTTGGTATCTCACCACTATCATTTGGTGCGATTGGGGCGTTGCTTAACTTTATCGTAGCGTTTGCTGTCTCTTATGCTACTGCTCCCCCACCATTACACATTCAAGAGTTGGTTGAAAGTGTCCGCTCTCCACGTGGCGCAGGCGGTGCAGTCGACCACTAAGTGTATAAATGAGAATATATCTTCAGTTACTATATATCACTCACAGGCAGTAGCTGCTTGTGAGTGATTTTTTATCTCTTATTTATTATAAAAAATGTTAGATTTTTGCTTCATTGAATATACTTTATTAACTATGCTTAGGGCGTGTTCTCAATTAAATCGATTACCCTCTAAATGGGCTAAATTTTGCCAAACATCGTCAGTAGCTTATCAATATCTAGATATTATTTTCGCTACTTTCCTTGTTTGACGGCAATTTATCTCATTTTTATGACCATTTTTAAAATGAGGACACGCCCTAGTTAAAAGCGCTCAACTAAAAGTGCTTAACGCATTAAGGAAGATTTTATGCTTTTTGAGTTTATCGCTACCATTGCTGCCGCATTTGGCATGGCTGGTCTGGCACTCATTATAACTCACCTCAGTAAACTGGCTGGCAAACGCGCACCAAAGTGGCTTATTCCTTTGTTTGCTGCGATTGGTATGTTTGCCTTTCAAATACACCAAGAATATAACTGGTATGGTCAGCAAGTGAGCAAGTTACCAGCAGGCGTGCAAGTCGTCAAAGTAGCAAAAAGCACCGAGTGGTTTCGCCCATGGTCTTATGTCAAACCGCAAATATTACGTTTTATCGCTGCCGATACCGCCAACGCTAGCGTGCAGGTAGACAATCCAGATGTATATTTGGTTAATTTATATCTGTTTGAAAGACGCAGAAGTGTGCAGAAAGTACCACAAGTTATAAACTGTCGTATTCCTGCGCGTGCCGATTATGTCATCCCCGAAAAAGACAGTAAGCTAACGATTGATGAACATGTGAGGCAAACAACAGCATGGCGAGAGTTGGCAACAGATGACCCGTTGTTCATTAGTATTTGTACTGGTAAAAGCTAACCTCCTCATAAATATGCAAATACAACCCTGCTAAAACATTTGATTACTAAGGGGTTTAAGACGGCTTATATTATATTCATGTATTCAATTGCGCTGAGAAGTTGCGGTATAAGTATGCTTAGAATTAGCGCCTAACAGCAATCCAGCGCATAGACCACCGAAGTGCGCCGCAAACGAGATACCTTGTTGCGGCATCAATCCTTGCTTGATGGTCAACCAATAGCCAGTACCCATGACAATACAGGCAATCAAATAACCCCAACGCCGCGCAAATACAGCACCGCCTATCATATAGCCGAGCATCGCGAAGCATAATCCTGATGCGCCAACATGAATTGACAATGGCGAGCCAATGATCCAAGTGACCAATCCAGATGCGATAATGAGCTTAATCACTGTTCGATAAGCATTCTTCTCAAACAATCCAAACAAAAATAAAATCTGTAACAACGTCAAAGTGTTACCAAGCAAATGTGAAAAATTGCCATGCATCGTCCATGACGCAAACACTCCAATCATGCTGCCCACATCCAAGGCACGAGGTACAATCCCAAAGATATTCCACATACCAAATAATGCCACTTCATTTAAAAAAAACATGCCCCACATCGGTATTAATACAAAAGCATATAAGCCTATAACCTGCTTTATTCGTATCATAATCAAGCTAAGCAGTTGCTGCCAATTCATATAATGCCCTATTCTTTTAATCTATGTTTTTAGCGATATTTTAATGACTCAGCGTAGTAGTGGAGCGTGTTACAGGTGTAAAATCTAACAATGCAGCCTCTTTGTCAGTCATCAAATAACTGTCACTATGTAATAACGACGTCGAGTGATAAGGCACCAAAGCGGTGGGCACAAAACGACGAGCGGCATCGATATGTTTGATAGAATCATCAAAAAAGATATGAGGTGCAAATGTTCTAAGTACAGCTGTTTTTTCTAAACCTCCTAAGAAAAACGCCATATCAACATTGACGCCCCACTCTCGCAATGTCTTAATCGCACGCAGATCAGCGGGTGCGTTGCGAGCTGTCACCAATGCAATCTTTATTGGAGAATACTTGAGACCAGCGGGTAGACGTTCCTGTAAATTTGATAGTTTAATCAACAATTCAGCATAAGGGCCTTTTTCAATGGGTAAATCACGCATCTGTATTTCGCGATCGTGAAAAGCACGCAGTCCTTTTTGCTTGTACAGCAGTTCACCTGAATCATCAAACAGCACCGCATCACCATCAAAAGCAATACGTAGCTGATCAGTATCTAACTCATAGGTATTGACGGGGGTTGCATCGAGTATCGCACAAGCGCAGATATTGGCATCAGCCACTTGCTGGGCATCTTCGCGATTGGTCGTCAAAAATAGATCGACGTTGAAGTCTTTAATATAAGGAGCAACAGGACTGCCTGAAATAAATGCCGAGCGTGAGATAGTCAGCTCATGCTCAAGAATGGCATTGAGGACTTGAATGCCCGTATCTGGACTACTCTTTGAAACAATGACCACTTCCACCAAAGGTGTCTCAACCTCTAAATCTTGCATGCCATCATTGCAATAATTATTCAGATTTAATAGAGCTTTAATTAATGGATAACCAGCACCAATGCTGAGAGCATCGTTCTCACGCTTGGTCATATAATCTCGAAACTCTTTTATGGCGCTTACAGGTCTCTGCTCTAGCAGCTCTAGCAAATAATTTTCTGATTCGGTTAAATCAAAAAGTGCCGTTGCAGAAATCGCGACGATGAGCGTATTACTAAAATCGACTGCCATGATTTTCTCTATTTATAAAGTTATCTATTCGGAAATGCCAACCAGTTTACTACATTCACAAGCCCTTAGAATGATAAGAAAAGTTATCCACGTATAATGTCATTTAGTATAAAAACCACCTTCTAAGTAATCCAAATGACCGCTCAAAAAATGTCTCATAATGTGACTTTATAGTCAGTCTATAATAAAAGAGATACAGCCCATATCCTGAAACAGTTTTGGTAAATTATTCTCCATCCACCCTTGGCGTAGAAACTTAGCCTGTGCCCACTTTTTCTCGATAGGGTTTAGATCAG
>CAJHAA010000001.1 GCA_904846265.1 Psychrobacter immobilis | reverse complement strand
GTCACTAAGCTGATGGCTTCAAGCTTGAATTCTCGGGTATATTGATTGCGATTGTTGGTCATACTAGTTTCCTTCTTTGGGTTATTATAACCTCTTAGAAGCTGTCCAATTTTATTATGCCACTACAGTCAGCCTAATGAAGTAGATAAGGTCATTAGAGTACTTGATGTAAACTCTGCAAGTACCATCATCGGTATAGATGTTGTGGATATCAAAAGTCTGTTTGAGTATGGCAATTCATTCCAGTTCATTCAAGCAAGTGCCACAGGTGAATCTATATCGAAATCAGTAAAGGCAGCTACACAGCAGTTAGTTAGTCAATTTATAAAAGCTCGTCATGCTAAGAGACTGTTAGTTACCATAGAGAGTATCGAAAGTCCCTCACTAGAAGTCTTTTCTTATATATCAGAAGCTGTTGAAGCATTATTATCTAATGATGCGTATATATATTACAGCTCAAGAATCACTGATGAGCCAGACTGTTTTTGTTTAAAGGCGTTATATGCTTAAGACTAGGTAGAGGCTCAAACCTAAGCGTTAGTCTATAACTAAAGCATTACTCTTTATGTTTCCAGTTTTCTTGACCTAATGGCATCTGGTTGAGCAAGTCGCGCCTAGATCGCCAGTCAGGCATATAAGTGTCTAGTAGGGCCTTGAACCTATCATTGTGCTGCCGCTCTTTAAAATGTAGCAATTCATGCAAGATGATATATTCCAAACAGGGTAGTGGCTTTTTGGCCAAATCTAAGTTAAGCCGTATGTTTCCTTCTTCTATATTACAGCTGCCCCATTTGGTTTTCATTTTTTGGATCTGCCAATCGCTGATAGTGACACCAGTTTTCTTCGACCATTTATCGATAAGGTCAGGTGCTCTGGCTTTTAGTCGGCCACGATAGTATTCAGACAATAGCTTAATTTTTACTTCATCAGATAGCCCTTTATTTACGGTTAGTATAAGCTTGCCGCTTTTTAATTTGACGGTTTGAGACTTTAGGTCATCAAGCTCAATCACTTCGAGCCGGTAACGCCTGCCCCAAAGATAATGCGTCTCTCCATTTACCATCTCCCTTGTAGATTGACGCTCTTGCTTGGCAAAGGCAGCCTGCTGACGCCGAATCCAAGGTATACGGTGGATGACAGCCATCCGAATGGCCGTATTGGTCATAGCATCAGGCGCAGATACTCTGACCTGTCCATCAGGTGGCATCACGCTGATATGTAGGTTTTTAATATCCTTGCGAGTTAAATGTATATCTAACTCGCCAATCTTAATAAGCGCTGACTTAACAATCACTGATACTCCTGTTGTGCTTTCACCAAATTAATCAGCTCCTCTATGTCAGTATCAACTTCGTATTCTTTGATGACCTGATGCACCGCGTTTTTAATCTTGCGCTCTTTGATTAGGTGACCCCAGCAATCAGCCTGTTTATTGAGTCTAATAGCAGCGTCTACTTTATCTGCCAAGTCTTCATTCTGATCCAAGTTATCATATAGTGCGCGCTTAGCAGGGGTGTTAATAGCCTCAGGATATGCTTCACCACTTGCTGTGCCAGTCGGGTTGATTACTTTAGAGGCTAGCTGGCGTATTTTTTGTAAGTACTCAGCGTAAGCAATGGCTTTTTGTCGGCGTAGCTCAATGAGCTCATCGAGTAGGGCAGACATATGCTCGTAGTACTTTGGGTTGACGGGGTTTTCATCGACAATCGTTTTGCGCACGTTGTTTTCAATGGTCTCTGCGACGTTTTCAGGGTTGCTCGCTATATCCTCAGGTATGGCTTTGATTAAAGCTTCAGGCCCTTGATTGACAATAAGCTCAATAAGTCCTAAATCTTCAAAGTCGATGACCGTCTCACTAGGTGTGGCATGAATATAAGTGTCTAACATTCTACGCATGGTCGGCTCATAGCTTTTCATATCGATATGGTCGCCACTCATAAGCTTGATGTTATTTCGCACGGACTCAAAGTGTTTTACATCGTCTTTAATGCGTTTGATCTCCTGATCGTTATATCCTGCTTCTGCCATTTCATTGGCAATGTTTCCATAAGCACGTATTAGCTTGGAGACGCTTTTGTACAGGGTGAGTCTAAGCTGTTCTTGTTCTATTTTTTCAGCCTCAGTCGTGCCCTCGCTAGGACAAAAGTAAGCGCCATAATCTTGTGTATTTCTAGGGTATTTAACAGGCTCACACAGTCCTCTGACCATCTCTAGGGCATCATCTAGGTTTTGTTTTGCGGCAGTTAATCGATTCTTTAACAGCCCGTCAATATCTTCATCTTCGTATTCCGAAAACGCGCCTTGCGTATAGTCAGAGATAGTACTGTTTAAAGACTGAAATAGATCCTGATAATCAATGATATAGCCATAGTCTTTTTCTGCACCATCGAGTCTGTTAACCCGGCAAATGGCCTGAAAAAGATTGTGATCAGCCATCTTTTTATCAATATATAGATAAGTAGCAGAAGGTGCATCGAATCCTGTCAGTAGTTTATCTACGACTATTAGTAGGCGCATTTGACCTGGTTCTTCGATGAAGCGTTTTTTAACTGACTTTTCAAAGTCCTCGGCCTTAGAACCTGCTTCTTGTTCGCTGATATCATAATAATCAGCAATCATTCTGCGATAGATTCGATATTTAAAAAGCTTCTCTGTCATGCCTTCGCCAGTTTCTTCACCTTTGATGCTATCTGCAGTCGGTAAGTAACTGGTCACAATTGCCACTTTGCCTTTCAAGAAAGAGTTCTCAAAGGCCTCATAAGATTTACAGGCTTGATAAATACTATTGCACACAAGCATGGCATTGCCATGACCATCCATAAGCCTTGGCTTTTTCTGCATATCGAGCAAGATGTCATTGACGATGCACTCTATGCGCGACTGGCTAGACAGAACCCGCTGCATGGTTCCCCATTTTTGCTTAAGCTGGCTTTTAGCAATATTGGTTAAGCCACGAGTATGAGCATCGAACCATTCATCGACTTTCTTAGAGGAGGTAAGTTGTTGATCGATATCACGTGCTTCATACAGGAGGTCCAATACCACACCGTCAGCAACTGCTTCATCGAACTTGTAGGTGTGAATAAAGGGTCCAAATACTTCGATAGATTTCTTCTTATCTTTTTTGAGTAGTGGCGTGCCGGTAAAACCGACAAACATCGCTTCTGGCAATAATGCCTTCATAGCGCTGTGCAGCTTGCCAGACTGAGTGCGGTGACACTCATCAACAAAGACAAATAAATCGCCCTTAGGGCTAAAGTCTGACGGTAAGCTGGCTTGAATTTCCTTTATAAAGTCGTCTGTGTCTTTACTGTCATGGCTATCATCATCACCGCCGCGACCAAATTTATGAACTAAGGAGCAGAGCAACCAAGGGTTAGGCTGATTTAACTGGCTAATAAGATCAGCACCGCTCTTGGTGCGATATATTGATTCATCGACACCAAAAAAGACCTTCTCAATTTGTTCATCAAGCTCGGTACGGTCAGTAATAATGAGTACACGGCTATTGGTAACATTCTCCCGTATCCATTTAGCCAGCCAAACCATGGTCAAGCTTTTGCCTGAGCCTTGGGTATGCCAAACAATCCCATCCTTGCGCTGAGCAATGTGTTTTTTTGCCGCCTGTATCCCGAAATACTGATTGTGTCGGCAAGTCTTTTTGACACCCGAATCAAAAACAATGAAGTTATTGATGATGTCTAAAAATCGGTGCTTATTGCACATATGATATAGATGGAAGTCTAAGGGCTGATCGGTGAAGTTAGCGTTTGCTAAAGTAAGATGCGTCGGTACGCTAGAATCAGACTGGGGCGTATGATTGGGGTTGGCTTCTTTCCATTCTAAATAATACTTCTCAGGCGTTTCGATCGTGCCATAGCGTAAACCTTGGGTATCATTACCTGCCATAACCAATTGAATAGTGCTAAAGAAGCTGCGAATAAATTCTTTCTTTTGGTTGTCTAGGTTCTGATGAATGCCTTCGGTGACGTTGATGGTTGAGCGTTTAAGCTCGATCACGCCCAGTGCAATACCGTTGACATAAAGGACAATATCGGGACGTTTTTTATTTTCGCCATTGATGGAGACTTCTTCGGCAATGGCAAAGTCATTGACCTCTATGTTGTCCCAATCAATCAACCAGACGGTCTCTTTATGATCACCAGTACCTTCTTTTTCTTTAATGCCATAGCGCAGTAGTTCATAGACCTTTTTATTGGCATCGTATAATTTAACGCCACTGCCTATAGCGGCTGCTTTTTCTAGAGCGTTTATGGCTCTATTTTGCAGCGTACGGCTGACGTTACGTGAGCTTAGCCACGCCGCTAAAATCTCGGACTCAATGTTTTTGTTATTAGGTCGGTCTTTGAAGTCGCCTAGATAACGGTAGCCTAGTGTGTCGGTAAAGAATCGTACGACACGGTTTTGTGTGAGTCTTTCTATGTCAGTGACGTTACTCATGATTCAGCGTCCTCTGAAATTAGATTAAGACCTTGCATCAAAATCTCTAACATTTCATCTTCATGAGTTTGGATCATTGTTTTATCCCATATTTCTTTTTTATTTTTAGTGTATTCAACCATTTTAAGTAGTTTTAAGCTATCAATTTGCCCATTTTCAATATCTCTACCATCTGAAAAATATTTCACCTTTACTTCAGGCATATCATTGCTTACTCGCGAGTTAAGGCTATGACTAATCAAACACAAATTGCCAAACGAATGAAGTAGCGTATCTTCTGTATTTTTATCATCTATAAAAAGTTTATCATCTCGTTTATTTTGAGGGTAAAAGTGTTCTATAGAGCTTCGAGCAGTAAATATAAATTTAGGCCCGTTACCCTTTTTCCAAAGCAAATAATCTAAATAATTAAATACGAAGATATTACGAATATTGCCATACCTAAGATAATGCCTAATATGTGTACGTAAACTATCAGGATTCAAATTATCGTCAGTATCTTTAGATAGGACTTGATTAAAGTCTGAGGTTTGATAAATGATTTGGTGATAATTATCTCGTTCATTAGTTAAATAGAGTCTTAACATAAATGCACGAGCAAGTCCTTCTAGATATTGGATATACTTGTCACCGTTAATAACTTGTTTACCATTCAAGTCATAACTTTCTTTAAAGCTGTTATGTAGATAGTACAGGCTAGCATTCAACCAATGCTTATAGTTCATGGTTGGCGCTGACACGTGAAAAACGCTCTGCAACATTATCAGTTTTTTATTAGTTTTCTCATCTTCAAAACTGTTATAAAAATCTAGAGGGCGGTCTTTGCCTCTTTTTTCTAATTTTTCTAATGACCAATGCTTATCATCAAGTGGTTTACGCTTGATCACGTATTTATCAAATAAGAACTTAGTTTTAAGTAAAGCATAAATAAATTTTGTAGTCTGCTCATAGGGTTCTGCTACATCCCTACCTATAATATATTTTTCAAACTGTGGTAACAACTGCTTATCATCTAGTGAGATGTCTACTAATTCGCCATCTGTATTTAGCATAATCTTTAGAACATGCAATAAGAAGTTTGGAAAATTGACTACGCTGTAATAAATCTCACTGTCATCATCTTTGTTCTTATTTTTGTCTTTAGGGTTAGGAGGAATAACCGTGTCTTTATCAAATAAAATTTTGTGTAATGATAAACTTGAGTTAGCCGTTTCACCTTTAATAGGGTTAGCAACTTTCTGATTTAGGTTGCTTTGCTTAAGTGCTTCATCTTCTGCATTATTTTTATAATGCGCTAATAGATCTTGGAATTTCATCGCTGTAAGATTATTCCATCCCCCTGAAAATATAGCTGTGCGTAGGCTAGTATTAAAACCATACTGCACATACTTATTCATGTTGGCGCAGGCTTCCCAAACATCATGAATTAGGGCTTTAGCTAATTTTTTATCATCAGTTTCTATATCCTTTTCCTTCGCTTCTTCAATAATTGATAACAACCGCGCCTTTATAATTTCATGCTTTTCTAACTGTTCACCTCGGTTATTCATCACTTCAAAATAATGGTTTAGGTCTGTTTCCTCAGGTACAGGTACTTGAGCTATTAGTACTTTTTCAAATAGATATGTACAGAATTGATTCAGAGTTATTTTAGAGCTTTTAGTCTTATCATCTATTTTGAAAGACTGTTGTAAGACCTCTTTTATTATTTTAAAACCATCTAAAATAGCTCCATTTAGGCTCTCATACTTTAAATCTGTTTCTTGCGTACCATCAAAAAGTAGCTGAAGAGTTTCGTGTGATTGAGGACGACTTTCAAAATATATATTAGGTTTTTTAAAGTCTAGTAAATATTGGGCACAATTAGAGTTCTCATTGTTATCTAAACATAGGGCTAGAAGGGTAAGTGTAGTCAGCCTCTGTTGACCGTCTATGACTTCTAGTGTGCCATCCTTTCTTTTAAACACAACAAGAGTACCTATATAATAAGGAGCGTCTTTTTGACAAGCATCTAGCACGTCATCAATGAGCGCTTGAATCTCACCCTTACCCCAAGCATAGTTGCGCTGATACATAGGAATCAGGTATGAGTGCTCTGTAAGTAGCTGTTGTAGGTTTAGTGAGAGTACTGATGGTTCTGTCATGTCATAAGTCCTAGAAAAATTTAGCTCAAATAATCATTAAACTAAATAGTTTAGATGCTTAAATAGTTTATAGATTTTATAGTGTTTACTTGCACTATCAGCATCTTCATTAATTGGTTTATTATTTTTATCAACAGCTGTTTTATTGATAGAAAGTTTGTTGGTAACTAAAATCTCTTTAGCAGAGATAGATTGTTGAATAATTCTAAATATCCCATCATAACTTTTGGCAGTATTATCCAGCGTAGATAGCCTAACTGCGTACTCAGTCAAGCGCATGCTATAAGCCCAAATGAATATAGCCTCAATAGCTTGCGACAAATCCTGCGTACCGAATTTATCAATATAATAAATCAATGCGTTATCGAATAAATTACGGCTATATTTATCGCCTTTTCTGTGGCCTTCGCTATAAGTATTAAGCGTATGGATAATGGCAGAAGCTCGCGTATTCAAAGTGTGATTGCTCAACACAACGGAACAGCAGCTACTATCAGTATCCATAATGGCGTGGCAGTCTGTGTCCTTTAACTTACGGAGAGTAGCATCATAAACGGGCGCTTGTTTTATCTGTTTGATCAAAGTGTGATAGTGCTGAACCATATCAAAAAATCGCTGCCCATTAACAATGGTTTGATCAAGCTGAAAAGGGTAAGGCATGATTTGCTTATCAATAACTCGGTCCGAGCTGGCGTTATATTGATCAATATAGTGCTTAGTGATAAGCAGGGTTTGAGCGTACGGAGGTAGATGGTCTTTATCTAAGTTAATTCCTTTAAAGACATCGATATGATTTTTGGTAAAAGAACGAGCAGACTTACGCTGCGACCAATGTTTGATTCTAAACAAGTGATGGGCGAATAACTTCGCTAGCTTGTCATCATCTAATTTTTCCCAATACGCTACCGTCTTAGCTTTTAGTTCCTGATCATCGGTATCAAACTCACGCAAATGAAAAGCCTTAAGCAAGTCATGCGGATAAAGCTCTTTGCCGCGGGAGTTCTGTGAGTCAAAAAACTGAAACGCTTCTGACTCATCTTCTAAGATAAAGATGACGACTTGACACTTATGTAGCAAAAAGTCGATATGGTCGGTACTCAGCTCTCCACGGCTGATAATGCGTAGTATCTCTTGAAAGTTTGTATGCAGATTATAGACAGAGATATCACTGGCAAACTTTTGCCGTTCAGCCAGCTTTGGTACGCTCTGAGTAAGATTACCTAATACCTCGCGAATCGTTTGCTCAGATTCAGGCTGAGTTGAGTCATCAAGATGATAATGTTTGATAATTGCCATGACCGTCAGCATCAGTGTCAATGTGCGCTGCTGACCATCGACGATATTAAGAACAACGTTGCCCTCATCGTTTTCAGATCTATGCAGTACGATAGTGCCCAGTCGATAGGCGGGCTTGTCGCTTTGGGTTTTGATATCGTTGAATAAACTAGCGATATTGTGCTGATCCCATTTGTAGGGGCGCTGATACTCAGGGATAGTTAGGCGGCTTTCATTCAGCAGGTCGGCTACGGAGACGATAGTTTCATGCTCTAAGGTTGTGGAGTCACTCATGCTTGCAGCTCGCCTTTACTAGCTAACGTTTGGGTGTCTGACTTAGCAGATGAATCTAGCAACCGCACCTTGCCAGTCAACAGCTGCTGCATCATGCCTTGCTTGATGTCTTTGGTTTTCCCCAAGCGCTGCTGCAGTGCTTGAATCTCGGCATCCATATCAGAGAGGATAGTGGCGATGGCGGTTTGCTCTGGTTTAGAGGGTATAGTAATTTGCATGTCAGCAATCATTTCACGACGAACAGAATCGACTGAGGATTTAGCTGTCATAGACATAATCCGATCATAAAAATTATTGCTGAAATATAGATAGAAATAATACCCATCAAGCTTATCGCCAAAGTCATACATCAAATAGACTCTTTGATGATAATCAAATTTTCCATTGATATAATGATAAATTTTGCCAGTACCAACACCATCACCGGCAGTTAAAACAGCTTCACCATCAAAGGAGTAAGTATTTATTCGTTCAATAGTTTTTGAACGTACGAAAAAGGGGTATTTACCAGTATCAATTTTATCTTGGGTATTTTTATCACCTGTTGTAATTTTTAATACGTTTTTGATGAAGTCAACATCCCAATCCTTAGGAATCCGCCCCAACTCGGTCTGTTTAAATCCTTTAACACTACCATCTTCACGAGTGGCAAACTCAGGCAAGCGTGTTTTGCCTGTAAGTAGCTGTTGCATCGTGCCAGTTTTAATGGCTTCTTTTTTGGCAATCAGCTTTTCTAGTGACTGGATTAAATTATCGACATCAGATAGGGTAGTGGCGATTGCGGTTTGTTCTTTTCTAGGTGGTATTAATACAGGACAACGATTAATTGCAGCTTGATCAATAGTTGTCATTGTTGCTGTTTTAGCTTCTGAAATTAAAGCTGTTCGAGCATGTTGAGATATACAGTTTAAATATAAATACCTTGAATCTATAAGATTGTTATTTGGTTGAACTCGTATTAAGTGGCTATCAAAAACAACATCATTACGTTTCGATTCAAATATATTGCAAAATGCGATTCCACTAGGAACAATAGAAGACCTTGTAAAAAACAAGTCTCCACTATTAACTTTAAAAACACTAATTTCATTTGATGTCGCGTCAAACAGTTCTAGTAAACTCACGTTTATTGGCGCAGACTTATACATGTCACTAACATTAATTAGTGGAACACCTTTTCCTTTTCTTTGAGGTTCATAGAATAATCCGTTTTGAGTAGGCAAGAGTGAGATGTTTTTTATATTCGATACTCTCCAATCCTCAGGAATCACACCAACCTCCGTCTGTTTATAACCCTCAGGTATTTTAACCTCACTCATTACGCCACTCCCATCGCTTGCAGATGCGCTTGTACTTTTTGGCTTAATGTCTCCACCTCATCGACGATTTGCGATAAAGGCTCAGCATAACGCTCATCCAGCTCCTTGATACGGTTAGCAAGCTGAGCAGTGATACGCTCAATCTCATCTTCGATACGCCCTTGTAGCGTAGCGTGCCATTTGTCCTTGATGAGTAGCGTCTTGATGGCTGCGTCATCTAAAGTCGGGTAGTGCTTAAATACCGCCAGATCTAACGCCTCTTGTGCTTCTTTTAGTGATTTCTTGGCATTGGCTTCTGCATCGAAATACGTCAGCAGTTGTTTTAAAGCAGTGATTTCTTCGCTATCGGTGGCGAGCTTGAGACGTGCATTGACGCTCGACTTATTAAAGCTGCCTTTGTCGTTAGCAGCATCTGCTAGCAAGCCGTCTTCATCTCCATGCTCTTCCGTATAGTCAGCTATGGTACTTGAGGCAGTATCTAGCTCAGCCTGTAGCGCATCGATATGGGCTTGTTCATCGTTATAGTAGCGATCGATGATGAGCGCTGGCGGGATCAGCTCGGCTTTATATTTGACCTTATTAATAATCAGGTCAGGCTCTTCTTTAAGCTTTTCACCTTTAGCCACGACCAGCTTGCGTAGCTGACTGCCGATAGTCCAGCCATCTTGGCTAATCGCATAGATGTCGTCCTGCAAGCTCTCACTCCAGTAGTCCATCAAGATTTGATAGATATCATATTTATCGAGAAGGGGCGCTACCTCGTAGCGTTGTAGCAAGTCTTCACTGATTCTATGAATAAGGGCTTTAGGTCTATCGCCTTTGGTTATTTCACTCAGCTTTATGGCTTGCCACCAGTCGTTGAATGGCGTTAGGCTTTGCTCAGCAAAGGCAATAAATTCAGGATGAGCCAATACCGCTGCTTTGACCTCAGTCGATGCCACGAGACACTCGCGGTAACCGTCTCTCATGTCAGAGAATAGCGTCTTGCGTAAGTTAGGTAATACCTGCCAATAAGACTCTAAGGAGTCGATATCTGCGACAGGAATGCCGCCTTTTAAATGCGCGGTCAAGTCATGCTGATCTTCATCAACACTGGCATCGATATAGCGAGGAATGTTTAAGTTATAGTCGTTATCAATGATTTCATCTAATTCAACCATTCGGCTATAGCCTGTTAGATTGATTTGAGAATTAAAAACATCGACGATTTTGTGAATGTCTTGGCTACGTAAGCGGTTTTTATTGCCATCTTTCATGTAGCCGCGGCTGGCATCGATCATAAACAGACCCGCGTCACCTTTTGCTCGACTCTCTGCAGTATTTTTATCTATCACGATGACACAAGCAGGGATGCCCGTACCGTAGAAAAGGTTGGCTGGCAAGCCGATGATACCTTTGATATAGCCTTGCTTGATGAGGTTCTGGCGGATATGTGCTTCGGCGTTGCCACGGAACAGGACGCCATGGGGTAGAATCACTGCGCCAACGCCCGTGCTTTTTAGGCTTTTGATGATATGTAGCAGAAAAGCATAATCACCGTTCTTCTCAGGCGGAATACCCCAAGTAAAGCGGTCAAACTCATCCGACTCTGGGTTTAAACCACTGGTCCAGTTTTTATTACTAAAAGGCGGGTTTGCCACGATAAAATCAAAGGTCTTAAGCTGACTGCCTTCTACAAAGTGCGGTGAGGATAGCGTATTGCCTTTGTAGATATCTGCACCTGTTGCCCCATGCAATATCATATTCATTTTCGCAAGTGCGGTAGTGGCAAAGTCCATCTCTTGACCATAGATCGTCAAGCCGCGTGGCGCTTCATCACTAACTTTTAGTAGCAGCGAGCCTGAGCCACACGCAGGGTCGTATACGGTCGCGTCCTGTGGTGTATTGTCATCTACACCAATAATCTTCGCCAAAATACGTGACACTTCCGATGGCGTATAAAACTGCCCCTTTGATTTGCCAGATTCGGTTGCAAAGTGGCGCATCAGATACTCGTAAGCATCGCCCAGCAGGTCATCACCATCAGCACGGTTGCCTGATAAATCCAATCCTTCAAAAATACCAATCAGCTTAGACAAGCGATCGACATGCTCTTTGCCTGTACCGAGCTTTTCTTCATCGTTAAAGTCAGCAACATCAATGACACCGCGCAGACCGTTGGCTTCAGCCAGCTTAGCGATAATCTTATCAACCTTTTCGCCAATTTCTTTGTCACCTTTCAGCGCGATCATATCATCGAAGCTACCGCCTTCTGGTACTAAGATGTCGCCAAAGGCATCGTTTTTATATTTATCAGACACATACTTCATAAATAGCATGGTCAATACGTAGTCTTTGTATTGGCTGGCATCCATGCCACCGCGTAGCTCATTGCAACTTGCCCAAAGGGTAGAATAAATCTCGGTTTTCTTAAGTGCCATAGTTATAAATCTTATGATCAGAGGAGGTTTTATTAAATGAAAAATTATCGAAGAATGGTATCACATTACAGCTTGTTTGCTTGTCATATACACGAACATCTAGGATTGGTATTTGTCGACTCTAGTTTGGATTAAGTATAAATAAATAAGAAGTTTATTTGAATAGCATTAGAGTATTATACGTCATCTGTTGTCGTGAGAAGTCGATAGTAGCTTAAATGAGTATGGGAAACTTCTTTGACTAATGGTGCAGGCTTTTTGGTTATCAAAAAACCTACCCCCAAATCTTGGACGGTTGAAGTTTATTTCAATGACTGAGCAATAGCCTCAAACTGAGCTTGCGATATTGTGTGGTATTTCTTTCTAACATGTCTTACCATCAACACCAGCCATAAATCGACTGACAGCTTCTGATACATCCGAGAGAGAGTTTTCCGTGACATCGAGCTGCTCCAATGCTTTTAGATTGGTAACACTATCAGGCAGACTTTGTAGGCCATTATGATAGAGCCCAAGACTTTTTAATTGCTTTAGATTGCCTATCGAGCTTGGCAGGGTTTTGAAATTAGAAGCACGTATCTCTAGTTTTTCAAGGTTTATTAAATTATCAATACTATCAGGCAAAGCTTTCAACGATTCATTGGCATACAGCTCAATACTAGTAAGCTTGCTTAGATTGCCAATAGAGTCTGGTAACTCCTGAACCTGCGTTCCTCTCATATCAAAATGGGTAAGCGATGATAGATTGCCAAGCTCATTAGGAAGTCTCTCTAAGCTTTTTGAAAAAATCTTAAGAGCTTTAAGATTCTTTAGTTTACACAATACCTTTGGGAATTCAGTGAAAGCGCAGTTCATATAAACCAGTGTCTCTAAGCTATCTAGTTGAGCAATCTCTTCTGGTAGTTCATTAAAACCTCTTAGCCTAAGGTACTTTAGATTTTTTAAATGGCCGATAGCGCTAGGTAATGGCTCAGTAGACTCACTTTCGCTTTGTAATACTGACTTATTATCAATATAACTATAACTCGTTGATTTTCCATATCCCAAATCCAGTCGCTCTAACTGACGTAATGCGTCAGGTTTACGAGGGACGCTGCTGTCAGAGCTGCCTGCTATATTATGGTTATCAATCCAGTCCCATATCTCTGTCATCCAGTCTTTAACGCCCGTATCTTGCTTGCTATTAGTATTGTCATCTTGGTTGGTTTTACCGCTATATGCTGTCATAAGGTTGCCTTTTAATAATCGTTAAATGAGGTGAATGCATTCAAATTCTTAGCTAGTCTTATTGCTATGTGTCAAACTTAAGAGCAGTTGGGCACAGTAATAAAACCAAGGTAAGCCATATTTTTAACAAAGCTTGATATACCAGTGCCTGAAACTGATAAAGGTTTATGAAGCGGTTTTATGGGTTTGCTTAAAAAAGCGGAATAGCAGAAAGCACTCATAAGGCTCAGTCGCTGAGTATGAGGAAAATGATTGAGAGGTTTAAAGTTTGGATGTAATTGACTAGAAGTAGTCATAAAGAAATCTCCTGTTGCTCTGTCTGTGTCAAATTGAAACGACACAGTCACCTTACAGAGCAAAAAGGAGTTGTGCGTTTTACCAGTCTTTGTTTTTCATCGCGCTGGAAGTAGCCGTAAACCCACGATGTTTTTTATCATAGCAAGCTGTTTATTATTTGTCAAAAGTGAAATTGCGCTATGTTAAAGAAATTTTAGAATTAAAGTTAGTAAACTAACGACTAGATAAAAATTTTGATAGTGTCCTAAAATTATGCTTATTAAAGTTTAAAGAACTCTTTAATCCTTGAAAGTCCTGTAGGATCACAGAACGTAGCATAGATTTCTTATCGACTTTTATCACTAGCATACTTTTTAGGACACCACAAAGTTTCATAGTATAGTTGGGAGAAAAATTTAAGAAGAAGGCATACTATTAAATTCAAAAGAAGCTGAATATGCGTGTTTTTTAAATGATATAAGCTAATTATCTATATATCTTCGAAACTTATCATAACTTGGTTGACTGATCATTATTTCAGTCTTATGGTGGAGAATGGTTTTTTTGTAGTACGAGAAAGGTAAAAGCTTTAATGCATATCAAATTGATTAAATACTTTGCTTAGAAATTACAAAAACGGAAAATTACGGAGTAATTATAGATATGTTATTAACCATAGATAGTCCACCTAATGCGGCAGCGCTCATGCAATCTCTAAGAGACATTGGATATGAGCTTGATACTGCGTTAGCTGACCTGATTGATAACAGCATTACTGCAGGTGCTAGTAATGTAGATATCATTTTTGAGACACTTCCAGAAACCAAAGTCGCCATTATTGATAATGGTGATGGAATGAATAAAGAGGAGCTCATAAAAGCCATGACTATTGGCTCTAAAAGCCCTTTAGTTGAAAGGTCTAATAAAGATCTGGGAAGATTTGGTTTGGGTCTTAAGACGGCCTCATTCTCTCAATGCAAGCGTTTAACCGTAGTTTCTAAACAGTTTGAAGATATTTGGGCTATGTGTTGGGATCTTGATCAGGTAACAGACACCAACGAATGGTCATTAATCCAACTGGGTCAAGACGAAATCAGCTCAATTTATCAAGTTGATCAATTGCAGGACACTGGAACTCTTGTCTTATGGGAGAACTGTGACCGTTTGAATGATGATCATCAGATCAGTAATGAAAAGCATTTATTTCAAAAGTTTGAAGCTGCTGAAACCCATCTTAATTTAGTTTTCCATCGATTTTTAGATAAGTCGTATAGGTCGGCTAATAATTTAAGTATTAGTATTAATGGGAGAAAAGTTGATTTTGTCGATCCATTTTTCCGCCACTCACCTGCTACTCAAATCCACAAGCTTGAATCTATAAAGTACAAAAATACTTATATAACCCTTCAAGGTTATACATTGCCACATCATTCTAAATGTACCAAAGATGAGTATGAGAAGTACTCCTTAGGTAGTTATCGAGACAACCAAGGTTTTTATGTTTATAGAGCCGATCGACTCTTGATATCAGGAGATTGGTTTAGATTAACAGGGAAATCTGATCTTACAGCCTTAACCAGAATCGAAATTGATTTGCCTAATAATTTTGATAGTGAATGGCATATTGATATTAAGAAGTCACATGCTAAACCACCAGAACAAATTCGTGACCAGCTCAAGCGATATATAAATACGTATATTTCAGGCTCTAAAAATGTTTATACCTCTAAGGGCTATCGGCAAAAAGCAAATACGACACCAATATGGCATCAATATACCAATAAGGGTTTGAAGTCATATCAGGTCAACAGAGAGTACCCTTTAATTAAACAGCTTCTAGAAAGCTTGGACTCTAGTCAATCTGGGCAGTTAAATGAGCTAATAAGGCTGGTTGAGCAGAGTTTTCCTATCGATCAGTTATATGTGGATTATGCTAACTCGCCCACAGAATTCAAGACTAAGCATACTGATGAAGAGCTTGAGAGTTTAGCTATAAGCTATTTAGATAACTTTTCTGACATGCAATTGGATTTAAGTATTATTGCTGGGTTTTTTGAGTTGACGGAACCTTACAGTAACTACAAAGGAAATTGGAATTTATTTTTAGAGAAAATAGAGGCTAAGCTATGAACAATGAACAAATTAACGGAATATATGAAGTTTGCCTTATCAGTATGATAAATAACAAAGATTTGTTATCTGCTGATGCTGTAAGAATGTCAATGCTTATGCATGGCTTTGATGCAAAAGAATTCCAGAAAGACTTTGATTTAATTAACCTTAAGCTTGAAACTTATTTCAATACTGATCAGAATCAAGCGCATGTACTTGATGATCAAGAGATAAAACCGTGGTTACATACCGTGGATAGCAACGAATATTATAGCGAACGATATTATAACTACTTACGTACAAAAGAGCAGTTGCCTGACAAAGTAATTAATATCATGAAAATAACGAATAGGGATATATTGGAGCGACTGGGCAACCCGAATGAGGATCTACCTTTTAGGCGTCAAGGCTTAGTAGTAGGTAACGTCCAATCAGGTAAAACAGCAAATTACTTATCCCTAATTAATCTTGCTGCTGATTATGGTTATAAGCTGATTATTCTGATTACTGGAATTCATAATAATCTTAGATCACAGACACAAAAACGCGTTAATAAAGGTTTTATAGGATGTAACAGTGAAACGCAAGAATACGTTGGGGTAGGAGGAATTAAAGATAGAAACTCAAAGGAGTTTGAATTAGTAAAGTCTAATAAACCTCACTGTCTTACTACTGTAGCAGATGACTTCAATGGAAAGATACGTGCTTTAAATGCTGTTAGTCCAGAGAATGCGAAAACTCCAATAATTATGGTTGTTAAGAAAAATCATGTAACACTAAAAAATATTATTGAGTGGTTGCGTGATAATGAAGAGGGAAAGCGTTTTAATAAAGCGCCAGCTTTAATTATTGATGATGAGGCTGATAATGCATCAGTCAACACCAGTAAAAAGCCAAATGAAACAACTAAAATTAATGGACAAATTAGAGAAATACTTAATTTGTTCCATCAAGGCTCTTACATTGGTTACACAGCAACACCATTTGCTAATATTTTCATTGATCATGAAGATAAAAATAAAGACTTAGATGAAGATCTATTTCCTAAAGACTTTATTTTCACTTTAGAAGCCCCTTCTAACTATCTGGGAGCTACTAAGTTCTTTTTAAATGAAAAAGGAGAGCCTAATTATGACTCTCCTTTTATTGAGTTTATTAATGATAATAATGAAACTATCCCACTTAAAAAACCAAAAGATTTTATAATTACTGAGCTTCCTCAGAGCCTTATCAATGCTGTCTATGAGTATCTAATAAGCATCGTTATTAAAGGTATTCGACCGGTCAGTAATAAACATACATCTATGCTTATCAACGTCTCTCACAAGGTTCAGGAACAAAAAGACGTACTGTATCTGATTAGTCAGCTTTATGAAGAAATTAAGGGTGCCGTAAAATATTTAGGGGGTAAAGCTCAGGCAGAGCGAATGCTAAATCACCACTTAAAAGGACTTCATAATAAATATTTACCTTATAGTAATGAATGTGAAGTTGATCGTTTTTTTGAGCAACTTCAAAAGGTTATCGAATCTGTCAAAGTAAGAGTTATTAACAGTAAAACTGATGATAAGTTAGACTATGATAATTATGACGATGGATTGAATGTTATTGCAATCGGAGGGTACAGCCTTTCTAGGGGCTTCACCCTAGAAGGTTTGACTATTAGTTACCTGATCCGTAATACTGCGATGGGTGATACTCTGCTGCAAATGGGTCGTTGGTTTGGCTATAGAGATAAGTACGATGATTTATGTAAGTTATACGTCACGGATGCATCATTTGAATGGTATGCATTTATCGCACAGTCTATTCAGGAACTTGACAAAGAGTTCATAATTATGGAGCAAAATGGTTTCAAACCATCGCAATACGGCTTAAAAGTTAGAAGTAGTAATACAGGGTTATTAATCACTGCTCGTAATAAAATGCATCATACCGATGAAATGAGGCTATCTGAGAACTTTTCGGAAGAAGCTTATACGTTGAGAGGCATTTCATTGGGTAATCTAGATAAACAGCGTAAAAGTTTTGAAGACTTCAGTCAGAGCATTACTAAACAGTATGGCAAAAAAATAGTTTTTAGTCATGAAAAAAATAAAGTTGATGATAAGTTTTATCTAGTAAATGATGTATCCGTTGATAAGATCATTTCGATATTGTCTAGCTATGAATACTCAATAGATGATATGGAAAGAAAAAATGCTTTAATCACTTACATTCGTGACAGAGAAGAAGAGGTCGCACTTTGGGATATTGCCCTACACAAGAGTTTTTTAGGTGAGGAAGGAAAATCACAAGTTCGTACTTTTGCACAATCTTGCTATCAATCAGATCACGTTAAAACAGCTGATGGTGGTGGTCGTATTTTACGTCCTTGGGAGGAGGCCTTTGGCCTAACTGAAGAGCAGTATGAAAAAGCTGAAAAAGAACGAGTTAAATCGGGTGTTACACAAACAGCTCGTTTTTTCAGAAAAAACAGAAATAAGCCATTACTTGTGCTTAAGTCGCTAGACCTTAAGCAAAGTTCTAAAGGTGAAAAGAGTGATGGTGTGAAGTTTCCCCATGTACCAGCATTTGCTATCAGCTTTCCAGAATCTGCAAATACTAAAACAGTTAGCTACACTGTCAACAAAGTATTTATAAATGACTACTTTGGAGATGAAAATGAGATTGATGAAGAGCTGGAGGAATGACTATGGATAGCAAAAGTGAGCTAGAGAGCTACTATGAGGATTTGATGAATGAGCTAGATCATCATTCTTCATCAGAAGGCGCATACAAAGAAACGCTATATATTGAGAAAGTTCTTCCCTACCTGCAAGAACAAGGTGTAATTAATGATCTAGATTTGCATCACTTCTATAAGCCTAGATATGGCCGAATTGATGGGCTAGGTTTTAACGGGGATTTTAATGATCCTGAATTAGACCAGCTGGAACTAGTGATCTTAATTAATGAGTTCATTCATGATGATGCTTTGCAGACTCTTATTAACACTCGTATCGAGCAGCTAAAAAAATCTGCAATTCGTTTTTTTAATAATTCTTTAGATGATAAATTTATTGATAGTTTGGAGGAAAGCTCTTCTGGTTATGCTGCTGCAAAAGAAATCTTCCAAAAGTACAAAAGAATTGAGTCTATCAAGCTGGTTATTTTAACCAATGCTCAGCTAAGTAATCGTGTAGCTAATAAGAAAGAAGTGGATGATGAGCTGAGTATTCCTTTAAGAGTTGATATTTGGGATGTAAAGCGCTTATATGACCTTGAAAGCAGTCAGTCTAAATCTGAAGCAATTGAGATCAATCTTGCAGAATGGGGTGGTGCTATACCTACTTTAGTGGCGACCCAATCTGAAGACCTCACAAGTTATCTGTGTGTAATAAATGGAGATACTCTAGCTAACTTATATGATGAGTATGGTGCTAGATTACTAGAAGCAAACGTTAGAAGCTTTTTAGAATTCCGAGGTAAGATTAATAAAGGGATCAGAAAAACCATCAACACAGAACCAGAGTTATTTTTTAGCTACAACAACGGTCTAACAGCAACGGCTTCAGATGTAGAATATGATCCAAGTAAGCAAGCAATAACAAAGATCAGCAACTTACAGATCGTCAATGGCGGTCAAACCACAGCATCTTTACTACTTACTCGTAAAAAAGATAAAGCCAGCTTAAAAAATGTCCATGTTCAATTAAAACTAAACGTTGTTAGCGATTCAAAGTCAGATGATCTGATTAGTAATATTTCACGCTTTGCTAACTCTCAAAATGCTATTAGAGATTCTGACTTCTTTTCTAACCATCCCTTTCATCGCCGCCTTGAGGAGATATCACGTCGAGTTTGGGCTCCTCCATCTGATGAGAATATCAAGCAGACTCGTTGGTATTATGAGCGAGCAAGAGGTTCTTATCTAAATGCTCAAAGCAAGTTAACTGACGCTGGCAAAAAAGCTTTTAGGTCTGAACATCCAAAGTCTCAACTTATCATTAAGACTGATTTAGCCAAAGTATATTTAATTTTTGATAAAAGACCGCATGATGCTATCAAAGGTGCGCAAATCGCATTTAGAGGGTTTGCACAATCTATCGAAAAAATATGGGAAAAATCTCCTGAACAAATTAATGATTACTTTTTTCAAGAGTTAGTTGCTAAATTTATTATCTGGGAAGCCTGTAAAAAAGCCGTTTATAAACAAGAGGAATTTGTTGGCAATACTAAAGCTACTTTGACTGCGTATACGATTTATGTGATAAAAGCTTTAATAGACAAAGAGAAACTTGAGTTTAATTACCCAAAAATTTGGACTAATCAATCTATAAACGCGCACTACCATAACCAGTTTTTAGATACGTCAATGAAAATTAATAACTTACTTAATCAGCTGAGCGAAGATACGGGTAAGGCTGTACTATCTATGGCTAAATCTAAAGAAAGTTTAACTGTAGTCCAAAAAGTAATTGATAGTGGAGAATATTTTTCTTTAGATATGTACTTTAAAAGTCAGTTAGTGCCTGACAGTGTAATTCAAGAAAAACGTTTGGATGTAAAAAAACAGACAGAGAAGACTGTTAAATCTGCCAACAGTCTTAATGAGCTTTGTGTAGTACCACCAAGTAATTGGATGACATTAATTAGCAATGCAAAAAATAATGACTTATTAAGTACTGTAGATGAGGAGATTATTTCTATCATACCTAATTTATTGTTAGGAAAATCTAGAAGAAACCCTACTGATGGGCAAGTAACAGCAATTAATAGGGTTTTAGATGACCTTGAGAATAAAGGTATTTATCTTAAATAAAGTGCAGAATGGTAAGTAGCTGTTTAATTTAATTGATTCATCTGTCTCTGACTAGGGCAGGTAGCTATTATGTTTTAACTTTTATGGTTAGGGTGCCTGATTGAAACACCGTAAGTTAATGTTTAAGAGACCGATAGCATAGGTCATTCTACAAATATATGTTCTATTGTTTTTAAGCACTAGGGGTCATGCTCATTAACTCTAGTTTCTTAAGGAGAGTATCTAAAAAAACGTTGAAGAGAAGTTGTGTTACCACACTAAGTTTAGACTGCATTTAAGAGAAAATATATTGCATACGAAAAAGCCAGGCAACCCAAGCTGCCTGGCTTTAAAATTTATAATAACTTATCTACTATTATGTTCCCGCCATACAGCATGTTCACATACCTCACAGCACCAACGCTCTTTTGAGCGCATATAAGGAATGTCTGCTGGTATCTGTAAAGGGCACACATAACCACAGTACTCGCATCGCACATCATCTAAATAAGCAAAACATTCACCGACTGTCTCGAACAGTACTTGAGCGCTAATCTCATACTTCTCACAAACGATTTCTACATGCGCGATATAATCACCTTTATTATCATACGCCCAGTAATCCTCACAGATTCTTAGATCTCTTGCATTCTGCGTCATATTCGGCTGAAGCTTTACACTCATCACATTCTCCTCAATAGCCGTCATAACCAGACTGCGGTAATAGCTCATAAAGCTCACTTTGAAGCTTGCTGCTCATATCTTCTGCAAAGTACCCATCCTGAGCATCCAAGTGCTTCTGCACCCATACCCGCAGTGCCATATCATTATCAAAGCAGCACTTCACTCCCAAGAAGCGAGCAAGGTTATGGCCCGATGAAACATACAGCTCACGCATCAATGTATTAGCAATAAGGTTCGCATCTGTACTGATTGCACCATCCGGTTTAAACTCGCTAAACAGCTCTTCATAATTGATGATTTTCATTGTGACGTCTCCTTGTCTGTTTGTGCATTCATGCTGAGTATTTCAGTGCTAGCGCTATTTGCTGCGCTGGTCAACTTCTCCTTGCTCGCTAGTAGCAAGTTATCCATCGCTGAACCATCCTGTCGGGTAATGTCAGGCACATAACGGCTATACACCCGAAACAGCATCTCCGTACTACTGTGACCCATCTGCCGCGCTATCCATTCAGGATTCTCACCAGCAGCGAGCCAAAGCGTCGCTGCCGTGTGCCGAGTCTGATAAGCACGCCGATGTTTCAGGCCGAGCAGGGCAAGCGTAGGTTTCCATACCCGCCGGTTCACATTGCGGTATTCCATCGGATTGCCCTGTGAATTGCAAAACACAAACTCTGACTTACCAAAGGTGCGTGCCTTCTGCTCTAGTAGGGCGTCATAGACCAACTGCGACATCGCAATATCACGTTGCGAGCCTAACGTCTTCGTTGGACCCATCTCACCATTTACTAATGCACCACGGATACTGATCTCACGGCGATCAAAATTAATACAGTCCCACTTAAGCCCATCAATCTCACTGGTACGCATCCCGGTAAAGAAGCGAATGGTGTAGTAGGGCTTATAGTCAGCACGGACATGCTTTAAAATCAGCCATACCTCACTCAATGTAAACGGATTTACATCCGGACGAGCTTGCTTAAGATTCTTAATATTTTTATAAGGCATCTCAAACTCATGGCGATCAGACGCTTCTTCTAGTATCATACGAAGAAGTATCATGATCTGGTTGATCCGTGCTACTGACAGACTTGACTGACCATCTTTACCGTAACGAACTTTGGCGAGAGAGCTACGGAAGGTCAGCAAGTCTGGTTTTTTTATGGCATGTACTGCTTTGCCACCAAACTCAGGCAACAAATACTTATTTAAAATTATCTGCGTCTTTTGCCGATAGCTCGGCCGCCATTCAATCTTCTTCTCCTCATACCAAATCTCTGAAAACTGCCGAAAGGTTGGATTACGACTGATACAAGCTTCCGCTCTATCAGCCATTGCCGTCATCTCTTTTAAACGCGTACTCTTCGGAAAGTAGGCGCCATAGTCAAAGATGCCTAGGGTGATTTCTGCTTCCATTTTTTTTGCGACTAAAGTCAGTTTTTTAACGTTTGCTGGAGTGTCAGGGAAGTTTGTCGTCTCGCGGCAACGAATATTCATAAATGTGAAATCTATAAATAATTTGCCACGCCTTGCTCTTACTGATGCCATTGTTAATCTCCTTGTTTAAATAAAACTTACTGTAAAGCCATACCATTGATCGCACTCATAACAGGTTTGCACATATCCTCTTCGATACGCTCCCATACATATAAAATCTTGCGACCGCCAAAAGGGCGTATGTAATGAATGTTCTCAATCAAAACAGTGTCTTTCATTTGATTGCGGATAGTACGAGCATCGTATTTAATACGATCGGCTAATTCTTGAGTAGTGAGATAAGTCTGTGACATAATAGTTCTCCATGTGAAATAAATTTACTATTAGTGGGTTATTAGTTATCACTAATGAGTACATAGTATCTATAAAAATTATCACTTGCAAGCATTTTTTTATCACTTTAGGGATTTTATGTATGATTAAGCTCAATTTACCTGTTTTATTTGCACAAAGAGGCATCCGTGTAGCGGATGCTGACAGGATGTCTAAACTAGGAAGATCTACTTTATATCGGATGTACAATAATGAAGTTACTAGAATAGACTTTGATTCGTTAAATGAGCTTTGTAAGCTTTTAGATTGCACACCCGGGGATATTATCCTCTATGAAGAAGATGGAATTTGTGAGGAAGGAGGTTCAGAAGAAAGCTAGAATGCTTACTAGGATGGTTGTTCGAAGTGTCTTGAAAGTCATTAAGCTTAGCGCCGATACATATTTTACTCGGTCTAATTACTTTTAAATATTAGGTTGTAGTCATCACCGTGTAAGCGACAATTAATTTTGAATGTTATAAATCTGAAATGGATTTTGGAAAATTTAGGCCTCTAAAAAACACGTTTTTTGCTGAATTGAGGTTGGGTTCAAAAATCAGCATAGTGCCAAATTCACTAGGTTAGGTGTCATGATGGTTTTTGAACTAAAAATAGCTAGGTTGTGGTCAGATTCGTATATGCAATTTCAGAGCAGGGCACGGTTTAGGCACCAAATGGGCACCGCACCGAAAATGAGCTTTTTGATTGAGTAGCTAAACTTAACTAGATTGGAAAAGATTTTTCAAAATATCTTCTACAAGCCCCGAAAATTGGACAAAAAAAAGCCTCACTGTTAAGTGAGGCTTTTTAAGTATTTGGAGCGGGAAAAGAGATTCGAACTCTCGACCCCAACCTTGGCAAGGTTATGCTCTACCACTGAGCTATTCCCGCTAATTATCAATTAACTATCGTCAGTTGATGAAGGCGTATTATACGCAGTTTTTTGAACGTGTCAACAGTTAGTATGAAAAAAAGTAAAAGATAGTAAATTGGCATATTATCCTAGCCTTCATCTGTGATATAACAGATTGTTGTAATCTATATTCCAAAAGCTTTGCTTTCTATAAATAGGCTGGAATACAGTTTTATAATGACTTTAACCATATTAATCATTTTCATGATTTATAAAAATAACACTTAAGGATAAGTACTATGAGTCAACAATATACCATCGCTGATTATTTGTTTGATCGTGTCGCAGAAGCAGGCGCATCAGAGATATTTGGCGTACCTGGTGATTTCAACTTAACTTTTTTAGACAATATTATTGCCTCTGATAAGCTGCGCTGGGTGGGTAACACCAATGAGTTAAATGCAGGTTACGCAGCTGACGGCTATGCACGTGAGCGCGGCTTTGCGGCGATGGTGACGACCTTTGGGGTGGGAGAATTGTCAGCGATTAACGCGACCGCAGGCTCTTTTGCTGAGTATGCACCAGTGCTACATATCGTGGGCGCGCCAAGTACGGCTCTACAAGATTCAAAGCGCCGCATCCATCACTCACTTGGTGATGGCGTGTTCAATCATTTTATTAAAATGGTAGAGCCGGTCACGGTAGCACGAGCGCAGCTTACCCCTGAAAATGCTGCCTCAGAAATCGACCGTGTGATTCGTTTAATTCTTAAAAAACATCGCCCGGGCTACCTGTTACTATCGCCTGATGTTGCTCGTCAACCTATTTATCCACCGACTACAAAGCTTGTTGATAGCCAAGAAGACATCACCAGTCAAGCAGCATTGGCAGACTTTAAGCAAGCGCTCATAGAGTTTTTGCCAAACAAAACCACGACGCTGATGGCAGATTTGATGGTGCATCGTTTAGGGCTGCAAAATCAGCTTAAGGCATTGATTGCCGATACAGATATTCCTTATACGACTTTATCGTGGGGCAAAACTTTGCTTGACGAGAATAGTGAGCGCTGGGCAGGGACTTATGCTGGCGTGGCATCACGTCCCGTGGTCAAGGATGCAGTCGAAAACTGTGAGTGCTTAATAAAAATCGGTGTGCAATATACCGATACTACGACGGCAGGTTTTAGCCAAGATATTGATGAAAGTACAGTGGTTGATTTGCATTATGAGCGCGCGAGCATTGCTGGCAAAAACTTTGCGCCCATTGCCCTAAAAGATGCCCTAAAAACGCTACATGAAGTCTTGACCTCAAATATTAATATTGTGCCAAAGCAATTCTGTAAAGAAGTCAAGCCGCATGAGCAGCAGGGTAAGGACAGCGAGGCTATTCTTCAAGATGATCTATGGCATATCATTGCCGATCATCTAGACCATAATAATTTGGTGTTTGCAGAACAGGGAACGGCGTATTTTGGCATCAGTGATGTGCGTTTACCAGAAGGCGTGACTTGTTATGGACAACCAATGTGGGGTTCGATTGGTTATACGCTACCGGCAAGTTTGGGTGCGGCTATTGCATCGCCAAACAAGCGCAGTGTTTTATTAATTGGTGATGGCTCAGCTTTGTTGACCATTCAAGAAATCGCGGTGATGATTCAAGAGCATATCAATCCAGTGATTGTACTGATTAATAATGATGGCTATACCGTGGAGCGGGCGATTCATGGTGAAAACCAGCGCTATAATGATATTCCTAAGTGTGACTGGCAGATGATGCCAAAAGCTTTTGGTGCTACCGATGATAATAGTCTGCTGCTAAAAGTAGAAACAGCAGGCGAGTTAAAAGCGGCTCTTACGCAAGCAGCGGCTGTAAAAGACAAGTTGGTTATGTTGGAGGTCATCGCTGATAAGCATGATATCCCGCCACTACTCGCCGATATCAGTGCCGCACTGAAGCCAAAAAACGATTGAGTGAGTAATAAAAAACTCGCTTCATAAAAATGAATAGCCCCATTTAGCACCATTGCTAGATGGGGCTTTTTGCACTTTTTTATCATATAGATTAATTAATCAGCTATTACTCTTATGTCGGTTTGCAGACTTTAGTATCATGGTGGATTGGGCTATTTCCAGCCCTTATCATTCCATAGGAGATGACCCCGTCGTGATTTGGTTAAAAATGCTTATTGGTGCTCTAATGGTATTGGCGATTCAATTATTCGCGCAAACCAGATTTTTTTATTTGGCAGCACTCGCGCCATTGTTCCCCACATTTACATTAATCAGTCACTTTATTGTGGGTACTGAGCGTAGGCCCGCCGATTTAAAAGTCGCATTAATATTTAGTATGCTCGGTGTCATACCGCACCTTATTTATACCTTTGTGGTATTTTTTAGCATCGGTTACGTCAGCTTATATAAGGCATTACTGTTCGGCGTTGTCGCTTGGACAATAGCCGCAGCGATTTTGGTCCTTACATGGCAGTACATTCAGGCTTAGTTGTGGTTAGAAAAAAACGTAAACTCTGTCAAAGGGCAATATATCAACGGCATATATAAAATTCGGTACATATTTCTACAGATAATTTTTATAGATTCGGTCGTAGATGTTATTCTTAAGAGCGATTTTATGGTGTGACCTGTAGCAAACTAAAACTAAAATTATCGCGATAACTCCATTCATTACAATTTATAAAAATAGGGCTTAAAAAAAGATGGATACCTTAAATATCATCTATCTCGTAGGGGCATTGTTAATTTTCGCCAGTATTATGGCAAGTACGTTATCGGCGCGCTTGGGCGTTCCTTTATTGTTGTTGTTTTTGATCGTAGGGATGTTGGCTGGCGAAGATGGTATTTTAGGTATCGAGTTCGCCCAATACGGGCTTGCTAATTTCGTTGGGCAGGCGGCTCTTGCTTGTATCTTGTTAGATGGTGGGCTACGCACGTCTTTTAAGTCATTTCGAGTGGGTCTCAAGCCTGCTATTACCTTAGCCACTTGGGGCGTACTTGCGACGGTAATGATACTGGGTATATTCGTCACTTGGCTACTCGATGTCGATTGGCGTCTTGGTTTATTGATGGCGGCCATTGTTGGTTCAACCGATGCAGCAGCGGTGTTTTCGCTATTGCGTAATGGCGGCGTCAAACTTAACGATCGTGTACAGGCTACATTGGAGCTAGAATCGGGCGCGAACGATCCTTTGGCTATTTTGCTGGTGACAGGATTAATCGCTTTAAATGTTGATCCCGCTGGACAGACAATACTGGGCTTTTTAGGGTTGTTATTACAGCAGCTTGGCTTTGGTTTGGGCATGGGCTTACTGTTTGGTTATTTATTGGCAAGGCTGTTACCAAAAATACACTTGGCAGAAGGTATGTATGCCATTTTGATTATGTCTGCTGGCTTGGCAGTCTTTGCCGCAACCAATCTGATTGGCGGCAGTGGATTTTTGGCAATTTATCTCACTGGTGTGCTAATTGGTAACCATAAAGTGCGCTCAACTGAGCATGTGATGCGGGTGATGGATAGCTTTGCGTGGTTGTCACAAGCGGTATTGTTTGTGGTACTAGGGTTATTGGTGACGCCATCGCATGTGATTGATGTTTGGTATTACTCCGTCGCGATTGCAGCTTTTATGATTTTTATTGCTCGCCCTATTGCGGTCTATACCAGTGTGAAACCCTTTAAATTTAAAGACAGAGAAATCGGCTTTATTTCTTGGGTAGGTCTGCGCGGCGCGGTTCCTATTACGCTTGCCATATTACCGGTGATGGCGGGAATAGACGGCGCTTTTATGCTGTTTGATATTGCTTTTGGCGTGGTGGTTTTGTCTTTGATTTTACAGGGAACGACCATTCCTTTTATGGCAAATTTATTCAAAGTGCGTATTCCTAGTAATAAAGATCCAGAAGAAGAGCATGAGGTTTGGGTATCTGACAAAGCAAGCATTACTTTATATGAGTTTGAAGTAAAGTCAGGGGCATTTGCGATTGATCGTCATCCAATGGCCATCTCTAAGCGCATAAACCCTGATGAAATCAGTGTCTTTGCCTTGGTACGCAGGCAGCATATTATCGTTGTTGATGAAAATACCAAGCTCAAATGCGGTGATAGGGTGTGGTATGCGATGACAGGTAACCACGCCACTCAAATTGCTAAGATTTTCAACGATACGACCCTTGACCATAAAGCCATGGATGACTTTTATGGCGATTGGCTGCTATCCCCAAGCGTGAAGCTTGGAGATTTACCATTTTTTACCGGTATTATGGCGTCTGAGTCGCTTGTCGATAAACTCAAATCCAAGTCTGAGGACAGCGCCAAAAGTATGTGGGATCAAACGGTCGCTGAATATATTAATGATAGCTTAGAGATAAAGCCAGTATCGGGTGATACGGTCGACATCAATGACGAATGGTCGTTGGTCATAAAAGAAGTGGATGATAAAGGAAAGCTTAGAACGATTGGTTTAAAGCATCTAGAGTGATTAACAGCAGGGTAGCTATGTAGCTATTTGCCGTCATTATTCACAAAAGACGCGTCATTTGACTTAAAAACTCGGCGACTTGTTTGTGTAAGTTTTCTCGATAAGCCCAATGATGCTTGACCTCGTAACTGGCCTCATTGGGCAATAGTATTTTCATCAGCCCCATTTCTTCATAACGCTTGGCTAAATCATTAGGCAAGTAACCAACATGATGACCCGCCAGAATGAGCTGCGCAGTTGCCTCCATATGATAAGTGGTGGCACTCAAGGTTTTTGGGCGGACATGATTGATACTCAAATCGGTAATATAGCCTCGTTTTATCCATGGATAGTTTTGTTCCAAATCCTCAAAAGTTAACCCTTCTGACTCATAAAACAATCGATGCTCGCGTCCACAGCAGACCACCTGCTTTTCAATAAATGCTGGCTGAAAAGTGAGTAGTGGTGGAAAACTGCCAAAATATCCCACACCAATATCACTCTCGTTGCTTAGCAGCTTCTCTAGCATGCTTTCAGGGCTTTGCACATCGATAGAAAAGTGGATAAGGGGATTGTCACGATAGCTAGCAGCCAAGCATTGGCGCAAGGCGTCATAAAAAAACGTCGGCATCTGGTCAATGAGACACAGTCGGATATGACCGCCACGCACCGAATCTAATTGGCGAATATAGTGCAGTTGATGCTGAAAACTGGCAACCGCTTCGGTAAAACTCAAACAGGCTTCATAAACCGCTGCGCCATCTTCTGTCAGCTTAAAACCTGCGCGTCCGCGATGACAAAGCGTCATACCTAAGCGATCTTCTAAATGGGTCAAATGACCACTAATGACAGAGGTCGTCACATTTAAGCGAGACTGTGCGGCTGTCACGCCCTGACACTCTACAATCGCCATAAAGCTACGCAAGGTTTTGATGTCTATTTTTATCAATTCATCTAGCATCGGTCATTATTCCTCAGTAGCTATGATGTCTATCAAAATGAATCTTCTATTTATCACTTTTCTAACATCAAATTTATATCAAACTTCTGATAATAACGGTTAAATCTAAATTACTACGAAAAACCAGAAGTTTACTTCTAAATTTTACCATGGTCTGACTTCAAATATTTAGGTATTGTCAAAGCATATAAAAAATTGCCTATTTTAAACAAACTGAAACAAGGATGTGATTTATGAAATTCAATCAACCATTAAGCGGCAACGATATGCCAAGATTTGGCGGCTTTGCTTCTATGATGCGCTTGCCAACTCAAGCTGATGCAGAAGGGTTAGATGTGGCGTTTGTGGGTGTGCCTTTAGATATTGGTGCGTCAAACCGTAGCGGTGCGAGATTGGGTCCACGACAAATTCGTGATGAATCACGCATGATTCGTCCCTATAATGTCGCCACTCGTGCAGCGCCTTTTGAGTCTTTACAAGTTGCTGATATCGGCGACGTGCCTATCAATACTTTCAACTTGCTAAAAAGCATTGATATCATCGAAAAATTCTATACTGATAAAATTGTGAATCATGGGGCTATCCCATTGACGTTGGGCGGCGATCATACCATTGCCTTGCCTATCTTGCGTGCGCTTGCCAAAAAACACGGCCCTGTCGGCATGGTGCATATCGATGCGCATGCAGATATCAACGATGAGATGTTTGGCGAAAAAATCGCTCATGGTACACCGTTCCGCCGCGCTGTCGAAGAGAACTTAATCGATGGCAACCGTGTGGTACAGATTGGCTTACGTGGTACAGGCTATAGCGCCGAAGAGTTTGATTGGTCAACCCAGCAAGGCTTTCGTGTGGTACCTGCCGAAGAATGCTGGTACAAGTCGCTGACACCATTGATGGCAGAAGTACGCGAAAAGCTCGGTGATGGCCCCGTCTATTTAAGTTTCGATATCGATGGAATTGATCCTGCTTTTGCACCGGGTACGGGCACTGCTGAAATCGGTGGCTTGACCTCAACGCAAGCGATAGAAATCATTCGCGGTATGCGCGGACTTGATGTGGTAGGTGGCGATTTAGTAGAAGTGTCACCGCCGTATGATCCATTTGGTAACACCTCAGTATTGGCGGCAAACTTACTGTTTGAGATGCTATGTATCTTACCGGGTGTGCGCTATGACGATAAGGTAAAGGCAGTGTATTAAGAATGATTTGTAATCGCAAACTGCTTTTATTAAGCTGCTTTTATTAAGCTGCTTTTTATAAGGGATTAAAGGGCAGCTTGGGTTTAACACTGAACAACTTATTTAAACGCGATTGAACTTTTTAGGATGATTAACTCATGACGCAAACGCTTCAAACATCTTCTTCAGCGCCCGCCACGCCGTCTCTGACATGTGGTGAGTTGCTCGTACAGTGGCTAGAGTATTATGGGGTAGAGACCGTATTTGGTATTCCGGGTGTGCATACGGTCGAGCTATATCGTGGTCTGCCAAACACCAACATCCGCCACGTGACACCGCGTCACGAGCAAGGCGCTGGGTTTATGGCTGATGGCTATTACCGCGCGTCTGGTAAAGTTGGCGTGTGTTTTATCATCACAGGTCCGGGTATGACGAACATCATGACGGCCATGGCGCAAGCACTGGCTGATTCTATCCCAATGTTAGTGATATCTAGTGTTAACAAGGTAAAAGATACCGGTAGTGGTGAAGGGCACTTACATGAATTGCATGACCAACAAGGTATGGTGAGCAAGGTAGCGCTTACGAGCAAAACCATCTGGCAGCCTGAATCGTTACCCAAGGTCATCGCTGAAGCGTTTGCATTATTTAATGGCGCACGTCCAGGGCCAGTGCATATCCAGCTGCCCATTGATGTGATTACTGCCGATGCCAGCCATGTCGCAAAGCCCTCTGATTATTTAAATAACTTTGCAAAAAAATCGACTGATGCACATGGTTTAACGTCACCTCAAGTAATGAGACCGCTGCCCAATCCTGCGCAATTAGATTTGATCGTTGAATCTCTAAAAGCGGCTAAAAATCCAGTGATACTTTATGGTGGTGGCTGCGTCGATGTCGATCATGACGCGCAAACCCTAGCAGGGCTTATCGATGCACCGACGTTTCTGACCATCAATGCCAAAGGTTTGCTGCCACCTAGCCATCCATTAAGTTTGGGTAGCAACCAATCATTAGACGCAGGTCGCGCCGTTATTGCTGAGGCTGATTGGGTGTTGGCGATTGGTACTGAGCTGGGTGAAACTGATTATGATGTGTTCTTTAACGGCCAGTTCAAAATCAATGGCACGCTGATTCGTATCGATTGCGATGCTCAGCAATTACAGCGTCCTTTTAGAGCCGATATCGCGGTATTGTCCGATGCGCAAATGGCGGTAAGTGGTCTATGTAGTCGTTTAAAGGGTCAGGCGTTAAATCATCAAGCGGTATCACGAGTAAACGAGGCAAAAAAAGCACTATTAGCAGGAATGACACCAGACTTTGCTGGGCAAAATGCGCTACTTCAATTGATTCGAAATGAAGTAAAAGACGTCATCTTCGTTGGTGATTCAACGCAGCCTGTCTATAGCGGCAATCTTGGTTTTGAGGCATTGGCGACGCGTCGATGGTTTAACTCGTCAACAGGGTTTGGCACGTTAGGTTATGGTTTGCCTGCTGCCATTGGTGCCATGATTGGTTCCAACAGTCCAGTGGTCAGCTTGATTGGCGACGGTGGTATTCAATTTACCATCGCAGAACTCATCTGCGCTGCCGAGCTTGAGCTGCCATTGATTGTGCTGCTGTGGAACAACCAAGGCTATGGCGAAATTCGTCGTTATATGGAAGAGGGTGGATTGCCACTAATCGGGGTTAATATTAAGACGCCGAACTTTGAGCCGCTGGCAGCAGGATTTGGTGCAGGTTATCGCAGAATCACAGCCAAACAGCAATTGCTCGACGCTTTAAAAGAAGACATCAAGGGCAAGCAACCCATCATCTATGAAGTTGATGAAGCCGATGACTTTTTAATTGAAATGGGTATGACGTTTACCTGCTTTAGCTAACAATATAGTTAATCCTATATAAATCAGATACGGTGTCAGGCTCGCTTAGTCTACTATTTGTAGTACTTTCACTCGCCTTTCTTGTATCTAAATTATATTGAACCAACTATACCAACACTAAGCATAATAAAGGCTGGTCGCTCAAGGAAGAACGTCTATGATGCCACATGCTAACCGCTCGTCTGGTCGCTTGAGCACCTCGCTGGCAAGCTTATTAACGGATTTATCCGCCGTTGTTGGCGCGACCAATGTATTGACCAAGCCTAGCCAGCAGCAGTCGTATACACAAGGGGCGATTGCTTCTATCACGGATGCTGTCGCGGCAGTTGTGATACCAGACTCTCTTGTGGCACTATGGCGCGTCATTAATCTCTGTGCGGCGACTGATGTGATTATTATTGCACAGGCTGCTAACACAGGGTTGACCGGAGGCTCGACACCGTACGGAGAGTACGATCGAGCAGTCGTTGTGATTTCTATGCAACGATTGGGCGGTGTTCATCTGCTCAATGATGCAGCAGAGCTGGTTGCTTTGCCAGCGGCTAGCCTCCAGCAGTTGGAGTCTCAGCTTGCGCCGTTAGGGCGTGAGCCGCATTCAGTGCTGGGCTCAAGTTGTGTTGGTGCTTCGGTGATTGGCGGTATTTGCAACAGCTCTGGCGGTATGTTGGTGCAGCGTGGTCCAGCGTATACCGAGATGTCGCTATTTGCCAAACGTAATGCCATGGGTGAGTTTGAATTAATCAATCACTTAGGCATTGATTTAGGTGCAGATCCAGAAGAGATACTTAGAAACTTACAAACTGGCACGTTCAATAAAAATCCAGAGAGTGCCAACAGGAAGTCCTGTAAAAATCACCATTATCAACACAAGGTGCGCGATTGCGAGGCAGACACACCTGCTAGATTTAATAATGACCCTAACGGATTATATGAAGCCTCTGGTTCAGCAGGCAAAGTCATCGTCTTCGCAGTTCGAGTCGCGACATTTGCCAAACCGACGCAAGAGCAAACGTTCTATATCTCGACCAATGATGCCGATACTTTGACCACACTCAGGCAACAGTGGTTAAAAAGCGAGCTAAACCTGCCTATTTTGGCAGAATATATGCACAAAAATTACAACGATATTACCATGCGCTATGGCCGTGATACTTGCTTGAGTATGCGAAAACTGCCAGCCAGTAAGATAGGAGCGCTGTATCGGTTACAAGCCAAGATTGGCTATTATTTGGATAAATGGCGACTGCCTCAGACTTTACCAGATCGGCTGCTACAAATGACTGGTGTTTTCATGCCGCCGTCATTACCCAATTCTTTGGCTGAGCAGGCGTACTCCTATCGTTATCATTTAATCATTAAAGTCGCGAATAGCAATAACGATGATAATAGCAATGATAACGGCAGTCATGGTCATATTGCCGCAGCCCAAGCATTTCTACAGTCCCATATGCAGCAGCATCAAGGCGTCGTACATCTTTGTACAGCAGCAGAATCCCAAGCATTATTGGTGTTTCGTAGTGCGGCAACCGTTGCCATGTTTCGTTATCACAATCTTAACCACACAAGGTTTGGCGCGCTGTTGTCTACCGATATTGCCTTACCACGGAATGCTGTAGATTGGGATGAAGTGCTACCTATTAACTTACAAAAGCAGGTCAGTAAAACCTTTTATTTGGGGCATTTTTTCTGCCATGTCATGCACCAAGATTATCTGTTATACCCTGAAGTGGATGCAAAAAAATTCAAGGATGAGCTATTGGCGTTTTATGATCGACGTCGTATAGAGTACCCTGCTGAACACAACGTGGGTCATGTCTATACCGCAAAACCTGCACTACATACTTTTTATAAAAAACTAGATCCGACCAATTCGCTAAATCCAGGCATTGGTCAGACAGCAAAATGGAAAAATTGGCGATCGTCGCCCATCAAGGAGGAATTAAATGACGAATTATCTCGATAAGTCGCAGCAACCGATATTAGGAAACGATGTTGTCGATTCAGAAACGCCGCAAGGAGAGCAGTGGCGTGCGTCAATGTGGAAGTTTTTATTGTTTTCAGCATTGGGCATTGCACTATTTATTATTCCGTTTCAATGGGACGGAAAGGTTACGATTTTATTGGGTGTGTTAACGGACGCTTTGCAAGCTTTGTTGGGTGGTTATGTCGTTTATGTGGCAATGGCAATCGTGACGACCTCCTTTCTTGGGGCGTTGGCTGTGAAGGTGTTAAAACCCAACCTGCATGAAGACTCTATGGTCAAAAAACTCTTCGATGTTGATTGGTTTTGGCTCACTGCCCGATTGCTAGGGATGGTGTTTGTCTGGATGATTTATCTGCAAGTCGGCCCTGAGTTTATTATTAATCGTAATACAGGCGGCGTCATTTTCGAAGATTTGATACCGATTTTGATTCCTTTGTTTTTCTTCGCCATTTTATCGTTACCGTTTTTGACAGATTTTGGTTTGATGGAGTTTTTGGGCACACTGGCGAGCAAAATATTTGTCAAGTTGTTTAAGTTGCCAGGACGCTCAGCGGTAGATGCCATGTCCTCTTGGTTTGGCGCAGCTTCTATCGGCTTGCTGGTGACCATGCAAGAGTATGATAAAAGCTACTATAGCCAGCGTGAAGCGGCGATTATCGCGACGACTTTTTCGGTGACTTCGATCGCTTTTACTTATGTCGTCGCCAAAACCATCGGCGTAGACGATAACTTTGTTTATTTTTATCTGACCATTGCTTTAACAGGCTTTATCGCCGCGATTATTATGCCGCGTATACCGCCACTCTCCTTAAAGCCTGACACCTATCATTCTGGCAAAAGTATGCTTGATGAAGGGATTCCTGCTCAGTACACGACCTACCAATGGGCGGTCAATCGTGCTGTGACGCGCGCACACTCAATGCCAAGTCTGGGTCAAGTGTTCAAACGTAGTGTAAAAAATCTATTCGATATCTATTTTGGGCTAATCCCCGTGATTTTCGCAATTGGTACGATTGGTCTGGGCTTAGCCGAATATACGCCTGTGTTTAAATGGTTGTCTACACCGTTGGTACCGCTGCTTGATTTGTTACAGATTCCAGAGGCAGCAGAGGCGGCTCCAGCAATGATTATGGGCTTTGCGGATATGTATTTGCCAGCCTTGGTCGGCAAAAGTATTGAGAGTGAGATGACAAGATTCATCGTTGGTGCATGTTCTATTACTCAGATTATTTATATGTCTGAAGTGGGCGCGCTGATTTTGAAATCAAACATTAAGCTTAATGTGTTAGAGCTGTTCATGATTTTTATTCTTCGTACTCTGATCAGTTTGGTGGTGATTACTTCAGTGGCGCATTTACTTTATTAGCCATGCAGTCAATATTAACTCAGGCTCATCAACCCAGCCTGTAGTATAACGATAATGTGCTAAATAATCGGTTTATCTAACTAAAGAATAAACTGATTATTTAGCGAATGATTTATATAGACACTTATAAATGCAATCAAAGACAATAGGTATAAAAAAATTATATCAAACCATATAAGGTGATTGACCATCATGGAAATGACGAATGCTAACAGTTTAACGAGGGAAAGCGCCATCCAAACGGTTCACGATGAAGTGATGTTAAATGCAGCTTATATAGATGGCAAATGGATGACTATTGAAGCGCCTGCTACCGATACTGCTGACGCTGATAGCTATGATTCGAATCATGATTCAAGTTATGATTTATATGATTCAAATTCGGGAACAATCATCGCTACCACTCGATTGTGTACCAATACACAGGTAGAAATGGCAGTCAATGCGGCTTCTGCGGCGTACCCATCTTGGTCGCAAACTGCTGTAAGCGAGCGCGCATCGTATCTCAATGCCATTGCCGAGACGATGGAGGAGCAGTTTGACAAATTGGTGGGATTGTCTGTGTTAAATAATGGTAAGCCCATTGAAGAGGCAAAAATAGACGTGAGCGATGCCATTGCCTGCTATCGCTATTATGCCAATCTCATCACAGAACAAGCGACTTGGTCGGAGGTATCCACCAGCGAGTCAGGCATACGCTTGCTAAAAACGTATGCGCCTGTTGGTATTTGCGCCCTTATTGTCCCATGGAATTTCCCAATGGTGACCACTGCTTGGAAGTTAGCCCCTGCATTGGCTGCAGGCTGTACGGTACTATTAAAGCCCTCCGAGGTGACATTATTGCCAGAGTTGATGCTGGGCAATATATTGTCTGCTATTAAACTACCGAAAGGAGTCGTTAATATTTTACCGGGTGCAGCTGAAGTGGGCGCTGCCATGACCTGCCATCCATTAATCGACAAAATTTCTTTTACTGGTAGCAACGCCGTTGGTGAAAAGGTAATGAGCCAAGCGGCAAAAGGTATCAAAGATATCAGTCTAGAGCTGGGCGGTAAGTCAGCCATCGTCGTATGTGCAGATGCTGATATCGACGACGCTTGTGATTTAATCATCGGTGGTATATTTACCAATGCTGGTCAGATATGTTCAGCCACATCAAGGCTGCTTGTTCATGAAAGCATTGCTCAGTCGTTGTTTGAGACATTAAAAGTTAAGACAGAAAGTCTGAAAATCGGTGATGGCTTTGACACTGACACGCAAATGGGTCCACTGGTTAGTGAGCAGCAACTGAATCAAGTAAAAAAATATTTTGACATTGCTGCTGCCGAAAGCCTGACTTGTCTCACTGGTGGTGAGGTTTTAAATCGGCAAGGGTATTTTGCGATGCCGACCATTTATACCAATGTTCCAGTGACCAGTCGATTATGGACAGAGGAGGTTTTTGGGCCAGTACTAGTGAGTCAAACGTTTACAGACCATGCAGAGGCAATTTCTTTAGCCAATGATAGTAAGTATGCGTTGGCAGCGAGCATTGTTAGCGCTGATGAAACGGCGGCAATAGAGATGGCGCTACAGATACAAGCGGGTCACATTTGGATCAATGAACAACAGATTGTATTGCCAGAGTCAGGGTGGGGCGGGTTTAAGCAAAGCGGTATCGGGCGTGAGCTGGGTGTGGATGGCTTGTCTGCATATCAAAAAAGCAAGCATGTGCTATTGACGGCTTAAACGTTGGGCGCTTTCATATCTCATTAAGACATTGATATTGCTACCAATCGCTAAATGAGGTATTTGCTTTGTAAATTAACTTTACTGGACTAAGAATGCCATTCAAGATAAAATTGAGCAATCATTCAAATTTTATCGCTGTGCTTATTTTTACATGAGGTTACGGCTTTTGAGATGGAAAAACTATGTCACGTACCGCACTTTATAACCGTCAGGATGCCTTAGAACGCGCATTACAGCTTTTTTGGCAAAAAGGCTTTCATGCTACTTCTTTAAAAGATATAGAAGAGGCGCTCGATATGCGTCCGGGAAGCATTTATGCTGCGTTTGGCAGTAAAGATGGATTATTTCAAGAAGCGTTAGACTACTATGCTCGCCTAGGTTTGAGTGAGCTTAAGCGGGTAATGGGCGCTTATCAATCGCCGCTGTTGGGGTTAGCCGCTTTCGTGCGTCAGCTGGGCGGTATTCGTGATAAAGGGCTGCCGAGTCAGGCTTGCATGTTGGTCAAAAGCTTACTGGAGCTTGGTGCTCGTGAGCAGACAGCGCTACAAAAAGTTGAAATGCTGTTGGCAGGTATGGAGCTGCGTTTTATAAATTACTTTACCGAAGCACAGCGGCTGGGTGAATTGGATAGTAAGTTGGATCCGACTAGGCTTGGACGACGACTACAGGCGGAAATCATGGGGCTGCGTGCTTTTGCGCAGCGTGATGTCGAGAGTGCAGCGGTGCAAGCGTTGGCTGAAGATATGGCGCTCTCCATAGAAGCGCTGCGTATTGATGAGCCTGTTGGCGAGTAGTGCATGTTGACTATTTGCAAATAAGCACTGCTAAAAGGTTATTGCCGATTAGGTAAGGCTGATTGCTAAGATATTTTTGGTATGAAAAAAGGGTTTTAGAGTTACTGTATAGCCAGAGACTATACAGTAACTCTAAAACCCTTAGCTTTTCTAAAACTCTTAGTTTTGAAGACGCAATCATTAATCAGATAATTTAGTCTGGTATATCAGCCAACTGCTGCAAAATGCTTTTATAATTTTCAACACCTTGTGCGCCGCTAATTAAATGACGCTCATTGAAAACCATAGATGGCACACTTTGAATGCCTTGCTGTTGCCAATGCTGTTTTTCTTTTTCTACTGCTGCCGCAAATCGCTGGTCTTCTAAGACCGCTAGTGCTTCGCTACGATCCAGTCCGATTTCTGCTGCGACATCTGCAAGTACGGTACTGTCAGCTACATTTTTATTATCGACGAAGTGTGCGACGAACAATGCTTGTTTTAGGTCGTGCATACGTCCTTGCTGATCGGCCCAATACAGCAACTGATGCGTATTAAAAGTGTTGTAAGTACGAAACTCATCGGTAAACTGAAAATTAAATCCAGCTTCTTCACCTGCTGCTGTCATTCTAGCTCGGCTCTCTTTAATGTCCTCAGCAGTCGTACCGTACTTCTCCATGATATGCTCACGATAGTTTCGTCCTTCGTGCGGTGTATTAGGATTTAACTCAAATGGATGCCAGTGAATCTCGTGTGGAGTGTTGGTTTGTTTTAATGCCTCGGCTAGTTGACTATAGCCGATAGCGCACCAAGGGCAGACCACGTCTGACACGATATCTATTCGTAATGGTTTTTTTAAATTACTCATAGTGGCTCCTTATTTGGTTCTTATATAATTAGACAGCTTTATGCCATTCAAACTTTTGGAAAGGCTTGTCGATTGGCGTGTTGGCCAAATGGTTGGTGTAGTTACTCATCACTTTTTGAGCCGCTGCAAGAACCACTTCCAAAATCTGACGTTTAGTAAAGCCTGCATCTAAGAACGCTTGCACTGCGTCATCATTTACATTACCACGATCACGAACGACCGATAGCGTAAAGTCGCGTAATGCTTCTAGTTTTGCAGTTGGTAGAGGTGTCTCATTACGTAATGCTTCAGTAATGGCGTCGTCTACTTTCATGCTTTTTGCGATACCAGTATGAGCGGGTACACAGTAATGACACTCATGCTCTACGTTGATGGTTTGCCATACGACCGTGACTTCCTCATCATCAAAACTGCTGTCTAAAAACAACTGATGCAGACGTTGATAGCCTTCGAGCAAGCCAGGCGCTTCAGCCATGACGGCATGTAGATTAGGTACCATACCAAACGCTTTGATAGAAACGTCAAGTAAGTCTTTGCTTGCTGCTGGGGCTGTGTCTTTGTCGTGTAGGGTAAATTCAGTCATATTAAAACCTTTTAATCATTATTAGTGAATTTTTATAAAAGTAAGTGTATAAGCGACTTGAGAACCTATTATATAGTTGAGTGAGTACTCAATTTTATAAGTGAGATTTTCGTGAGTCGCTCAACAACTGCAGCCACTATAATCCATTTTGAGCAATCGTTCAAATAATATTTGAGAGAATGCTCAAGTTGTTTGTAAATTTCGTTTACATTCAAAGCTAGGCGGCATCACGACAGTTATTTGTTTTTCTTAACCAAATTATTGCTAAATGGCATGGTTAACAATCCCCATAGCGAGGCATTTTGTTTGGCTGCTGGGTATTCTTTTAGCCCAATATCTAGCTCATTATCAGACTGCTTTGCTTTACCCTTATAACTACCAAAAATCCAATCCCACCAAATGACACTAAAACCATAGTTTGAGTTGGTCTCACTAACGCGTTGGCTATGGTGAATACGGTGCAAAATCTGCGTCATTAATATTAAGCGTAGCGGTTTTTCAAGCGCAGGTGGCAGGCGAATATTGGCATGGTTAAATATCGCTAAGCCATTTAACGCAATCTCAAATATCAATACGGCGATGGCAGGAACGCCCAACAAGCTGACGGCAACGAGCTTTACTAGAATGCTTAAAATGATTTCAATGGGATGAAACCTAAGCCCTGTGCTGGCATCAACATGCGCATCAGCGTGATGGACTTTATGTAAACGCCATAGCATAGGCACGCGGTGAAATAATCGATGCTGCCAGTAAATGATGATGTCGAGCAATATCAAGCTTAGTATGACGACGACAATGCTTGGCAAATTGATGATATTAAATAGACCAATGCCATGCTGCTGATTATACAGCGCCACAGCCGTTAGACCGACAGGCACCGCTAGACGAGCAATAACTGACGAGATAAAAACCAAGCCAAAGTTAGCGAACCAGCGTTTGCTGCTTTTGATCGGTGCTTGACGTGCAGGCATGCGCCATTCTATCAGCATCATAATCACTAAAATGCTTAAAAAGAACCCAAGCCGCCACCATACTTCGTTAGTCATTAGCTGCCTCTTGACTTATTATATTTATATACTGTTTTTATCTATTTCTAGCTGCTTAAGGGTATGGTAGCCGCCATGGATACGGGTAAAAATCGTAATCGCGCAGGCTGTGGCAAAAATGCTGGCAAGTAATACAAAGTGCTGTGGCCACAGGCAAAAAGCGACAAACAGCGCAATGGTTTCTGTGCCTTCCGTCAAACCGTTTAAATAATAAAAACTCTTATATTTAAACTGCGGTTTATCCAGTGTAAACTTTTCCGCAGCAATGGCAAACGCTAAGAAGCTAGAGCCTGTGCCAATAAAGGTCGCGAGTAATAAAGCGCCAGCAATGGCATTCTGTTCAGGATTTGCCAATATAAAACCCAGCGGGATGGCGGCATAAAATAAAAAGTCGAGCGTAATATCTAAGTAGCCGCCTGCGCTAGAACTTTGCTTTGCATAACGGGCTAAAGCGCCATCAAGACCATCAAAAATACGATTCAATGCAATGACTGCCAGTGCGCCATACCAAAGCTCAAATGCGAGTAACGGCAAGGCTAACATACCGATTAAAAAACCTGCCACCGTGAGTTGATCAGCCGTGATGCCGCGTTTATGTAATACAACGACCACAGGGGCTAGTATCGGCTTAACCATGGGCGTGAGAAATTTGTCTAGCATGCGCTTGACTTTTGTATTTCGCTTTGACGTTTAAGACTTTATGTATAAAACGATAACTTTAAAACTACAGGTCTAAATGAATAACTTTACCCTTTGCGGCCTCGGCATCGCTATAATCGTGCGTGACCATGATGGCGGGAAGTTTATGAGTGCGGATTTGCTCAAATACCAGTTGCCGCGTATCTACTCGAAGTTGGGTATCAAGCTTGCTAAAAGGCTCATCGAGTAGTATCGCTTTTGGTGCGCTGAGCAAAGTGCGCAGTAGCGCCACGCGTGCTTGTTGTCCGCCTGATAAATTATCGGGATGGCGATTTTCCATGCCTGCTAGACCAACTTGTTCAAGTGCCTGCTCTATTTTTTCACGGCGCTGTTTTTTATTGAGCTTCTCAGCGCTATTCTTATTGTCTTGAGGCATCGCAAAAGCAATATTACCTGCGACCGATAAATGCGAAAACAGTAGGGCGTCTTGATACAGTACCCCAATATGACGCAAGTGCGTCGGCAAATGACTTACATTTTTATCATTTAACCAAACCTCACCAGTAGCGGTGAAACCATTTGGCAATATACCTGTGAGCCAGTTCAACAAGCTTGATTTACCACTACCAGATGGACCCATAATAGTTAGTATTTCACCACCAGCAATCTGCTCATCTAGGCTCAGTAATAGCTCGCCTTGTCGATATAACTGTAAGTCTTTTATCTGTAAAGAGGATTGCATCAAGAGCCCTTTATCTGCGTTTTTATAGTGAGTTGTTTTTCAAAATCAGTGCTATTTAGAATCAGTTCTTTTCAAAACGAATATATTTTAAAAAACGTTTTAACGGCTGCTATTTTTACCACTTTTAAAGAAGTACTTCGGCAATACCCACGCCAATATAAAGCCTACTAACGGTAGCGCCATTTGGATGATGGCATACACTGCACTGGTGCGCCTACTGGCACCATTGGCAAGGGTCACCGCTTCTGTGGTAATAGTGGCGATACGTCCGCCGCCTGCTAATAATGTCGGCAAATATTGACCAAAGCTAATCGCCAAACCAAGAGCAATGGCAATCAAAATCGGCGCAAACAGTTGTGGTAATTTCACCTGCAAAAATACTTTGGCTGGCGTCGCACCAAGGCTTGCCGCTACATGAGCAAAATGAGGGTCTAGACGTCGATAACTGCTGGCAAGCGATAAAAACACATAGGGCAGCACAAAGAGCAGATGGGTAAATGCCACATTAAAAAACGCTGTTTGATTATTCACCAGTTGCTGTAGCCATACTAAGCCAAATAAAAAAGCAATGCTCGGCACTAACAGCGGCAAATAGATAATTAAACTGGTAAATGTTGAAAGTGGTTTTTGACTTAATTGCTCAGCTTCTAAACATAATAAAGTCAGCACAATGGCAAATACCGTACTCACGATACCGATTGTAATGGTATTAAATAATGGCGTGCTCATTTGCGTAAAGGCGCTTTGAAAATGCAATAACACCAACTGCTCTGGCAATACAGCTGGAAAGCGCCAAAAACCAGCTACTGACCACATTAAAAGACCAATGAGCGCCAGCAAGATAAAGCCAATCACCACAGTGGTCAATGCTGCGGTGATTTTTTGCCATAATGCATCGGCATAGTGGCGCTTGCCATTGAGCAACGTGCCATTAAAGCAAGTTTTTATCGCTCTCTCGCTACCAAGCCACAAGGCGATTAAACTACCCGTCAAAGCGAGCTGTAATAACGCGCCCGCCGAGGCTTTTATACGTAAGTTTAAATCAACATCGTTAAACCATTGCATGATAGTGACCGCCAGCGTTGGCGGCGTGTTTGGACCGAGTATCAATGGCATCTCTACGCTGGCACTAGCATAGGCGAGCACGGCTAAGATAGGCAAACGTAAAAAAGGATAGAGGACAGGAAGTACCGCTTTAAAAAAGGCAGTAATGGGGTAATAGCCGAGATTTAGCGCAACTTTATACTGCTGACGTAGCTTTTTACCAAGCTCAGGCTGTGCCAAAGCGCCTAGCGCCATGAGTAATAAAAACGGCAGCTCTTTTAAGGTTAAGCCCAAAATGATGCTAATGCCGTACGGGTCATGGGGAAACATACCGTCTGGAGCCAATTCCCAACCGCTTAGCCATGGTGATATAAGGCGTGAAAACATACCAGAAGGCGCAATTAAAAAGCCAACGGCGATGGCTGCCGCTGCATGAGGAATGACCAAGATTGGACTCAGTAAATGCTCAATACGGTTCAGCCAAACGCTATTAAAAAATGCTGCTAATATCATTAAGGTCATGACAAAAGCGAGTAACGTACTTAGCAGTCCAGTAGCGATGCTTAAAGCGACCATTTGAGTAAGACCAGGCGTCTGCCAAAGATCATGAAACCCTTGTAGACTAACAGTCGTTTGCTCAAGTGCAGTCACCCAGCTAAAGGCAGGCAACAGCACGCAAACCAAACCACCGAGTACCGGCAATATCAGTAGCAGCAGTAAAAATGTCGGACTCAAGGAGACGATACGCGTAAATAGGTCTGTTTTATAAGGCGCGGTTATACCAGTAATTGTTGCAGAATGGACTTTTTCCTTAGTCGTTTTATTATTAGTATTTTTACTCATGGGCTGACCCCATAACGTGTCTGCCAACCTTGCATAATGGCATCAACCCAGCTCGGATGTGGTTCATTCACGGTACGTTTGATGCTATCAAAGGGCAGGGCACTAGGGTGTGGTTTATTGTCTTTGAATAGCGCTTGTTGTTCAGGATTGAGCGTAGAGAGAACAAGTACGGTTTTATCACCCCATATATCAGGGGTTTGCTTTTTGGCCTGTGCTTCTGGGCTCATCAAAAAGTTTGCCACTAGCTGTGCGGCTTGCGGATGGCTGGCGTTATAAGGAATGGCCACAAAATGGGTGTTACTTAAGCTGCCATCACTCATTGCATAGCTACGAATGCTCTCGGGTAAATCATAACGCTGCACGGCCGCTGGTACTTCAGGTGCAGAAAAAGTAAAGGCCAGACTCAGCTCGGTATCATCGACCAAGCGCCGCATGTGTGCGCCCGTTTGCACAAATTGCTCACCCTTACGCCATAGAGTGGGATGTAAGTCATCTAAAAATGCCCATAAAGGGGCTAATACCATATCTGTATTTTGCTCAGTGGCTGGCAGGTTGAGCTGTGCCTTGATGTTTTTGCCTATCTTAGCATCCTGATTTTCGTGCAGCATGACTAAGGCATACTTTAAAAAGCTCATTCCTAAAAAGTCAGGTGGCTTTGGATAGCTAAAACGCCCGGGGTTTTGCGCTGTCCAATTGACTAGCTCATTTAAAGTGGTTGGTGGCTTGTCAGTTGATAAGCTGTCGTAATAAAAGGTCAACGCAGCTTGTCCCCATGGCGCTTCCATGCCGTTGGTCGGCACACCAAAATCAAAGTTAACCGCAGGATTGTTCTCTGGATCGGTCAAGGCAAAGTTAGGGAGCTTATTCGCCCATTGTTTGAGTAATAATGAATTCTCACTCATGGTGGCAAAGTTTGCGCCATTTATCCAGATGAGATCAACGCTGCCTTTATCGTTGTTATTGGCAGATTTTTCTGCAAGTACACGGCTAACGGCTTCACTGGTGTCGCTCAATTTCACATGAACCAAGTTAATATTATATTTATCATCGACTTGCTTGGCAGCCCACTGTAGATAGGCGTTGATCTGTGGATCACCGCCCCATGCATAAAAGTAGACGTCTTGGTTTTCCCCTTGCGCCTCTATTTGCTGCCAAGATGATAAATTTTGATTAAGGTTACCAGTAGTGGGTGAGGCAGTGCTTGCTGATATACCAACACAAATGCTAAGCACCATAGCATAGGCGCTATAGCGGCTTAGGTTTTTTAACGCGGTCAAAGCGGGCAGAGATTTGATAACGTACATTTAAGTTTCCGTTATGATGATATGTTTTTAGCGCAGTGAATAAAAACCCAGCTAACCTCGACGCCATGTATGGTATTTCTCAAGCCAGTTTAATATCGTTTCGGGCGCATGATTACGTTTCCATTCACCAGCCGCGTATTTATTAGCCTCTGCCCACGTTGGATACATATGGATAGTGCCAAGTATTTTATTCAGCCCTAAACCGTGCTTCATCGCCAGTATGAATTCTGGCATTAAATCCCCAGCATGTTCAGCGACGATGGTCACGCCAAGTATTTTATCTTTGCCTTTAGGGGTAATGACTTTGATAAAACCATGATTGGCACTTTCCGTCACCGCGCGATCTAAATCTTTAAAGTCGTAGCGGGTAATTTCAAAATCGATGCCTTTTTCAATAGCTTCTTGCTCATTTAAGCCCACGCGTGCGACTTCTGGATCGATAAAAGTCGTCCACGGAATCACGCGGTAATCTACTTTAAATTTCTTTAGATGTCCAAATAAACCATTTACGGCAGCGTACCATGCCTGATGGGAGGCCACATGGGTAAATTGATAAGGACCAGCGACATCACCAGCGGCGTAGATATTAGGGTAAAGGGTTTCTAAATAGTCATCGGTATCAATCGTACGCTCCGTTTCGATGCCCAAATCTTCAAGACCATATCCTTCTAAGCGGGCACTACGTCCAACGGCACAAAGCAATTCGTCATATTCAATAGCGATTTCTTGCTTGTTCTGACGGTCTTGCTTAACGGTACTGTCGCCTTGCACTTCAACGATAATGAACTTTTTACCATCGCGAGTTTCACAGCGAATCGCTTGATGCGAGGTTAAAACGTTTACGCCGCTCTCAATGAGGACTTTCTGCGCAAATTCTGAGACTTCCACGTCTTCTTTTTTCATGAGACGCGCGCTTCTTTCGATCTGGGTGACATTTGAGCCTAAGCGTGCAAAAGCTTGTGCCAGCTCAGAGCCGATTGGTCCGCCGCCAAGGACGACCAGCTTTTTCGGCGCTTCTTCTAATTCGGAAAATTTATTCCATATGGTATCGCTGGTCACGTAGCCCGTTTCTTCCAAACCCGGCAAATCTGGGATAAATGGGCGCGCACCAGTAGCGATAACGATGGAACGTGCGGTTAGAGTTTGCGTGCCGCCATCGTTTAGCGCAATCTCTACCGTCCACGGGTCGATGAATTTGGCATAACCTTTTAATACTTCGACACCCAAGTCCGTATAACGCTCGACGCTGTCGTTTGGGGCGATGTCAGCGATGACTTTATGGATGCGGGTCATGACGTTCTTAAATGAAAATTCTGGTGGGGTATTTTCCAAGCCATAACGCTCACCATTGCGCATTTGTTCTGCCACTTTTGCGCTTTTAATCAGTGCTTTACTGGGTACACAGCCATAGTTTAAGCAGTCACCGCCCATCTCGCCCGCTTCGATTAAGGTTACTTTTGCTCGGACGGTCGCCGCGATATAGCTAGTGACTAGCCCGCCAGCACCTGCGCCAATCACAATCATATTACGGTCGAATTTTTTAGGTTTGCTGTAGTTTTTATAGACGCGGCGTTTTTTTAGCATATTTAATATCCCTTTTGCGATTAATGGGAAAAAACCTAACAACGCAAATGAGACAATTAAATTAAACGATAAAATTCCTGACAAGCTGTCAATTTGCGCCAGTTGCGTACCAGCATTAACGAATACAAAGGTACCCGCGAGCATACCAACTTGGCTTACCCAGTAGAATGTCCTCGCTTTAATCGCGGTGACGCCCATGAGTAAATTAATCAAAAAGAACGGAAATATCGGCACTAAGCGCAGGGTAAATAAGTAAAATCCGCCTTCTTTTTCAACGCCAGCATCAATGGCTGCTAAGCGTTCAGGAAAGCGCTGTTTAATCGTATCACGCAGTAAGTAACGTGAGGTTAAAAAGGCGAGTGTCGCACCAATACTGGAGGCAAATGAGGCGACCAGTAACCCTTGCCATAAACCAAATAATGCCCCAGCTGCCAAGGTTAAAATAGCGGCACCCGGTAAGGATAATGCGGTGACGACGATATAAAGTAAAAAGAATCCACCGATAATCAATAATGGTGATTGCGTTTTATAGTTGTTAAATTGCGCCATCGACCCTTTTAAGCCGTCAAGCGTCAATAATTGATTGAGGTCAAAGTAGAAAAAGCTTGCTGCTAATATTAATATTAGCAGTATTAACAATATTCTTTTAATCATAAAATATCCGGCTAAGTAGTAGAGCGAAGGCTAAAGTCATCGTCATTCTTTTATGATTAAGAACCTTGACCATGTCAGTGGTAATGACAAGTTAGTGGTAACGATAATTGCGTTAAGTTTTTTGCATGGTTTGTGCATTTATATACAATAAAACAGCTAAATTAGTAGTCTTCATAGTATAGGGCTTGAGTTTCAGAGGCTAGTATTTATATTTTTGCATGTTCAACCCAGCCCAATCTAACGACAAACATGACTGATGTTTAAGCTAAAGAAACTTTTTTGCCCAAGGTTAAGGTATCCCAATCTCTCATTAAGAAAAGCGCCAAACACGCAGCCAACATCGGCCATGCTGCAAAGAACAACAAGTTATCAAAAGGCTTGAGGTATAAGCCGAAGGTTGAGAACGTCGAAATCGCATGAAGTAGCAAGATGATGGCGTAAGTCCAAGTTTTGAATAATCCTGTGACAAACAATAGAATGAGGATGAATTGAGCCGCGCCAATGACATAAAACACGGTGTCGCCTATACTTTCAAAACCATAAAAACTAGAAAAAACGCCTGCGGCATGATCAGGATTAATCAGCTTATCTAAAGTCCAGACTAAAAAAACAATGAAAATACCCAGTCGAAGCAATAACAGTGAAAGAGGGAGATGTTTTGGCATAAGTTATTTATTCTTAATAAGCGTTAAAAGTGAGTGCAAAAGAGCTTGGCAAGTCTAATCAATGACATATATGGCAATGACTACTATTGTCAGGCAGTAAGCATGAATAAAGTGTTTATTTTGAGTGATTACTCAAAATTAGACAAAATATTACCGCTCAGTAAGTCAATAAACCGCATTGTAGTTGTTATTGAATGGTTGTTCAAGTTCGTAGTCTCAAGCATGCTACTGTTCCAGAGCATCGTTACGTTTTTCAACCAAAGCAGCAATGCTGGGTTAAAGGTGGTCGCTTTTCGTACAATAAAAAGCCCTTCATGGACTATTTCAGTCTATGAAAGGCTTTTGGCTTATATCATAAGTATGATGAAATTAAGCGGTTACCACATCAAGTCGTCTGGAATCACATAGGCGGCATAAGGATCATCTTCTGCCAGTACTTCTTCTGATGTATCGTTAGACACGACCATGAAGCCCTCCATTTTTGCATCGATGCGATCTGCCAACGGACGAGGAAGGAGTGCATAGCCTTCTTCTAAGCGTGCAATCACCACATGACCGGCGACGATTTGCTCATATAGTTTTTGAGTGACAAAGATTTTTTTAACCTTAGCATTATCGACAAATTGATAATTGACATCGCCATTGGTATCGGCAATCTGATGCTGTTTAATCATCTGTACGATATTAGCCTTGAGCATCTTCTCTTCTAACATACGTTGCTTTTCTTGATTGAGCTTTTGATCTTTCTCTAGTTTTTTTGCTTGGGCTTCTGCCAACGCTTTTTTCGCTTCCATGCTTTCTGAGTCACCAGTACGCTTGGCATGCTGAGTCTGCTTGCTGATTTTCTTGGCTTTTTTGCTATCCACCAATCCCGCTTTTAATAACTGAGCCTGTAGGGCATTTTTTGCCATAATTCCATCACCTAGATAAGGATACTTAAATCATAAATGCTAAAAAACCATTGTAGCAAAATTCGCTACGGCATGTTGTTAGACGATGACAAGACTTTTTTTAATTATGGTAGAAGTGGGCACACATCGCTGGCTGAAGCCGTTTAAATTGGTTATTATCAAGGCAATGGATATGCTTTTTCTGCCGCTATGTTTTTTGGTAACTATGTTTTTCGGTGACCATATTTATAGTGGGTATAGAAAGCTGTATAGGATTAAATCGTTAAATTTAAGGACGGAATATGACAACATCACAGCACATTTTAGCCTGTATAGACGGCTCGGCAGTGACTGAATCGGTTTGTGACTATGCAGCATGGTATGCCAGTAAGTTAAATTTACCCGTAGCGTTGTTGCATGTGAGTGAGGTTCCAGCCTCGACCAGACGCGATTTGTCAGGCGCAATAGGAGTCAATAGCCGCCAGTTTTTATTGGAGGAATTGACACAGTTAGACGAGCAAAGGGCGAAGGTGGTGAACAGTTATAGCAATGCTTTGGTACAAGACGCAAAAAGCCATATTCAAGGTAACTTTACTCAAGTCGATATTCGTATCTATCAACGTCGCGGCAAGCTGTTACCTGCCATTGAGCATTTTAAAGCAGAAAATCGTGCCATCGTCATGGGACGCCGAGGTGAAGATCACAAAAGCAGCCGTATTAATATCGGTAGCCAAATCGAAACCGTTGCCCGTGCATCTGACGTTCCTATATTGATTTGCTCAGAGACGTTCAAAGAACCCAGCTCATATATGATAGCTTTTGATGGTAGCAAAACGGCTATCAAAGCAGCATGGATGGTTGCGAGGAGTCCTGTATTAAAAGGATTGCAAGGTCATATCGTCATGATAGGCAATCATAACGACGCGTCAAAACAAAGCTTAAGCGCCGCAGCGGCACAATTGGAGGACGCAGGTTTTAGCGTCGCGGCACATCATTTATCTGCCTCCGATGCCGTCGACGGCTTGTTAAGGTTTCAGGTAGAAAACCACATTGATATGATGGTGGTGGGTGCTTATGGACATTCGAAATTGCAACAATTATTCCTTGGTAGTACCACGACAGAAATTATCGCCAGCACGCTATCTCCTGTGATTTTAGTACGTTGAAAACTCGGTAAGGTTTATAATAGCGAGGTGCAATCATTGCGCCTTTAGCTGTCGATAACGTTCAATGAGCATATCTGACGTTTGCTAAAGGATCATCTCATCACACTATTTTTGGACATGGTTTATGCTTATTCATGCAGACTTTACTCGCCGCGCTGCCCTTACACCTGAGCAACACCAGTGGATTAAGTCACCACAAAATGGGGTAGAGCGCGTGATGCTTGACCGTGTGGGTGCAGAAAAAGCACGTGCCACTAGCCTTGTACGCTATGCGCCCAATTCTTATTTTCCGCATCATCTACACCCGGGTGGTGAAGAGATTTTAGTATTGTCAGGTACTTTTTCTGCAGATGACAAACATTACCCAGCAGGTTGGTATTTGCGCAATCCACCGACCTCAGGACACAAGCCCTATAGTGATGAAGGCGCAGTGATTTTCGTCAAGCTACGTCAAATGCCAGCTGATGAACCTCATTATGTGGCTATCGATACTAAAGATAAGGCTCATTGGCAACAGCAGGGCAGCCGTGATGTTTGTCCTCTATTCTCAGGTGATAATGAGCAAGTGAGTTTGCAGCGTATCAAGGCAGGCGAGTTACTGTTTAATGAGGCAGTCTGTGGCGGTGCAGAAATACTGGTGTTAGCAGGCGAGTTGATAGATGAGGGTCAAGTTTATCAGTGCGGCGGCTGGATACGTCTGCCAGCAGGTGAGCATGCGCAAATACAGGCAGGATCTGAAGGAGCTACAGTGTATCTCAAGACAGGTCATTTAATGCAAGTGATAGGGTTGTAAGGGTAGTGATCACATTTTATGAGCAGCTCACCAGCTGCTCATATTCTACAATGTCACTATATTTTGTCACTATACTTTTATTTAGCCAATAAAAGTAGATAAGCAGTGGGGTAATGATTAGTAACACAAAATTTATCAATCATTATTTAAACCGCTTTCAAAACAGTTCAAAAATACAAACCATAATTGCTCATCATTCTATACTTTGGGCATCCTCTCGCTTGACAATTTTATGCTGGTCTTCTGTGCTATCGACTTTCCAATAGCTAGATATGTACAGATGCGTTTTTGGCATTGAACGATCTGCTTTAAAGTAGTGCCGCAGGGCACGCATACTATGGAACTCGCAAGCCGCCCAGACCGCAGGTTGTCCTGCTAGCCAAGTAAGCGCTTTAACGTGATCAAGCAATGGGCTGCTTTCTGCATTTGGATGTGCATTTATCACCCAATGAATGTCTACGTTGTCTGGTTTTTTGAGTAGTTGCTTATCTGCTTCAGTGGTAATCTCAAGGACTGCATAGCCGTGTGCGTCAGCAGGTAGCTGGGCAATATTGACGGTAATCGCCGGCAGCGCTGTCATATCACCGATCAATAAAAACCAATCTGCCTCATTGTTAATCAGCTTCTTTGGTCCAGGGCCGCCTACCAATATTTGCTCGCCCACTTGGGCGTTACGTGCCCATGTTGAAGCAGGGCCTTCTGTCTCATGCAATGCAAAATCGACATCTATTTCGTCATCACGTTGAACGCTGACGGTATAGGTACGCATCAATGGTCGAGCCTCATCGCCTTGAGGGAATATCAGCTTAATGTACGCGCTTTCTTGATCTGCCGGAAAATCAGTCAGTCCAGCACCGCCAAGCGTGACACGGCACATATGTGGCGTGAGGTATTTACTGCCAATTACATCTAGCATTCTTGGGGTAGGTTTTCCCATATTAATACTTTCCTTCATTTAACTATTTGATAGTTTAGGTCATCATTTGAGATGAGACCACTCTATAAGATGGATATTCTCTGGTAATGGTAAGTTCTACATTGCCTAAAAATTGGCCTTTAGACTGACGGACATTTGGCGCTCAGGTCCCATCCAGCAATTGTTAATATCATAACAAGCGCCAACGTAGGTTTTATCAAAGAGATTGTTGACACTCGCGCCGACAGTGAGCATCGGATTGATTTGATAATTACCGCCAATGTCTACCAAAGTCACGCTTGGTAATTCGTCTGAGTTTTGCTTATCAAGTTGCATACCGCCTTCATAGCGCACGCCAGCGTTGAGACTGAGCTTGTCAGTAGCGTAATAATCTGCCCACAATGTTGCCTTGTGCTTAGCCGTTTGCGCAGGAGTATTGCCAACCACATCAGGGTTGAATTCATCTTCTGTAATTTCAGCATCGGTATAGCTATAACTGGCGGCAATATCTACCCAGTCGTTAAGCATGTGGCTGCCTGAGACTTCAAAGCCTTTGGAGGTAATTTCACCCGTTTGTGTTTGACTTCTATAGTTAATTTCGTCAGCCACCACGACGTTTTTTTGAGTGATATCAAATACTGCTAATGTTCCTTGTGTGGCGCGATTGGCAGAGAGATATTTGACACCAGCCTCTAGCTGATCGGCAGTCGTTGGCTTAAATGGCGCATTGGTAATAAAGTTACTACCGACCACTGGTTGAAACGACTGCGAGTAGCTTGCATAAGGAGATAGACCATTATCAAAGTCATAAATGGCTGCGAGACGACCACTGGTTTCTGACGCATCATTGTTAATTGTTTTTTTATTATAAATGACGCCTTTAGTGGCTTCGGTTTGCTCAGTACTACTATCAAAATTATCGTGACGTAAGCCTGCTACTACTGTCAAATCTTGCCATTTCATCTCATCTTGTACATAGAACCCAAGCTGGCTTTGTTCAATGTCTTCATTTTGACGATAAGCCTCTAAAGGCAACGTATCAGCATGGATTTGTGAGTAATCTGGATTGGATAAGTCAAGATTTGGCGTGCCATCTGCGCCAGCATCATAATAAGTGGCGCTACTGTCTGTCTCTTGATACTCAATACCAAATAATAAATTGTGCGAGGTATTGGTAGTATCTAGCTGATAAGAAAGCTGATTGTCCGTGGTCCAGTTGCTCATGCTCTCATCGGTGGTGTAGGCCACGCGATTTAGTATCTTATCACTACCACTTACAAACCCGCTGTTGTACATATTACGCTGCTGCGCGTCGGCGTCGGTATAGCGCAGAATGTGTTTAAAGGTGAGCGTATCATTGATGTCCCAGTTCACCGTGACACTCGGCATAAGTACTTCTTTGCTGAAGTGATTCCACTCATCGCCGGCATAGGCGTCACTGCCCAGTTTGCCATAGCTGGCATGGTAGACAGTGCCAACGGCAGGCAATGGGGTGGAAGGCACCATTTCTGGATCATCCTGATAAAACAGATTGGCAAGAACGGACACATCTTCTGTCGGTTGCCATTGCAGTGACGGATTGATCAGGGTGCGCTCTTCTTCTGTGGTTTGCATCTGCCCGTCTTTTTGTCGTTTTAACGCCACCAGTCGATAATTGAGCGTGTCTGAGATAGGTCCTGTCGTATCGACCGCCACTTCTTTTAGGTTTTGATTGCCTAGTCTTACCTGTACCTCAGATGCTTGAGTGCTTTTTGGGGTTTTGGCGACTTGATTGACCATGCCACCTGGAGATGCATAGCCATAGAGTGAGGATGCGGGCCCTTTGACCACTTCGACTGCTTCTGTTGCGTAGATATCGACTTGCGGCATCAGATTCCAAGCCCCATCGTAGGGCAGTCTTAATCCATCGTAAAAATTGGAGTAAGTCTTAAAACCGCGAATATTGTATTCATCAAAGATGGACACGGTACCGCGACTCTCAGTACTTACCCCTGGCTCATAACGTAACGCTGCATTGACACTGTCTGCTTGACGTTTTTGCAATAGTGCTTGATCGATTCTCGTATAGCTCATGGGCGCGTCATTGGGATCTAACGCTGTTTTGGTGCCCGTACTACGGTAGTTGTCGGCATAGACAGTAATGGTATCCAAGGTGGTCGATGGTGTCACAGTCTCATCATTACCAACATCATTATCGACGTCGTTGCCAACACTGTTTTCGATGTTATTCGGCATCGTCTCAGCATAAGCTGCGTGGCTCAAACCCATTGCCAATCCCAGTTGCACCGCGAGAGTTAAACGTTTTTGACGAATGGATGTAGACGTTGAAATAAAACGCATCATATTTCCTTGTAAGTTATCAAATGCCGAAAGCGAGAGAAAAGGAATAATAACATTAATGATTATCATTATCATTAAAAATTTACAAACAAAGCGTTCTTAGTAAGATGTCGAGTGAAGTAGCCTCATTTTTAGCCATTAAGATGACTATGATGCAAACATGAAAATTGAAGAAACGCCTTAATATGACGATAATTTTTGACTATAAGCAATGGTGTTTACAAGGCTTTTCTCGTATGATGCAGCCGTCTATTTGGAATCAACTTTTAGATCAACAGACAGACAGGATTTATTACTACTATTAATAGGTCTAGGTCGTTCATTGAGCAACCAAAGATTGTTAAAGGTCATATTTATGAACAGACATACAAGTCAATCAACCAATACTCAACGCTATTTTACGGTATGGCGTTGGCATTTTTATGCGGGAATGTTTATAGCACCTTTCCTAATTATCCTAGCTTGCAGCGCACTTGGCATGCTGTTGATGTCTAACATAGCAGGTCGTGATGATGATCGCCTCACCATTACCACCCCAGATTCAGTGGTGACGGCACCTATTTCTACGCAAGCTAAAAATGCGCTGAACACTTTACCTAACAGCACGCTGGTGAAATATATCGCGCCTCGTGATACGGAAACCGTTGCCTTGTTTCAAGTTAAGTCAGCCAGTCATGAGAATATGGTGGCGGTGAATCCTTATACGGCTGATATCGTTAAAAGCACACCGACTAATAGTGGTCTGTACTATACCTTTAATGATATTCATGCCGATTTACTATTGGGCAAAGTCGGTGATTATATCCAAGAAACCACTGCCTCATTGACGATTTTAATGATTCTAACGGGTTGGTATTTGTGGTGGCAAAAACGCAAATCACTCAAAGCCATGCTTATACTCAATGATGCTGTAAATAATAAGAAAAAACGCTCATTCATACGTACCATTCATGCGACATTGGGCAGTTGGATATCTGTGTTGCTACTGTTTTTCTGTATTTCAGGAATGGCATGGGCAGGCATCTGGGGCGAGCGTATGGTACAGGCATGGAGTCAGTTTCCTGCGGGCAAATGGGGCGTTGCGCCAATGCCGCTTTCTATTGATCACAGTCAACATCATGTTGGTATGGATATGAATAACGCTGAAGCCACGCCGCACGTTCATGGAGCAACACCAGCCACAGCACCCACGCATGGTGATGCACTAAATACGGGTAGTACCAAAGATGTGCCTTGGGTGCTTGAATTGACACCAATGCCAGCATCTGGCACTGTCGCTGGCAAGAATGGTATCGAGTCCAATATACCGAGTATGATCGATACTGTAGATCGATTTGCCCGTGAGATTGGTGTTGTCGGACGTTACCAATTAAATCTGCCACAGGGTAATACGGGCGTCTGGACGATTAGCCAAGACTCAATGAGCTATGATATGAAAAATCCAATGGCTGATCGTACGGTACATATCGATCGTTATTCGGGCAATATTTTGGCAGATATCCGCTTTGATGATTACAATGCTTTTGGTAAATTTATGGCGGCGGGCATTGCGATTCATATGGGGACGCTTGGATGGTGGAGCGTATTGGCCAATATCTTGTTTTGCTTATCGGTTATTGCTATTTGTGTGAGCGGTTACATCATGTGGTGGCAACGCCGTCCACGTCATGCCAGTGAAAAGGTTGGACTGAATCCACCAGCGCGTGGTCTCAGTTTTTCTATATGGTGGCCGTTTGCCATTCCTTTGTTAGCAGTGGCAATCATATTCCCGACCGCCATCATCGCGATTGTCGCTATCGGATTACTAGATTTCTTAGTCATTTCACGGGTTGGTTTTTTACAGAAATTATTATTTTAAAATTAAATAAAATAAGAGAGCCATTCAAAAAGTCATTCTTATTTACACAAAATCGGGGCAACTTTCTAAAAGATGCCCCGATTTTTTATTGTTCGCCATTAACTTTTTACTAAGCCAGTATTTACGCCAACATAGCAATGGCATCGGCACTGGCACGTTGCCGTTCTTCAGCATTTAACTCAATAAGTCTGCCTTCTTTCATCAGTAATAATCGATCTGCATGCTCAAAGTAACCATCATCATGACTGATGATAAACAGCGTTTTACCCAAGGCTTTGAGTTCAGGTATCAGTGTTTGATAAAACACTCGGCGAAAGGCAGGATCTTGGTCAGCCGCCCATTCATCAAGTAGCAGTATGTCTTTTTGTTCAGCCACGGCAATGAGCATGGCCAAGCGCTTGCGTTGTCCTTGTGATAGCTTGTCTGTCGATAATTGGTTGTCAGTCACGCTGACTTTATCTTGCAAATTGAGCTTGTGTAGCCATGTATTTACGAGCGCTTCATCGGGTTGCTGTCCCTCTCTACCAATCAGCTGTTTAAAAAGATGCTGATCGCTAAAAATGGCAGAAAAAAGCTGTCGGTAATCGGCGTTGTTTTCTGAGTCAACGAGCTGGCTGTCTATTTTTACAGCACCGATGCTAGGGGTGAAAATGCCTGTAATAATCTTTGCAAGCGTAGACTTGCCGCTACCATTTGCCCCGATTAAAAACACCACATCGCCACGTTTCAAAATCAGATTAACCGATTTTAGGATATCGCTAGCATGCTCATTTTCTTTGACCGCTAGCTCATTTGCATCGGTATCAATACTTGCATAACGATAGCCAATATCATTGAATGATATGGACTGCCAGTTGTTTACCACAATATCCGTTATAAAGGTTGATTGGTACTCCGCCAATTCTAAAGATTGTATTTTATCCAGCGCTACTTGTGCCGTTTGTAAGGTCGGATACGCACCGACGGCATGGAGGATGGGTGATTGCATGAATAGGATGGTTAAAGAGAAAGTGGTGGCAATACCCATTGGAATAGCAAGATAATTTGACACGGCAAACACCACACCAATGGCTGCGAACATCATAATATTCGACCAATTCACGGCGGACAAATGATACGTATCCGATTTAATCACTCGATTTTGATAAGACTTGGCATGATTTAAGAAATCATTTTTATAGAGTTTCTCAGCGCGGTGTTGATTAAGCGCCAGTTCTTTGCGACCATCTATAATGGATTGATAGTCCTCATATAAAAGATCATTAATCTCTCTGAGCTCTCTTAAATGAGTATAGACATGCTTCACTAAAATGGTGCTTATCCAAATCGTCATCGCAATCCAAAACATGACAATCAATAATAATGGCAGCGACAACCAGCCTAAATAAAGGGCGACACCAACAGATAAAATAACGCCTTGCACCAGTTCTGGCATACGCACGAAGGCGACGGTAATGGACTGGATGTCTGAGGATAGACTGGCGAGTAACCGCGCACTACCCAAATGATCTATTTGAGGGACGGCCGTGTCAATGATTTGTTTGACCAGCTTGGTTCTGAGCTCATAGACAAACTTGTGACCGAGACGGGTTAAGGCATATTGTGATAAAAAAGTAGTGACCAATAGCAGGACAACCAAGGCTGAAAATTGACCCAAACTTGCCCACGATAAGGTATTAAAAACAGGCTGACTGATAAAGGTGTGATTGATATAGGCAATGATGCCCACACTGACCGCGGCATTCACCAAATTAAGTAAAATGACTTTAAGAAAAGGCAGACGATAGTGTGCCCAAATCATGTGATATAAAGAAACGGTGGCGTGAGAGGACATAATGGCTCAATAATAGAATGATTTTTTGCGTATTTTTGATAACATAAAAGGGAGTAGGTTGTGCCTAATCCCTTTTATCTAAGTCTTATAAACGTGGTTTAATGGGCATGTCTTAAAAGTCGAAAGTCGCTGATACTTTTAGGGCAGTAGGCTCACCGGCATTTAAGTATCCAGCACCCGCATAACCACCCACTGATTGCCAATAGTCTTCACCAGTAATATTAGTAACTACTCCTTTTAGCGTCACGTCTTGGCCAGCGAGCATGGTTTTATAGCGAGCACCTAGATCTAATGTGGTATAACCGTCAACTTTTAAGCTGTTGGCGGCATCGGCATAACGTGCGCCTGTGTGAATGATATCGCCGGTCAAGGTCATTCCTTCAACTGCCGCAATATCATATTCTAGATTGACGTTGCTTTGTAGCGTGGGCAGTCCGATGACTCGGTTGCCGTCGAACGTCACATCGCCCGTGTCTTTTTGCTCAGCATTTAAGTAAGTAACACCAGCATTGAAGCGCATGTTTTCGCTTGGGCTACCAAATACAGTCAATTCCACCCCTTGATGTCGATTTTCGCCTGCAGCCACAAAGGTGTTGGCGTCATTGATATAAGCGCGCGGCTCATTAGTGCGGAATATCGCCAAACTACTGCCAATCAAACCATTGTCATACTTAACGCCAACCTCAGTTTGCTCACTCACATAAGGGTCTAAATTTTGACCACCATTGGTGACAGCACCACTATTATTAGTCAGAGGTGCCCTTGCGCCTGGCGCTAGGCTTTCGATATAGTTACCATAAACAGACCAGTCCATGCTCGGTTGATAGACAATACCAATACTTGGTGTCCACTCGCTTTTATCGTAATCAGCAGTTTGTACTTGAGTATTAGGATCATAGCTGGTGGTTTTTAGATTCTGATGACGCACACCTAAAGTGGTTTTTAGTTTGTCATCGAACAGTGATATCGTATCAGCTAGCGCAAAGCTCTGGAATTGCTTCTCGTTGGTTAGCTTCGGATCGTCTAAGTTACCACCGAAGATTGTTGTGCTTGTAAAAGGTACCTCAGCGTAGTCAATAGGGCGATATAAATTGGTTGCGGGTTGATTACCAAAATCATAGGCGAACGCCCCTTTTTCTTCTTGGTCATAGAGATCCGCTGCTAGTACCCAATTATGAGCCACGTCAGCCGTTTGCCATTTACCACGCAGACCGAGCTCGGCACTTTGTACCAAATCTTTTCTAGAATTATCAAAGCGATAAAACGTACCTGCACCATCAACATTGTTGACGGTTAGATTGGCCAATGAGTTTTCTTCCTCACCACTTCGCACACCGTAAGCACCATAAGCGGTAATATTATCAGTAAAATCATATTCTCCTCGAATGGTACCAAAGACATCTTCTTCATCTGAATACGTCCAAGGCTGCGCCCAATTCTTTGAGCCGTCTGGTGCTTTTGGTACTCTAGAAACACCAGCAAGTGTGACACTAGGACGAGTTTCTTTAAGCTTATTGTCTTGCCAGCCCAAATCAGCTGATAGTCGATATTGATCGCCTCTATAATCTAATCCTAACGCTGCCAGACCCAGTGTTGAAGATTCATCATCAATCGCGCTGTCACCATCTTGATAAGCGGCATTAAAGCGAACGCCAAACGCATCATCAGTACCAAAGCGATCACTGACGTCTACGGCAACTTTGCCTTGATCGCCCTGACCATAACCGAGTGTCACCTTACGTAGCGGGTCATTGCCAGCTCGTTTGGGCAGCAGGTTAATCGTACCACCGGCGTTACCACCACTGGGTGCTGCGCCATTGAGCATGGCGGATGCCCCGCGCTGAACCTCAACACGCTCGAACAATTCCGTTGCGATATACTGCCTTGGTAATATGCCGTATAGACCGTTATACATGGTGTCATCAGAGGTTGTGACAAAGCCGCGCATAAAGTACGCTTCTTGAAAGTTGCCAAATCCTCTAGCGACACGAACAGTCGGGTCTTTTTTGAGCAGGTCGCCCACACTTTGGGCTTGTTGATTGCCGATATACTCATTGGTATATGAGGTAGTGGAGAACGGCGTGTCCATGATGTCTTGATTGCCCAAGATTCCGACACGGCTTCCTGTTGCTACTTGACCACCTTCATAGGCATCTGGCAACCCATCGGCTGATGCATCAGCACTACTGGTCACGACAATCTCATCGAGTACCACGCTTGGGGTATCGGATTGAGCGTCAGCATTTAAATCTGTTTGTGCCCACGCGGCTTGGCTTGCACCCAGTAGTATTACCGATGTGGACAGACAAGATGAGCACAGTGATTTTAATGACAAGGGATGGCGAGACATATTCAATAGAGTAGGGCGAAATAAAGCAGAGTATAAGCGAGACAGTTGCATGAATATTTCCAGCACATAGATTAAATGCTTATTATAATGATAATCATTTTCATTACAATATATTACTGGATTAAATCTCAATATATTTTTATCGTGTTAAGTGTACGTTTTTGTTAGGCAAAGTAGTAAGTCGTCTAAAGTTGATCAGTCGCGTTATACCAGCAGCAACGATTGTTATTAGCTCAATTTAGCAGTCAGCACAAGTGGTTGGTAAGTGTCTAAATGCTTTCTGTTTATGACTAAATGTTTGCTACTTATTAAATGTTTGCTGTTTACAAAAAATGCCACTTATGAAAAACATAATGATTATTGCGCACGCCAGTAGACTTTAATGACCATATCCTGACGTGATAATCTAAGATTTGCCTTTAGTTGCTGTCGTAATGATTTGATATCCGCTGCTTCCAGAGCGCCCCATACTTTGTCAATTTTGACAGGCAGTCGCGCAAACTGTGTATTTAATAATGCCATTATTTGCTCAGTAATATCAGTCGTTGGAGTATTAATGAGATGGCACAAATTGTCTTGCAAAAAATGCGCATGATGGCGCAGTTGATGACTGAGTGTTAGCGTGTGTAAATAACGAATGTCCTCTGGATCATTAGTGATGGCAATGACAAGAGGCGGTAAAGGATTCTGCCAGTTTTCCAATAGATTGGCCACCGTAGGTAAGGAGGTTTCATCACAGATGAGTAAGCACTGACCAGTGCTGAGATGTTTTATTTTCTCTGGATATTCACGTACTGTTTTGATTTGACTGCCACAGTTAAGTGCCTGCGCCCAACTACCTCCTGCGGTGTCGCCGTGAATGTAGACATCTATCCACGCTTGGACGGACGAGCTGCTCGAATCTCGCCATGCTTTTCGCAAGGTATAGTAGCGCTGTAAAGGTTTGTCGCTATCTTTGGGCTGGTGCTTTGTAGCAGATAGACCGTCCGCATCTAGCTCAAACAAATACGCGTAGCCCGCATGAGTGAGTGGCGTACTATCAGGTGCGGTTACCAGCAGTCGATACATATTGGGGCTGGCATAATAGCCATTAATGACCGTAAAACGCTGTTCTTGAAGCTTGATCGTGCGCTTGCCAAGCTTATTGGCAGATGTTTGCAATAGCGTTATATATTGCTCTTGTAGCGTCATAGAGTCACTAATAGGAACTGTAAAATCGATAAAATATTGACGGCTGAGCTTGTTGCTGTTTGTCAAGGTGTCGTTGTCATGATGGGCGGTTGTGACATCCATTAATATCCCATCAGTATACAGCTCTGTTATCGAGGCGATCTCGTGCTCACTCACTGCCGTGGTAGTAAAGGCATTGATAAACATCGCGAGTTCATCTTGATGCTCTTCATTGACATGACTCATAAACTGGGCTTTGTCAGCCATGTCGAGCGGTGTTTTATCGAAATCGTACTGAGTAAGTGGTTGAGCCATAAAATGTCGTCCAAGCCAAAATTCAAATAATTATTCAGCAAAATTTTTTTTAAAAATGATTGGCTGCTGGTTAAGGGCAAGATGGAAATGTAATAATTATAAAACATTCAAATGTTAATGATTATTAATGTCATCTATATTTTTATTACGATAATATACCATAGGTTAATTTATTTACAATCATAAAAGGACTGGTGTTATCGAATGATTAATAGCTTTCTTGTAATGATTGGCAGTGGTGACTCTTAAACTGTGTATAAACGTGATCGCCCAACCTATTTTTGCAAGGTTTAATAGCTTACAAAAATGAGTTGGGCGAGCTAAAGTCGAACAGTAGAGTGTTAAGGAGCAGGTTGAATGTCTATTTTAAATTCCCATGAGGTCGCGGTCGTCGCTGAGCTATCAGGGTAATTGATTTTATCCAAACGCACTCGGGCATAGCTATTGCCTTCAGCGGATCTAATGAGCGCGCCTTGAGCGCTGTCAACCGCTTTGGCATTTAGTTGATGGGTCATGCCATTGTAGGTATACCAGCCAAAGTCTAGGTTCGGGAAATTACCCGTATAAGCAGGATTGAGATCCGAGCCTTTACTATCAATGACCCAGCTTCTGGCACTCATCGGTTTATCGTACACAGCGGTGTTGGTAAGGTCGGTTAAAGTCGCCGCACTACCATCGGTTATAAACTTGCTGACAATGGGTTCACCTTTATCATCATAATACCCTATTGGTGTTTTTGATAAGAAGCCACCAACTTTGCCTTTATTAGTGCCAATCGCAGAATCGCCACCATTTAAAATGACGCTATTACGCTTAAAGCCAATCTGCCAAGAGCTGTTTTTATCGGCGCTACTTTGTCCTGTGGTTAGATCAAAATAGACCCAGTTATCATTGTTTGAGGCATCGATGGTTTGCGTTTGTACCTTGTTCGGTAGCGCCGTATCAATCCAGCGCAGAGTAGGGTAGCCAGAGGTTCCAGCATTATTATAGTAGTTGGTAATCTGCATGGCATAAATAGGCTGCTGGACGCTGCTGTCTGTCATGGCGCTGCTATTATCTGTGGTGACAAGATAGACACGATTGTTCGGGTAGAGCTGATGGTTGTCTTTTAAATTGTATTCAAACCAAGGCTGTGCATCAAAAATACCGCCACTACGGTCTTCATTGTAGTGCATGGTAATATCACGACTGGTATCAGGATCTTGAGTTGCATTGCTATAACGGCTCAAATCTGACCAATCGATTAAACCAAAAACGCCGCCCAAACCCGCGCCAGAATCACCGCTATTTGACCAAAGCTTGACCGAACGCGCTTGGTTATCAAACTTGATATCCCACTTATCCTCAGCACACGAGCTTTCAGCTTTGGCATCAAAGTCATAACAGGTTGCGGTATTAGGCGCTAGATTGGTGACTTGCCAAGTGGCCGTTTCGCTAAAGCTGGCGTTGCTCACAGGCGGGGTAGTGCCGCCATTACCGTTACTGTCACTACTGGTGCCATCACCGCAGCCAGTCATGCTGAGTGCTAAAATGCTGCTACTGAAAAATAATGCCAATTTGGTCGGCTTGGTGTGAACTGCTGGGAGAATGGGGGTCATATCAGCTTCCTTGATGGTTGTGGTTTCAGATAGAAGGTACAAAATAAGGGTGAAAATAGCGGTACAAATACATTTGCTTTAGAATGATTGTGAATCAAAGGCTTACCAATGGTAGCTGGCGCCAAGTAACCACTCGCGATTATCAATGGGACGGTAGTCACTGGTATCGGTGACATCACGCTGCACATCAAAGATATTATTAATCGCTGCATACAAGCTCAAGTTTGCAGTGGCATCATAATTGAGCTTGCTATCTAGCGTCCACCAAGACGGTGAATACGCCTGCTCGCTGGTACTAATCAGTTGTTTGGATTCATAATTGAGGCGCGGGATTAGCTGTAATTTGTCATTGATTTGATAATCAAGCGCCAGCATCGCTTTGTGATTGGGTTTATAAGTCAGCTCGGTATCCGTCACATTGTTATGCGTCTTGAGGTAAGCGTAGCTGGCTTGTAGTTTGGCGCGCTCGTCCACTTGCCAATCAATGCCAATATCGCCGCCATAGGTTTTGGCGCTATCGACGTTCATATATTTATAAATGGCGATGTTACCGTCGAAGGTAGCGTTGTCTTCATCGGTTTGGATCAGGTCATCTATCTCGTTATAAAAACCATTAACCGTCAACTTCATGGTGTCGCTCAGTTGACCTTGATAGCCGATCTGGTAACTGGTTGAAGTTTCAGGCTGCAAGTCGGGATTGCCCATGACTTTATAACCCAAATTGCTATGGTCAAAGACGTAGTAGCGTTCTTTTAGATTGGGCACGCGATAACCACCACCAATACTGCTACGAAAGACATGGTCACGACCGCTGGCATCCAAATGGTTGTATTTGAGTGATACTTTTGGCGCTGTATGACCACCAAAGTCCTCATCGTTTTGATAGCGAATACCGCTCAACACTTCCCAGTTATCGCCAATCAGCCAATCATCTTGTAGATATAGCTCACCGACATCACGGCTGACGTCATCGCTGATGAGCTCGCTGACTTGGTTTTTCGTTTGGCTTAACTTGTCTTGCTGAACCTGACCGCCGACTTGGATAAGATGAAGGTGCTTATCGGATAGCAATAGCTCAGGTAGATCGAGCTGGGCTTGTGCCAACGTCGTACTAATCTCTGTATCACGGGCACTAGTGATGGCTTGCTGTGTTTTAGTATTGGATTCGCTTTGATATTCCTCATGCAGCGCTTGAGCGGACAATCGATAAGTCTTGCTGCGATCATCGACATGCGGCGCGATATCAGCGCGTGCCCCGATACTAAAGCGCTGCTTAGTAATATGCTCATCTCTTTGCTGTGCCAAATAGCGCGGCGCGACATAATAATTAAAACGGCTAATATCGTCTTCTTTATAGTGGCTGGCTTCTAGCCAATATTGAGAATTTTTGACCAGTCGGCTATCGTTTTGGTCATTGTTATTACCTGATGTGTCGTTACCGTCAGGGCGGTAGCTGAGGCGGGCACTGACTTGTGATTGCTCGCTGGCATCTTTTAATCTGGGCCATGCTTCATGGTCTAAGCTTAAGCCATCATTGTCCAGATACGAGCCTGATAGACGCGCGTGAAAGCGCTGGTTTTTATCCAATGCCCCTTCCACACTGGCTTCTACATAGCGCTTATTGGCATCTAACTTTTTACCAGATGGATTCTGATGCCCATTGCTGGCAATCTCGGTGGTGATATGTCCTGTTGCCGCGCCAATAGGTTTGGTGATGATATTAATGACGCCGCCCATCGCCGCGCTACCAAACTGCGCTGACGCCGCTCCTTGCACCACTTCTATTTGCTCAATATCCATATTCATATATTGATTCAAGTTTACTGTCGAGCCAGTGCTTGCTGTAATCGGTAAACCGTCAATCAACACCAATACTTGATCACCTGTGAAGCCTTGCATGCTGACTTCGTAACCTGTCTTGCCGTGGACTTCACGTAAGTAGACATTGGGCAACAAGGCCAGCGCTTCTTTCAAAGTATGAGCATGGTTGTCATCGAGCTGCTGGCGACTGAGTACTTGCAGGGCAACTGGCGCATCACTTAAAGCGCGCTCAGAGCGAGTCGCCGTTACCACGATAGGGTCTAAACGCGTGCTCGGCATGGCTGCATCGTCGGTCATATCACCATTCGTCTCTGCGAAAATTGGCGCTGCTTGGGCTGAAACTGACGTAAATGCAAACAATGCTAATGCCACACTTATGGCTAATGGGCTACGACGCAGCAGTGAGGGATGGGTGTTTAGTCCCGTATGAGTCAACGATAAATCAAACGCTAAAATTGACATAAATAAAACAGCCATCGTAAAAAGAGAAAGTAAGAAAGTCGCGTTGCTTAAAGACCTTTTGCTACAAAAAGAGCGATCTAAAGCGACCTTTTCATAGTATTAATTATTAAAGGTTTGGTTACTTGATTCACTAGATTAAGTAACAAAGCCCAGACATAGTATTTCAAACGATAATAATTATCAAGATGTAAATGATAATTATTATTATTTACAAAGTGAAAAAATGTTGCCATAATGATTTCGTCCGAAGCCTAGAGACAAAATTATAAATGATGAATTAGAAGTGATAATTGCTAAAAGTCTGTTTGATAAATACACCCTTGCTGCATCATTGCAAGCCCTGTAGTACAGCAGGCATTGGTTTTATCAAACATCAATCATCATCGTCGCTGCTATTTTCTGAAGATATTCATATCTCAATACTATATAGCCAAGATTGTTGGCTTTTTTACTGCTATTTATTTTATGGAGACCATCATGAGTCAACCGTTATCGTTAACCAAAAAAAATACTGAGCTGTGGCAACAGTACCAAGCATTAAAAGCAAAAACACCGATGCTATTTCCCACAGAAGGAGCAGCTGCATTAGGTGTCAGCGAATTTGAGCTGATGTTAGCCTCCCCTTATAGCCAGTATATGGGTGATCAGTGCAAAGCTGTATTAAAGCAATTTGAAAAATTTGGTGAAATGGAAAGCATTGTCAGAAACGAGCTGGCCGTGCATGAAAAAACAGCGCCGTATCATAATCTTAAGCTTGGCGAAAAGATGGGATTGGCACTCAATGTTGGTGGTCTAGATTTGCGATTCTTTATGTGGCAATGGCAGCATATGCTGGCGGTAACGGATACCAGCCGCGCCGATAAGCCCTCTTATAGTATTCAGTTTTATAACGCGCAAGGCGGTGCGATTGATAAAGTCTATCTACGAGAGTTAAGCGCTGAGACTATTGCGCGCTGGCAAGCGATGATTCAGGAGCAGCAGCAAACGGTGAATAATGAGACGCTGACGTTAGAAGCACAAGAACCGCTAAATGACTGGCGTTACAAGGCATTAAGTGAAGATGCGCGCGCGCAGTTACAACAAGGCTGGCAAGCAATGACAGACGTGCATCAGTTTCATTCATTATTAAAAAACCTCGATATAGATCGTGCTAGTAGCTACTGTCAAGCACCAGAGCAGATGACGCAGCAGCTTGATATTAGCGCGGTCGAAGCGGTTTTCGAGCAAGCGCGTGATGCCAAATGTCCGATTATGATATTTGTCGGTAATAGTGGTCTGGTGCAGATTCAGACTGGCACCGTGCAGACACTCAAACGCATGGGCGATTGGTTCAATATTTTAGATAAAGACCATAATGACTTTACGCTGCATTTAAAAGACAAAGCATTGGCGCAAGTATGGAGCGTTAAGCGTCCAACCAAAGACGGTATCGTGACTTGTATCGAAGGTTTTGATGATCACGGCGTCAGTATCTTTAGTGTGTTCGGTCAGCGTATTGAAGGCACGCCTGAGCTTGAAGCATGGCAGCAAATTGTCTCGACGGTCATCGAAGCGCATCCATATGCAGAAGCCTTAGCAGTAGTTGCAATGGCTGAAGAAGAGAGCGTGTAAACCCGTCATAAAAAATCAGCAAATTTTGCGATATTGACACTCACATAACGGATAAGTCATAGCTGTTGTGTGAGTTATTTGGGATGCTTAATACACGTTAATGGTTCTGTTAATAGTGTCATTTTTTACGTTAGCAAATTAGGAATGCTTATGTCTTCTGCATTATCAAAAACAGTAATCACTCACGCAGTGATAAATAAAAAATTGACCAGTCGGGCTATCAGTACTGCTGCCATTATTGGCGCATTTGCCGTGCCCTCACTTTCTGCCCAAGCTTATGAGCGTATTGTCGCGATGAGCCCCGATGTTGCAGACGTCGTGGTGGCACTAGGAGCGACCAATAAGTTGGTTGGTAAAGATGCAACCAATCATAATCCAGCGTTAAAGAGCGTGCCAGCCGTGGGTATGCACCGTAATATCACCGCCGAGTCAGTGTTGGCGGTCAAGCCAGACTTGGTGCTTGGTAGTTATATGGTGCAGCCTGCGAGTATTTATCAGCGCTTAAACGGCTTAAAAGTTAAAGCCGTTAATGTCGCGCCCAAAGAAGAGGTAAGCACCTTTGCCAATAGTATTAAATCTATCGGCAGTTATGTTGATAAAAAATCCGAAGGGTCGCAGCTTGCAAAGCGTTGGAATACAGGGATGAGTCCAATGGCAAAGACGGGTAAGCGTTATTTATTAAGTTACGATGGTCGTATCGTTGCAGGTAAAGGCACGGTAGGGGATGAGTTGATTCGCCGAGCTGGTGGGATTAACGCTGCAAACGTATCAGGGCTAAAACCTATGTCCCGTGAAGGCTGGCTGGCCGCCAAGCCCGATGTGATTATTATTGCCGATCATAATCAGGCAGTGGTTGGCGGGGTCAGTAAATTTAGTAAACGTCCTGAGGTTGCAGCAAGTGCCGCAGGCAAGAAGGGCGGCGTACATTTTTGGCCAGCAGATGACTTTCTGCGTTATGGCTTGCATTCGCCTGACGTCTTAAAAAAGCTGAACGCTGTAGCAAAATAGCCTAAGCAAAAATCCTTTATCTCATATTCAACAAAATGACATCTCACATGGCAAATACGATTTCTGCTTCTATCTCTACACAAACTGGAAAACATAAACCTAGCCTCTACTATATTACTGCCGCTGTCATATCTGTGCTACTAATTTGGTTGGCGCTTGGTATTGGCTTTGGCGAATGGTCAAGCCCTAGCCATCTTGACGATACTATTTGGCAGCTGCGTTATCCGCGTGTGGTGACGGTATTACTGGTTGGTATGGCGTTGTCAGTTAGTGGTGCAGCATTACAGGCTTTATTTGAAAATCCTTTAGCGGACCCTAGCTTAATCGGTACATCAGGTGGCGCAGCGCTTGGTGTTGTTTTGGTTCTGGCATTGGGGTTTGGCGGCATTGGGATACCGCTTGCGGCGTTTACTGGAAGCGTATTGGTGTGCTTGTTTATTCTCGCTTGTCATCGGTTTTTGGGTGGTGGGCAGATGGGCTTGCTGATATTGGGATTTGTCATCAGTGCTTTTTGTGCTGCGGTGGTCAGCCTGATTTTATTCATGTCTGATGATATGGTGCTGCGCTCCGCGACCAATTGGCTGTCAGGCAGTATGGCGGAAGCGGGTTTTGTGCCGCTGCGATATTCAATTATTTCTATGGTTTTAGGCTTAGCGATTTTATTACCGTTAGGTCGTCAGTTGGATGGACTGATGCTTGGTGAGGCAGCCGCTAAGTCCTTGGGCATCAAAGTGGGTGTGGTTCGTTGTTTGGTCGTGATTGCCTCGGCATTACTGACAGGGGCAGCGGTGTCTTTAGCAGGCGTCATTGGTTTTATTGGCATGATGGTGCCCAACCTATTAGCTATTCTGTTTGGTGGCAGACGTATGCGTCTCATGATTTGGTCTGGTTGGCTTGGGGCGATATTATTACTCGTCATTGATGGCGCGGCGCGGCATGTTGCTTATCCAGTGGATGTGCCCGTTGGCATCGTTTTAGCGTTGCTTGGCGGTCCATTCTTTATTTGGCTGTTTGTGCGTAGTAGCCGCCGTTAATTGGAGAGAGTATTTATGTTTCATTCGTATTTTACGGCTACATCAAAGACATCGCTAGCAAATCGAGAAAGCAATATAGATAGTAGTAATATCAAGAGTAGTGATGCAGGCGAGTTGTTGTCGATGCAAGATATTCATATCTCGCATGGCCATAAAACATTGTTAAAGATAGATAAACTAACCGTGCCAAGCCAAAAGCTGGTCGCCTTTATCGGACCAAATGGCGCGGGTAAAAGTACGTTGCTGCACACGGTTTTAGGTCAACACACAGGAACCGCGCTTAAAACGGATGGTCACATTACGATTTACGGTCAGCCGATCAACGAGGTCATGAATGATGGTCATATCGCTTGGGTTGGACAACATGAGCGTTTTGAGCTGCCGTTAACGGTATTGGATTATGCGCTGTTAGGAGTCTCGCCAAATCTTGCATGGTATCAGCGCCCAAATAGCCATCATGTTGAGCGCGCGCAACGTTTACTACAAGACTTTGAGTTATCAAGTTTGGTCAGTGCCCGCGTGCAAACCTTATCAGGCGGTGAAAAGCAGCGCTTGGCTATCGTAAGGGCGCTAATGCAAGACACTAAAATCATGATGTTTGATGAGCCGACCAATCATCTCGATATTCGCCATCAGCGTTTTTTACTTCATTATTTACATAATTTGGTGCGACAGCAACGCAAAAGTATCTTGGTTGTGTTGCATGATTTGACCCATGCGCATCGCTATACTGATGAAGTGGTGCTATTAAGCGGTGGACAAGTTGTTGCACAAGGAACGCCTAGTGAAGTGATGACACGCTCGCAATTAAGCGATGTTTATGATGTTGATATTAAGGTGCATCAAACTGAAGATGGTTTGGTGTTTATATGATTCTGAGCACTTGAGCCATTATTCTGACTTTACGATAGGCATTTGATGATCAACTTGGCTTTTTAATCTGTATATATCGCACTGATTTATTCGGCAGTAAAAACCCCTTCATGCTATATAAATAATAGCCTGAAGGGTTTTTTTACATCTTAACTATTGTAGTGAATCAAATACTCTTAATATAACCATGCAAAATATAACCATACCAACAGGATGATTTTCAGTTAATAAATGATTTTAAACCTAAAAAATTTTGCAGTAAACTCGCATAACGATCGGATTTAGTAGAAACTGTAAACTACTAGGTACTTGTTCTGAACGGGAGAAACTCATTGCGCGCTATTCCTTATAAACTGATCGTTAGCGCACTACTGCTCATCATTATTGCGGGATTTTTTGCCTTTCGCTGGTGGCAAGGACCACTATTACCAAGCTATAGAATATCTTCGATGCCTTTGGTGCAGACGGTCATAGCGACTGGACGGGTCGTTGCCGTATCGAATACTGACATTGGTAGCGAGATATCAGGTGTCGTATTAGAGCGACGGGTAGCAGAAGGCGAACAAGTCGCTGCAGGAGATTTATTATTGGTACTAAGCTCCGATGACGTTGCAGCCCAAGTGCGGCAAGCAGAAGCCGAGTTGGCGGAGTTGATTAGTAGCACTCGTCCACAGGCAGCAGTAGATTTGGCAAATGCCGAAGTAGCGTTGGCGCAAGCTGATCGTAATGTCGAGCGTAGGCGCGAATTGGCTGCTATCTCGGCCATCTCTGATGAGGAAATGGAGCAGGCGATTCAATCCCAAGCTCAAGCACGCAATAACCTTGAAAATGCACGACTGAGAGCGAATGCACTCTCCTCTGGTGGTGTTGAAGAAGATTTATTACGTGCTCGTATTGCCGCATTGCAGGCTCAGCTCAATAAAGCGCAAGTACGTAGCAAAGTATCAGGTACTATTCTGACCCGTAATGTAGAAATAGGCGATTTGGTGCAACCAGGTCAGAGCTTGTTTACTATTGCCCTCGATGGTAAGACTGAAATAAGAGTACCGCTTGATGAACGTAATTTATCTCGGTTGGCTTTGCAGCAACCAGCTGTCGCTATTGCCGACGCCTATCCGGATAAACCGTTCCCCGTACGTATTAGTTTCATTGCACCAAGTATAGATCCGCAACGCGGTACGGTAGAAGTGCGATTGGCCGTTGATCCTGTACCTGAGTTCTTGCGCCAAGACATGACAGTATCTGTAAATATCGAAACGGATCGACGCGCAAAAGCCTTAGTCATTCCGAATGATGCACTAGCCAATGTTAAAGAAGACAGCGCCGAAGTATTATTATTGCGGGATGGTCAAGTACAGCGCCAGCGAGTAAGATTGGGATTGCGCGGGCTATCAGCTTCAGAGGTGCTCTCAGGACTGAGCGCAGGTGATGAGATATTGGTTGATGCGACAGTCTCACTGGCTGATGGAAAAAGAGTGAGAACCGCGCTTCAAGCAGCACCTTTTGCCGCTCCTGATGCTGACAAGATAACGACGGTAAGTGATAAGAGCCAAGCAGCGGAGACAGTCAATTGACGGCTTTTTTCGGTAGACTATGGATTGATGCCACTATTGCCATCAGTTTTTTACGCGAGGGACGCATACAGTCGTTGATGATTACTCTGGGAGTAGCGATAGGTGTTGCCGTTATTATATTTATCACCGCACTCATCCAAGGATTACAGACTAACCTTATTGAAAGCACCCTTGGCAGTCAGGCACATATTCGCTTAGTAGCGCCAGATGAAGTCAACCTAATAGCGCCGTATGCTGATGATACGCTGCAACTGATACAAGAAGACAAGCGTCCACAACGTCTGCGTTCTATTAATAATTGGCAGCAAATCACTGATACGCTGGATCAACTGCCCTTGTTAACTGCCGTATCGCCAAACGTGTCTGGGCCTGGGTTTGTCCGGCGTGGTGAGGCATTAGAGTCGGTGATACTAGTAGGTACTGACTTGGCGCGCTATCAGAATATAATCCCACTTGATGAATACTTAATCAGTGGTGAGCTGCGAGTGGGCGCAGATAATGTATTGATTGGTAGTGAACTGGCTAAAGATTTGGGTGTTGAGGTCGGCAGCAAATTACGTTTGGATACGGGTCAAGACAGTAGCAGCAATAATAATCTGAGCAACAACCTTGGTAGCAACCTTAGTAACAACAGCGCTGTAGTCAATATCGCTGGTATATTCGAGCTCGGCGTACGAGAGCTTGATGCACGCTACGTCTATCTAGACCTAAAACAAGCGCATTCCTTACTTGGCTTGCCGGGCGGTATCACAGTCATTGATTTGACGGTTGAAGATATCTTTGAGGCGGAGGAAATCGCTGCACAAGTGGGTCGTTTGACCTCATTGCAAGCAGAAAGCTGGATTGAAACCAACGCCCAACTGCTGAGTGGTCTCACGGCTCAAAGTTTATCTAGCAATATGATTGTCGTTTTTGTGGCGATCTCGGTGGCTTTTGGCATTGCCAGTGTGCTATCGGTCAGTGTGGTTCAGCGTACGCGCGAGATTGGTATCTTACGAGCCATGGGTGCAACTCGTCAGCAAATCCTACGAATATTCTTAATTCAAGGGGCTATATTTGGCTTGCTAGGCTCGATTGTCGGTAGTGGTGTCAGCTATGTATTGGTCTGGTCTTTTAATACTTTTGGACCCGACATATTTACAATTCCCATATCGATAAACCTGATCTTAGTGACTATGTCGCTAGCCACGCTAACTGGTGTGATAGCAGCCACTATTCCAGCGCGGCGCGCAGCAGCACTTGATCCAGTGGTGGCTATTCGTTATGTCTAATCATGATTCTAGCGACACTTTTAATAATGACTTTAACAGTGACTTTAAAGATGTTTCTGCCAATCCTTTTAATAAGACGTCAACTCCTATGTCCAGTCAATCTCACGAAGTTCTGCGTTTAGAGGCACTAAAAAAGTCTTATAACAACGGTCAACCTAATGAGATTGAGGTGCTGCACGGTATTGACTTAACTATCAGCAATAACGACTTTGCCGCCCTGATTGGTCCTTCTGGTTCAGGTAAAAGCACTTTGCTAAATGTACTAGGGTTACTAGATCAGCCAACCAGCGGTGAGCTATATCTGTTGGGTCAAGCGACCAGTGCTATGAATGATGCTGGTCGCACTGCTTTGCGTGGCAGTAGTATTGGCTTTGTCTTTCAGTTTCATCATCTGATTCAAGCGTTTAGCGCATTAGACAATATCTTAATGCCGCTGACATTGACAAGGGGTCGTCCAAATAAGCTTGCTATCCAAAAAGCGCGCGAGCTACTGGCAGCGGTTGGGTTAGAGCGCTTCGCTGACAGTAAACCTAACGAGCTATCAGGTGGCCAGCAACAGCGTGTTGCGATTGCACGTGCCTTGATAACTGAACCGGCATTGCTATTGGCTGATGAACCTACAGGTAATCTGGATACCGTGACGGCAGGGGAGGTGTTTGAGCTGTTCCGCAAAGTCAATCAGGAACGTGATTGCGCGGTATTGTTGGTTACCCATGATCCACGCTTGTCAGCATCTTGTGATCGCACGATTAATTTGGTCGATGGTCGTATTGATAGTGATAGTTTAAATAATCAAAAAATATCGTAGTGATAATAAAAGTCATATTGGCGGATTACTTATTTTCTTAACAAAGATTCCTATCAATACCGCCGTCAATATAGTCATTCCACTATAAAAGCATTACAGCGTTAGCCTCGCTTGAAGTATTTAATATACATCTACACTCGGTTGCCTTGTACTACTTTTAAATTGAATCGACTATAGTGACATCAATAAAGGTAGCGGCTTCGATTGTATGAAATCTCATAGACAACACCCAATAATAAAAAACCCTTTTTTATAAAAATTTAAGGTAAAAGCTAAATATATCTATATTTCTAGGTCAATGTATTCGTGTCATCACCTTTAGAGCCATGCTCATTCAAAATGATTTTGTTATCTATTGTTAAATACCAGTAGATGCTATGTATAATGCAGCACTAGCATAGCTTTCACTCAGTATGGCTTTCACTCATATGCCTTTAATAAGAAGATTACATTATGTCAAACAAGCGTCCTTTATATATTCCCGTTGCAGGCCCCGCTCTTTTAGAGACTCCTTTACTAAATAAAGGCAGTGCTTTTTCATCAGAAGAACGTGATAGCTTTAATTTAACTGGGCTATTACCTCATAACATTGAGACAATTGAAGAGCAATCACTACGCGCTTATCATCAACTGCGCTCATTCACTAATGATATGGATAAGCATATTTACTTGCGTAACATCCAAGATACCAATGAAACCTTATTTCACCATCTAATTGAACAGCATATTGAAGAGGTCATGCCGCTCATATATACCCCAACCGTGGGTCAAGCATGTGAAAAATTCTCGCAAATTTATCGCCGTAAACGCGGTTTGTTTATCTCATATCCTGAGCGCCATAAAATCGATGACATGCTGCAAAATGCCACCAAGCAAAACGTGAAGGTAATCGTTGTCACTGACGGCGAACGTATATTAGGTCTAGGGGATCAAGGTATTGGTGGTATGGGTATTCCCATTGGTAAATTGGCGTTGTACACCGCTTGTGGTGGTATTAGCCCAGCTTATTGCTTACCAATTTTGCTAGATGTCGGTACCAATAATCAACAGCTACTTGACGATCCTATGTACATGGGCTGGAGAAACCCACGCATTTCTGGTGATGAGTATAATGAGTTTGTCGACTTATTTATTCAAGCCGTTAAACGTCGTTGGCCGGAGGCATTATTACAATTTGAAGATTTTGCCCAAGAGAATGCGACACCATTATTGAATAAATATCGTGACCAATTATGCTGCTTCAATGATGACATTCAGGGCACTGCTGCGGTTTCAGTTGGTACTTTAATCGCTGCTTGCTTAAATAAGGGTCAGAAGCTTAGCCAACAAAAAATAGCATTTTTAGGCGCAGGGTCTGCTGGTTGCGGTATTGCTGAGCATATTATTCGCCAAATGCAGCGTGAAGGGTTAACGGAGGCGCAGGCTCGCAGCCAAGTGTTTATGGTTGACCGCTATGGCCTGCTTACTGATAACATGACGGAGCTACAAAAATTCCAAGAACCGTTAGTACAAAAAGAATCCGCTATTGAAAGCTGGGATAAAAGTAAGAAACTCGGTTTAGCGCAAGTGGTTAAACAAGCAAAAATAACCGTATTATTCGGCGTTAGTGGACAAAAAGGTCTGTTCACCCAAGAGGTGATCGAATCCTTGTGTGTTAATACTGAACATCCTATTGTATTACCACTGTCAAACCCAACGTCTCGTGTGGAAGCGACACCGCAAGAAGTGACTAATTGGAGCAAGGGTAAGGCAATTGTTGCAACAGGTAGCCCTTTCCCTCATACCACTTTTGAAGGTCAGTCTTTCGAGGTTTCTCAGTGTAATAACAGCTATATTTTCCCCGGTATTGGTCTGGGTGTTTTAGCAGCACGGGCGACGGGTATCAGCGATAATATGCTCATGGCGGCAAGCCAAGCCCTTGCAGATATATCAATGGAATACGAAAAAGCACCTGGTGCCATCCTACCGCCTATTAAGGTGATCAGAGAGATCAGTGAAAAAATAGCGTATGCAGTGGCATTGCAAGCGGCTCAAGATAAGCTAGCACTACCTATCACAGCGGAGAATTTACAACGTCGATTAAAAGCGAATTTTTGGTTACCTGAATATCGTAATTATCGCCGTACTTCTTTCTAATGTTAGAAATTAGATATAACAAATTCTAATATTAAGCACATTATCGAAGTAAAAAACTAAATGAAAAAAGGTTGCTAACGCTATATTGCATATAGTGTTGGCAACCTTTTTTATTGCTATCCAATCCATTAGTTTAGCAAGTTTACTTTTACCGGTTTTTCAGCACAGTTCAATGATTGTTTTTTATTAAATTCTAGACAATAAAAAACCCTTACAAGTCAATGACTGTGAGGGTTTGAATGTGGTGGGCCCAGTAGGACTTGAACCTACGACCAAAGGATTATGAGTCCTCTGCTCTAACCAACTGAGCTATGGGCCCTAACGCTAGACGGACAATGATACCTGAATTTTTTAATTTTTCAAGTAAAAGATAGATAGTAATCAAGATATTTTTTATGATGCTCTACTTTTCTATCAAATATGACCATCAGCCAATGTCAGGCTGCGACCACCATCAACAGTAATAATCTCAGCAGTAACATAATTAGCCTGTACGAGGTACAACACATGATGGGCAATCTCGTCAGGTCGACCTATACGCTGCATAGGAATTGAGTCAATGATATCGCGCTGCTGTATCTTTTTAAATTTTCTTAACGTTGGCTGTTTGCTTGCAAGTGCTCAATTCTGGCTTGTCGTAATGCCGCACCAATCGCAGGGCCTGTTAGTGCTGAGTCAATATCTTGCATACGAATGGCATGAAAGCTATTCAGCGCTAGCATCATCTGACGGTGCTGTGTTGCCAATTGCAACACGTGGCTGGTCGCTAATAGCTGCGATAACTTATCAGGCTCTTTATGAGCGCCGCAAGTTTGTATGAGATCAATTTTTTCAGCCGCGCTTAAATGGTTTATTGTGCTTAGCTTTGTGGCTTGCTGAGCGAAGAGAGTCGAAAATTGAGTGTGTGCCTTTGGTACCTTAGCGGCGTTGCCGATATCATTGATACCCTTTATATTGGCTGCTTTATTCACGTTTTCATTTGTATGTTCTAAGGTAAATAAAAATGAATTAAGGCTACTCATTAATAGCGCCCAACGTTGTGACAAGTTCAATTTCATTTGCCCTGCGAAATATAGCGCAGTCTGTACCGTTTCACGTATCTGAGTATTAGTCCAAGCTTCATGTAGTGGGGCAAAATATTCTGTGAGCGCACCAATCTCAAACAGTTGTTGCCAGTATACCTGCGGCGATAGCTGCATGGTTGCACGGCTAGATTCTTGCCAAATACGCTCTGCACTTAAATGCGCAAGCTCTCCAGAGTCAACCAATTGGCGCATCAAACTCAAAGTTTCATCAGCAATGACAAAACCTAGATCATAATAACGGCTATAGAATCGAGCGGTTCGAAGCACTCGTAGAGGGTCTTCGCTAAATGCACCTGATACATGACGCAAGGTCTTGCTTTCTATATCAGCCATGCCACCATAATAATCAATGACGTCACCGTTGATAGGCGTATCATCAGTTAAGCTGGTGACCTCTATCGCCATGGCATTAATCGTCAAGTCTCGACGTTGTAGATCCTCTTCTAAGCTGACATCAGGACTGGCATGTACGCTAAATCCTTTATATCCCAAGCCTTCTTTGCGTTCAGTGCGTGCCAATGCATATTCTTCATGGCTATTAGGATGCAAAAATACAGGGAAATCTGCACCCACTTGCTGGAACCCTGCATCAAGCATTTCTGCAACAGTTGCACCAACGACGACAAAATCTTTATCTTTAATAGGACGTGCTAACAGTTGATCGCGTACCGCGCCGCCGACAAGGTAAATTTGCATGAATGCCTCTATTTTTTATTTTTATTGAGCCAGTGATGACTGATATTGAATAAGGCTACGTTGCGTCTTAGTCAATGTATAACAAGCAAAAAAAACCAGTCAACGCTATTTAATAGCATTGACTGGTTTTAGTATAGCAGACAGTCTCTATAAATGAATAACAGAGACCATCTCGATAACACATACTACTAAGTAGCGCAGGATATATTACTGATTTTCGCTCGCCAAATCTTGAGCTTCAGTAACGGAAAGAGCGGTCATATTGACGATACCACGTGCAGTTGCTGATGGTGTGAGAATATGTACCGGTTTGCTAGTACCTAATAAAATAGGACCAATAGAGGCGCTACCAGTTGCTGTCTTGAGTAAGTTAAAGGCAATATTTGAGGCGTCAAGTGTTGGTAAGATGAGCAGATTTGCAGCACCTTTCAACGGACTTGATGGCATGTTGTTTAAACGAATATGTTCATTCAACGCGGCGTCACCTTGCATCTCGCCGTCAAATTCAAAGTCTACATTCATATCTGTCAGCAGTTCATAGACCTTGCGCATTTTTACAGCACTGGTGCGATTTGAAGCACCAAAGTTAGAATGAGAAACTAGTGCGACACGGGGTGTAATACCAAAGCGACGTAACTGATCAACCGCCAAGACAGTCATTTCAGCCAATTGTTCAGCCGTTGGATCTTCATGGATATAAGTATCGGCGATGAAAATATTACGATCTTGCATGAGTACCGCATTCATAGCATAGAAGTCGTTCACACCTTCTTTTTTGCCAATAACGCTTTGTACATATTTTAAGTGCAACTGATAATGGCTAAACGTACCACATACCATACCATCTGCAGCGCCATTTTCGACCAATAGTGAGCCGATCAATGTGGTCTTACGACGAACATCACGGCGAGCAAGTTCAATACTTACACCAAGACGTTTGTTCTTCTCGTAGTAACCCTGCCAGTAGTCTTTATAACGAGGATCGTCATCAACGTTAACGATTGTAACGTTTTCGCCATCTTTTAGACGTAACCCTAGTTTTTCGATATTGGCTTCGATGACTGAAGGACGACCAATTAAAATAGGTTGTGCTAGCTTTTCATCAACGACCACTTGCACAGCGAGTAAGATATTATTGTCTTCACCTTCACAGTAAACGATACGTTTTGGATCGGCTTTAGCGCGAGCAAAGATTGGTTTCATCACGAATGCAGAGTTATAGACAAACTCAGACAGACGCTGACGATAAGCTTGCATATCAGCGATAGGTAAGGTTGCAACGCCTGAGTCCATCGCAGCTTGAGCGACCGCAGACGCGATCTCGATGATTAGGTTTGGCTCTAAAGGTCCTGGAATCAAGTAATCACGACCGAAACTTTGCATTTTTTCAATGTTTCTAGCGCTGGTGGTCGGCGTTGCTTCAACGTGTGCCATCGCAGCGATAGCTCTTACGCAAGCGACTTTCATCTCTTCGTTAACAGTCGTGGCACCAACATCTAATGCGCCGCGGAAGATATAAGGGAAGCATAAAGCGTTGTTTACTTGGTTTGGATAGTCTGAGCGACCCGTTGCCATGATGACATCTGGACGTACGGCGTGCGCCAATTCTGGCATGATCTCAGGCGTTGGGTTAGCAAGTGCAAAGACGATAGGGTCTTTTGCCATACGGCGAACCATATCTTCAGATAACGTACCAGGCATCGATAAACCAAGGAACATATCGACATCATCCATCACTTCGTCGATAGTGGTCGCAGTCGTCTCACGCGCATAGCGCTGTTTGGTTTCGTCAAGATTTTCACGGATAGTCGTAATGATACCGCGTGAATCTGAAACAAAGATATTATTTTTGTTTACACCAAGTGCGCAAATAATATCTAAACAAGAAATGGCGGCGGCACCGGCACCTGAACAGACGATTTTAATCTCTTCGATTTTTTTGCCAGTAATCAATAGCGCGTTGAGCATCGCTGCTGCAACAATGATTGACGTACCATGTTGGTCATCGTGAAATACTGGAATGTTCATGCGCTTACGTAATTCACGCTCAATTTTGAAACATTCTGGTGCTTTGATGTCTTCTAGATTGATGCCACCGAAAGTAGGCTCAAGAGAAGCAACGGCTTCGATAAATTTGTCTGGATCATTTTGTGCAATTTCAATATCAAAAACGTCGATACCTGCGAATTTTTTGAATAGAACCCCTTTACCTTCCATCACAGGCTTCGATGCCAATGGCCCGATATTACCTAGACCCAGTACCGCAGTACCATTGGTGATAACACCAACCAAGTTGCTACGGGCGGTATATTTAGCCGCTAACGTCGGATCTCTTTGAATCTCAAGACAAGGAACTGCCACACCTGGTGAGTAGGCAAGTGCTAAGTCACGTTGGTTTGCCAACTGCTTAATAGGGGTGACAGAGATTTTGCCTGGACGTGGGAACTCATGATAATGTAAGGCAGCTTGTTCAAACTGCTCTTTTTCTGTACTAAGGTTATCCGTATTCAAAGTGGTATCGTCATTCATAATAATTGCCATGGTTAGAATAAATTGGAATAAAGTAAATGGAGATAAAAATAACGTTTTACCCTCAAAAAATCATGGAATAATAATCCTCTAAGGGCAACGTGACGCTAAACAGTTAATAATTTAAAGTGTCAGGATTAGCGATTAAGCATTGAGCCAAAAAAGTAATCTAGTGGAATAGTTATTCTAGCACTATTGCCAATTCACTGCCTAGTCAGCTGCCGTGAACGGCGAGAATAATATAGTAAAATGATATTCATTATTTAGCCAATTAATAATGCCAAAAAATAGGGTTAAATATCAACCTTAATCTCATAATGTTTCAAAATATTACAGAATAGCATTTTAATAACATATCATTAAGACGAGCAACTAATCGGCATTTGCGGCGCATGTGGGGTAGGCGGCATCGTATCGAGAAGGGTAGCGATTGCTTGTACCTGATAAGGATTAGCCAGTAAATCGAATACTCGACTCACTTCTTCGAACTGTCCTTGTTCTGCTGCCGTAATGGCACGCTGCGCCATACTATTGCGCAGTACATAAACAGGATTGTTGTGCTGCATATCATCGATAACTTGCTCAAGTGGCAGCTGCTGTATTTGCGCCATATAACGAGTCGACCAATCTTGCCAGACTTGCTGGGCATCATCGCTAAGCTCATTCGTCATGATTGACAATAGGTGCTCTTCATAATGGTGCTCATTCGGCGCGACCAAACCGAGTAGCGCACGGAAGCTATTGGTATAATCCAGCAAGTTGTCTTCTAACAAGGTTAACCATTCAAAAGCCAAGGTTAGACTCTCTTTTGCATGCGGCAGCCCAAGCTTACGACAAAGCCCTTGCTGATAGTGCTGCATAAATGTGGCTTCATAAGGCGCTAGACAGTCTGCTAACGCCTCACGTGTTACGCCCTCTAAGCGCATAAAATGTGGCAGCCAAGCATTGAGGTTCCAGTGACCAATAGCAGGTTGATTCTGATAAGCGTAGCGACCAGTATGATCAGAGTGGTTGTTGATCCAAGCAGGATTAAAACGCTCCATAAAACCAAATGGACCAAAGTCTAAGGTGCTACCAGTGATAGAGAGGTTATCGGTATTCATTACCCCATGAGCAAAGCCAATCAGTTGCCAGTCAGCGATCATTCGTGCAGTTCGTTCGACCACCGTGGTTAAAAATGTCAGTATCGGAGCGTCACTATCACGGCACTCTGAATAATAAGTGTCGATCATATAATCGGTGAACTCAGCGAGCAAATCGGGTGCAAAGCTGGCAATCCACTCGATATGACCCAAGCGAATATGGCTGTCAGCCACGCGCATCAATGCTGCGCCAGCCTCTATACGCTCACGGCGCACCCTCGTATCGGAGACAACAAACCCCAAAGCATTAGAGGAAGAAACACCTAATTGTGTAAGGGCATGGCCACATAAATACTCGCGAATGGTACTACGCAGGACAGCACGCCCATCACCCATCCGCGAATAAGGCGTCAGACCAATGCCCTTAAGGTGCAAGTCTTGCAATTGATTATTGTTATCGAGCACTTGTGCCATCAGCAAGCCGCGCCCATCACCCAATTGACCTGCCCATTGCCCAAATTGGTGACCCGCATAAACCATGGCCAATGGCTTAAAATCCGCTGGCACGTATTGACCACTGAGTATCTCTACCCAATGTGTCATCAGATCTTCATCATCTGTCCAGCCTAACTGCTGCGCAACGTGCATGTTGAAGTGTCCAGCACGTGGATTGTCCAGCGGCGTCGGCGGTTGCTCATGATAAAGGCGAGTGTCTAGATTGACATAGGTATTTTTATAGCGCATACAAGCCGTTCCTGCTTTTGAAGTATAAGTAAAGTGTAGGGGTGATAAAAACACTATAGCATAGCCTTGATATTACATCGTTTCACTCTGTCCATCTCTTGTAATAGCGCACCCAAAAACCATGAGTAATATTGAATGCATTTAGCCTATCAAACAAAGATATTGCTTCCACTTGTCCTTTTTATTTTCATAAATCAATGTTCGACACGATCTATAAAGGATAAGCAAAAAAATCCCTCTATCTGCTACAGATAGAGGGAAGGAGAGGCTTTACAATTATCGTTCGTCACAAAGGTAATAAAATACAGTTTAATAATCAGCGATTATGCCGCTTTTTTACTGATACCAATCGAGCGAAACGCGGTTTTTAAATTGCTATTATGCTCAAGAATTTTTTGTTCAATCTTAGCATAGTCGTGCTTTAGCTCATCTTCCACTTCATGCAAGCGATCGGCATATTCTGTCTTTTTCAGCTCAATCGTTTTGGCTTTGAGCGCTTGCCATTCTTCAACAGTCTGCATAAAGGCATCATATTCAAACTTAATACGATCTTGGAAGCTTTTCATGGCATGAGGAAGATCAAGACCGCCCACTGCTGCCGTATCAATCTGCTGCTGTGCCGCTTTAAATTGCATTTGTACTTCTGCATGCTTGATAGTGGTGTCATCAACGGTACGTAGCTCACTGGTTAAGCCCAGCTTTGATAGGCCAGCAATCAGCCATTTGGTTGGATCATACTGCCACCATTTTACGCCATTACGATAGTCGTATTGGAAGAAGTGATGGTAGTTATGATAACCCTCACCCCACGTAAAGATAGCTAAGAAGAAGTTATCACGGGCAGTATTAGTATCCGTATAAGGACGCGTGCCAAACATATGACATAGCGAGTTAATAAAGAAGGTAAAGTGGTGCGTCAGTACCAGGCGTAGTAAGCCTACGATGACTAAAGTACCCCAAACATCACCCAATAACCAACCGATCGCAGCGACCACACCGATGTTCAATGCCGCAACCCATAAACCGTAATATTTATGCTGAATCTGTAAGGTTCTATCTTTGGTTAGGTCAGGGATATTTTTATAGTCAAATTTACCGCTAGGATAATTGCGTAGCATCCAGCCCATATGACTAAAGAAAAAGCCACGCTTTGCTGAGTACGGGTCTTCTAAGCGGTCATCGACATGACGATGATGCGTACGGTGACCAGAAACCCAATCAAACGCTGAACCTTGTACGGCAAAGGTAGAACCTAGCAATAAAAAGTTTTTGACGATCGGATGCGCTTTATAAGCACGATGCGATAGCAGGCGATGATAACCAGCGGTAATGCTAATGCCTGTCCATACCATAAAGGCACCAAATACGCCCCAAACTGGCGCGCTAACATCATGAGTAAACAAATACCATGGTGTAATGATCGCAGCAGCAATAGGTGTGGCTACTAGAATAGTCGCTGGAATCCAGTTGATCGGCGCTTTTGTAAACTCAAACTCGCGCATATCAATGCTGTCTTCTTTAGTAGCGACATCTTGCTCTCCCGCAGCATGAGCGTAGTTGCGTTTGGCAACAGGCTGCTCATTAAGCGAGCTTGCATTTTTACTCTCGTCAAAACGTGTCTTAAAACGTGTGGCTTGAGTGCTGGCGGCTTTGATAAGCGTATCACCAGATTTGATAGCGAAACGTAAGCCTTTAAGCGGTAAGCCAAGTGCTTTTTTTGCAATCATATAATATCCCTAGCGGTATTAATTTAAGCCTATATGATACCTTAAAAAATCAATAAAGTGAACAGTTATACACTGTAAAAATATTGCTAAATAACAATAACTTGTATTGATTATGGAATGTATTAACGAAAATAATGGATGACTTATCAGGCATTGAGGAGAAGTGTAAGTAACACCGTAGATATGTAGATGATTTTAAATAAATCAAATAAAGGCGATGCTTATTAACCCAGCAGTAAATGACTTGGATAATCAGTGATGATGACGTCAGCTTGCCACGCGATCAGCTGTTTAATCGTGTCAATATCATTGACCGTCCACGCACTCACTGGCAAGCCATAACGGTGGCTATGTTCAATGACCGCTCGACTAATAAGCGGATAGTGGATGCCTAGCTGAATACAGCCAAGTTGCAAGGCGGTATTCGGTGCAGTCATTAAGACTTCAGGTGTGCGAATGAGCAAGCCGCGAGAGATCTGCTTGAGTAATGGATGACGTTGCAAGCGAACATGTAGCTCTACATCAAAACTGGTCAGCACAATGGGTAGTTTGGCAAGTGGGCTATCGATAAGGTTGCGTGTCAATGCTTTTACCAATTTAGCGTAATCAGTACGGTCATGCGTTTTAATTTCCAGTTCAATATCAGTAAAGCCCTTTAGCAACGGCGCTACCTGCCCTAATGTGATAATCTGATGACCAAACTGCGAATGGCGTTGAATCTCAGTAAGATTCAACTGATCAACACGTGCTTGCTGACCACACATGCGTTGCAGCGTGTCATCATGAAACACGATTAAATGACCATCCGCACTCAGTTGTACATCAAACTCAACCCCTGCTAGACCCTGAGTGTTGAGACGTTGAGCGTACTCAAAGCCTGAAAAGGTATTTTCTAATGCTTCGCCACGCGCACCGCGATGACCCAATAAAAGCGTGTTTTCAAAATTTATCATAATTTATATGGTTGGTTAGTGATACGCGCAATCATATAGTGCTAAAACAACAGCGTCTAATAAAATTTGATCGATAAAGCAATATTACTATGTGGTTCTTTTTATCCAAAAACTTTATAGATATGAGCTGAGCGAAATTTTAGAATCGGTTTACTGTCTGTCAAACATTCAACAGACCTTAGTTGATAGCGATAGTCTAAAAGCGTATTTACAGCGAATTCATAAGTATGTATTTGTTATGTTTTTGCAACTAAGTACAGGTTTTACCTATAATGAGGGGCGTTATTTGTATATCCATGGGCTACACTAATGAACATTTTATTTAAACACCGTATAATAATCTGGTTTTCAAACCTAGGGCAGCTAGGGTTGCGGTTTGAACATCAATCACTGTCCATCAGTGGCGGTACGTATTAGTAAATTGGGAGCAAAAGAAATATGAGCGTAGCAAATAAAAACGTGAGCAAGTGGTATAAAGTGGCTGGTATTGGCATGGTATGTGGTTTAGCGCTTGCTGGCTGTGATCGCTCAGAGAAGGAAGATACCACTGAGGCGGCAGAGCTCACAGAGCAAGAGTCTGCGTCTACTGAAAACACCGCAGCTACTGCGGTGAGCTGTGATGACCCAATGGTACAAGATCGTCTCAAAACGGCTCTAAAAAACACGCTCAATCAACAAGCACAAACGCTGGCTGCCAACTACGCAAATGATGCAGAGATCAGTCTCGCTAGCGGCGCTATCACTAATAAAACCAACGGCATTGTGATTGATGTACAAAATGCTGCAGTTTTACAAGCAGCCAATGACAATGGTATGACGACTTGTCAGGCAAGCGTGAGCATGACGTTACCAAGCGAAGATTTGTATCAAGCCAGTCAAGTACAAGCAGCCAACAATCTGCCGAGCCTACAATCACGCTTAGCGCAAAATAATATTCGTATCAACAATAACATGTTGGTTGATGATGCCTTTACCTATGTCGTTGGTACTCAAGGCGGTCAAGTACGCACACGTATTGCTGGGCAGCCAGCATTGATTACTGTGGTCGCCGATGTGATGGCAGGTTCTGTATTTAAATCAGCGATGGATGAGCAGCGCGCCCAACGTAGCACTGAGCGCCGTGCAGCACAAAACGATGACAGTCAGTCAGCACCCGTTCGTCAGCCTCAAGTAGTCAAGCCAGTTGAGCCGATTCGTCCTACTCAGCCTGCCACGCCGCCGACTATCAACAATCCAAGCAGTAGTAATACGGATAGCAGCGCGTCAGCCACTCCTGAGGTTAAAACCCCAGCCACACCAGCCGTACCGAAATCAGTACCTAAAGATGAAAGTATCGATATGGTCATTATTGAAGATGACAGCGCTACTTACTAATTAGTAAGATTTAAGCTGTTCTCAAACAATATTGTCGTGACTGAATAGTATTAATCAGTCAGTAAAAAGCCCGCAGTGTTAAGGTTGCGGGCTTTTTTATATTTTATTCTAGGGCTTGATTCTAGGGTATTATTTTAGCGTTTTAGTCCACTGAAGTAGTCATGCGCAATTATTTTTTATCAGCGAATTTTTGTAATACCTGACTGTCCCATAAGACTTCAGAGACTTTGTTTGGATCTGTACAAAAGCGAGCAGCGACAAACAACCAATCCGATAAGCGATTGATAAAACTCACGGCCGTACTGCGAATCGCTTGTGGACGCTCTTGCTGTAGTAGCACTGCTTGGCGCTCAGCACGGCGACAGACCGTACGCGCAACATGTAGTTGGCTGACCAATACCGAACCTGTGGGCAAGATAAAATCTTTTAGCGGCGGCAAGGTCATATTCATCGCATCAATTTGCTGTTCTAACCATGTAATGTGAGTGGCATTGACGCCCTCATATTCTGGCATAGCCAGCTCACCACCGATATTAAACAATAAATGCTGAATGATGACTAACGCTTGAGAAAATTCCTTCTCTATAGACTGTCCTTTATTATGCTGTAACTGAGCACGTACCAGACCAATGTGTGAGTTAAGCTCGTCGATATCACCCATTACGCTAAATAGATTGTCTGCTTTGCTGACGCGGCTGCCGTCTGCCATGCCAGTGCTACCGTCATCTCCAGTACGCGTATATATTTTGCTTAAACGATTGCCCATATCTAAATCCTTAACAGTTTTTTATGATTGAATGATGTTAGTTGCGGGCTCATTGTAGTATTTTATGGCTGTTTTCGCTAAGATAATGGGTTAGGTTTTATGTTGCCGCTGTTTTTACAGTTATAACGACCATAGTCAGTACTGTTTAATATCCAAACATTGATTATATTTTTGTTTTTATTTTATCTATTTCATTTATATTAAAAGGCTTTTTAACCATGACCACACCACTTGCCGATGCGATGTCTCAACTTGCTATTCATGACTCACTGACTGGCGGAAAACGTCAGTTTGTACCACTCAAATCAGGGCAAGTAGGCATGTATGTGTGCGGTATGACCGTTTATGATTATTGTCATATTGGGCATGCGCGGGTGATGGTTGGTTTTGACATGGTAGTGCGCTGGTTGGCTCAGTTAGGCTATGACGTTAATTATGTGCGCAATATCACCGATATCGATGACAAGATCATCGCTCGTGCCACCGAAAACGGCGAAGAGATTGGTACGTTGACGCAGCGTTTTATTGAAGCCATGCACGAAGATGCAACCGCTCTTGGCTGCGAGATGCCAGACGCTGAGCCGCGCGCGACTGATCATATCGATGATATGCAGCAAATGATTGAGACCTTGGTCACAGGTGACTATGCGTACGCAGGCGACAATGGTGATGTCTACTATGCCGTCGATAATTTTGCAGATTATGGTAAATTGTCTAAGCGTAATCTCGATGAGATGCAAGCAGGTTCACGTGTCGATGTCGAAAATGACAAACGCAATCCGTTTGACTTTGTGCTGTGGAAAGCCGCAAAACCTAATGAGCCGCAATGGGCATCACCATGGGGACAAGGGCGTCCAGGTTGGCATATCGAATGCTCAGCGATGTCGACTAAGTGCTTAGGTAATACCTTTGATATTCATGGCGGTGGTCATGACTTACAGTTTCCGCATCACGAAAACGAGATAGCGCAGTCTGAAGCCGCGACTGGCTGTGAATACTCGCGTAACTGGATGCATGTCGGTTTCATTAATGTCGATGGCGAAAAAATGTCCAAGTCGTTGGGTAACTTTTTTACCATTCGTGACGTGATGGCAAGATATCTACCTGAAACGGTGCGCTTTTTCTTATTATCAAGCCATTATCGCAGCCAAGTCAATTTTTCTGATAACGCATTGGATGAAGCACATAATAGCCTAAGCAGATTGTATAATGTATTAAAATTGGCCGAACAACAAAAAGGGCAGACGCTCGTAGTCAGTGATACGCTGATAAATGATGCTTATAGTAGCAGTGCCGGACAAGACTTTATCAAAGCCATGAACGATGATTTTAATAGTTCAACGGCGATCAGTGTATTGTTTGGGCTGGCGCGTGATATTAATAAAGCCATTAAAGCCGAAGATGTAGACACCGCATGGCAATTAGCAGAGCAGCTCAAAGCGTTGGCACAGGTACTCAATATTTTACAGCAGCCAGTTCAACAGTTTTTGCAAGCAGTGATTGGTGACAAGGCGGATGATGGTTTAACCGATGACACTATCGATGGTTTAATCATTGAGCGTGCGGATGCCAAAACCAATAAAAACTTTGCGCGTGCTGATGAGATACGTGAGCAGCTAAAAGATGCTGGTATTGAGCTTGAAGATAGCCGTGCTGGCACGACATGGCGCCGCGCTTAAGGCAATTCTGTTACAGAACACCCATATAGATAGTCACAAACTAAGTCAGCTTTGAGCTGGCTTTTTTTATAGACTAAACTAGGGTATGTCATCATTCTAAAAATGGTGCTAAGAACAAGATAAATTGCAGTCAAACCATAAAGATGAAGCTGAATTGGCTATGCAATATATGTAAGAACAAGCTTTGTAGGCAAATTTCAAGAGATGCAAACATCAAGTGAATTAATGGCTTTTAAAATATGAATATTCTCAAAAAAAGCATTGTTGGCGGTCATCGTATAGCAATTGATACCGACAGTGACCACTATCCTAACCCCCAGCGTTGGAATGTGCGCGCCAGTACTTTGCCATTACTATTGGTTTTTTTTATAGTCAGTATGAATGCTGTGTTTGCACCCGCTAATGCCGCAAGCACTAGTGATATGCAAAGCGATAGCGAACAAGCTACGGATGAGCAGTCTAGCTCGTCATCAACTTCAATCAGTAAGCCCGATAATCTGGCTGAATATGCCACTCAAAAAATCAATACAATTAAAGACGAAAGCCTCAGCATCTCTGGCGTTGCAGAAGAAATATTTGATCCTACCGAGCGCAATGCAGTAGAGCAAGCGGGTAATTTGCAGGGAGATTCTGGACTGACGGGTGAATACAATGAAGGTTATTATTTGCTAGACAAGCTCAATGTAGGCTTGCCGCCATTATCGGAGCCGCCAAATTTAACCACGCCACTAGCGACTTTAGAGTTTTTTCAATCGGCGGTCATGAAGCAACAATACGATTTGGCTGCTTATGCACTCAACATGAATTTAATCGATCAGAAAATTCAGCGTAACCACGCGCTTGAGTTATCAAAACGGTTGGATTTTTTGTTAACAGAAAAAGAGCTTTACGTTTTTGATGATCTGCCAGATCGCCCAGATGGTTTAATCGAGCCGCCACTTGGCAATACCAGTAGTATCATGGGCATCCCTAGACGTTCGATTCAGCTAGGCTATATCGACTATCGTGAGCGCCGTGTTCCCATCTATTTGCAACGAGTACGGGTTGGTGAAGCTGCGCCTATTTGGGTGTTTTCTGCACAGACAGTTGATAATATCGACAATCTCTATGAGCAATATCATCCAGCGGAATTTGAGCGTTATTTACCTGGATGGTTAAAACTTAAGATTTTCAGTATCGCACTATGGGAGTTTTTGGCATTAGCACTGTTTTTCCTAGTGACCATGGGAGTAGGGTGGTTACTCAGTAAAGGCACGGAAAAAATCATCAGCCGTTATATTGACGATGAAAAATACAGCAATTATGTTGGTAGTACTAATGGCGTGGCAGATTTGGTTAATAAGCTGACCGTGCCGTTGACTTTTACCATCAGTTTTTTGCTCGTCTTTACTTTGGTGTCAGGGGGCTTTCCTTATTTGGATGCGGTAGCTTCATCGACTCGTCCGCTTATCTGGATTGGGCTAGTATTTAGTACCTTATGGCTTGGCATTCGCATTATTAACTTTTTTGCTAATCGCTATCAAAGCCTACAAATTGAAAATCTGGCTGAAGAGCATTTTGATAAAGAGCGCCGTCGCCGTACTTATGTATCGATATTTCGCCGCGTCTTTATTTTTGTCATGATTTTGGGCAGTATTTGGATTGGCCTCAGTGAATTTGCCAACATGGAAGGCCTTGGTAAGACGCTATTGACCTCGGCTGGTATCGCAGGCGTGGTCATTGGGATTGCCGCGCAGCCGATACTGGGTAATATCATTGCTGGGGTACAGGTGGCCGTGACCCAGCCGGTACGGATTGGCGACAGTGTGATAATGGATGGCAATTTTAGTACCGTTGAAGACCTGCGTTATACGTATGCGGTACTCAAAACATGGGATGAACGTCGATTGATCGTGCCGATGCGCGAACTGATTACCGAAATGGTAGAAAACTGGTCACATACCGAAGTACATCAGACTTGCCCTGTGTTTTTATATGTCGATTATGGTGCAGATATTGATGCCATTCGCCAGAAATTTATATCGGCGGTTAAAGACAATAAGCTTTGGGATAACAAAACTGAGCCTGAAATGTTTGTCGTTGAGGTGACTGCCAACATTATTCACCTGCGCGGCGCTGTTTCAGCGGTAGGTCCCATAGAAGCATGGACACTGGCCTGTGAGATACGTGAGCAGATGTTGAATTACTTATATAGCAAACAAAAAGCTTATCTGCCTGCTGAACGTTTGATATTGAAGGGGAAAGACTAGTAACCGACGATTGAGTATATTTTCTATGCTTTTAAATAGCTGAGCTTTACAGACGTCGATATCGATAGACAGGCGCTAGCAAAATAAGCTGACAAATATAGCATGCGATTTGTCTGATTATTTGTTATAATATGGCGTTATTTTTAAGGGATAAATGAGCGATTAAGAGTAGGGGCGCGCTATATTTGTGCAAACTTATTAGCATCAATCAATGGCAATTTTCGAGTGTCTCTGTTTGTTTAATCACAAACACTGGCTGGCTCATTGCTGATTATCTAAAATTTTGTGATTCTAGGTCTTTAATTTTAAGACTTTAGCTTCATAAAGTCATATCGGTGATTTTGGTTGATTGTCTTAATGCCAGAAATATCCCACCCATCAAAATAACCACCACTAGGGGTCTGTATGTTGCGAATTGTCGATGAAGCCTTAACCTTTGATGACGTTTTATTGTTGCCAGCTTATTCTGAAGTCTTGCCAAAAACTGCCGATCTGACGACCCGTTTGACCAAAAATATCACGCTGAATCTACCGCTGATTTCTGCTGCGATGGATACCGTGACCGAATCTGAAATGGCCATTACGATGGCACAGCTAGGCGGTATGGGTATCTTGCACAAGAGCATGGATATCGCCAAGCAAGCCACACAAGTACGCCGCGTCAAAAAATTTGAAGCAGGTACGGTTGTAGATCCGATTACTGTGCATCCAGAGATGACGATTGGTGATCTACTACAGCTGACGCAAGACAATAATATCTCAGGCGTACCTGTGGTAGAAAGAGGCACTGATAATGTCGTGGGTATTGTGACTCACAGAGATTGGCGCTTTGAAACCAATCTGTCTTTGCCAGTTAGTAAAATCATGACGCCAAAAGATCAGTTGGTGACAGTACATGAAGGTGAAAGCAACGAAAACATCAAGCGTCTGCTACATGAGCACCGCATTGAAAAAGTTATTGTTATCGACGATCATTTCCGCTTACGTGGTTTGATTACGGTTAATGATTTTGCAAAAGCTGAAAACAATCCCAATGCTTGTAAAGATGAGCAAGGACGTTTGCGTGTTGGTGCTGCTGTTGGTACTGGACCAGATACCCAAGCGCGTGTTGAAGCGTTAATCGCTGCTGATGTCGATATCATCGTGGTTGATACCGCACACGGTCATTCAAAAGGCGTGATTGATAAGGTGTCTTGGATTAAAAAGCACTATCCACACGTACAAGTCATCGGTGGCAATATCGCAACAGGTGATGCTGCACTTGCACTACGTGATGCAGGCGCTGATGCGGTAAAAGTAGGTATTGGCCCTGGTTCTATCTGTACTACGCGTATCATCGCTGGTATCGGTGTGCCGCAAATCTCAGCCATCGATAACGTCGCTAGCGCATTAAAAGACAGTATTCCACTAATTGCTGATGGTGGTATTCGCTATTCAGGTGATATGGCAAAAGCCATCGCCGCTGGTGCTTCGTGCATCATGGTAGGCTCATTGATGGCTGGTACTGAAGAAGCGCCAGGTGAAGTTGAGCTGTTCCAAGGTCGCTACTACAAAGCTTACCGCGGTATGGGTAGCCTTGGTGCGATGTCAGGCTCAAATGGCTCATCAGATCGTTACTTCCAAGATGCTAAAGATGGCGTAGAGAAATTAGTACCAGAAGGTATCGAAGGCCGAGTTCCTTATAAAGGTCCAGTTGCTGGTATTGTTAATCAGTTGGTTGGTGGTTTGCGCTCATCAATGGGTTATACTGGCTCTGCGACCATCGAAGATATGCGTACCAATCCGCAATTCATTAAGGTGACATCGGCGGGTATGAAAGAGTCGCATGTCCATGATGTACAAATCACCAAAGAAGCACCGAACTATCGTGTGAATTAAAAGGTGTTTTATAATCCTGCATTATGTCAACGATAGCTATTTTGCAGGGCTGCAGTGACCTTAAGATACAAACAGCCAACAATGCCTTGTTATTGTTGGCTGTTTTTTTTGTAAAATACACAAGCGGATTATAATAATAACTACTTAGACTGTTTATACGTTATTGTTTGCGTATTCGTCTGATTTTCACTCTTAGATTTGGGAGCATACATAATGAGCTACTTTGGCACCGATGGTATTCGCGGAAAATTCGGTGAGTCGCCGATCACACCAGACTTTATTTTAAAATTGGGCTATGTGACGGGACGTGTGCTGATAGAGAATAATGACAACCCTGCTCGCAAGCCAAGCGTGGTCATCGGTAAGGATACGCGGCTGTCAGGTTATGTGATTGAAGGCGCATTGCAAGCGGGGTTTAATGCCGCTGGTGTTGATGTGCATATGCTGGGACCATTACCCACACCAGCGATTGCGCATTTGACCCGTAGTTTCAATGCAGATGCTGGGGTGGTCATTTCAGCGTCGCACAATCCTTACTATGATAATGGTATCAAACTGTTTTCAGGTGATGGCAAAAAGCTGACTGATGAGATGCAAAACTCTATTAATGACAAGCTAAAAGCGATTATGAGTGCCTCTGAAGCGGACAATAATGTGATCATGCCTATTCTTGATCCAGCACAATTGGGGAAAAACAATCGAATCAATGATGCCAAAGGTCGCTATATCGAATTCTGTAAAGGCAGTTTTCCTTATCAATATGACTTGAGTCATCTGACTGTCGTCGTAGATTGTGCCAATGGTGCAGGCTATAGCGTGGCACCAAGAGTCATGCGTGAGTTGGGTGCCAATGTGATTGCTATTAACAATACGCCTGATGGCATCAATATCAATGCCGACTGCGGCTCTACCCATCCTGAAGGCTTACAGAAAGCAGTGATTGAGCACGAGGCAGATGTTGGTATCGCACTAGACGGTGATGGTGATCGTATTGTGATGGTTGATGAGGCTGGTAATCTGGTTGACGGCGATGGCATTTTATACGTACTTGCTACCCAAGGTCAGACTAAGGCGAAAGGTGTGGTTGGTACGCTGATGAGTAATATGGGCTTAGAGTTGGCACTCAAAGCGGCAGACATTAAATTTACGCGTGCAAAAGTAGGCGATCGTTATGTGATGCATGAGCTTGAAGCGAATGGCTGGATACTGGGCGGCGAACCATCGGGTCATATTCTATGTTTAGATAAGAGTCGTACGGGCGATGCCATTATCGCCGGCTTGCAAGTGCTTGCGGTAATGCAAGCACGTGGTAAAGCGCTCAGTGATTTGACCGAAGGCTTTGAAAAATTGCCACAGAAACTGGTCAATGTACGCTTAAGTAAAATGCAAGATCCGTTTGAGCATGAAGAGCTGGTTGCTGCTTTTGCAAAAGCACAGGCCACTTTAGAGGGTCGCGGTCGTCTGCTCATTCGCCAATCAGGTACAGAACCTATGATACGTGTGATGGTTGAGTCGGATGATGAAATAGAATGTGATGTATTGGCAAATGATTTGGCTGACCATATCAAAGCAGTATTGGGTTAAAGTGATAATGTAGTTATATTAAGATAAGGAATATTTTATGAGCATGGATTTTACCGATCAGCGTTTGTCATACGAAAAAGGTGAGCTTGATCAACAGTCCGTCCCAGACTCTCCATTTGAGCTACTAAAAGAATGGATGAATGAGGCATTAGCACAAAAGGTGCAAGAGCCTTATGCGATGAGTCTGGCGACGTGCGGTGCTGATAATAAACCTAGCGTGCGCATCGTACTTATGCGTGAGATTACCGAAAATGGTGTGGTGTTTTATACCAATTATGAAAGTGCTAAAGGTCAAGATATTGCCGAAAACCCGAATGTCGAAGCGCTATTCTTTTGGCAAGAGCTGGAGCGTCAAGTACGTATTAGTGGCAGTATTGCTAAAATCGATGCTAATAAGTCAGCTGCTTACTTTCAAAAGCGTCCTCACGACAGTCAAGTGGGTGCGTGGGTCAGTCAACCTCAAAGTGGCGAAGTTGCTGATCGTGAGGTGATGCAAACCAAGTTTGATGAGCTACAAAATCAGTATCCAGAAAGTAGCCAAGTGCCAACACCAGAATTTTGGGGTGGTTACGAGATTAGCATTCATGAAATTGAGTTTTGGCAAGGTCGTGCCAATCGTATGCATGACCGTATTGTCTATACTAAAGACAATGGTGAAAGCTGGAGTACCAAGCGTTTATTACCTTAAACATATTTGCTGTTTATATTTAGATATAAGCAGAGAGTGATTTCTTAGGTGCTGTTGCTGCTCTAAACAGCAACAGCACCTAATTTTATTAAAAGCTTTATGGTATAAGCTCGAGTACTTGCGACTTTTTTAGCTTTCCTGGGAAGTTTCCTGTAAATATACGGCAATATAAAGTTTTGTCGTTCTCTAAGTATGTTGAAGAATCAAGTTTGATGCTATAGATGTATTGATCTGAAAGTGTGTCAGCAGTAGGTTTGGTGTTTTTAGGAATATTGCCGCTCAAATAATTATTCGAAGAGTAGTCAGGAATGTATTTATCACCATAGATTCGTTTATCGTTGATACAATGTATATAACTCCCTGTATTTCTAGTTGATTCACGTATTGAAAAATTAGCTTCTGATAAAAAAGTTATTTCATAATATGATGATGTCCGTTTAAACTCGACCAATTGAACTTCCGTATTTTTATGATTTTTTATGCACCCTGATAAAATGAGTAAAGCACTTAACCCTATTATCTTATTCCGCATTATCATTCCTTTCATATAGTCAATTTATCATAAACTGACTATAAACATACGCAGCATCAAAAATGATGAATAGTAGCAAGCAAATATTCTTTTACCTTTCGTTTCTTTGAGTATCGACATCGACCGATACCGACATACCGGGGCGCAATTGCGCAAGCTCAGGTTGTCCTTGCTCTAAATCTATTCGTACCGGAATACGCTGAGCGATTTTAATATAGTTGCCAGTTGCAGGGTTTGCCGCGCCCGCGCTAAATTCACTGCCAGTCGCTGGCGAGATATTGCTGACATGACCTCGAAACGTAGCGCCGCCTAGCGCATCCACATGAATAGTTGCAGGCTCACCGACAGTCATATTTGCCACTTGGGTTTCTTTAAAGTTGGCAATAATCCACACGCCTTTTGGCACCACATACATGAGCTGTGTACCCGCGCTGACATATTGCCCAGCTTTGACGCTGACTTGACTCAGTTGTCCTGATTCAGGGGCAGTAATAATCGTATTGTCTAAATTAATCTGTGCTTGCTTAGCAACTGCTTCTGCATTTTTAATATTGGCATCGAGTGATGAGCGGCTACCACTGGTTTTTTTGCTGGCCTCAAGGGCGACTTGTAAATTGGCTTCTGCTTGCTGCACGCCAGCTTGTGCTTGAGCGAGCTGAGCTTGGGCATGAGCAACTTCTGCTTTGGATACTGCGCCAATCGCATCAAGCCCTTGATAGCGCTTTACATCTTCGCGTGCACTATCAACGCTGACTTTGGCACTATATAAGTCCGCTTTACGTGCTTCGATTTGCGCCTGACTGGTGCCCGTATCTTGCGCATTGCTTGAGCGGTCGGTCATAGCGACTTCGATATTGGCTTGTGCTTGTTCGAGCTGCTGCAAAAAGGCACGGTCATCTATCTTGACCAATAAATCATCTGCTTGTACATTTTCAAAATCTTGCACTGCCACTTCTGTGACATAGCCAGAAACTTGCGGGCTGATAATCGTTGTTTGGCCTTTTACAAAGGCATTATTAGTCTGCTGAACCGTAGGCGTAAAGGGCGGTAGCTTCCACGCATAAAGAATCAAAAGGACGCCAATAATGATTAGTGCAATCAATAAGCCTAGGTTAAAGTAAGATTTCTTTTTAGGCGACCAACCCGTAGCGTCAGGAATAGGCTCTTTTGGCGGCATTGGCGTTTCATCAGTATCAGCAACTGACGTTATTACCGAGTCCTCTTTTTTCGGTACGGTCACAGTATCATCATTTTTCGATTGGTTTAGAGGCATCTCTATTGCTGCTGCATTGGATGATGTCTGATTGTTTTCAGCAGTATTTTGGGTGGCATCTTGAGCAGTGTCTTGATTATGGTCATCAAGATCATTTAATTTGTCTTCGCTCATGATGCGCTCCTAATGAGATTAATAAACATGGTGGATAACTTTTTAAAATATAGTAATTAGCATAAGAAGAAAAGGTAACAGCAACAAATCGATATGATTATCACCTGTTATTTTTTGCCCATCATTTCTGCCAATGCGGCAAGTTCTTTACCAAGTGGATTGCGTTTATGATAAAGGTAATAAAAATAAACCATCAATAAATATAGCGCGGTGATGGTGGCGCTCACGGCCATCAAAAAGAATAAATCGTCATAAGCGGCGACCGTTGCTTGACGTTGCACACCCTGTAGCATTTGGGTCATCGTAGCAGGATCAGTGGTATTCATTGAACTGACCATATTGGCATAATGCATCTGAGTACGAATGGTGGTAAATGCTTGAATACCTGCCGCGCCTGCCAAACCGCCGATCGTTTGTGAAATACCAAAAATCACCGAAAAGCTAATAATATAGGCAGGTCCGTTAGCAATGGCGCGAAACATACCTTCAAATACCATTGGTCCCATGAAGTAAACGGCAGCAAAAGCGATTATAAACTGACTGAAATAAAACATATAAGGGGCAGAGTTTAGCGACACACCCGTATCTATCCATGCACCAATCGCAATCAATGCAACCGCAAAAATCACTGGTCGGCGCAGATCCGTCGCTTTGGTAGTAAAAATGCTAATCACTAATGCCAGTATGCTAGCCACCAAGATGATGGCATAAAAAACAATCAGCTGGTCATTGCCATAACCAAGGTTTGCTAATAATCCTGCGGCGCCCACACTTTGCTCAGACAGCAAAATACGCATAACGGCACCAGTAATCATAAAGGCAATAATGGTGCGACTACGCATCCAGCGTACTTGTAACATAGGGTTTTTGCGATGGGTCTCAATCCATAAAGCAATCGAGATAGTCGCGACGGCGATAATCAGCGGATAGATAAGCCAAGGCATTGTCCACCATTGAATTCTACCTTGTACTAAAAATACGGATAGGGCGGCAAGACCACTGGCAAAAAAGCCAAAACTCACTAAATCAAGTTTTTCAAAGACCTTTTCAGTGTTGCCCGGTGGTAGTTCAAGAATGTTAATAAGCCCAAAGCAAATCAGCGATAATCCCACTTGAAATAAAAATAAACCTTCAAGCTGACCATCAACAGCTAAATAAGGCGAGATAATCCGTGACAGTGGAATGCCAAACTGCACCAAGCCGAAGCCTAATATCAGTCCGCTGATACGCCGAGCAGTTGGCATGCCTTGTAGACAATAAAAAATAGACAATACCGTCATCGCACTAGCCACCACACCACTAAAGCCACGGGCGAGCAGTTCTAAATAATAAGGCTCAATGCTAATCCCAATCGTCGTACTGAGTAGATTGCTACTGACCAGCCACTGCATACTGGTGGCTGCCAATAAAAAGAACAAAGTGATTTTGCTAAATAACGACATGCCAAATTGCTGGCGAATTTTGTACAGCAGCACCGTGACACAAGCATTGGTCATATTGTAAGCGACTGATATCCAGCCACCTTCTACTGGTGTTAAGCCCATTTCACCTTGGATTTGAGTGAGATTCGCGACCAATAAACCATTCTGAAAGCTGGCAGTCAAGCCAATAAAAATACCAATCAGCAAATAAAATACTTTACGGCGTACAGGATGATCAGGGGTGGCAGGCGAGCCAAGCATGAATGGTCGTTCATGGGGCTTAAACTGGTATTCAGTACTCATGGGTGGATAATCTGCGTAGAGGGACAAAATGGTGTATAGCCGTTGTTAAACAAGCATCGCGCTCGTCGGATAGTCATGAAACTCAAGACGTTCAAAGTCATTTAATAAAAAGTCATTTAGTAGGCTGATAAAACCAAAAAAGTATTCTAAACCCTGTTTTGAATATTTTATCATAATTTTTGTTGAGCATTTATTACGCATAACTCACACATTGAAAATCAAGTTAAAAGATAGATGCAGCTGTCTGTCAATGATAGAGGATAAGAAACACAGTGCTATAGTCAGAGCACTTTTAAACTGCTACGGTGTTACCCGCCTTAGATGTAATCAGTGTACTATCTGCGGTCGGTCGCCTTGTAGCGATTCTAAAATTCCTTGACTATATGTCACATAGCTACGACTCAGGTCATTTTTGCCCATAAAAAACAGCTCTATAAAGAGCTGTTTTTTTATACATTAAATAGTCGATAAACAGTTAGACCATGGTACTAAATAGAGTGATCATAATTCGCCTCTAAACGCATGCTGCGCTGATAGCTATCAAGACTGGCAAGCTGTAAAGCATACTGCTTGATATGCGGATAATCATCTAACGCTTCACGCTTAGCCAGCATGATTAAGTCAAAAGACAGCATAAAGTCAGCGCCGCTTAGCTTATGACCAACGATAAATGGCTTATCTGCAACTTCCTCGTTTAGATAGCTCAACAATCTGTGTTTTTCTTGACTGATATAACCATCTAAAAACTCGTTATCGACGATACCGGCTTTTTTAGTAAATAGCTCCAGTAATAACGGCAACATGAGCGAGCTTTCAGCAAAGTTAATCCATTGCAGATAATGTCCATAGTCTACGCTATCAGTCGTAGGACGTAAGCGCTCTGGCGCAAATCGCTCAATCAATAACTCAGTGATTGCACCCGATTCGGCATAAAGTTGACCATCCATCTCAATAACCGGAGATTTGCCGAGTGGATGTACCGCCTTTAAACTGTCTGGTGCCAAGTGAGTATTAGGATCGCGTTGATGACTAATGATCTCATAAGGCACGCCCAGCTCTTCTAAAAGCCATAAAATACGTAATGAGCGAGACTGGTTGAGATGATGTAAGCGAATCATGATAGTGGCCTTTTTGCATGGTCTATTATATTAACGTTAAAAAGATATTAGCCTTTCAGCTTAGTGATTAAACGCTTGGCAGCTTCCTCTGATGACGCTGGGTTTTGTCCAGTAATCAGCAAGCCATCTTCGACCACAAATGATTCCCAATCAGCGGCTTTTTCATAGTTACCACCATTGGCTTTTAGTGCATCTTCTACTAAGAATGGCACGACATCTGTTAGACCAACGGCGTCTTCTTCTGAATTGGTAAAGCCAGTCACTGTTTTGCCTTTGACTAAATACTCACCGTCAATTTTGACATTTTTAAGAGCGGCTGGAGAATGACAAACAAAGGCGACAGGTTTGTCTTGTTTGACAAACGTCTCAATCAAATTGATCGAATTTTTATCAACTGCCAAGTCCCATAGTGGACCATGACCGCCTGGATAAAAGACTGAATCAAAATCTTCAGCGTTCATATCAGCGAGTTTTTCAGTATTGGCAAGATGCTTTTGAGCGTCGCTGTCTTCTTTAAAACGCTTGGTATCTTTCGTTTGCGTGTCTTCAGTGTCACTGCTCGGATCAAGCGGTGGCTGCCCGCCAGCAGGAGAAGCAAGTGTCACATTGACGCCCGCATCGATAAAAGCATAATAAGGCGCGGCAAATTCTTCTAGCCAAAAGCCCGTTTTTTTGCCAGTATCGCCCAACTTATCATGTGAGGTTAGTACCATTAAAATATTCATAGTCTTCCTTATTTATTATTGATGTTGTTCTTAAATCATGGGTTGTTAGCAGTCATGCTTAATTAATCATCTGTAATCAATATGAGTATTTGCAATGACTGCTAGCTGTATCCATAGAACAGTATTCATGGTTGAGAGGTCATTTTCAGTGGTTGTCTTAGCAAGTTATGTTGTTAAGTCGTTATTTGCGATTCAATCAACTGATAACCATTGGTTCGGTTATTCAACCTCAGAAACTTTAACCACTGTTTTACCAAAGTTATCGCCATTTAGCATGCGAACAAAGGCGTTTGGTGCATCGTCTAAGCCTTCAGCGATATATTCTTTGGTTTTAACATCGCCTGACTCGACCCATTTGCTCATGGTTTTTAAGAATTCTGGGAAGTGATCACCATACTCTTCAAAAATAATGAACCCTTTGATGGTGAGACGACGGCTTAGAATGTTGCCCATTAATACGCCTAGACGATCTTTACCATCAGGTAGCTCGGTGGCGTTGTATTGCGAGACCAGACCACAGACTGGGATACGTGCATGCGCATTTAATAATGGCATAACGGCATCAAACACTTTGCCACCGACGTTTTCGTAATAGATATCGATGCCATCTGGGCACGCCGCTTTTAATTGCTCGGCAAAGTCATCAGCTTTATGGTCAATACAGACATCAAAGCCTAGCTCATTGACAGCAAAGTCACATTTTTCTTTGCCACCAGCCACACCAACGGTACGTAAGCCATATTGGTTGCCAACTTGACCTACCGTTGCACCAACGGGACCCGTTGCAGCAGCGACGACCAAAGTTTCCCCTTTTTGCGGCTTACCGATGTCGGTCAAACCCATGTAACCGGTAAAGCCTGGCATACCTAATACGCCTAAACCATAAGATGGATTTGGCATGTTTTTGTCAAGCTTTAAGACGCCTTCGCCATCACTGACGCTATAGTCTTGCCAGCCTGAGTTTGAGACCACTAAGTCACCCACAGCAAATTTGTCGATATTGGATTCAACGACTTGGGCAACCGTTCCACCCATCATGACATCACCCACTTCTAGCGGATCAGCATAGCTTTTTGCATCGCTCATACGTCCACGCATGTATGGATCTAAGGATAAGTAAACGGTACGCAGCAGCATTTCATTGTTGTTTGGTGATGGGATATCGCTGGTTACCATATCAAAGTTTTCAGCTTTTGGCTCACCTGTTGGACGACTTGCCAATTTAATTTGACGGTTTGTTTTTTGATTTTGTTGTTTATCAAAGCTCATTATCAGATTCCTTTTCTATTTATTGATTTTGTTGTTTATCAAAGCTCATTATCAGATTCCTTTTCTATTTATTGATTTTAATATTTACTGGTTTTGATATTTACTGGTTTTGATATTTAATGGTGAATGGAGTAGTTACTCAGTGCTGAGCAACTACTATAAATAGCATAACAATATGTGTTTCTTATTACGGTGGTGTTTTTATTAAGCAGCTTTGCTACTAATAGCACGTTGTAGAATACGACGTGACACTTCTAAATCATTCTTGCTGTGCTCACCTAACTGAACCATGTTGTGCGCTTCAAGCTGCTTGATAATTGGATCAATAGCTGACGCATCAAGTTCTGCATCTTCTAAACTGACGGGCAAGCCAAGGTCGCGGAAGAAGTTTTCTGTACGGACAATAGCGGCTTCAATGACAGCGTCTTCGTCTTGATGAGTATCATCGAGCGTAATATTCCAGACATTATGTGCATATTGAAGTAATTTCTCTTTTTTGCTGTCTTTCAACTCACGCATTACTGAGGGTAATAAAATGGTTAGGGTGCGAGCATGATCGATGCTGTGTAACGAGGTTAGCTCATGACCGATCATATGTGTCGTCCAGTCTTGCGGTACGCCTGCACCGATTAGACCATTGAGTGCCATTGTCGCTGTCCACATAATATTCTTACGAGTTTCTAAGTTCTCTGGATCTTGTTTAACGATACGACCTTCATCAATGAGGATTTTTAGCAAGCTCTCAGCAAAGGCATCTTGCACTTTTGCATTGACTGGATACGTTAGGTACTGTTCCATGACATGGACAAAGGCATCAGCCACACCATTCATCACTTGACGCTCAGGTAATGTCAGTGTTTTGATTGGATCTAATATTGAGAACTTAGGGAAGGCAAGTGCGTTGCCAAATGGTAGCTTAGCTTGACGTTCACTATAATTGATGACGCCGCCTGAGTTCATCTCAGAGCCAGTGGCTGGAATGGTCAAAACAGCACCCAAATCGATGGCAGAATCAATGTCTCTGCAATAGCTGGTTAGTGCATTCCATGCTTGTTCGCGTGAGACAGTCGTGCCATCTTCTTCAGTGAGGGACGATACCAATGCCACAAATTTACTACCATCAATGACTGAGCCACCACCGACCGCTAGCAAAAAGTCAATATTGTGCTCATTGACCATGTCTGCTGCTTTTAAAAGCGTCGTGAATTCTGGATTGGCTTCAATACCACCAAATTCGAATACGGTACGTGTACCGCTTGCAGCCAAGGCTTCTTTTACTTCGTCTAGCGTACCTGTGCGCTGTGCCGAACCGCCACCATAAGTGATAAGCACACGGGCATCAGTCGGTACCAATTCTGATAGTTGTTTGATTTGACCTTCACCAAAGACGATACGTACTGGATTGTAATATTGAAAATTATTCATAGTATTCCTAAAATTATTAAATATTTGTGTTGGGCGTATGGGGTGCAAAAATCTCAGTGGCAAATTAGCGATTCGTTTTTGCAACTGTGGGCATTGTACATTAAATAGACCAGTCGTCTAGTGATTTTTACAAAACTCTCTTATAACTCAATTTTTTGCTTTAGATATAGGGAAGTATAAATGGCTAAAAAGCGTTTAACGCACGAAATTAGCGTCCCAATTGAGAAGTAGTCATCTGCCATACTTCTGCAAGCGGTGTATTGGTTTGGCTAATCTTGGCGATTAAACTGGCACCAAGCCAAGCAAAATACCAACGTTTTGCCATGCTCTCGGCCGCGATATTGTCAGGTTGTGGTACAGAGTCATCCGCCCAGCCTGCTTTGATTTGTTCGGCAAGCCAACTGATGGTCTGCTGGTAACCAGCATTCAGTGTGATGCGCATAGGTTCAGACAGATCTGCAACCTCAGCGCTGAGCTTCACCACCAAGCACTTTTCATGATCACAGCCATTTTGTTGGGTGTCATACCAGCTTTGAAAGTAATCATAAATCTTTTGCTGAGCATTAACTTTTTGACGACCAATGGTGTCTAAGCGTATCTTATAGTCAGTAAAATAATGACTGATGATAGCTTCACCAAATGCTTCCTTTGAGGCAAAATAATGGTAAAAAGAGCCTTTAGGAATACCGGCTGTGTCTAGTATTTGTTTGATACCGACGGCAGTAAAGCCTTTTTTAGAAATCAGTTGATAGCCTGTTTCTAACAGATGCGTTTTGGTATCTGGTGGGATTGTGGTTGAGGCCGCAGACATAATGGTAATGTCCTCCTATATTTTTTATGAATGTATTTCAGAGATAAGGTATGGTGAATAATGCTACTTAGCGCGCTATTAACAATTATTCATGATACTTTCTATGGGTCGATGCAGATTTTTATCGTTGCTTATAATGAGTGCTTATTGTAAAGGTTGATATGGTCACGTTACGTTTTTTCAACAATACTTGCTGACAAAATACGCTTATTTGTATGAGGTCTATGGTAGCATTAGACCAGTCGTCTAGCAAGTTTCGTTTTGATGTGCTTAATCAAATGTCGCGAGCGCAGGCTATTTAATATAAATCACCGTGTTAAGGGTTATTTGTTATCTGCCTCAATTTGCTAGTCATACTGTTTTATTGACAACCAACATAACATCCATAAAATAAATGAGAAGAATTATGTCAACTGATACCGATAATACCAAAGCCAATGCCTATAATGATTTCCACCTCCAGTACATTGCAGGGGAATGGCAAAGCGGTCAAGATGATAGCGTCAATACCAATACCAACCCCTACAATGGCGATACACTTGTAAAGATTCAGCAGGCGACAGAAGCACAGCTTAATGAAGCTTATCAAGCAGCAAGTGCGGCACAAAAAGAGTGGGCACAGCAAACGCCAGCGACACGAGCAGGTGTGCTATATAAAGTGGTTGAGATTTTAGATCAGCGCCAGGATGAAATCGTCGATTGGCTCATTAAAGAGTCGGGCAGTACCCGTGTTAAAGCCATGGTTGAGTTTGCTGCTACCCGCGCCATTACCCTTGAAGCGGCGACTTTCCCCAATCGTGTACATGGCGAGATTCGTCCATCTAATACTCCTGGCAAAGAAAACTTTGTTTACCGTGAGCCCATTGGTGTCGTCGCTGTCATTAGTCCGTGGAACTTTCCATTACATTTGACCCAACGTTCTATTGCACCAGCTTTAGCACTTGGTAACGCTGTGGTACTCAAGCCTGCGAGTGATACCCCAGTGACTGGTGGTTTGCTGCTAGCAAAAGTATTCGAAGAAGCAGGTTTGCCAAAAGGCTTGCTCAACGTGGTTGTTGGTTCAGGCAAAGAGATAGGAGATGCGATCGTTGAACACAAAACCCCAAGCTTTGTATCATTTACTGGCTCTACTTCAGTCGGTAAGCGCATTGGCGAGTTGGCTAATGGCGGTGACTACATTAAACAAGTAGCGCTTGAGTTGGGTGGTAACAGCCCATTTGTGGTACTAAAAGACGCTGATATTGAGCAAGCGGTCAAAGCAGCAGCCTTTGGCAAATTCTTACATCAAGGTCAAATCTGTATTGCTATTAATCGTATTATCGTTGAAGACGAGATTTATGATGACTTCGTTGAGCGTTTCTTGGCGCATGTTAAAACGTTAAACGTCGGCGATCCGAGCAAACAAGACACGGCGGTTGGTCCGATTATTAATAAAAAACAGGTCGAATCGTTGAAAGAGAAAATCGCCAACGCGCAGCAAGAAGGCGCAAAAATGATATTAAGTGGTGAGATTAAAGGGCAAGTGGTACCGCCGCACATCTTTATTGAAGTGACGCGCGAGATGGATTTGTCACGTAATGAGGTGTTTGGACCATTGGTCGGTATCATCCGTGCCAAAGATGAAGAGGATGCATTATCGATTGCCAATGACTCAATGTTTGGTCTGTCGAGTGCGGTATTTACAAAAGATATGGCAAAAGGCATGCGCTTTGCTCGCGGTATCAGAGCGGGCATGACACATATTAATGATATTTCAGTCAATGATGAAAGTAACTTACCATTCGGTGGCGAGAAAAACTCAGGTATTGGTCGTTTTAACGGTGAGTGGGTGCTAGAAGAGTTCACTAGAACGCACTGGATATCTATGCAACATGAGCCACGCGAGTATCCGTTTTAAGCGATGTATATTTTCAATGCTCTAAATTAAAGTTTGAATAATAAAAAAGCCTGCAAATCAGCGGGCTTTTTTTATGGGAACGTTGAAAGTGTGATTATTTAAGGTGAAAGCCTAGCAAGCCTTGTATCTCCTCGACGGTCATATGTCTAACGAGCGCTTGATCTTCTACCGACAAGCGATTGGTGTGCTCTTTTATCATAGTATGGATGCTACGAGCGACCTCAGAGGTGCTAGCATAATACATTTGCGGCTCTTCTTTGGTGAGTTTCATCAAAAACTTATCGATGATTTTGCGCTTTTCATGGGAAGCGTGTTCTTGAGTCATGACATTCTCCTAGTTATAAACCATCTAAGCAGTCAGCTCAGTGATAGTCAATGCTTATGGCTAGTATAACGCAGATAACAACGAGGTTAGCGACTTAAGTTGAACGGGTAACACGCTCTATACTGTGTGTCACATTCTAAAATATTATAGTTTAGACTCAGCTTCAAGTGAGCGCGTTTAACTACTTGGGAATCGAGAGTATGTCAAATCACCAATCAGACAATGCATCAAATAAGTCAGTCAAAAAAGCGGTATTGGTCTTATTTCATAACGATTTGCGCATAGAGGACAATGAAACGTTAGTCAAAGCGGCGACATTGGCTAAAAGTAATCAAGGCAACCTGATGCTCATCTATGCTGATTTTTTGGCTGATTGCATTCAATCGAGAGAGAGCCGTCAAGCTTACCACTTTAATGAGAGGGGCGCTGCTCGTCAGCAGTTCTTGTCTGAGAGCTTGGCTGATTTGGATCGATCGCTTCAGCGCCTTGGTAATCGATTGCTGTATCTGTCGCCAAGCTATTCATCAAATAGTCATTTGTCGCCAGATAAGGTAGAGTCTGCCTTAAACGCCTTTACTCAGTTATGCCAGCTCATTGAGCAGCAACAAGTCACCGATATCTGTGTCAGCCACACCGCAGATTATAATCAAAATAAAGGCTATGCTGCCTTGCAGAGCAAATATCCGCAGATAATATGGCACAGGCAATCAACCAATACGCTATTTGCTGATTTACCGACACAAGACCTGCCCAAAAGCTTTACCCAGTTTCGCAAAAAGGTTGAAGCAAGCCATGATTTATTGAATGCTGACGACGAGGTGGCTGTTTCTCCTACGCCAAAGTCGCTACCGCCAATGCCTGATGCGTTGATGGGTCATAGTAAATACCTTTTTAAAACACAACCATCTGATGAGCAAGCGCTTAGCTTTAAAGGTGGTGAAACAAATGCAATGATTCATTTAACTCACTATTTTGATTCTGCTGCGCCGCGCACTTATAAAACCACACGTAATGCACTGGATGACTGGACGCATTCCACTAAATTCTCGCCTTGGCTGGCAAATGGTTGCTTGTCTGTGAAAATACTATTGAATCGCTTACGTCATTATGAGCGTGAGATTATCGCCAATGAGTCAACGTATTGGATATGGTTTGAGCTGCTGTGGCGCGAGTATTTTTATTGGTATGCGATTGAACATGGTAGCAATCTATTTTTGTTTAAGGGCATTGGTCATCAATTACCAGCTACTCATTTTGACGATCAGCGTTTGCAGCAATGGCAGAGTGGCAGCACGCCATATCCTATCGTCAATGCCTGCATGAATCAGCTAAAGCAAACAGGGTATATGTCCAATCGAGGCAGACAAATTGTTGCTAGCTGCTTTATTCATGAGCTGGGTTTAGACTGGCGTTACGGTGCAACCTATTTTGAGCAGCATCTTATCGATTATGATGTCGCGAGTAATTGGGGTAATTGGCAATATCTAGCGGGCGTAGGCGCTGATCCAAGAGGATGTCGGCAATTTAATCTTCGCAAGCAAACCCAGCAATACGATCCCAATGGTGAGTTCATTGATAAATGGCAAGGCCGTTACGTTATGTAAGTTAAAGCGGTTTATGGATTTTTGACCATAAATGCTAAATAACACGTGCTAAACCGCTAATAGTCTTATCAGCGGTGGTTTTTTTATGCTAATAGCAAACCGTTATAATGAGCTATAAAATTATCACTATTGTATAACTTATAACATTCATTTAAAATGAATCTTTATATTAAACTCTATTCACATGCTTCTAAGAAGAGTGCCATGCAATCGATCAACTTACCCAGCAAGCCACCCAGCTCTCCGCATCCCATTTTGAATTTGAGCTTTCGAATATTTTTTAGTGCTGCCGCTCTATTTGCCGTGATAACGATGCTGCTATGGTCTTTTGTATTTACTGGTCATACAGATATTGACGCACAAGCACTGAACCCATTGTATTGGCACGGTCATGAGATGGTCTATGGTTATGCCTTGGCAGTCATTGCAGGATTTCTCCTCACGGCAGTGAAGACGTGGACAGGGGTAATGATGCCGCATGGTTATAAGCTGCTGGCTATATTTGGCTGTTGGCTGCTGGCACGTTTGAGCTGGGCAGGTTTTGGGCTTGGTATGACGGTTGCGGGTAGCAGTATATCGTTGTTATATGTCGCCGCAGTATTTGACTTATTGTTTATCGCCTCGATGGCATTTGTGATATGTCGAGCGGTATTACAAGTCAAGCAGTATAAACAAATGGGCATCTTAGCGAAACTGGCATTATTGACCGTTGGCAATGGAATCTGCTACTGGGGTATTATCAATGCCGATATGAGTATGACTAAAATAGGTATTTATCTAGGGTTTTACTTAATTATCGGCTTGGTGCTGACCATTGGTCGCCGCGTGGTGCCATTCTTTATTGAACGTGGTCTGAGTGTTGGAACGACGGAAGTCATCAAGTTGCGCAATAGTAAAGTACAGGATATTGCGAGTTTATTGTTTTTCTTAGCGTTTTTTATCAGTGACTTGTTTTATCCTAATAAGTATCTGCTGACTATTATGGCACTTGGCGTAGCAGTGGTTAATATCGTCCGTTTAGTAGGCTGGTATCATCGCGGTATCTGGCAAAAGCCACTGCTTTGGTCATTATATGTTGCATTTTTGGGCATGTGTTTGAGTTTTCTGCTGTATGCGCTGCAACCATGGTTGGGCTATACTCATAGTATTGCGATGCATGGGCTTGCCATTGCAGGCGTTGGTATGATGACCGTGGCGATGATGACGCGGGTATCGCTTGGCCATACGGGACGCAGCATTCATCAGCCGCCCAAGACGGTGAATATCATGTACGGTCTGATGGTATTGGCATTTGTCAGTCGCGTGCTATTGCCGCTTGCCGATATGAGTCACTATCTGTTATGGATCATGATTGCCCAAGGGGCGTGGATTGCTTGCTTCCTGCTATTTTGCATCAGTTATTTGCCGATGCTGGCACGTCCTAGACCTGATGGTCTGTTTGGTTAGAGTCTGTAGAGCCGTTATAATACTATCGCCAAAAGAATAGGGGATTTATCCAAGTCTATTGATTGATTGCTGACGTTTTTAAGTAGGTTGTTTTGCAAATATTATAAGGTTTCAAGACCCTCATTTTCAAAATCATAGAGTTACATTGCTAAAATTTAAGCTGATACATACTTGAGAGATTTATATAAAATAGGAGCGCAAATAAATGCGATTGACCAATTATAGCGATTATGCACTGCGCTCATTGATTTACTTGGCGGTGAGACCAGAGCCGCCATTACTCGCAAATATCAGTGACATTGCTGACAGTTATGGTATTTCTAAAAGTCATTTGACCAAGATTATTCATCAGTTGGGTCAGCTTGGTTATATAGAAAGTGTGCGTGGTAAAAATGGCGGTATACGTTTGGCTCGTGCGCCAAAAGACATCAATTTGGGTGTATTAATTAAACAAATAGAGCCAGACTTTGATTTGGTCGAATGCTTTGCGACATCCGCGAATGATAAGAGTAGTGATGGTGGACAGACTGGTTCAACAGGTTTGCCCATTACGCTTATTGATGAAACGACAAATAACGCTAGAGGCTGCATCATTAGCCCAGCATGCCAACTAAAAAGTGTGTTCTTTGAAGCGCTGACGGCATTTATTAACGTCCTTGAGCGCTATACCTTGGCAGATATTATCAATAACGAAGATGAGCTAGCGTCTTTATTGTTTCGTTAATGATTTTTAATGTTGATGTTGATGTTGATGTTGACGGATTCATTGCAAAAAAGGGAGCGACCATCTTGGTCACTCCCTTTGTTATACTTCTAATGTGAGGTTATACGGTCAATTAAGCTTTTTCTAATTTTGGACGGGCTTTATCAATGGCTTTTAATAGCGCCACTTCAAACTCACCGTCATTGAATGTCACTAAATAGGAATGTGCAGCGCAGAAATTACGCACATCGCGCCATTCATGTGCCAAATTGCTTGCCCAATCGCAATATTGCTTGCCTGCATCGGGCTCATTTTTTAGCGCTTTTTTGGTCGTTGGGTGTAGTATCAGTTCAGGTAATATCGCCTCTAATAACTTCATCGGTGGACTCATAAAGGTATCATCGACGTGCAAGCTTTGACTGGCAGGATGATAGGCTAATAGTGAGCCTGCATGAATCATCTCATTGGGTGAGATATAGTGGATGCCTTGTGATATTGAGAACTTAAGCTCAGGGTAACGCTTAGCGACCGCATCGCTTTCAACCAAGTCATCTGCCCATTGTACTTCAGGTACTTTTTTATGGTGGCGGCTACTGCCATAAAAGGTCGCCTGCGGGAAGTCTTTTGCCATTTGTGCACAGTGCACCGTATGGAATGGGTGGACGTTCAGTACTGCTTCGACATCTTGACCATTATTGGTTAATGCCATCACCTCATCGCGTACGTCACCAGTCAATGAATAGCTATCCAAAAATATAAACTTTCCTGAGTTTAACTGTATAAGTGAGCACTGAGTGCCAATGTTTAGAACACCGCCAATGCGAAAAGATCCGCGTATATTCCAAAATCCTGCCCCTAAATCATGAATTTTATCGGTCATTGAAATTATTCCTTAGTGTTTTTATTCGAGTTTCTTGATGTCTTAGCAATTTTAATAATGAATATTTCTCATCAATAAATGACAATTTATTATAAATGACCTCTTATTATGGTGAGTCATGTACCTAAAGTCTGTTATAAAAAAGATGTTGATTGTTAGGTTCAGTGTATAACGTTAAAGTCTGATATAAGCCTATATTAACCGAGGGTCATTGTCATTCATAGCTTATAATTTATAGATTATTATTTAATGAATCTGTATAATATCTCTCACTATTTAATTTGTATTTGAAGGTTGAGTCATGAGATTTTTTGGAAAAATGAGCGCATCAGCGGTTATGGTAACGATGTTATTAGCAGGTTGCTCAAGCCTAAACAATGATAACAGCGTCACTAAAATTGACACTATCCAAGCTGCTCAAACCGCACCAGTCCCACAAGTGGATTTTCGTTTCAGCACTACTGAGAATTTTGATCTTGCCAATCAAAACAAACTTTCTTGGCGTGTGTTTTATCACAAACCCTCTACAGGTGCAGATGCTAATTGGTTTGACGCTGTAAAACATGGTGATCTAGCCACGGTAAAATACATGGTTAACAATGGTCAAGACTTAGAAGTTAAGGACACAGGTAGCCTTAATCAAACGGCGTTAGGCTGGGCTGCCTTTATCGGCTATGAAGATATGGTCGATTACTTAGTCAGTAAAGGCGCTGATATCTATGCTAAAGATGACGGTGATGTGTATAACGTCATGAAATCTGCTGTACTGGGAAAAAATACCAATATTGTCAAAAAAGTACATACGTTATTGAATGAAAAAGCGCCTGTGGACTTAAATGATCAGACGGTAGAAAGTGATGGTGAAACCTTGATTATGGTTGCAGCTAGTAATAATCGCCTTGAAACTGTCAAATATTTATTGGCGCAAGGTGCTAATCCAAATCTAGTGGCAACGACCAAAGACAAGAAAATGGGCTCGTATAATCAAGGTGCCTATTCATATGCGTGTTCGCGAGATTTGGTTGATATGCAAAAGCTATTAGCCGCCAATGGTGCTGTGAATCATCGCACTGGCAAAGCGAGCTGTGAATAATTGCGTTAATGACCTTACAAAAAAGGCTACCATTTCGGTAGCCTTTTTCTATGCTAAGCGCCCCTAAGTCAGAGAGTGACCAGCGGGTTATTTATAAGTGTCTAGTTTATCAGTACCTAGTTTATAAGTGCTTTTCTCATGAGCACCTCGTTTATGAGCAGTTTTTATAGTCGTAAGCGGATATACGAGGATTGTTGCCATAATTGTCGTTACGACATAAAAACTGATCAAAGCGGGTATCGCCATTAATATAGCGATGCATCCAAGCAATACCTGGCTTGCTCAGTAATATCTCATTAAAACGATAACTTGGACAAAAATGGCTACCGTTCTTTATCTCAATCTTCATTTTTGCGCCTGTAGCCTTATCATAAAAACGACTGCTGTATTTTTTATTTGAGGCAATACGGTCATTTTGGCAAGTAATAAATAAAGCAGGCGTGTTCATTTCGCCATACTCTTTATCATGATAGGGCGTTTGCGGAATAATCGCTCGAACCGTCTGACGTTTTGTCGCTAGCTGGAGTGCGCCGCCGCCGCCCATTGACCAGCCAATAGCGCCCAAGCGCGTACTATCTATCTGAGCGCCTACCGTATTGTCACGAAGCATATGATCAAGCGCGGCACTTAACTGCGCCGCACGGCTCTCTGGGTCATCATAAATGGAGTTGGTATCGATGGTAATAACCACAAATCCCCAAGATGCCAAACGCGGCCCCCACCATTTAATAGAAGATTCGTATGACACATAACCGGGTACTACCGCGATTCCGCCTAACAGACCACATCCGCCTGCATCGGTTGGATAATAAATGGTTCCGCCGCCAAAGCCATTGGCTAACTGACGAGGAACGGGTTTTTTGGCCACCGAAAAAGGCCCCTTATCACGCGTATCTGACAGATTAGCCGCTGTAATAATACTGTCGGCGATACAGTTTGACGGCACGGCTGGTGTTGATACAGGCGATGTTATTGCAACCGCTGACGCTATCGGGGTTGATACTATTTTGGTCGATTGCTCTTTAATTGTGAGCTTGTTCGTTGCGGCTACTTCGTCTAACGTAACTGCCGACGCATTTATAGAAAAAACCAGTGCACCTATGGCGACAATCCATTGCGAATAAAAAGGGTATTTGGGCATGATAGAGCGTCTGTTATAGGTGAGTTGGATTTTGTCGCAGGTTATATTTTGTGGGTATAAGTTTTTGTAGATCGCATTTATATATAATAGATCAAAATAATAGTAGACAGTAATCTGCTTGCTGTCAAAAATATACGTCACCTACGCAGTATACAAAGCAGCAATTTTTAGTGTTCAACAGACCCTAAGCATAAATAAAGCAATACCGATAACACACCGAAACCAGAGTCTGGTATTTGGTGTGCTAAAATCATACATGACGGCTATCCCTAGCATCAGCCATTATTGTTATCATTGTTTTTGTCATTATTTCAGCTATTATCGTCCTATTTCTATTACTCACGCCAGATCATCCGCGTCCAACATAGCCTGTATCCCTGTGAAAAATACCATCAGTAAATCCCAAAATAATATGCCAGAACCTATATCTACACCAATCAATAATGCAACATCGTGGGTCTTAAAACTCACCATTGGCTTGATTGGGATGTTTGCTTTTTTGCAAGTGTATTCTATTCAGGCCATTTTGCCCGTATTAATGGTGGACCTTTCAGCAACTGAGGTGCAAGCTGGCATGATCGTCGGTGCAACGGTGATGGCGATTGCTATTATGTCGCCATTCTTGGGCATGCTATCTGACGCTGTGGGGCGTAAATCCTTTATCGTTGGCGCGTTATTATTTTTAGCGATACCAACTGCTTTAATTGCCCAAAGTCCGAGTATTGGTTGGATGGGTATGTGGCGGTTTATGCAAGGGTTGTCTGTACCGGGCATTACCGTGGTGACGATTGCTTATATCGGTGAAGAGTTTGAGGGACGCGCTGTCACAGAACTTATGTCGTTCTATGTCTCAGGCTCGGTACTTGGCGGCTTCATGGGACGATTTTTGCTTGGGCATTTGCACGAGCTTATCGGCTGGCGTGCAGGCTATTATGTGATGGCAGCGATGACCCTTATTGGTGCGCTGTGGGTCGGCAAGATGCTACCATCGTCACAGCAGTTTGTGGCCAATCCGAATTTTCGTTCCGCGATGCAGACGCTCGGTGAGCATTTAACCAATCGTTATGTGGTGACGGCTTGTCTGCTAGGAGCGTGTGTTTTATTCTCACTCGTGGGCTGTTTTACCTTTATCAATCTACATCTTGCTAAGACGCCATATGAGTTGAGTACGGGTGCGCTTGCCAATATTTTTGCCGTTTATTTGATAGGCGTTGTCATCACGCCATTGTCGACGACCTTGCTACGTCGCTTTGGTTCAGCGCGCACAGTGCGCGTGGCTGTTTTCGTTTCTATGATTGGGGTGCTGTTAACGCTAGTGACGCCGTTATGGGGCATTATTATTGGTCTTGCTATTATGTCCTCAGGTGTCTTTATCACCCAAGCTGCCACCATCAGTTATATCGCCGTCAATGTTAAAAAAGGGCGCTCATTGGCGTCTGGTTTATATTACATGGGGTATTATGCTGGCGGTACGATGGGTGCGTGGTTATGCGGCATGGCTTATGCGCGCGGGCAGTGGTCGCTCACAGTATGGCTGCTCTTATTTGTACAGATTTTGGCATTACTGGTTGCCAGTTTTGGCATGATAAAAACAAAATCACGCGCGGCTTGATGGCTGTTTTTGAGCAATTTTCATCAAGCTATTGCAGCTTAGGATGTTTACGTAAGGTTGCTTTACATAGCGCCGATTTTTTCTTACTATCGATATAGCCTGTTCAATACACCCTAATAATTCTATTAATACTGTTAGCCACTATCACTTTTTAAACAGCCCATTTAGAGAGTAATTGATTGAATTGAGGACATACCCTAGAACTGCGTGCCATCAATTATCCATGATTCACCCGCATAATAACTTATCCGCATGACCAACAAGGACGTCACATCTATGTCAAATATTTACCACAGCGCCCCTTCTGCTTACGATTATCCCTTATTAGTTAAGCAGCTATTGAACCGTGCCAAAACGGTGTCGCTTGAGCAAGAAATCGTTTATGCTGACAGAAAACGCCTTACTTATAAAGATTTATTCAATCGTATCAATCGCTTGGCCAATGTCTTAGCAGGTTTAAATCTAGATGCAGGTGATATAGTGGCGGTGATGGATTGGGACAGCCATCGTTATCTTGAGTCGTATTTCGCTGTACCGATGTCAGAGTATATTTTGCAAACCGTTAATATCCGCCTATCGCCAGAAAAAATCCTTTATACCATCAATCATGCTAAGCCAAAAGTGCTGCTGCTCAACTCTGAGTTTGCGCCATTGGTCAAAAGCTATCAGTTTGAAAACTCTAGTATTGAGCACATTATTTGGCTAGATGATGATGGCGTGACATCTGAAGGAATCTTCGGTGGTAATCAAAACCGCGTAGTGGGTGAGTATGAAGCGTTATTACAAGCTGCCGATAGTGAGTTTGACTTCCCAGATTTTGATGAAAACACCATTGCCACAACGTTTTATACCTCAGGCACGACGGGCGATCCAAAAGGCGTGTTCTTTAGCCACCGCCAGTTAGTATTGCATACTCTTACCGAAGCGGCGACACTAGGTATGCTGCCCGACAAGCAAGGCGTCAGTTACGGTGATGTCTATATGCCGATGACGCCAATGTTTCACGTGCATGCGTGGGGCTTTCCATTTACCGCGACCATGGCTGGTCTGAAGCAAGTGTATCCGGGACGCTATGCACCAGATGTGTTAATGGACTTGATTATTAATGAAAAAGTCAGTATTACCCATTGTGTCCCAACGATTTTGCAAATGGTGCTCAAAGAAGCGCAAGATCGTGGTGCTAGCTTTAATGGTTTAAAAATGATCATCGGTGGTTCAAGATTGACTGAAGGTCTGGCAAAAACAGCCATGGCACAAGGTATCGAGGTATATACTGGTTATGGTATGTCAGAGACAGCGCCCCTTATTAGCTTGACAGAATTTAGTCTCGACGAGCCTGAAATGAGTGAAGATGAAGATATCGCTCGCCGTTGTATGACTGGTAAGCCCGTATTGATGGTGGATGCTCAAATATGGAGTAGCAATAATGAGTCGGTTGGTACCGGTCAAGACAATACTGGTGAGCTGGTATTACGCGCACCTTGGCTAACGCAAAGCTATCTAAAAAATGACGATGCAGGCAAAGAGTTGTGGGAAAACGGCTATATGCACACCCAAGACATTGCTTATATACGTCCTGATGGTTATATTAGGATTACTGATCGCTTAAAAGACGTCATTAAGTCAGGCGGCGAGTGGATATCGTCATTAGAGATTGAGACGATTTTGTCGTTACATCCAGCGGTCGCTGACGTATCTGTGATTGGGGTACGTGACAAACAGTGGGGTGAGCGTCCATTGGCCTTGATTGTGTTAAAACCTAATGCTCAAGACACGAGCGTTGATGATATCAAAGCCATTGCTGAGAAAGCCGTAGAGCGGGGTATTATTCCGAAATATGGTGTACCAAGTCAGTTTAAGTTCGTCAATGAGCTACCAAAGACTTCTGTTGGTAAGCATGACAAAAAAGTGATGCGTGAGATGTATGCTGATCAAACTGAGGTATAGGTTCAAAGTGGCTTAACTATTGAGCAGATAACTGGCTTAATAGTTGACCTTTATTGTTAGCTCTGCTACATTTTAAACCGATACCTACTAAATCGATACGTAGTGTATCGGTTTTTTCGTTCTATTAGAGATAGCTGGCAGGGATAGCCAATCTTTACTATGACATTATTAGACAATATTACATCGTATTACCCATCATTTATGCTAAGGACAGCTATTATGAGCGAGCAAACCGCCACTTCAGTGACCAACCAATCGTCAGAGCAAGCTCAGACTTCTCAAGCGTTATCTAATACCACTCAAACTTTTGCTGAAATTTATCACTCTTCTATTGAAAATAAAGAAGAGTTTTGGGCTGAGCAAGCCAAGCGTATCTATTGGCATAAAGAGCCTGAGCAAATCCTTGATGATAGTAATTTGCCATTTGCTAAATGGTATGTCGGCGGCGAGACCAATCTTTGCTATAACTGTGTGGATCGCCATCTTGCAGAACGCGCAGAGCAGGACGCTTTTATCTGGTTATCCTCTGAAATTAACCAAGAGTTAATCGAAACCTTTCCTGCAGTCGTCGATGCGTTTAAAGACTTGGGTAATAACGTCGAGCTTTACACGGACTATACCAAACGTCGTCTGACCTATAATGACCTATATAAAGAAGTCAATTATTTTGCCGATGTGTTACAGCGTCATGGTATTGGCAAGGGCGATCGCGTTGTCATTTACATGCCGATGATTCTAGAAGCCGCTTATGCCATGTTGGCTTGCGCTCGTATTGGTGCGGTACATTCGGTGGTATTTGGTGGATTTGCGGCTCATAACTTAGCCATTCGTATGGATGATGCCGAAGCAAAAATGGTCATCACGGTGGATGCAGGTTTGCGCGGTGGTAAAGTTATTAATTATAAAAATCTTGTCAATCAAGGGGTAGAGCAAGCAACGGTCAAGCCCGAACATGTATTGGTCATCAATCGTGGCATTTTACCATTTGAGCCAAAAAATATTGATGTTGATTATGCAACCCAGCGCCGTATCAGCTGTGAAGCCAATGCGATTGTCGAGCCAGTTTGGCTTGAGTCAAATACGCCATCATATTTACTTTATACCTCAGGCACTACGGGTACGCCAAAAGGCGTGCAACGTGATACAGGTGGTCACGCGGTTGCGTTAACGACGTCGATGGACTATATCTACAATGGCAAGGCGGGCGAGACATTTTGGGCGATATCAGATATCGGTTGGGCGGTCGGGCATTCTTACACCATTTATGCACCATTGCTGGCTGGCATGACGAGTGTAATGTATGAAGGTCTGCCGCATCGCCCAAACCCCGGTATTTGGTGGCGAATTGTCGAAGCAAACAAGGTCAATATTTTATTCACGGCACCGACGGGTGTCCGTATGCTGAAGAAACAAGATGAGACATGGATGACGCGCTATGATGTCTCCAGCGTAAAATCCTTCTTTTTGGCAGGTGAACCACTGGATGAATCGACAGCCAATTGGCTGACTAAGCATTTAGGTGTGCCAATTTTAGACCATTATTGGCAAACAGAGTCTGGCTGGCCCATCCTGAGTAACACGCCCAAATTTAATCATAAGCCACACAAGCAAGGCTCACCCGGTTATCCCATGTATGGTTATGATGCGCATGTCATTAATGAAGAAACTGGCGAACCTTGTAAAGCTGGCGAAAAAGGACTGCTCGCGATTCGTGCACCATTGCCGCCCGGTTGTCTGACCACGGTATGGCGAAATGATGAACGCTTTATTAGCAGTTATTTTGGTCTGTTTGATGGCAAGCAATATTCAACCTCAGACTATGCCGTGACTGATGAGGAGGGTTATTTTTATATCTTAGGACGCACTGACGATGTGATTAACGTCGCCGGTCATCGTATTGGCACGCAAGAAATTGAAGAAGCGATTAGTACGCATCCAGAGATGGCAGAATGTGCGGTTGTGGGTATTCATGATGAATTGAAAGGGGAGTTGCCGATAGCCTTTTGTGTGCTGAGAGATCATGAGCAAGTCACGACCACCGAAAATCGTTTCCGTATTGAGCAGCAGGTCATCGGTGCTGTGGTCAAATCCCTTGGCGGTATCGCAAGGCCAGCGGCAATTTATTTCCCGCAAGCACTACCAAAAACGCGCTCTGGCAAAATCTTACGTCGAGCCATTCGTGCGTTAGCAGAAGGCAACGAAACAGGAGATATGTCAACGCTTGATAATCCAACAGCGATTGAGGCGATTAAGCAGTCTATGAAAGACTACTAATACGATGGCGTATTAATTGAAAAAAGACATCTAACGTTAATATTGAAAAAAAGCTCATGCACAATCATGGGCTTTTTTGTTTTTAATTTAAGGCGTCTCTTCATTTTTATCACTACTTAGTCGCTTTCGCTCAAACTGAAAATATACCTTACATAAAGTTTTTCTCGTTAACATAAACTCAGATAAAATTTTGACAAAGCGCTTGACCCTAAAAATGGTTTATTGGTATAGTCAATAACGATACAAAATAAATCATTTTATAAAATACGTTTGATCGATAAAAGTTCATCATTTTTTCTCTCTTTTTGAATATTAAGACACCGTTAAAGGGTAGTCTCGCAAACAAGATAAGGATATCTTATGCACCACGTCAAGCAGCTCATCAATGGTCAATTTGTTGATTCTAATACCAGCGAATGGATTGATATCACCGATCCTGCCACGCAAGAAGTCATTGCTAAAGTTCCGCAAACTACTGACGATGAAATAAATCAAGCGGTCGCTGCTGCTCAAGCAGCGTTTCAAACGTGGCGCAAAACACCGATTACCACACGTGCCCGTATCTTTTTAAAGTATCAAGCATTGATACGCGACCACATGGATGAGCTAGCAGAAATCTTGACCGCAGAGCAGGGCAAGACTATTGCTGATGCACGCGGTGATGTATTCCGTGGTTTAGAAGTGGTTGAGCATGCTGCTGGGATTGCAAATCTACAGATTGGCGATTTCGTTGAAAACGTTGCCTCAGGCGTTGATACCTATAGTATTTGGCAGCCACTGGGTGTCTGTGCAGGCATTACGCCGTTTAACTTCCCAGCGATGATTCCACTGTGGATGTTCCCAATGGCGATTGCGACGGGTAATACTTTTATCCTAAAACCTTCTGAGCAAGATCCAATGGTAACCATGCGTTTGGTTGAACTGGCAATAGAAGCGGGCGTACCTGAAGGCGTGCTAAACGTCGTACATGGTGGCAAGGCGACCGTTGATGCGATTTGTGATCATCCTGATATCAAAGCAGTTTCTTTTGTGGGTTCGACCAACGTCGGCAAACACGTTTATGAGCGTGCCAGTCAATCAGGTAAACGCGCACAGTGTATGATGGGTGCAAAAAACCATGGCGTTATCTTGCCGGATGCTAATAAAGAGCAAACGCTGAATCAACTAGCAGGAGCTGCATTTGGCGCTGCTGGTCAGCGTTGTATGGCATTGTCCGTGGTTGTCCTCGTCGGTGCTGCCGGTGACTGGATTGACGATATCAAGGCCAAAGCTGAGGGTTTGATTGTCTCAGCTGGTAAGCATGATAAAGATTTGGGTCCCCTTATTTCTCCTGCCGCAAAAGCGCGTGTTGAGCATTTGATTGGTACTGGTGTAGAAGAAGGGGCGAGTCTCTTGCTTGATGGTCGCGGTATTACGGTTGAGGGCTATGAGAAGGGTAACTTTGTTGGTCCAACGATTTTTGATAACGTCACTGCGGACATGCAAATCTATAAAGAAGAAATCTTTGGACCAGTCCTGTGTATCATGCGTGCCAACAGCTTAGATGAAGCGATTGAGCTGCTCAATGCCAATCCGCACGGTAATGGTACGGCTATCTTTACTCAGTCAGGGGCTGCGGCGCATAAATTCCAACAAGATATTCAAGTCGGTCAAATTGGTATCAATTTACCAATTCCTGTGCCACTACCGATGTTCTCATTCTCAGGCTCACGTGCTAGTAAACTTGGTGATTTGGGTCCTTATGGTAAGCAAGCGGTACAATTTTATACCCAAACCAAGACCGTTACGGCGCGCTGGTTTGATGATGAAGCAAGTCGCGGTGTGAATACGACTATTTCAATTTAATGCTGAATCACCTATATTTGCATTGACGACTTAACATAGCCTATTCAGCACAAGGATGACACCATGGATTTTTCATTAACCGATGACCAAATTGCCTTTCGCCAAACCGCCAGACAGTTTGCCCAAAAAGAGCTAAAGCCTAATGCCGCTGAATGGGATCGCACCTCGCACTTCCCAATTGATGTGATTAAAAAATCAGGCGAGCTTGGATTTTTGGGCTTATATACTAACCCAGAATATGATGGCTTAGGCCTACCGCGTTTAGATTCTGCCATGGTTTTTGAAGAGCTAGCATGGGGTGATACGTCTGTGGCGGCTTATATGAGTATTCATAATATGGCAGGCTGGATGATTGGCGAGTTTGGCAGTGATGCATTGTGCAAAAAATATTTGCCAAATATGGTCAGCGGCGAATGGCTGGGTAGTTATTGTTTGACGGAGCCTAATGCCGGTTCTGATGCGGCATCACTGCGTACCAAAGCCGATAAGCAAGGCGAGCATTATATACTGACCGGCGAAAAAACCTTTATATCAGGGGCAGGTTCAACTGATGTATTGGTGGTGATGGCGCGTACGGGTGCTGCAGGCCCAAAGGGGATTTCAGCGTTTGTGGTTGATGCCGATAGTGCAGGTATCGAATATGGTAAAAACGAGCATAAAATGGGCTGGAAAGCACAGCCGACACGGACGATTAGCTTTAAAGATGTCAAAGTGCCAGTAGAAAATCTCATCGGTGAGGAAGGTCAAGGTTTTCGCATCGCCATGAAGGGGCTTGATGGCGGGCGGATTAATATTGGTATCTGTGCGGTCGGTACTGCGCAAGCGGCGCTTGAGACCGCGACCAATTACGTACAAGAGCGCAGTCAGTTTGGTAGCCCTATTGCCAGCTTACAATCGGTACAGTTTAAGCTTGCTGATATGCTGACCCAAACCATTACCGCACGGCAAATGCTGTATTTAGCGGCGAACAAAGTCGACAATAACGATGTTCAGGCCTCTACTTATTGCGCAATGGCAAAGCGCTTATCGACTGATCTTTGTTTTGATGTTGCTAACGAAGCTCTGCAACTACATGGTGGTTATGGCTATCTTAATGAGTATCCGCTTGAACGTCATGTGCGAGATTTGCGTGTGCATCAGATTTTGGAAGGTACCAATGAGATTATGCGCGTGATTGTTTCACGCCAGCTGCTACAAGACGATGCGCTAAGCCAGTTACGCTAATCATTTTATATAAATAGATAGTTTGCCTATTCGAATGTATGGATAAAGCAATTTTATAAAAAATTATAACAAGGATATTTCATGACGGATTATGCCAACTTAAAACTATCGATTGATGGTCATACTGCAACGCTAACATTGAACAACCCACCTGCTCATACGTGGACGATGGACAGTCTCAATGCGCTTAAGCAGCTGGTCACTGATCTCAATACCAATGATGAGGTATATGCGTTAATCGTCCATGGCGATGGCGAGAAGTTCTTTTCAGCAGGTGCTGATTTAAATAATTTTGCAGATGGTGATAAAGGTCGCGCGATCAGTATGGCGATAGCTTTTGGTGAAGCATTTGAAGCGCTGTCAGCCTATCGCGGCGTAAGCATCGCTGTCATCAATGGTTATGCGATGGGTGGTGGTCTTGAGTGCGCACTCGCTTGTGATATCCGTATCGCAGAAGCACATGCGCAGATGGCATTACCCGAGACGGGTGTGGGATTGTTGCCGTGTGCTGGTGGTACGCAAAATCTAACAGCTTTAGTAGGTGAAGGCTGGGCAAAGCGTATGATATTATGCGGTGAGCGTGTCGATGCCCAGACTGCACTACGCATTGGCTTAGTCGAAGAAGTCACTGCAAAGGGTGACGGTTTATTAGCAGCACAAGCACTAGCGCAAAAAGTCGCTAAGCAATCACCAGTTGCCGTTAGCTATTCCAAAGCACTTATTCAAGCAGCAAGACACACACCGCCTGCGCAAAACCTTATCCATGAGCGTGAAGCCTTTGTTAAATTATTTGATACCAAAGATCAGCGTGAAGGCGTGCAAGCATTTTTAGAGAAGCGTAAGCCCGTTTGGCAAAATAAATAACCTTAGCGTAAATATAATAATATTATTTCACTTTTTCATTTTTTAGGTCACTTTTATGACAACAGCTATAGAAGGCACATCAGACGCGCCGGTATTATTCAGCACTGAACCGACAAATTGTGGTCACCTTATTGGGATAATGACGTTAAATATGCCAAAGTCTCTTAATGCCTTGAGTGTTGAGATGTGTCAGTTGTTATCGCAACAACTAAAGCAGTGGCAAGGTGATGACCAAGTGGTGGCATTGCTATTAAAAGGCGCAGGCGACAAAGCGTTTTGTGCAGGCGGTGATATTCGTAGGTTATATGACAGTATGTCTAGTGATGCACCGCTACCGAATCCTTATGCGACAGAATTTTTTGGTCATGAATATCGTCTTTATCGGCAGATGCACTTTTATTCTAAACCATTAATACTCTGGGGTGACGGTATTATCATGGGTGGCGGCATGGGCTTGATGGCAGGTTGTAGTCACCGCTTGGTCACAGAGCGCACGAGATTTGCCATGCCAGAAGTGACTATTGGGCTGTTCCCTGATGCTTCTGGCAGTTGGTTTTTGCAGCGTATGCCAGCTAAGACGGGCTTGTTTTTAGGGTTAACGGGCGCGATGTGTAATGGCAGCGACGCTTTATTGACCAATCTAGCAGAATACGCCGTTGCCAGTAATGACTATGATGCCGTCATACAAAGTTTAAAACAGAGTGATTGGCAGGTTGCCGCTAGTCGTACGGATAAATGCGATAACAATAGTGCTCATAGTATCGTTAGCCGTGTGCTTGCAGCGCAACCAGTAGCTGAACTGCCTGCTAGTAAATTGGCAAACTATTGGCAACCTATTCAGCAGTTGATGAACAGCGGCGGACTGGGTGATATCGATGCTTTATTACAAAGTGATGCAGCACTCGAAAACATAGATACAGAGTTTGCCAATGATAGCTGGACGCAGCGAGCAGTAGATACTTATCGCCATGGCTGCCCAGTGACTGCGGCGTTGACCTATGCGCTTTATTATAAAGTCACTGACTTATCGCTAGAGCAAGTTCTGTATTTAGAAGCCAATGTAGCCGTACATTGTGCCGCCAATCCTGACTTTAAAGAAGGCGTACGTGCGCTACTGATTGATAAAGATCGTAATCCACAGTGGTCACGCTCACTAGCAGACTGCTTGAGTAGCGAAGGGCAGGCGTACATACAGCAGCACTTTGTGAATCCTTATGCTAAAGGTGAGCATCCGTTAGGCGATTGGTTGGGTGATGAGGCTTTAGGCAGTCAGTCTGTGCGTTAAAAATTGAATTTATCAATTCAATATAGACATCAAATTAAAATTACACTCAATTAAATAGTTTACAGCTATATGTGTAGCAACGCCTGCGCGCATGATTAATACTAACCATCAAGGAATGATGAGATGAATACAAAGGATGTAAATGCCACCGATAACGATACTATTAAGCCAAATATTGCTTTTATCGGACTTGGTAATATGGGCGCACCAATGGCTGAAAACTTGCTAAAAGCAGGTTATGCGCTATCGGTCTATGATTTATCTGCAGAGGCAACCGCGCGCTTGCAGCAAGCAGGTGCCAGTGTAGCAGACAGTCCTAAAGATGCTGCACGTCATGCGCAAGTCGTTATCAGTATGTTGCCTGCTGGCAAGCACGTCCATTCAGTCTATCTAGGAAATAATGGCGCTGACGGTCTGCTTGCAGCGTTACCGAAAGGTACATTAGTCATTGATAGTAGTACCATTGCAGCGGCTGATGCAAGGAAGGTCGCAGAGGCAGCAAGTAAGCTTGGGATAGACTTCTTAGATGCGCCAGTCTCTGGTGGTACGGGTGGTGCTATCGCTGGTACGTTAACTTTTATTGTCGGTGGCAGCACTAATGCCTTTGCCAAAGCTGAGCCGATACTGGCTGTGATGGGAAAAAACATCTTCCATGCAGGCGAGCATGGCGCAGGACAAGTGGCAAAAATCTGCAATAACATGCTGTTAGGTATTCTGATGGCAGGAACAGCAGAGGCGATTAACTTAGGCGTCAAAAACGGTCTGGACCCAAAAGTGCTATCGGATATCATGCTACAAAGCTCAGGTCGTAATTGGACGCTAGAGGTCTATAACCCTTATCCGCAAGTGATGGAAAATGTCCCTTCTAGTAATGGCTATCAAGGCGGATTTATGAGTAAGCTCATGCAAAAGGATCTTAACCTTGCCATGCAGACCGCTGAAGATACTCATGTAGAGACGCCAATGGGCGCTAAAGCGACAGAGCTATATGAAGCGCATGCAATTGACAATGGCGACAAAGATTTTTCGAGCATTATGGCGCGACATGACAGCTCAGTATTGACTTAAATTATCAAAGTACCTATGAAAAAGGTCTGCATTATTATCTTAATGCAGACCTTTTTTTGCTTATATTGCATCATCTAGCTGGGTAGGTCATAGACGAGCGACTGAATATCTTTCGCTGCTTTTTGCAGTCGTGGGACATGGGTTAAGAGATCATCTAAAGACACTCGTATGGTCGGTGCATGAAGATACAGCGAGGCAAGGTAGCGCGACTTTCTATCCCGTATCGGTACGGCGATTGCCACCATCTCAGAGATAAACTCTTCATTATCGATACCAATACCTGTTTCAGCGATACGATCAAGCTCAGCGTTTAGCGCATCGATATCGGTAATCGTATTTTTGGTAAACTTATCCAATGACAGGTTTTGCAGTATTTTGTCTCGGCTTGTGCGCGGCAACTGGCTTAAATACAGCTTGCCAGTCGCAGTACACCACATTGGTGATTTTGCGCCCACTGGCAAATAAATCTGTATCGGCAAGGTCGTATTTGCACGGTTGGTATAGATCATGTTCATCTGATAAGGCACACCGATCCCGCAAGTCTCTTTTAGCTCATCAACCAGCTTTTGCAAGATCATTTGTCGCTCATTAAAGAACAATCGCTGTTGCCAAAGCTCAACACCCAAGTTGCGTACCCGCTTGCCCGGTATAATACCGCCGCCAATATCCACAGTCACGAATCCTTCATCGAGCAGATTTTGAATCAATCGATGAATGGTCGGCTTTGGAATATCAAGCTCTTGCGATAGCTCAAGTGGCGAGAGCGGTTTTGAGGCATAAGACACCGCCTCGATAATCTCTAACACACGGGTAATCGACGATACTTTAGGCATATGAGTGGCTCAATAAGAATAAAAAGAATACAGTAGGAAATACAACAAGGCATTAACAGATAAAAGTAAATACGCAGCCTTGCGACAAATTTTCCTATTCTCTAATTTAGCATAATATCAAGCTTAGACAAGATCTAGTTACTATATATGCCAATACTAAATGCATCAATACCACCGTCACACAGTCATACAATATTGAAAATTTATGCTAATGCTTTATTTTTCTGAAAAGTTTTTTAAAAGCAATAATTACTACACCAACTCACAAAATACAACAAACTGTAGTAATAAGCTATATAACTGTCATTGAGTTGAATAAAGAGGTAGGTCATTATAATGACATATTTTGTAATATCCTTACATGAAGATTAAGCTAACCAATATTCATGTTTGCGCTGCTGAGTTACTTTAAGAGCATTGTGTAACAGAAAGTCGAAGTTTTGCGGATTGGTGTAGTAATTATTACAATATCTATGCAATCTTTACATAACGGCAAATAAAAAGCGCTCCTAGAGGGGTGACTTTTCCGGCCAAAATTGTTTTAATCTGCTCAACAAAATGATCGATTTAAAAAAAGCTAAATTGTCATTTTTTATGGGCGACTTATTCCAAACTTTAGGAGAGTATTTATGAGACTTATTAAATTAACAGCAATTTCTGCTGCTGTTTTAGCGTCAACTGCTGCACTAGCTGCTGAACCTGTTATCGTTGTTGATGGTAACGATGCAGTTGTTTACGAAGCTGAGCCTGTTGCTGTTGCATACGAAGCTGAGCCTGTTGCTGTTGCATATGAAGCTGAGCCTGTTGCTTATGCATATGAAGCTGACGCTGGTATCGTTCGCAACACTACTGGTGCTGTTGTTGGTGGTACTAAGACTTTCTTCCAAACTGCTATCAACCCAGCTTCTGTTAGCGCTGAAGTTGGTACACTAGGTTATGGTGCTAACATCGGTTGGTCACTAAATGAGAAAACTGAACTACAAGCTGGTTGGGCAGGTGGCGATGTTGCTGACCTATTCGGCGGTGACTTTGACGCAAACGACGTAAACTATGACGTTGATGCTGACTTCAGCAACCCGTACCTAGGTGTGCAATTACGCCCTACTGGTAACTGGTTCACAATGGGTGCTGGTATCATCGTACCTGACAACGATATTGATGTGCGTGCTAATGCTGAAGGTCCTAACTTCAGAATCGATAATGTTGACTATAATGCTAAAGAGACTGGTACTTTATCAGGTACTATGAAGCATCGTAACAAGCTAGCACCTTATGGTACTATCGGTTTCCGTCCTAACATTACTAACAACTTCGGTTTGTTTGGTGAGATTGGTGCGGCATACATGGGTACTACTGATGCTACTGTTGTTTCAAGCAATTCAGGTAAACAGGTTACAGCTACTACTGTAAACGGAGTTACGAAGGTTGACGCTGATGATGTTGCTAAAGCTGCTGAGCGTGAGCTAGAAGACAAAGATTGGTTAGAGTGGATGCCAATTGTTAAGCTTGGCGCAACTTACCGTTTCTAATCTAATCACAGTTTAAGTACTGTTATTAGAAGAAGAGCAAGAAAAAACGACCCTTTTTAGGGTCGTTTTTTTGTTTGTGAAAAGGTAGTTGTTAGAATGAATCATATGTATAAATAATCTAGAAAATAACGATGGTTTGTTGCGCTGACAATACCGCGATACGGTAATCGGACTTAATGTCTGCTATGACCATTAAAGGTGATGGTTCTCTAATGGCATAAACTAAATCAGCAATCATGTAGGAGTAATCTATTCCTAACCCTTGTGCCAATTTGTATTGATGAATTTTGATAAAACTTTCTTTTATTTGCCACAGTAATTTAGCGATAATCTTACGCTGAAGTGGGGATAATGCTTGTAAAGCAGCCATTTCATGCTCAGAGTAAAACCGCTGTGCCACGCGCCATGCTACATGATTGGTTTCAATATCAATACCAATGGGACGGTGACGACTAATGACCACGGTTACTTTACTGTTCAATGATGTATTGATTGTCTGAACAGTATTTTGATTAGTATCATGATTCTTGCTGCCTGTATGACTAAAGCATACGTAATATTCACTGCTGCTAAGCCGATACGGGAAATTTGACTCATCCAAAGTATCGCGCAACTTTAGCTCATCCAGTAATTGTTGTAGCAATAATCGAACGCCTTTACGTTGTATGTGACGTTGATGCTGCGCCATTTCACGCATTGATAAACTTACTGGTGACAGGCAGTAATGCCAATTAAGCTCGTAAATTTTCTGAAAATCTACCTGTGATATATTGTTCGCGGATGACCACAGTAATTCATCCCACAGTCTTTTAAAGTTGAGGGATGAACACTCGCTTACTTGTGCAGTGGCGCACCACGTTGCAGGATCGAGCTGGGTATATTGTACATGGGTCAGGTTTAAGATAGAGCTTGGCATCATTAATTACATCTATTGGATTGGTTCGCTTAGTAACATGCAAAAAGCCCAGCGATATATTATTGCTGGGCTTTCAATTATAAAATATGTTGAGCTTTATCGACTGTGATTGGTTTTACTGGTGTTAGTAAGACAATTCAGCACGGCGATTTAGTGCGTAAGCTTCTTCAGTATTACCAGCGGCAGCAGGGCGCTCTTCACCATAACTGATGATGCGGATATTGTTTACTGCGACGCCTTGAGTAGCAAGGTAATCACGTGCTGCAGCAGCACGGCGCTCACCTAGTGCCATGTTGTATTCACGGCTACCGCGTTCATCAGTATTACCTGCGATAACAACGCTGGCTGCTGGATTTGAGTTGAGCAAGCTGGCATGTTGATTAAGAATGCTCGCTGCTTGTGAAGTAATTTCGCTGCTATCAAAAGCAAAGTAAACAACTGCCTGTAGGTTTTCTGCGCCCATAATAACCGCGCTTGAGTTATCTACGATGACTGCGCCAGTGTATCCAACTTGACCACCTGGGATACCTAGTGGGGCAACCACGACTTCAGAAGTAGCACGTTTGGTCGCACAACCTGTGGTTAGTGCCACAGCGCTTGATAATACAGCGAGGACTGCGATCTTAGAAAAACTGGTTGACATAATGAGCTCCTAAAATTTTAATTAATTAAAATTGTTTTTTTGAACTGCTTACGATAAAACTTAGGCAATTGCTATCTATCATATACTAAATGTTACTTTATGTAAGTAGTATTACTGTAAATAATGCTAGAATTTACAGATAGATATGAGATCTACTACCAGCGGTGCTTGCCCCAATTTTCAGGATTGGCCCAATAATCCGCATTTAACCAATTTGGCAGCTGTTTATAGTCATATAAATTGAACTGCCAAAGTCTAGCGGACGCTGATGACTTTACAGATGAAGGCTGCTCTGATTTGTCAGTAGTATTCATCTCTAAAGATGGTTCATTCAAGATATCAAATGGGGTAAAGCCATAAGCTTTTAGATCTAAGGTGTCATCAAGAGCGATTAGCAGGTGTGCCGCATAAAGATCTCGATAGCGCATGAGCAGCGGAATATACTGCTGCAGAAACTCTGGTGAGAGTGTGGGCAACCAAAAACAGGCGAGCTCATAACGTTCAGGTAATTGTCGTTGATTGAGCTCTAATAATGTCGATATTTGTGGTGAGCGGGTATTTTTTAGCAGTGTCTTTAATGCTAACCGCGCATTTTGATCTGGGACGACCCACAGCAACTCAGTGTCATTATTAGTAGATTCAATCGTTGTGGATGCGTTCGCTTGTATGGTTAGTGAGGGCAAAAGAGCCTCAACGTAATCTATCAGTAATGGTAACGTAATGTCTGAGCGACTGTCGGTTTGCTTTATCATATAATAGGCCGTTTATCGAGTGTTGGTCATCAGTGACCCTATTAAATCATTTTAATCGCGATTATCCAATGGGTGATTGATGCTGATTATGCTGCTCTTTTAATATGTCGACTCTCTTATTCTTTTGATATATCGACTATCTCATTGCTATCGCATTTTGATAAGTATCAGGGACGATGAACATAATAAAATTGGGACCTGCTCTTGAAATTTGGCAGTTTAGGTCAATGTAGCAAGATACCATTATCATGTTAATGGTCATAAGATTATGCTAATTGATGACCTGCCTTAACCTAAATTATCCCGCTTTTTACCATATATATTTTTTGCCATAAATAATAATAGGAATACCCATGTCTATTGCTGAAACTGATGCTCAAATCATTAATCCTGATATGCCAGATGTGCCACCGCATGCACCAAGTAAAATTAATTTAAAAGATTACCAGAAACCTAGCTTTGATGTGGAAACGGTTGATTTAGATATTAAACTGTTCGAAAATCATGCACAGGTAGACAGCACTCTGAAGATGGTACGTCAAACAGCAGGAGATCTCGTATTGTTCGGTGAGGAGTTGGAACTGATCGCCATTACGATGAATGGTAAGCCATTGACGGCTGAGGATTATCAACAACAAGCAGGCACGTTGACGATTGCTAATGCACCTGATGTGGTTGTTTTACAGATTCAAGTACGTATCTGTCCGCAGACCAATACCGCACTTGAAGGGTTCTATATGGCGGGCAGTGGTGATGAGACGATGTTTGTCACCCAGTGCGAGCCGGAAGGTTTTCGTAAAATCACTTTTTATCCAGACCGCCCCGATGTGCTAGCGATATTTACCACGCGTCTTGAGGCGGATAAGCGTTATCCAACACTATTGGCCAATGGTAACTTGGTTGAAGCAGGTGAGGTGGCAGATGCCCCAGACCGTCATTATGCGATATGGCATGATCCAACCAATAAGCCAAGCTATCTATTTGCCTGCGTTGTCGCTGATTTAGACGTATTAACGGATTCTTATACCACTAGCGAAGGTCGTGAGGTGTTGCTGGAAATATACGCAAAGTCTGCTGACATTGATAAATGTGATGTCGGTATGCAAGCGTTGAAGGATTCGATGAAATGGGATGAGGTCAATTATGGTCGCGCCTACGATTTAGATCGCTATATGATTGTTGCCGTGAGTCAATTTAATATGGGCGCAATGGAAAACAAAGGTCTGAATATTTTTAATACCGCTTGTGTGTTATCCAGTCCTGAGACGACAACGGATGCGCGTAGCTTTAGTGTGAAAGCCATCATTGCCCATGAGTATTTTCATAACTGGACAGGCAATCGCATCACTTGCCGTGATTGGTTTCAATTGTGCTTAAAAGAAGGTTTTACTGTTTACCGCGATCAATCATTCTCAGCGGATCAGCAGTCGAGTGCCGTACAGCGTATCGATGATGTGGCGACCTTGCGTGCTCATCAGTTTGCGGAGGATGCAGGACCACTGGCACACCCAGTACGCCCTGAGAGTTTTGTCGAGATTAATAATTTTTATACGACGACTGTTTATGAGAAAGGCGCTGAAATCGTACGCATGATTGCCAATACGTTAGGAGCCGAGAATTTTCGTAAAGGCACGGATGAGTATTTCCGTCGTTATGATGGGCAAGCAGTCACGGTTGAGGACTTTTTATCTGCGCTTAGCATCACGGATAGCAAGATTGAAAGCTTTATCGACTGGTATCGTCAGCCGGGCACACCAATGGTGTCTGGTCATCAATATTATGACCATGCAGCGCAGACACTGACGATTACGTTAAGTCAGCAAACCCGTCATGTCAGTGGCTTTGCTGCGCCAAAACCTTTGCCTATTCCGGTCGCGACGGCGCTATTTGATAAAGACACTGGTGACATTGTGGCTGAGCGTATGCTGCTACTCGATCAAGCCACGCAAACCTTTACCTTCGAACATGTAGCGCGTGAGCCTGTTGTATCTTTGCTACGTGATTTTAGTGCGCCAGTACAGCTCAATTATGATTATCAAGATGCAGATTTGGCATTTTTGCTCAAACATGAAACCAATGGTTTTAACCGCTGGCAAGTGACGCAGATGCTGGTCAATCGTATCTTGTTGCAAGGTCAAGGCGAGAAGAGCAGTCCTGATATCTATCTGCAAGCACTAGCGCAGACATTGCCTGTACTCGCGGCTGAGGATGCGATGTTGGCTGCCCGCTTGCTTGATATTCCATCAGCGCAAGAGCTGGCGTCTGCTATTCATAAAGATTACGATCCAGCATTGGTGAAAGCGCAGCGCGACGACTTGTATCAGCAGCTTGCAGAGGCGCTAAACGATCAATGGGCTGAGCTTTATAAGCAGTTACCTATGCAGGCTTATGAAGATAGTGCCGAAGCTCGTGGCACCCGTGCCTTGCGTAATGTGGTGCTCGATATGGCGCTGACCGCAAATGTCGATGGCGCAGATAAATGGGCGCAGCAGCAGTATAATGATGCAAGCTGTATGACGGAGCGTTTCGGCGCGTTGAAAGCGATGGTCAATCATCAACTGCTAAATGCTGATGAGTATTTAGCGGACTTTTATAATCGCTTCCAAAATAATGATTTGGTCATCGATTTATGGTTTAGTGTGCAAGCGTCTGCTGATGCTGTGACCGCTGATACTATCCAATCCTTGATCGCTCACGCAGATTTTGATTGGAATACGCCCAATCGTGTACGCTCAGTGGTCAGCGCCTTCACCTCGCAGCCAACGGCTTTATGGACGGCAGAAGGGTTAGAGCTTTATATTGGTGTGATTAAAAAGTTGGATGATGCCAATCCTGTTTTGGCGTCGCGCTTATTGCAAGTGCTAGCGCGTTGGAATACCTTGGCTGAGCCACGTCGTCAAATGGCGCATGAGCGGTTGATTGAGTTGCAAAAGCAGGCTTCTTCTAAGCATGTACTTGAAAGTCTAAACAGTGTTTTAGGTGCAGCGAGTGAGTAGGTTAAACGACCTTGCACCCGAATTGAAAGCATAAAAAAATCCCGTCCAACATTATTATGTCGGACGGGATTTTTTTATACTTGGCTTATAGTAATTAACTATAAGCCAATGACGACTAGCGGTTAGGCAAAACGTCTTTGACCATATCACGTAGATTATACAGGGCAGTGACCGTACTATCCCAATCTAAGCAACCATCAGTGATAGACTTGCCGTATTCGAGCTGACTTAAGTCAGCCGTCAGTTTTTGATTGCCGCCCTTTAGATGACTCTCAATCATCATACCAATGATAGATTTATTGCCGTTTTGAATTTGTTCCGCAACGTTTTGGATAACCATCGGCTGTAGATATGGGTCTTTACCTGAGTTGGCATGGCTTGAGTCAATCATAATCTTGCTATTGGTTTTACCTTTTGCCAGCTCGTTTTCCACTTGTGCAACCGCAGTTTCGTCATAGTTGGGCTTGCCGTTACCACCGCGAAGTACCACATGCGCGTAAGGATTGCCTTTAGACTTGATGATTGAGACTTTGCCATCTGCTGACAAACCCAAGAAGCTATGACCTTCTTTTACGGCTTGCATTGCGTTAACAGCGACTGTCATGCCGCCATCTGTTCCATTCTTGAAGCCTACTGGGCATGATAAGCCTGAACTCATTTCACGATGCGTTTGGCTCTCAGTGGTACGTGCGCCAATCGCTGACCAGCTGATCAAATCCTGCATGTACTGCGGGGTATTCGGGTCTAATGCTTCGGTGGCGCAAGGAAGACCTTTTTCATTCAAATCGAGCAGTAGCTTACGGGCAGTACGCAGACCTTTTTCGATATCGAAGCTGTCGTTCATATCAGGGTCATTAATCATGCCTTTCCAGCCAACGGTTGTGCGCGGCTTTTCAAAATATACGCGCATCACCACAAACACGCTATCTTCGATTTCTTTTGCTAATATGGCCAAACGATCGGCATATTCGTGAGCGGCTTTGATATCATGAATAGAGCAGGGGCCGATGACCACAAAGAGGCGCTTGTCTTTACCGTCCAAGATGTTTTGGATGGTATTACGACCGTTTAATACGGTTTTATAGGCTGCATCTGATAAAGGTAGCTCAGTTTTTAGCTCAGCGGGAGTGATCAAAGGAATGAACTTTTCAATATTCACGTCGTCAATATCTGCATTATGGGTAACTGATGTTGTCATGGTTATATATCGTCTAGCTGATTTATAGGGAGTTTCATTATGCGGACAAAAGTGTTGGTTGACAAGGGCAGTCGCGCAGTTAATTGACTGATAACTGGAATGAGGAAACCAAAACTTAGTTATACTTGTTCAGCGCCAATCGTAGATGAGCGCTTCAACAAGCAAGATTGTTACTCAATTTATCTGTCCGTATAGAAAAACGAATTAACCCGTTAAGTGGTCATTTCTGGCTTTTATCAGCTAATTTAGCTATTTGTATCATCGTCACGTATGATGACAACATAAAAGGTATGACGATAAAATAGTGAGTATGGCGAATGCTTAGGTATCACAGAGCTTTCGCGCAGATTTTATGCGTCGTATTTTATAATAATCATTCATTTATTTTATATGCATTTATTGTATTTTTTAATATCGAGAGCTTGTCATGACAGATTCTGCTACGCCTGATCAATATCATAACCTTATAGACCAAACAGAGACTGAAATTCGAAGTGCTGAATTACAGACTGTGCCATTGGTCATCGGTATCGTCGCAGGTGAGGTGTCAGGGGATAGCTTGGGTGCAGACTTCATGCAGCAGATGAATAATCTACGTGGTGATATTGTGTGGGTCGGCGTCGGTGGTACAAAGATGCAAGCGCAAGGGCTGCACAGCATTTTTCCGCTAGAGCGTTTGGCGGTGATGGGTTTGGTAGAAGTTATGGCGCAATTGCCTGACCTGCTTAAAGCTCGCCGTGAATTACTGAGCGCATTTAAAGCCGCTGATATTGATTGGTTTATTGGCATTGATGCGCCTGATTTTAATCTTAGAGTGGCTAAAAAGTTAAAACCGCAAGGCGTATTCTGCGTGCAGTATGTGAGCCCTTCTATTTGGGCATGGCGTGAGTCACGTATTCATAATATTAAAGCGGCGACCGACCTTGTGTTGTGTTTGTTCCCCTTTGAGCTGTCCGTTTATGAGCGTCATAATCATCCAGCAATATGCGTTGGTCATCCGCTGTTGCGTACGATCGATCAAACATTATTAGAGGCACCGATCAATCAGCGCCGTAGTGAGCTGGTTTGGCACAACGATGGCTTGCAGCAGTTTTTTATTGAACGATTTGACGATGTCAGCCAGCTTATTTGTGTAATGCCAGGCTCTCGGCGCGGTGAAATCACGGCTATTTTGCCATTGATGCTGGATGGTATTCAAAAGTTGATATTGCTTGACCCCAAGCTGTGCTTTATCATTCCGACCGTCGACCAGAATCACCAATACATCGTCCAAGATGTTATTGATCAGCGCTCAGAGCAACTGCGTGCTGCCATCGTTGTGGTCTATGATGATAGCCAACCAGCCTTTAGTCAACAAGCGATGGCAGCCTCAGATATTGTGATGCTGGCATCTGGCACTGCAACCCTAGAGGCGATGCTGTTAGAGCGACCGATGGTGGTGGTTTATCAATTAAATAAGCTCACCTATCAGATTGCCAAACGCTTGGTCAAAGTGCCTTATGTGGCGCTGCCCAACATTTTGGCTGATACTGCAATCGTTCCTGAGCTGATTCAAGAGCAGGCGAGTGGCGACAATATCTGTCGTACGGTCATGCGGCTACTGCAACCGCGTGCCTATGCTGAGCAATTAAGAGATCTCGTCGCCACCAAGCACTTATTACAACAGCAGAGTAATCATGATCCTGCTAATAGTGTGATTGAGCAATGGTTTATCCAAGCGAAACATCGGATTTAAGCCATTATTGATTGCGATCATTTCTTCTTCTATTAATCACAATGATACCTAATAACAAAGATACCGCGCCCCTATGAGTAACCAGTACCAAACCGACAAATCTGTCACCCCGATTGAAGTAAGTATTGAGCAAATTGATATCAAAGGTCAATATCTACAGCTGGTTGAGCCTATTCGTTTATCGGGTCAGGTATATATTGATGAGCTACTTACTCAGTATCCGATCAAGGTGGAACAAGGCTTACAGCAGTCAACGCTACAAATAGGCGTTGATGAAGCAGGACGTGGGCCGTTGCTCGGTAGCGTCAATGTGGCTGCTGCGATATTGCCTAAAACTTGGTCAGGATTGATTGAGATGCAGCCATTAAAGGACACGCCATTATCTATCTTGACCGACTCCAAGCAGCTGAGTGAAAAGAAGCGTGACCGTCTTTATCCGTTGGTTCAGCAGCATGCTATTGGTTATGTTGTCGCCGAGATCCCAGCAGCGGTCATCGATCAAGTCAATATTTTGCAAGCAACGATGCTCGGTATGCGCTTATGTACCGAAGCGTTGTTAAAAGCCATTGCTCATCATCTTGTCCACTCTATGAGGCAGGTCGAAGTTTTGTTCGATGGTAATCGCTGCACTGAATTAAATGAGGCAATGCTCGCTGAACTGGGGATAGAAAAATCTATTATCGATTGCCAAGCATGGGTAAAGGGCGATGCGCGTCATACCAGCATTGCTGCCGCCAGTATATTGGCCAAAGTCAGCCGTGACAAAGCCATGTATGCGCTTGATGCTGAGCATCCAGAATACGGTATCGCCAAACATAAAGGCTATCCAACACGTGCACACATGGAGGCGATCGAAAAATACGGCGTATTATCTGCGCATAGACGTAGTTTTGCACCAGTCAGGAAGTCATTAGAGAAAGCCACTTAAGAACAAGTCGCTTAAAAATAAAGCACTTAAAAGTAAACGTTGAGCTGAGCGTGCTTCTTTAAATAGCCTAAGCAAAAATAGTCATGACTAAAAATAAGACAGTCTATAATGAACGTATCAGTCTTCAAGAAACACCAAGTAAAAATTTATGGACTGTATTACAATGCCATTACAAATAAATTCAATACTGTGGTATTAGGGCGTGTCAAACATTCGACCATGGCACTGACAGGGGCTATTTTGCAGGCGATTCGACTTTAAAAATAGTAAGTTTAGTCATTCTAAGCGTATATTTTTAACAATGAAGCGGCAAAAAAGAGTTCTGTCCCCTTCTGTTAATATTGGGGCTGATACTAAAATTGCCCCCAGCTATTTACAAGCAGGGCGTTGCAATTCTAGCTAAGGTATTAACATTATCGTCGACTTGCGCCTTGTCTGGAACAATTTTAGCTATCAGCAGTGCCCATTTGTGAATGTTCAACACGCCCTAGCAGCTTAAGTCTACTTAGCTTATGTCCGCATACTTAACGCTGGCATTTATTGACTTATATACGCGCTACTATTCTATAGGATAAAAAATGACGCTCAGTATGCTATTAATAAGTACGCCACAGAAGAATCTTGCTGCAGTGCTTTTTTTGACAGTATTTATAACAGCTTGTGGTGGTGGCGGTGGTGGCTCTGATAGCAGCTCTAATACCAATGCGCCAAGCCCGAACCCACCTGCTATCGAGCCAAATGCTCAGCCCAATGATAATACAAGTGACAATTCAAGCGATAATGTTGACGATCAACCTGATAGCACTACTGCTACTAATGAGGTAAAGGCTGCATTAATTGCCAACAATAAGTTCAGTTTGGCACGTACCAGCTGTGGTCTGAGCGGCTTATCTGTTGATACCGCGCTTGATGATGTTGCCATTAAACATGCAAATTATATTAAATACGTCTTTGCCAGTAGCTCACCGACCGCATTCAGTGCGCATTACGAAAATAAGATTGGAGATATTTCGGGCGTTACCAGTAGCAATAATCCATTTTTTGGTGGGTTAAGTTTTACCGATCGCTTATCAAACGCAAATTATCCAAATGTACGATATGGTGTGACTGAGAATATTGCCCAATCTATCTATTATAGTTCAGCAGGCAATCTTATTCGCTCGGATGTTGTGGCAGGCTCGATGGCAAAGTCCCTGCTGGCAGCACCTTACCATTTGCGTTCATTAATGATGCCTAGTGCAAGCGTGACGGGTGCTGGCGTGGTTATCTATAAGCCATACAATAAAGAGGCGGCGAATAACCAAGGTTATGTATTGGTCAACCATGCAGCAGCGACCCAAGCGACTAAAGATAATACGGTTAAAGGCGTATTTACTTATCCATGTGAAGGCGTGACGGATACAGTAACCGCGCTATATAATGAGACGCCAGATCCTGTCAAGCATACAGGGCGTGACTTGCGAGTGGATCCTATCGGACAACCTATTTATATCAATATGCCATCTGCTCAAACGATTGATATCAGCAATGTGATATTCCATGATATCCAGCGAAATATCGATGTACCGATTGAGCTGCTAGACTATCGCCAAGATCCCTATGAAAATACAGCAAATGCACTAACAGCAAACGAGGCTTTTATATTACCAATCACTGATAATTTAAAAAGCTGCCAGATTGCCAGTAAAAAAGGCAAAAACTGTGGTTTACATGGCAACAGTGACTACCGTGTCAGCTTTGATATTTTAGTGGATAATAAAACTATCGAGCGTGAGAGCTTTACCTTTACGACTGGGATAGTGAATTAATAATTAGGTGAACTAAGACGTGTTCTTAATCTGAATAAAAACACCAATCTCAACGAAAGTATCTAAAGAGTAAGTAAAATAAAGCAAGGGCTGAACCAGTTATCTGATTCAGCCCTTGCTTGATTATTATAGTCAATCCATTGCACTATAAAGAAGTTCGGCGTTCATCTCGCTTGAAATATATATATGCCTATACTTGGTTGCCTTGTACTTCACCCTTATTTTGAGTCAAAGTAACTATATTGGAATAAATCATATTGCAATCAATTATATACATATATAAGCGCTAAAACGACGAGTTCGGTTGTTGCAAGAAGGCTTCTTCTTCATCCGTTGACTCGCGATCTAAAATGTCATTGCGATGCGGATAGCGACCGAATTGTTCAATGATATCTTTATGACGATTTTCGAAATCCAGCGTATAGTCATCATGTAATTTTTCAAACAATGGTAAGTAGCGCTTATGGATCATCAATGATTCAGAATGCATAAATGGCATGATGATAAACTTGCGCCATTCAGTCGGTAATGTATCAAAGTGTGGTTGTCCAATAGCCTCTTGTGCCAATGCGATAGCCATACTATCTTGTGCAAAAGCGTCTGCTTGCCCGCGACATAAATTGCGTGAAAACTGATCTAAGACAATAATTTCTGCTAGTCTGCCTGCCAAAGCGGTGATTGAGCTATTGCTATCCGTCGGCGCTTCTGCGATACGCCATGTCACGCATTCACCTTGCTTGGCAGCTTGCCAAATATCACCGAATTTATCCTTTATCTGCGTATCAAAGTCATCATTTTGCGCAAACCAATATTGCTCATTGTCTTTGTTGAACCAAAACTCCAGTACTGCACGCGCATTAGCATCAAGATGCCCTAAATGAATATTTTTTGGGTCGAGTTGCGATGAATAAGCTTGGCTAGTAGCAGTGGAATAATCGGTTGATAGTGACATAAGATATTCTAATTATGATGAATTTAGTCTACTATAGCGCAAATATTTATGTCTGTCATGATGCCAACAGCAGCTATTAGGTAACCTCTTATGAATGCAAAAACTTCGCTAAACACCACCCAATCACCTCTACCGTCCACGCCTTATTATTTGCTCGATGAAGCGGCAATCGTTGCCAATATGCAGATTATCTCGCGGCTGTGTGAGCTATCAGGCGCTAAAGCATTATTGGCGCTCAAATGCTTTGCCACTTGGGGCGTGTTTGATGTGATGCAGCCTTATTTGCACGGCACAACGTCATCGTCACTTAATGAAGTGCGTTTGGGCTATGAGACCTTTGGTAAAGGTAAAGACAGTGATAATAAAAAAGAAACTCATGCTTACAGCGTCGCCTATAGCGCTGATGAGATCGATGAAGTATTGAGCTATGCTGATAAAATTATCTTTAACTCTATCTCACAGTTAAATGCTTTTAAAGGTCAAGCAGCGGCAAAAAATATACCAGTGGGACTGCGCTTAAACCCAAAGACCAGCAACTCGTCTTTTATCATCGCTGATCCTGCGCGTCCTTTTAGCCGTTTGGGCGAACATGATAAAAACAAAATTGTAGCGGTACTTGATGACATTACTGGGGTAATGATTCATAACAACTGCGAAAATGACAGCTTTGAAGCCTTTAGTGCCAGCTTGGCAGATATCGAAGACAGATTTGGTGATGTTTTAGCGCAGCTTGAGTGGGTGAGTTTGGGCGGTGGCATTCATTTTATCGCGCCTGATTATCCACTAGAAAAACTGGCTGACCGGTTAAAAGGCTTTAGTGAAAAATATGGGGTACAAGTTTATCTTGAACCGGGTGAGGCAAGTATCCATGGTGCTGGGTCATTGGTCACGACCGTCTTAGATACTATGCACAACGAAAAAAATCTCGCTGTAGTAGATTCATCCATTGAAGCGCACATGCTTGATTTGTTAATTTACCGTGAGTCAGCGCCGATAGCGGCTGTTAATAGTGATTTAATGAATATTGCCTCTCTTGATATCGACCCGACCAATATCGCACCCATTAGCGAGAACGCTGAGTCAGCTGATAATACCATTATTTATGGTCGTTCTTGTTTGGCGGGCGATATCTTTGGTGAGTATGCCTTGCCAAATAACCTAAAAATAGGTGATACCGTAACCTTTGGTAATGCCGCAGGTTATACCATGGTGAAAAAGAACTGGTTCAATGGTGTTAATATGCCGGCGATTGTGATTCGTCGTCTAGATGGCAGTATAGATGTGCAGCGCGAATTTGATTATCAAGATTACAAAGCCAGCTTATCTTAATTTAGTTGTGTCGGTAAATTGATTTAAATTTTAGAAAACAAAGACTTAAGTTCGTTTTTAGATGACTTTAACTCGTCTGTTTTTTATACATTATTTTTACCGATGTCTTCATAAAAATTGTTATAATCGCCACGGGCAAAAGCCAACAATCAAATGGTGCTTTGCCCGACGGGTGCGTGGGTTTTCCTCGGTCTTCCTTTTTAATTCACGCATATCATTCACTCGTTTCTGTTTTGACTCGCCACTATCGATGGTATCGACAGAGACACAAAGGAGGATTGTTCATTGAACACAAACCAACAAGCCAAATCTAGCAAAAAAGACGTACTCATCATCGGAGCCGGCGGTGTCGCTCAAGTGGTCGCGCATAAATGTGCGATGCATAACGACATCCTTGGCGAGATTCATATTGCCTCGCGCACGCAAGATAAATGTGATGCCATCGCCCAAAGCGTGAAAGATAAGAATAGCTTCAAGCAGCCTGCGGTATTGCATACGCACCAAGTGGATGCTATGGATACTCAGGCGCTGATACAGCTGATTCAAGAGTCGGGTATCCAAATCGTCATCAATGTCGGTTCGGCATTTATCAATATGACGGTATTGGAAGCTTGTATCGAGACAGGTGTTGCTTATATCGATACCGCCATTCACGAAGATCCACGCAAGATTTGCGAGACTCCGCCATGGTATGACAATTACGAATGGCAGCGCAAACAGCGCTGTGCGGACAATAATGTCACGGCGATTTTAGGGGCAGGATTTGACCCCGGGATGGTCAACGCCTATGCGCGTCTTGGCTATGATATGATGGATGCAGGTTCGGTGACGGATATCGATATCATTGATATCAATGCTGGCAGCCACGGCAAATACTTCGCTACTAACTTCGATCCTGAGATTAACTTCCGTGAATTTACCGGTACGGTTTACTCTTGGCAAGACAGCAAGTGGCAGTCTAATAAGATGTTCGAAGTGAAGCGTACTGACGATCTACCAGTAGTTGGCGTGCAAAACAGTTATTTAAGTGGTCATGATGAAGTGCATTCGTTATCCGCCAATTTAGACGTACCAAATATCCGTTTTTGGATGGGCTTTGGTGAGCATTATATTAATGTATTCACTGTGCTACAAAGTTTGGGTCTACTCTCTGAGCAGCCAGTGATGACTGCTGAAGGGCAAGAAGTAATTCCGTTAAAAGTGGTCAAAGCGGTACTGCCAGACCCAAGCTCTCTTGCACCGAACTATACGGGCAAGACCTGCATCGGTGACAAAGTCAAAGGCAAAATCAACGGCGTCGATAGCGAGGTATTTATTTACAATATCTCAGATCATAAAGACGCTTATAACGAAGTTGGTAGCCAAGGTATCTCTTATACCGCAGGCGTACCACCCGTCGCTGCTGCGATTCTGGTCGCAACTGGTGAGTGGGATGCTGGCAAGATGGTCAACGTCGAAGAGTTGGATGCCAAGCCATTTATCAATCTATTGAATAAGATTGGTTTGCCAACGCGTATCAAAGATAGCGAAGGGGACAGAGCGTTAGCGTTTGATATTTAATCAGTAATTTTATCCAACAAAAAAGTCTATCTTTTATAGATAGGCTTTTTTTATGTCTGGGTTTTTACGTTAATCTTACGAGGAAGTAGGGGAGCTGATCCTGTCATTACCCCTCACTAGGGTTATAATTTCTCAATGCTGCAATACGATCATCAAGCGTTGGATGCGAGCGGAAAAGGTTTGCGATACTAAAGCCTGTAGATTGTCCTGATGAAATAGCAAACGCTTTCATACTCTCAGGCATTTGATCTGGACGCTGCTCAGAAGGACGTAAAGCATCAAGCGCACTAATCATTTTGTCTTTGCTAGCAAGCTTTGCACCCATCTGATCCGCACGGAATTCGCGTAGACGTGAGAACCACATTACGATGGCAGATGCCAAAAATCCAAGTAAAATATCCATCACAATACTCGTGATGAAGTAACCAATACCTGGGCTATCACTGGTGTTTTTAAACACCGTCCGATCGACGAAGCTACCAATAATACGCGCAAAGAACATCACAAAGGCGTTTACCACCCCTTGGATGAGCGCAAGCGTGACCATATCACCGTTTGCCACGTGACCGATTTCATGCGCCAATACCGCTTCTACTTCATCGGGTGTCATGCTTTGCAGTAAACCAGATGAAACAGCGACCAACGCTTTGTTTTTATTCCAGCCTGTGGCAAACGCGTTTGGCTGAGAATTATTAAAAATCCCCACTTCTGGCATGCCAATATTTACCGCTCGCGCTTGTCTGGCGACCGTATCTACCAGCCATTTTTCAGTGGCATTGCTTGGCGTTTCAATAACCACCGTTCCCGTTGATCTTTTGGCCATCCACTTCGAGATAAATAGTGATACCATCGAACCAACCATGCCGTACACGCCGCACATAATGGCAAGGCTGGTGTAATTTAGCCCGCCTGCGCCATGTACGCCACCAATTCCAAAAAATTTGGATAAAATACCAAATACGATGCTAAATACTACAATCACCGCTAAGTTGGTTAATAAGAACAATCCGATACGCATCATGATGCCAGTTTCCTCATTTAAATTTAAATACAACTTTAAGACATAATACTCTATGAGGTATTATATTTTTATATATGTTTTTACTTTACATAAATGGCGTTATTTTGATAAATAACAATCCCAGTTAACCGTATAAATACAGTGGTATGGTTAGCGAGCAAAGAATAAAAATAAAGGATAGCGACATCTAAAAGGTGAAAACAATTATTTTTTGACGGTTTAAATAGTCAAGGGCTAAAAGTAAGAATTAAAACAAAAATAGTGAACAGGTATAATGAGCACTCACTGTTGAGGTTTTTCATTTAACGCTCTATGAGGTCTAATCATGAACGCTCTAGCACTTAAAGTCCCTCCAGTCGCTCAAGTGATTATTACCGCCGCTGCTATGTATGGCGTCTCTAAAATGGTTCCTGCTTTGACGTTCTCACTCAACGGCTCAACTGCACTGGCAGTGGCTTTGGGTGTGATGGGTCTGAGCTTAGGTATCATGGGTGTGACTCAATTTAGAATAGCTCAGACCACGCCCAATCCGCAAGCGTTAGAGAAGGTCTCTAGTTTAGTGACCAGCGGCGTATATCAGTATAGCCGCAATCCGATGTATGTGGGTTTGGTGCTTATATTATTAGGCTGGGCGTTCTATTTTTCTCACTTTCTGGCGTTTGTATTATTGCCCATTTTTATACTTTATATGACGCGCTTTCAAATCCAGCCAGAAGAGCGCATGATGGCACAGAAATTTGGCAAAACTTATCAGGATTATCTCAATAAAGTGCGGCGCTGGATTTAAGGTGTAATAAGTAAAGATTTGATGATAAATAAATGAACAATAAAATCAGGGAGATGACGTTATGGAAATGAAAAATATACCTTTTGCTATTACCGATTGGACGACAGTAGAAGCGGTAGAAAACAAAGGTGAAACGGGGACGGGGTATTGGAAGACTTGCGAATTTAACAATATCAATGTGCATATGGTTGAGTACTCCGCAGGCTACCTTGCCGATCACTGGTGCGATAAAGGACATATTTTATTCTGTGTTGAGGGCGAGCTGAACACCGAATTAAAAGATGGTCGCACTTTCACTTTAACAGCGGGCATGACTTATCAAGTGGCGGACAATACGATTGCGCATCGTTCGTCAACGAAGATAGGCGCTAAGCTATTTATTGTTGATTGATATTGCCAGTAACACCATAAAATTCATAAAGCTATAAAACCATAGATCTATAAAAATAAAGCGAGAACATAAAATGCAGCTAGAAATAAATGTCGTTGATGCTTTTACGGATACCGTTTTTAAAGGAAATTCAGCGGCGGTTATCATTACAGATAATTGGTTAAGTGATGATTTGATGCAGTCTATCGCTTTTGAGAATAATTTATCTGAGACAGCTTTTATGGTTCTTGATGATAAAGACATTTATCATATCCGCTGGTTTTCACCTTTCACTGAGATTGCATTTTGTGGACATGCAACGCTAGCATCTGCCTTTGTATTATTTAACAAAAACCCTCATTTAGACTGTATTAAATTTTCAGCCAAAGCGGTTGGTATATTGACCATTGTGCAAACAGACGATGGCAAGATACAAATGGACCTTCCTAATACTAAGCCTGAGAAAGTTGATAATATCCCTGATAGCTTGCTTGCAGGACTATCTATTGCACCCGTTGAAGTCTATAAAAATACTCAAGCCTATTTTGTGATTTATAATGCTGAGTCCGACGTATTAACAGTAGCGCGTGATAACGAGCAGCTAAAACAGCTTGCGCCTTTAGATGTGGTGGTGACTTGTCAGGCTAAGTCTGCTGACTACAAAAACTATGATTTTATTTCACGTTATTTTTGGCCAGCCAATGGTGGCGATGAAGACCCAGTGACGGGTTCAGCTCATACAGGGCTTGCACCATTATGGGCTGAGCGTTTGGGTAAAAATCACTTGGTCGCTTATCAAGCATCACGTCGCGGCGGGGTTCTAGACTGTGTGGTCGCAGGTGATAGAGTAATGATTTCTGGTAATGCCGTACAGTATATGACAGGATTTATCACCGTTTAGGAGTAGATGGTTTTGACTGAATTAAAAACCGTTGGACTGTTTGCGCTGACCGCATTGGCAGAGATAGCGGGCTGCTATTTGCCTTATCTATGGCTGCGAGAAGGTAAATCTATTTGGCTGCTTGTCCCTGGCGTACTAAGCTTGGTCGCTTTCGTTTGGCTGTTGTCTTTACATCCTGCTGCAGCTGGTAGAGTCTACGCGGCTTATGGCGGCGTGTATATTTCGATGGCTATTTTATGGTTGTGGACGGTGAACGGTATCAGGCCGACCACGTGGGATATAGTAGGTTCTGCGGTTGCGTTATTAGGCATGGCAATTATTATGTTTGCGCCGCGCGGTGCTTAGCATAAAGACCGCACCTAGCATAAAAAATGCCAATCAAACCGTGAGGTTCGATTGGCATAGATTTAAGTGACACAATGATGGCACTAAATATTAATGTTTACCTAAGATACTGCCGTTGTCGTCTTTCTTAGATTGTTTGGCGGCTTTTTTCTCTTTTGCCGTTAATAGCGGTTTCTTTTTTACGTTCTTTTTACTGTCTTGACCTTTACTCATGGTTTTTTCCTCTTGAGATAAGCCGTAATACCTTTTAAGCCAATGTAAATAGCCTGAAGGTTAGATTAATGCTGATGACGCAAATAGTGCGTACTGCAATGAGTATATGCTTAAGGTGTTGCAATAGATAGCGCTAGCACAATTCACCTACGATTCTAGTCAATCCTGTATTCTTCCTTTGTTTAATACTACTTCTCAGAAATTTGTCTGATAAATGAATTTTATAAGTAGATTTTCGATGCCATGAATTTATTTAGTCAATACTGCTATTAATAAGTGCTTACTTACGGAGTCATCACGATTTGCTATAATAAGCCACAAGCCGATAAGTCGTAGCGGCAAACTTTTATAATATTCATATTTAGCATAAAAATGCTTACTGTTTTGGTTGATTGTTATGCGTATCCGTAAACTTTTTAAATTTGAAAATGCACATATTGTGCGTAATTGTAGCTCTGAGCGCTGCAAACACTCTATCCATGGTCATAGTTATCAGATTGAGCTGATTCTTGAGGCTAAGCGCTTGGATCACGGGCAAATGGTCTATGATTTTGGCTTATTAAAATCGTCTATCAAGGACATTATCGATAGCTTTGATCATGCGATTTGTTTTTGGAATAAAGACGACCCTGAGTATGTCGCTGCCTGTAAAAAATTTAGTGCGCGCTGGATAAGCTTGCCAGTATCGCCATCGGCAGAGCAGTTTTCACGCGTGATATTCTTTTGGGCGCAAGAAATTTTAAAACAAACCCAAATGCAAAACGGTGAATCTGATGTCAGCGTTTACTCGGTTATTGCACACGAAACCGCTACTGGTTACGCGCAGTGCTTTGCTGATGATGTGGCGAATGAGCAAATGGGTAAGCTTCATCTAGAAGCGTTTGAGTTTAGCGATCAAGTCAGTGCCGAGTGGCACGACCCTGAGCTATATGCCAAATTGATCCGCGGTGAAAGCTTTATCAACCCAACGGTGACTATGCAGGTACAGACGCAAGTGCAGGCAGGTAAGCCCGATGCCTAATAGTACAACAGAGGACAAAAACACTAAAACGCTGACACTGTATACAGAAGCTGATACTCAACGTTTGGCTGCGCAATTGGCAGCTTTACCCTTGACAGGTAGTGTCTGGTTGGCAGGTGATTTAGGGGCAGGTAAAACGACTTTGACTCGTTATTGGTTGCAGGCGCTCGGGCATGCAGGTGCTGTCAAAAGCCCGACTTATACCTTGGTTGAGCCTTATAGCATCGAGCAAAAAGATGGCTCAATCAAGCCAGTTTACCACGCGGATTTGTATCGTCTGCAAGACCCAGAAGAGCTGTCTTTTATCGGTTTTGATGAATATCTGGATGAGCCAAACGCGTTGGTTATCATCGAATGGGCCAGCCGCGCAGACAGCTATTTACCGACGCCCACCTTGTTTATTGATATGACGCAAGCTACTAGTACTGACAAGGATAGCGAGTTGCGTCAAGTTAAGCTGCGGCTATCGAAGGCTGGACAAGCGCAAGGCTTGGATTTATCCTCTGTTAAGATTTAATTATATATTTGAATGTTCAACAGACCTTAATATAAGTCATCAATATCTGCCAGTACTACTTATCATCACGTAAAACAACGATACCTCTTAATGCCGCAAATCCCAGACAATCATTCTTATACTCGCATCAAAAAACTATCGCCGCTGCTCATAAATCAATTGGCAGCGGGTGAGGTAGTGACACGCCCAGCAGCCGTAGTCAAAGAGCTGCTAGAAAATGCCATTGACGCTGGTGCGACCAATATTGAGATACATATTACTCAAGGCGGCATGGGTATGATTGAAGTGGTCGACAATGGCGTGGGCATTCATCCCGATGATATGGTCATGGCAATTACCCGTCATGCAACCAGTAAAGTCGCGGATGTCGCTAACTTACACGGTATTACGACGTTGGGTTTTCGCGGGGAAGCACTAGCAGCGACGGCGGCAGTATCTCGGCTGACTTTAACCAGTAGCCATGATGACAGTGGCATCGGTCGCCAGTTGCAAGTCGCGGGTGTGTTAGATGATGCGCCAAAGCTTATGCCAGTTGTGCATCATCGTGGTACGACCATTACGGTTAAGGATTTATATTTTAATGTACCAGCACGCCGTGGCAATTTGAAATCTATTGCGACGGAGTTCGGTCATATCGAAACGATTGTGCGCGAAGTGGCTTTGGCGCGAGCAGATGTGGCGCTGACGCTGTTTCATGATAATAAAAAACGGTTGTCACTTTCTTCAAATGCGATGTCTTTAAGTACGATGTCTTCAGCTACAAGGCTTTCGAATTCAAAGTCTTTAAGTGCCGTTTCTACAAATGCTAATGGCAATAATAATGGCAATCCTTTGCCATTATCACGTCTTGAGCAAGCGACTGGGTTGTCGTTAACCAAGAAGGCGTTAGAAATAGCGATAGACCTCACCAGTTTAATGCAGCCATCCAGAGAGTATGCCAATAATAGCTTTGGCGATCAAGCGAGCGTTAATGGTTGGTTATGGCCTATCACTGATTCGCAGGATACCTTACCAAAGTTAATCTATGTGAATGGAAGACTGGTCAAAGAAGCATTGATAAGCAATCAGCTACGCCAACTTGCCCAAACTGCTCAGTTGGTAGGAATTGGCTATGCGCTTTATTTTGATTTGCCCACTCAGTGGCTCAATATCAATGTGCATCCATCTAAACAGCGTATTAAAATAAGTCCGCTCAATAATATTATGGCGCATGTAAGCCATGCGATTCGGACAAAACTTAAGACAGTAGTGACTACAGAGACGATTAGATCTACTAATGCTAATGATACTATTCAAATACTAGGTAATAGTCAGATAGTAGATAGTAATTTGTCTATCGATAATGCATTCGCTACTGTAATGCCAAACGTATCAGCGACCATTCATTCAAGCAAAAGCCATCAAGTAAAAGCGCCCAAACAACCCTATCAGTTGTCAGAAAATAGGTATTCGCCTCAAACCTTAAACGTATCAAGTGTTTCTGAGAAAATAAGTCAAAACACCAGAGATATCGCTAACGATGTCGCAATACATTCGATATCTTTGCCTTATTGCCTAGATGTTGTTATTCATTTAAATGAGGCATTAACCGAATCTGTTGGCACAACATATAGTGAGAATAAAGCACTGCCTTGGTTATTGTTTTATCATCAAAGCCAATGTGTATTGATCGGTGCAGAGAATTGGCAATCAAAGGTGCGTTCATTATTTGAGTCAAGTTTACTTAGCAATAGGGCAGGTAAAAAAGATCAATGGTTGCACAGTGCAAATGACATTAATCAGCAACTTGCCGCCGTGAGCATGCAAATGTCAAAGCAAGATTTGATGGTGTTCTTGGCGGATATCGACGCGTTACTGACTCAGCATGCGATTAAAGCGATAGATGGTAATCAATTAGCAACATTGATGCTATTATCTGCGCCTGAGTCAAAATAGCTATAACGACAAAAAATATAATAAGCAAACTTTAGCAATGACAACGCTCAAGTTTATTGCTACTAATATCATTAATAAAGGCAAGCCTATGCAACGTTCATCTGACAGCTCATCTTATCGCCTAAACGCCAATTTAGCGGATAATAGCGTGGTGTGTTTGATGGCGCCGACAGCAAGTGGCAAGACTGCACTGGCTTATGAGTTATATGATACAGGGCGTTATGAGCTAATTTCAGTAGATTCAGCGCTGATATATCGTGATATGAATATCGGTACGGCAAAACCAACCGCTATTGAGTTGGAGCATTACCCACATCATTTGGTTGATATTATCGATCCTATGCAGAGCTATAGCGTCGCCGAATTTGTGAATGACGTTGCCCGTTTGATTGATAGCTGTCACGAGAATGGCAAAATACCGTTGCTGGTTGGCGGTACTATGATGTATTACATGGCGCTGCTAGACGGGCTATCTCCAGTACCTGATAGTGATGATAGTGTTCGCGTACGTGTGGAGCAGTGGCGGAAAGATAAAGGCATTAGTGCGCTTTACGACTATTTGGGTGAGATAGATCCGATTAGCCATGAGCGCCTTAATGCGACCGATACTCAGCGTATTACCCGAGCAGTTGAAGTTTATCTGCAAACTGACATCCCTATCAGTGACTGGCAGCGAAAGCCCAAGCAGGCATTGGCAAATAATTCCAATCAGCAATGGCATGCATTGACAGTCATGCCTGATCGTCCATGGTTGCATATACGTATCGAGCAACGTTTAGATATCATGTGGAATGATGGGTTGGTGACTGAGGTCATTGGTCTGCTGGAGCGCTATCCTTTAACACCAAATCTACCATCCATGCGCTGCGTTGGTTATCGACAAGTACTAGAATACCTAGTACATATCGATCACCCAGTATTTGAACAGCCTCATCTAGACAAAGCGCAATTTTACAGTATTTTTGAAGTGCTCCAGTCTTCAGCTCAATCAAGCTTATCTGAGGGTGCGACCGAGGCACTTGCTTGTCAGCAAATGCAAAATAAGGCATTATATGCGACAAGACAATTGGCAAAACGTCAGTACACATGGTTACGCAAAGTCATGCAATTGCCTAGTAATTCCATGGATGGGGCGATAGCAGCCGATACCTCTAGCGAGAAAGGCTATTCTATAGACCGCAATATGGTGGTAAAAGCATTCACCACCATGGCGCAGGCAAGAGACTATTTATATTAAATCTATCAATGATACTAGGGCGTGTCCTCATTTTAAAAATGAGATAAACTGCCGTCAACCAAGGAAAGTAGCGCAAATAATATTGATAAGCTATTTGACGATATTTAGCCCATTTAGAGGTTAATCGATTGAATTGAGGACATACCACGCCTTAGAGCTATTAGTGATAGAAAACTACTATCGTCTCAAAATATGGTATGAATTAATACCTTATAAATACAATATTGTGTACTAAAAATATAGTATTGCAAAAAGCTCTATGCAACTATTGGAAAGTAATGACAATTAGTATCAAATTATATCGTAGATAGCTGTTATAATTTAAATTCATCAAAATATTAGGTGTAATATTAGCCTAACTGTGTTTTTAATCAGTATTAATTGACGTTTGTTGATAAAAATAACTAATGAAACAACTAGTTACTTAATTATTTACAATAATAATGTATTCGCGATAAAGTGGAATCACTTAAGAACAAGTAGCATTTATTTAGATACGTTTTATAAAGAAAATTTATTATTGTATCTGCCGTTAGCCATTATAATTAAATTAACACTTAAAATAATTGGCACTAAAACATAATTAATAATATTTAGGAGAGCTCTCATGTCAAAAGGACAAACTTTACAAGATCCGTTTTTGAACTCGCTGCGCAAAGATCGCATTCCTGTCTCTATTTTTTTGGTCAATGGTATCAAGCTGCAAGGTCAGATTGAATCATTTGATCAGTACGTGGTATTGCTCAAAAACACTGTCAGTCAAATGGTATACAAACACGCTATCTCAACCGTCGTGCCGGCACGTAATCCACGCAGCAGTACGACGACAGGTACGAGCACCCAACCGCAAAGCGCTGCTCCAGCAGGTTATCAAGGTGGTGGGTTTGAACGTGGTAGTAATCCTGCTAGCACAGGTGGCTTTGAAGAGCGCGGTTTTGCGTCTAATCGCAGTGGTTTTAATCGTGGCGGCTTTAGCCAAGGTCAAGATCGTGGTTTTGAGCGTGGTAGCTTTGGTCAGAGTCAGGAGCGTGGCTTTGAGCGTGGCGGTTTTGGTCAAGACCGTGGTTTCGAAAACCCAGCAGAAAATACGGGTTTTGAGGAAAAGCCAAATGATGGATCTAATGATAACAATGGTTAGAGACCAAGGGTTAGAGAGAAAGATTCATTATCGAAGGCGCATTACTAATACGTGATTTATCCGATCAAAACCTACTTTTTATAGTGGGTTTTTTTTGCATAAATAAACGTATAATAATGGTCTAAAATGACGTGCCGAGTTGTTAGCGATTGGTTTCGTAGATTATTATTAATATTGGGCATAGTATAGTAAAATACAGTATTGATTCATTATAAAATAGAGCGAATCCATGAGTAATACCCAAATCAATCTAACCCATGAGCAGTTTATTAGTAAGGCCATCGAAGCGATTAACACTGAGATATCGGCATTGGCTTTACTAACAGAGCAGATAGACGATAGGTTTGCACAAGCATGCGATATTATTTTGGCTTGTAAGGGTCGAGTCGTGGTCACTGGTATGGGTAAGTCAGGATTGATTGGGCGTAAAATAGCGGCGACGTTTGCCTCTACTGGCACGCCAGCCTTTTTTATGCATCCTGGTGAAGCTGGGCATGGCGATTTAGGCATGTTGGTAAAAGGTGATGTACTGCTTGCTATCTCTAACTCTGGTGAGTCCGATGAGATTAAGATGCTGCTGCCAGTGGTCAAACACCTAAATATTCCACTGATTAGTATTAGCCGTGATAAGCGTGGTATGTTGCCTCGTGCCGCGAACATTGTATTGACGCTCGGTAAGTCGCAAGAGGCCTGTCCACTTAATCTTGCTCCTACTTCCAGTACCACGGCGACCTTAGCGCTTGGCGATGCATTGGCCGTTGCCTTAGTCCATGCGCGCAACTTTACCTCAGAGGATTTCGCATTATCGCATCCAGCAGGCGCATTAGGTCGTCAGCTGCTAACGCGAGTTGAAGATTTAATGCATACTAAGTCAGAAGATTTGCCACTCATTCATCAGCAAGCGCCACTGCAAGAAGCGCTTTTTACTATGTCTGCTGGGCGCTTAGGAATGACGGTGGTGACCGATGATAATGATAAGGTGGTTGGGGTATTCACAGATGGTGACCTACGCCGTGGTCTAGAAAAAGGCATCGATTTGCAAACGCCGATGGGTGAAGTAATGGTTAGTAATCCACGGCGCATTAGCAAGACCATGCGCGCATCAGACGCGCTCAGTGTGATGAATGAAAATGGCATTAGCCAGTTGCTAATTATTGACGACCAAGATCGTTTAGAAGCAATTATTACGGTACATGATTTGCTACAAGCTGGTGTAAAATAAATAGAATTAATAAAGATATCGGTTTGTACAGTATAGATTCACACAGTATCGATTTATAACAATAAAATGTAAAAAATAGCCTTAAGAAAGAGGGACATGATGCAAGACTTAATCAAAAAAGCCGGACAAGTAAAGCTGTTGATAATGGATGTCGATGGTATTTTATCAAACGGTCAAATTATCTATGATGCCAATGGTATCGAGACCAAGGCCTTTTCTGTCCATGATGGCGTAGGCGTTAAGTCGTTAGCACGTTATGGCATTTTGACGGCTATTATTACAGGTCGTAGCAGTGCCATGGTAGATAAGCGCGCCGCGGAAATGGGCGTTAATTATGTGGTGCAAGGTCGTGATGATAAGCTGGTTGCTTTAAATGAGCTGCTAACCATACTTGATCCAGCGCTCAATATCACGGCTGCTGATTGCGCTTATATGGGCGATGATTTACCAGACATTAAAGCGATGCAGACCGTTGGATTTGCTGCAACAGTACCCAATGCGCATGCTGAAGTCATCAATCGCAGTGACATGGTCACCACCCGAGCAGGTGGCACTGGCGCTGTACGTGAAGTATGTGACCTCATTTTGAAAGGTCATGGACACTATCAAGACTTCATCGCGCACTATACGCTTGATGCAGCAAAAACTCAGGATAATTTGTCGTGAATACTCGTGTTTTAATAGTTCTTGCCTTGATTATTGCTGGTATTGCAGGTTGGTTTTTTCAACAGCAAGGAGAGATAGCGCCGCCAGTTAGCATGGAAGCGACCGATGTTGATTATGAAGCAACAGATATCAAAGCGGTACAAACTAATGAGAAAGGCGAAACTGAGTATGAGCTGACTGCCAAAACATTGACGCACAATCCAGAGACCAATTTAGACGAGATGTCAGGCATCACTATGAATTGGGAGCCATCGGCAGAGCAGCGTTATCGTATTGAAGCGGGTAGTGCTGCTATCAGTCAGCAGACGGGTGAACTCAGCTTGTCAGGGGGCTTTTCACTGGTCAGTGAAGGCAATAAAGACGCGCCAGATATTGAACCGATAAAGGTGACAGGTAGTATCCTTAAAGGCAATACCAAATCAGGGCAAGTATATAGTGACGCGCCTGTTAAGATTGAACAAGGCATGAATCGGTTTGAAGCTTCTAGCATGACCGCCAACCTTGAGACCGGTGAATATGAGTTTGGTCAAGTGGCTGTCGCTTTTACTCCAGCTGAACGCCAAGATAAAGCACTGTTTTGATCGCAGTAACTTTTATTGACTATGTAATAAAAATAGCAGCTAGCATAAAGTTTGCAAATCCTACTACCCATTATAAAACGAGTGATTTTTATGACATCTAAATTTTTGCCTACTTTGCGCTCATCATTAGCACGCTTCAATCTAACATCGTGCCGCTTGCGTCAATTACATGTGCTGCCAACGGTTATGCTGCTGGCACTACCACTTTACAGTCATGCGCTGCCATCAGATGCCAATCAAGAAATCAAACTATTGGCTGATAAAGCAACCTATAGTGAGCGTACAGGCGTTACCAGCTACTCGGGTAGTGTCATTATCACTCAAGGTACGTTTAAAATGACCGCTGATAACATTACGGTTAACCTATCACAGGGTCGCAGTATCAATTCAGCAGTAGCGACCGGACGCCCTGCAACCATGCAACAGGTAGTCACACAAGAAAAAGGGCTGGCAAAAGGTCAAGCCAATAAGATTGATTATAATGCGGTCACGGGTATTGTTACTTTGACCGGTAATGCTAAGTTGGTTCAAAATGGCGCAAGTTTTGCGGGTAATGTCATTCGTTATAGCCTAAAAGCTGGTGATGTTGAAGCAACTGCTGGCGGTAATCAGCGCGTAGAGTTGGTTTTTCCGCCCAGTAGTAATGGTAGCCAAAGTAGCATCCGCTAAAAATCTGAATGGTTAATGTAACTGTATCAACACCCTTTAGTGTATCAGTGCTTGAATTCTGCAACCGTATGAGTAAGTTATGAGTGATAATAAAAATACAAACCCTTTAGCAACCAACAATAACATAGCACCTGCGACGCGACTATCAATGCAAAATCTAGGCAAACGCTATGGTAAGCGCTGGGTTGTGAAAGATGTCTCTTTCTCCGTAGAACAAGGGCAGGTCGTTGGTTTATTAGGTCCAAATGGTGCAGGGAAGACAACCAGCTTTTATATGGTGGTAGGGTTGGTCAATATGGACAAAGGCCGTGTCACTTTAGGAAAAATGGATCTGTCTAAATATGCCATGCATGAGCGTGCACGGGCAGGAATTGGTTACTTACCACAAGAGGCGTCTATTTTTCGAAAATTGTCTATCGAAGACAACATCTTGGCTATTTTAGAAACTCGTAAAGAATTGAATAAAAGCGAGCAAAAGCAAGAACTTGAAAAGTTAATCGGTGAGTTCCATTTAGAGCATGTACGAAAATCATTAGGCATGAGCGTATCAGGTGGTGAGCGTCGTCGCTGTGAAATTGCCCGTGCATTGGCGGCTGACCCAAAATTCATTTTATTAGATGAGCCATTTGCAGGCGTGGATCCTATCTCTGTTGGTGATATCAAAGACGTTATTTTGACCCTCAAAAATCGTGGTATTGGTGTTTTGATTACCGATCATAACGTTCGCGATACCTTGGCTATTTGTGAGAAAGCTTATATCGTCTCAGAAGGTGCTATTATCGCTGAGGGTACTTCTAGTGAAGTGTTAGAAAATGAATTGGTGAAAGCCGTTTATTTGGGTAAAGACTTTCACGTATAAACGAGGATGTGTTGAATATTGTACTTGTCTCTAATACATTTTTGCTAAATGCGCATCGATTAGCTCTGCGTATTTTTAAATGTTCAATACACCCCTAATATCTCAACGTGTTTTTCGCGCTACTATTTACGCTGTCTGTTAGACTTATAATTTCCATTAAGTTCTCAAGACAGCGCTTGCTACTTTTCCTATATCTAGCTATTCATCATATTTAGCATCACCTCTTCTATAAGATCTAGTCCATCGTACTGATGGCTAATTTATCTCAAAAATAATTCTCAAATTAACGCTTATCAGAGCGTCACGATATTTTATCAATTAATCTTGATTGGACACTTGAATAAGGTTCATACGTTATGGCAAAAAATAAGAGCAGTTATGTCTGTCAGCATTGCGGCGCGCATTTTGGCAAGTGGGCAGGGCAATGTACCGATTGCGGTGAATGGAATAGCTTGGTCGAAGCACCAAATGTGAGCATGCCGCATCACAATAAAAACGTTTCTAAACCAGTAGCAAATAGATCGGCACCTCGTGAATCAGGCGGTGCACCAGCAGGAAATTATTCAGGTACGCATAGTGCGGTAATGCCGCTCAATGCCGTGAGCGTAACGCTAGACACACGCTTACCAACTGGTATCAGTGAGTTCGATCGTGTACTTGGTGGAGGATTGGTTGCTGGTTCAGTCGTTTTAATCGGCGGTGATCCTGGTATCGGTAAATCGACGATTTTGCTGCAAACTGCGACTAATATGGCACGTGCCGACTCATTGGCAGGTAGCGCCTTGTATGTGACTGGTGAAGAATCATTGGCACAGGTTGCTATGCGCGCTAGGCGCTTAGATTTACCGGCTGATAGATTACGCGTACTGGCCGAAACCAATGTAGAAACTATTTGTGCCGCCTTGACTCAAGAGCAGCCTGCCATCGCTATTATTGACTCTATTCAAACCATTTATACGGATGCAATCAATTCTGCACCCGGCGGCGTCAGTCAAATTCGAGAGTCTGCGGCTATCTTGACTCGCTATGCCAAACAGACTGGCACCGCGCTATTTTTAGTGGGTCATGTAACCAAGGAAGGCACGCTCGCAGGGCCGCGCGTTCTTGAACACATGGTTGATACGGTCTTATATTTTGAAGGTCAATCAGACTCACGTTTTCGGATGATTCGTGCCGTCAAAAACCGCTTCGGTGCCGTCAACGAATTAGGTATTTTCGGTATGACAGATATGGGGCTGAAAGAGGTCGCCAATCCATCAGCGATATTTTTGAGTCGCTATGACAAACCCGTTGCTGGATCTGTCGTCATGGTCAGCCGCGAAGGCACACGACCCTTGTTGGTGGAGGTACAAGCGTTAGTCGATGATTCGCAAGGATCACCTAGACGAATGGCATTAGGATTGGATTTTCAGCGTCTGTCTATGCTGCTGGCCGTCATGCATCGTCATGGCGGTATTCATACCAGCGGACAAGATGTGTATGTCAACGTCGTCGGTGGTGTCAAGGTCATAGAGACTGGGTCTGACTTAGCAGTATTGTTGGCTTGTGCCTCAAGTATTAAAGAAAAAGCCTTGCCATCGTCATTGGCCGTATTTGGTGAAGTGGGATTGTCGGGTGAAATTCGCCCTGTACCGAACGGTCAAGAACGTTTAAAGGAAGCGATGAAACATGGGTTTAAGCATGCCATTATTCCAAAAGCCAATGCGCCTGCTAAGGATGCTCCTCAATTTAAAGGCATCAATGTGATTGCCGTTGAACGTCTCGATGATGCCATTGAGAGTGCATTTGAACTATAAGGTGTAAGGGTTAATCATTTTGATTATGGTTGTTTTATAAGTCATTGCTAAGCGCTACAGCTTCATTTGTAGCTTAATGGATACAATAAACTGAAAATACAAAAAAGCGCCTAACACTGATGTGTTAGGCGCTTTTTATAGTCTAATTTAAATAGACTTTTTTTAGAATTATGGTCCTGAAACGCGCTCAATAGCAACATTACCCACACCTTTACCCGTAATACCAAGTTTTTTGGCAGCACCATAAGACAAATCTAGCACACGGTTACCATGGAATGGACCACGATCATTCACTTTTACCACGACGCTTTTACCGTTGGTCTTATTCGTGACTTTAACATAGCAATTCAATGGCAGTGAACGATGCGCTGCTGTCAAACCATTCATATCGAATGTTTCGCCACTGGCTGTTTTACGACCATGGAATTTACGACCATACCAAGAGGCTAGGCCTGTTTGCTTAAATTTGCTGACCGAGTTAGAGGCTACGGCTGTCAGACGCTCTAATACATCTTCATCATTAGTCAGTTGAGAGGTGTCACTGGCTAACAGCGAGCTGCTAAGTGCCAATGAAGTTGGTTGGCGTGCTGACTTCACCAAACTTGATGCACCATCATGCTGACGGCTAAGCTCACCAAGTACACGATCGATATGGGAGGCGTTATCTTGTGAAATCATCGCAAGAGAGGTTTTTGCTTCTACAGCATTTGCATTAGTAGCAACTGCGGAGCCAGCAAACAATACTGCTGACATGGTAAGTAAACCAGATAAACGCTTATTCATAGATACCTCTATAACTTATACTTTAAAATCTAACTCTAATAGTTCTAGACTGAGCGTGGCAATGTTAGACCAATCTAACAGCGTCACAAACTCTAAAGCCGCATCATCAATATTTTTTTCATATAATTATTGATACTAAACGTGGCTTTTATAGATTTTAAGGTATGGTAATTTTTCATTTTATTATCATAAGCGGGTCAGGATAACACGACCAAAGATACTTATGAAACGCTCAAATGACAGCTAACGATATTAGTAGAACACCCAATCCGAATACAAAGGTTGAGTACCGAGTCCGCTATATGTGCTATTTACAAGCTTTCTAACATTGCTAAATTAATAAAGGTTTTAGAAGGCCTTACGTGTGTCTTTGTTATTAAACCGTTAATTAAGTAGTGTATTTGAAAGCTTGGAATCTACAATTCGCTAACTATACGTACGAGCTACAACTAAAATATAATTAAATGCAAAGTTTATTAGTAGCTATGTACGGGTTATGTATCAAAGTACAGTTAAATGAGGTTAACGCAATTATTTGTAAAAAACAAGGATTAAAATCTATCAGTACCAATTGGCAACGAAGTGTTTTAATGAGAGTAAATATGAGGGTATTTTTAATTACTTCAATTAAATCAATGGCTTGTATTTATTATTAAAAATAGATAGAAGGATTTTTATGGCAAGTTATATGACTTGCCATAAAATGATGAAACAATAAAATTTGTTAGAAACCCTTAATTTGTTGTTGATTTATATTTATTTCCAACCATTTTGCATGTGAAAAAATTCTAAGTGAAGGCTTTAATTGGCTGATTTATTCGCCTTACAACTTTTATATAGCCTGTGTTTTTTGATTTTTAACATGAATAGCATTAAGGTAAATTTTGAATGTTCATTAGAGAATCACTGGTAACTGTGCATCAACTGGGCTTATGAGTGTGAATGGACATAAGTAGTCCAAATCCTGCCATCAAAGTGACGATCGCAGTACCGCCATAGCTAATGAATGGCAGAGGAACGCCAACGACGGGTAAAATACCACCAACCATACCCACATTAACGAACACATAAACAAAGAAAGACATGGCAATTGCACCCGCTAGTAATCTACTGTATACATCAGGATGGGTAAAAGCGATGTATAAGGCGCGCAGGAGTAAACAGGAATAAATGAACATTAATAAAATCACGCCCAACAAGCCAAACTCTTCTGAAAAAGCCGCGATAATAAAATCAGTATGACCTTCTGGTAAAAAATGTAAATGCGACTGCGTGCCTTCTAAATAGCCCTTACCAGTGAGCCCACCCGCACCGATAGCGGTTTTTGACTGAATAATATTCCATCCAGCCCCTTGTACATCGGCTTCAGGATTGAGCAGTGTTAAGACACGGGTACGCTGATAATCATGTAATAGAAAATTCCAAGCAATCGCAATAAGCGGTATCGCTAATATGGCGGCAGCTGAAATCAATCGCCAAGACAACCCTGCCAAAAAAAGCACAAAAATACCACTGGCTGCTACCAATAGCGACGTCCCAAGATCAGGCTCTTTTGCAATTAATAATACAGGGACGATGATTAAGGCTAAGGTAATGACGATGCTTGATAGAGAAGGCGGTAGATCACGCTTGGATAAAAACCAAGCACACATCATTGGCATCCCAAGTTTCATAAATTCTGAGGGTTGCACACTGCCAAACCCTGGTAAATTAATCCAGCGCTGAGCACCCATACGTACTTCACCGATGATATCGACCAATACCAATAAAATTAATCCCATTACATAAAAGATGGGTGTAAAAGTGCGATAAAGGCTAGGCGGTATCTGTGCCATGATAAACATAACCGTAAAGGCCACACCATAGCTGACCATTTGACGTAATACCATACCGACATCTTGACCGGCCGCACTATATAAAATTGTCAAACCAATGCAGCAAACCGTCAATAAGAGGAGGGTCAACCATGGATCGATATGTATACGCTGCCATAACGATGGTGCATGGCCTTGGCCTAAATGATGGCTCTGACGTGAAAAACGGTATTGCGGATTAGAAGACATAGGCAAAGTGTGTCTGGCAATTGAGGTAAGAGGGAATTTTCAAATCAGATCAACATTTAAAGGTAATCGCACCATATCTATATCTATGCAAGTAAAATATCGTAGATAAAGTAACACATAAGAAATAAAGTCACATAATTATAAAAATTATAAGGATAAGTGTTAATTACCAATAACACGCCTCTGATTAGAGGCGATAGTTTAGCTTGCTTGCTGAAAATTTGATAGTATCGATAAAACGTTTTTAGCGGTAGCTTGTTGCAATGACCAATACAAAAAAATATCCTTATAGGCAGATTCACAAGCCTATGCTTGCACTACTCATGTGTGCCAGTAGCATCTCTGTTCATGCCGCTATTATCAGCGATAATAGTGAGCGCCGTATCCAAGTACGTCAGGGTAGTAGCAGTAACGCTCACATCAGACCTTCGACGAATACTACAAGCTATAATTCTGGCGTTACCATGCTGAGTGGCGATAGCATGCAAGGATTGATTGCTCAAAAGCAGCGTGATTTTGATTTCGATGACAGTCTGTCTATTGAAGAAAATAAGCGCATGAATGTCAATCGGCGCGCGCCTGCTTATAATACAACTTACAGTAATAACAGCTACAGCACTGCGAATAATACTTACAATAGTACTTATACTGATTCTATTAGTATGGATTTTAACGCGTGGTTGAATAGCAATAGCTACCGTGCTAGGCAAGTAGCAGATTTTCAACGCTACCTAAATTCGCGGGTAGGGGTACACAATGTACCGCCTATGTCGCAGTTGCTCACAACAGCGCGAAGCTGGAGCAAATGTGGTTATGAGCCTTATCAGTTGCCACCGCAAGAGTTATGGGCAAATATCGTCCCAACATTACGTTTATACGGCGAATTGAAGCATCAAGGAATTCTACCCATCAGTAGTGAAATACGCTCGGTATATCGCAGTCCTGGTCTTAATGACTGTGCAGGTGGCGCCGATAGTAGCAAGCATATGAATGCCAGTGCTATCGACATCTGGGTACCAGAGTATGAAGATAACTTATGGCGGCTCAGTACGATGCAAGATGGCCTATGCCAGTTTTGGCAATATCAGGGTCAATCTCATAATTTTGGTTTAGGGCTATATGCTACGGGTGCGATACATCTAGACACGGATGGTTATCGTAAATGGGGCTTTAATCATGCCAGCAGCTCATCTTCGTGCCGCTATTAAGTCATTTATGATCTATCAAAAAACCAAATAAATATAAACCAGAGCGAATTAAAGTAGAGTAAAAGCGCTATAATAATACTGATGAAAGGCAGCGCTAAATGATGAATAGTTTAGTATTAAAAAACTATGGTTAATGATCATTTAGTTTATGAAATCACATAGCGTCTATTGTAAGTAGGATTTATGAAGAAGCGGTATTCAACGATGGTGAAGATACATAAGTCTGATAAGCCAAAAAAAGCATTTTTGCAATCAAATAACACGTATATAGCTTTGTTTGGTTCGGTCTTGCTCTCTCTTTTATTGATCAGTGCTTGTAGCCCAGAAACGTTTTCTGAACAAGGCTCTCTAACGGCAGAAGATTCCGCTACTGATCCTGACAGAAACTTACAGGACGTTGAAGATATTGAAGATAATATTAAGAACTCTTACGCTCGGCTGGCTTCAAAGCGCTCAGATATCTGTCCAAAACTCATACAAGAAGAAATAGGCAGTCAGGTCGTTGAGCGTACTGCAGAAGTGATGGTGAATAATCATTGTGATTATTTTTTATACCCACGCAGTGGTCAGCAGATCTCGGTTAGCATTAACGACAGTCAAATTGAAGCACTACTCATAGTCCCAGCGCTGCATGACTTCGCCAATGGTGATTATCAAGTAGACTCTTATGACAAGCACGTGATTCGATTGACCTATAATGGTGCAACTTATAAGCCTGAAAATTTCATGTATGACGTGGCAGTGACTATTTCTGGTTAAGAGCATTATTTTTTGTATGGACAACCCACTATCGACTTTTATTACCACTCATAAATAGTGCTACTCATAATTTATTACCACTCATAAATAGCCGCACAAAGAAATGCTGGGCAATACTAAATAGTGTTGCCCAGCATTTCTTTGTATGGCTATTTATTGGTCTTTTTATCTTTCCAAGGATCCTCTTGTCCAACGGTGACAATTAAGAAATCATCAGGCTTAAGGGTATCTTGCATGGTTTGATTGACTTCTGATAACTTTACTTGGTCTACACGTTTGACATAATCAGTCAGATAGCTGTTTGGTAATTGATAAAAGTTCATCATCCCAAGTAAGCCATTAATTCCCGCATTGCTCGCAAAACCCATCGGAAAGCTATTCTTAAGATTGTCCGTCGTTAAGCGTATTTCAGTGCTGGTGATACCTTTTTCTAAAGTGTCATTGATGACGGCTAAGCTGGCATCAATGGCCGCACGCGCCTTGTCATTACGCGTTGAAAAACCGATTTGGTACGGTCCTCGTGCCAGCATGGGATTCATAGAGCCTGATATGCCATAAGTGTAGCCCAAGTTTTGTCTAATCTCAGTCATGAGTCGCGCATTAAAATCACCGCCTGCAAGTACCTCATTACCAACCGCAAAGTTGGTTTGCTTCTGCTGAGACTGGGGATCGGTGGCGCGCTTATCTCCCAATTGTCCCATAAGTACGGTGGTTTGAGTACTTGGAAAGGGGATATGAATGTGCTTGGCTTGGCTCAGTGGTTTTGGTTCAGGCAGCTCAGTTGCAGGCTGACCTTTCGGTAATTTGCTAGTGATATCTTCCGCAAGTTTTTTTGCTTGCTCTAAGGTTAGATTACCAGTGATGGCAACAGAGGCATTTGCTGCGACCAAGTAGCGGTTTTTGAAATCTATCAGTTGCTGCTTTTCGATAGTAGGAACGCTTTCAAGTGTACCCGCTGATGGATGGGCGTAAGGATGCTCGCCATACAATGCTTCGCTAAATGCGATGCTAGCAAGGCTGTTGGGATCTTGTTTTTGCTGCTGCAAGCCAACCAATAATCGTGCTTTATTACGTGCTAGGATGCTGTCGTCAAAAGCGGGTTCGCTGAGCATCTGAGTCATTAAATCAACGGCTGGAAGTAGATGCTTATCATCAGATAAGCTACGTAGCGACACAATAAACATGTCTTTATAAGCACTACTGTTTAGATTGATGCCCAAGGTTTCAACAGCGCGAGTAAATTCATTTTCGTCTAAGCGTTTAGAGCCTTGCGTCAACATAGTGGCAGTCATATTAGCAATACCAAAGCCTGTGCTACTAATACTGCCATCACGGGCGCTACCAGCGTTAAAACGCAAGTCGATATCGACAATCGGTAAGGCTGTTGTTTGTACAAAACGTACGGGTACGCCTGCCTTGGTTTTGAACTGCTGAATCGTTGGGATGGTAACGGTTAACGGTTTATCATCATCAAGGCTGGTTAGCTTTGACAATGCGGCAATCGGTGCGCTGGTATCCACGGCCGCAGAGCCACGATATTCTTCAGCACCTGTTGTGTTTGCTTGTGCTGTCATCGTCAACGTTGTTAGACCTAGCAAGATGCCAACACTAAGATGCGACAGTTTTTGCATGGTGGCGGTTGTTGATGGTATTGAGCTGCACGCTTTTTTTCTATTTTGCAACAAATCACTATTTTGAGTCATGGTTTTCTTCTTATAAATAAGGTCTTTATGATTGGCGCTTGTATCGAATAAAGAGCTAATACGACACGATTATTTCTCTGTCGCTGCTTGGTCTTTAGGTGGAATGACATGCATCACTGTTAAATTGTCCTTTACCAAATATTTTTTGCTAGCAGCTTGTATATCGGCAATCGTCACGCTATCGAGTTTGGTGGGTAATTCGGCAAGCAGCGTATCGTCAAGACCGATAGACTGTAATGAGCCAATCATCCGCGCCTGACCCTCCATACTGTCTTGCGCATAGACGAGTCCTGTGACCGTGTTGGTTTTGGCACGCTCGATTTCATCGGCGGCGATGGGATCGGTTTTGAGCTTTTCTATTTCAGCAATGATGGCTTGTTGTGCTTGCTCTAAGCTGACACCTTCACGTGGAGTCGCTTGTATCAAAAACAGTCCATCGCCCCGATCTAGCAAGTCATATGAAGTGCCCACCGTGGTAAGTAGACCTTGCTCGCGTATCAATCGACTTTCAAGGCGCGCAGAGAGACCACCGTCTAATACATCTTGAGCCAGTGAGAGCGCATAAGCTTGTTTTTCATTAGCTGCGCCAGCGGTGACGAGACTGGGTACGTTATAACCCATTAATAATACTGGTACTTGTACGGCTTGCTCGGAGTCGACTTGCTGATAGCCACGGAAGCCTTTTTGACTGACGGCAGGACGTTTAGGTAGATCGCTTGGTGTTAGCTCACCAAAGTAACGTTTGACTTGAGCCAACACTTCTTGCGGTTTAACGTCGCCAACGACGACTAACGTTGCATTGTTTGGTGCGTACCATGTTTTATACCAGTCTTTTAAATCTGTAAGGGTAATGGATTCAAGCTCATCCATCGGACCAATGACGGATTCGCCTTTTGGACTATTCGGGAGCGCCAATAAGCGAAATGACTCATAAGCCTTGGCAAGTGGATTATCATCAGTGCGTTGGCGGCGCTCCTCCATGACCACTTGGTGCTCTTTGGTAAATTCCTGCTCATTAAACAGTAGGTTTTTCATACGATCCGCTTCTAGCTCTAATGCCAAAGGAAAACGGTTGGCAGGGAATAGCTCGTAATAGCCCGTATAGTCGTAGCTGGTAAACGCATTATTGACGCCCCCAAATTTAGCAATCAAGCGCTCATAGTCGTCGCTCGAAACGTTAGTAGTGCCTTTAAACATCATATGCTCAAGCAAATGCGAGATGCCTCCTTTATCCAGCGGCTCATCTGCTGACCCAACTCGATACCAGATTTGAGTCATTACCACAGGTGCGCGATGGTCTTCTTTTACCACTACCTTTAGACCGTTTTCTAATTGATATTCGTGTCGACCTGACATATCCATGGTCAATGCTGATGAGGGCTGAATGTCTTGACCTGATTTAGCTGTGTTTAGCTCATCTTTACCCAAGGTATTTTCAATGACTGGCTTCTGAGCAGTCGACAAGGTGTTGGTGCTGATAGTACTGGTTTGGCAAGCAGCAAGAGTCGTTGCTATTGCTAAGGCATAGGCAAGACGTAGAGAGGCGGCAGGTAAGTGCGACGGTGATAAAGGCAGTGGCATGGTATATTCTACTTATATAAAATGGCAACTTGTAAATTGATCAGTGGTTAGATCACTCTCAATACTAGCGATAGATAGCAGGTTTTATAAAGATTTATGTGCCCCAACCATCACACTGGCTGTTGGCTTAAATTCTTGGGTGGTATTACAGCCTGTCGCAGATAGTACAAGTGTCGCTACTAATAAAGCTGCGCTGATGCTGATTGCTTTTTTACCGTACGTTTTGTCAGTATTAGATAGTGATGGCATAGATAATTCCTAAAAATGAGGGTTGAGTGAGCGATAGTGAAGTAATTGGTAAGTTTTGGAATAAGGCTTGTTCTACAATAAACTCTGGTAGAGTAGGCGAAGTTTAGCATGTGTAAGGTCAGATTTTTGTTGCCAAATCTTAAGCGAAACTTTCTAAAGGGATGGTATGACTTGCCAGATTTGCAAAAATTGACGATAGGCTATGATGGTAAGGTCTGAGCACAACTCGAATTATGATAAACTAGGCTAAAAATTGACTGTCGTGGGTCATGATCCATGACAAAAACATGACGATATACCAACCCATTTAAAATAATCAAATAACTGACCGTGATAACTTTTAGGGCAAGCTTATGAATAACTCCAATAATAGCAGTCGTGTAATCATTAATCTCGATGGCAATCTTGATGACTTAGATGACGATGATATTACCTTACCCAGTCTGCCTTCGCAATCTGTGCTCATTATCGATGAGAAAGAAGATGCAGGCTCTATCCAAGCGCCCAATGATCAAAGCATCGAAGATCAGCAAAAAGACAGCACGATAAACAAAGATTTCTCAAGTGCTGATGCGGCACAAAACATTGCTTTGGGTGCGCCAATTGTGAGGACAGAAGAGCAAAGCACGTCTAAAAACGCCTCTGAAAGCTTTATAAGCGCTTCCTCAACTGATAACGATAATAATAAAAATATTGATACTAAGCTTAGCACTATTTCTACTGCCCCAACCATGCCACTACAAGAGCAACTTGGCGATAGCCCAAATGTCAGTCCTGCGAGTAGTGCGGTACAAGTGACCACTCCACCAGAAATCGAATCTACAGAGCTGCAAGAAAACAAGAAAAAAGGCAGCTGGTTTAACCGCATGAAAACGGGGCTAAGTAAGTCGCGTAAAAATCTTGCCGAAGGTATGGTCAGTATTTTGATCGGTGGCAAAGAGATTGATGATGAGCTATTGGAAGAAGTTGAAGATCAGTTATTGGTTGCCGATATCGGTGTCAATGCTACCAATCGTATTATCAAAAGTCTGACCGAGCAGACAGACCGTGGTGATTTGATTTATGCGCATTCATTATATAAAGCGTTGCAAACTGAATTGGTTGATATTTTAACGCCAAAAGTTGCGCCACTCATTATTGATACCAGCAAAAAACCTTTTGTGATTTTAGTTGTGGGTGTCAACGGTGTCGGTAAAACCACGACGATTGGTAAACTTGCCAAGCGCTTACAAGGCGAAGGTAAATCCGTTATGCTGGCTGCTGGCGATACCTTCCGTGCCGCTGCTACTGAACAGCTGCAAATCTGGGGTGAGCGTAATAACATTCCAGTCGTCGCTCAAGGTCATGGCTCTGATAGTGCCTCTGTTATCTTTGATGCCATGCAGTCTGCCAAAGCAAAAAATATCGATGTATTAATCGCTGATACTGCTGGGCGTTTGCAAAATAAAACCCACCTAATGGCAGAGCTTGAAAAAGTGGTACGCGTCATGCGTAAAGCTGATCCAAGCGCACCGCACGAAGGTATGATTGTGCTTGATGCCGGCACCGGTCAAAATGCGATTAATCAAGTAGAACTCTTTAACAAAGTCGTACCATTAACGGGTATTACCATTACCAAACTAGATGGCACAGCAAAAGGTGGCGTAGTCTTTAATATTGCTGAAACGACGGATGTTCCTATTCGTTATATTGGTGTCGGTGAGTCGATTGATGATTTACGTGCCTTTAGTCCAAAACAATTTGTCGCCGCATTATTTGAGACCGATGATAAAGAGTAGCGCTCGATAGGTTGTTTTAATAGATCATTTTAGTCGATGAACGATTTTTGAAAATATCATCATTTGAAAGGAAGCATCATGATAGTCACCACAGCCGCTTTTGGCGCACACCAGCTAACGTTAATTGCGAGTGTCAATGAGCATAGTCGTCCTAAGCTGGTTGAAGTCAACTGGCTGCAAGCAGGTGACTCTTGGCATAGCTCAAAATCTATTCCTAAACTTAAAAAGCATTATGGTATTGACGATCAGAGCTTTACGTTTATCAATGAGGACAGCCTAAGCGAAAATGAGCCTGCCCAAGCGCTACTCATAGAGACTATAGCGCAATTAAAATCGTATTTTAAAGGTGATCGTCAGGCATTCGATTTGCCATTAGATATAAGCTTAGGAACCAAGTTTCAGCAACGAGTTTGGCAAGCGTTACAAGATATTGGCTATGGCGAAACAATAAGCTATGCGACACTGGCACAAAATGTCGCTAGTCCCAAAGGGTTTCGCGCGGTTGCTAATGCTAATAGTAAAAACCCTTTTAGCATTATCGTTCCGTGTCATCGTGTCATTGCTAGCGATGGCAAGCTTGGTGGCTATACAGGCGGACTAGATAAGAAAACATACTTGCTAGCGCTCGAAGGTGTCACTTGCAAAACTTAGTAGGAACGAAGCATTCATCAGATATTACTAAACAAAAAAAGCCAAACGTTTAAAACGTTTGGCTTTTTGATTAGTGACATCTAAAGGGTTGCGGGATAAAACTATTGCTCAAGTTGCGCCATTACCGCATCTGAGAAGTTCACGTTGCTATAAACCTCTTGCACATCATCAATATCTTCTAACATATCAATCATTTTCATGACTTTTAGTGCATCATCGACATTGTCTATTTCAGCACTGGTAGACGGTGCCATGGTCACTTCAGCATTGTCAGAGACCAAACCTGCAGCATTAAGCGCATCTTTAACATGACCGAAATTTTCCCATTCAGTGATGACGAGCAAGCTTTCACCATCATTCTCGATATCAAGCGCGCCTGCATCTAATGCCACTAGCATGACTTCATCTTCTAGGCTTGTATCATTAAAGATGATTTCACCGCGTTTATTAAATAGATAAGCGACCGAGCCAGTAGTACCCAGATTGCCTTCATTTTTGGTAAAGGCGTGGCGTACTTCACTGACTGTTCGGTTAAGATTGTCAGTCAAGGTTTCGACAAGTACTGCGACGCCGCCGATGCCATAGCCTTCATAGCTTACTTCGTCCATATTGTCATTGTCATCACCGCCTGTACCACGAGCTACCGCACGGTTGATGGTGTCTCGCGTCATATTGACAGATAGGGCTTTTTCAATGACAGCACGTAGGCGCGGATTCTTGTTAGGGTCAGGATCACCTTGCTTGGCAGCAGAGACAATTTCACGAATAATTTTAGTGAATACTTTACCTTTTACCGCATCCTGACGGGCTTTACGGTGTTTAATATTTGCCCATTTTGAATGGCCTGCCATATAACATCCTTAAGTTTTGCGTATTATTTATTGTGCTTAAAACAAATGTTTAATAACAATCTTTTACTATGAGTGTGTCATGAATGAGCGTATTTATACATTTTAAGATTTTTCAATCTGCATGATGACACACCTCAGATCACCTGTTTCTATGATATAGCTTGCACTATCTCTTTGAAGTAACAGAGCTACCGACACGTTAACGATTTGTATTTTGTTGAGAGTGCTTTTTTGCTACACTGTGGCAACTTAGTGATTGTATTCACATATGACCTGTGAGCAATATTATAAACCAATTTTATCTATTTTGACTAACTTGGCCTTATCCAGCGTATTTTAAATCATTGGTTGCCATCAAGCCATTAATTTTATATCGCTACTGACTCGATACTACTGACTATATGAAGCAACCGACGGCTGAAGCCATTACCCACCTGCGCAACCGCATTCATATTATTATTGAAGGCACAGATACCCGTTTGGGTAAACTTTTTGATATTGTATTATTGATTGCGATTTTGACCAGTGTGGCTGTGGTCATGCTTGACAGTGTGCTATACATGCGCCTGCAATATGGCACTATATTCTTTTATGCTGAATGGTTTTTTACCATTTTATTCACGATAGAGTATGCGCTCAGGTTGTTTTCAGCACCAAACCGCGTGCGTTACGTCTTTAGTTTTTTTGGGGTAGTCGATTTATTGTCTGTGCTACCAAGTTACCTAAGCCTCATGTTTGTGGGGGTACAGTATCTATTAGTGATACGGGTTTTGCGTATTTTACGTGTGTTTCGCGTTCTCAAGCTCAAAGCTTATATGCAACAAGCGGGATTTTTGGCCTCGGCGCTTAAAACCAGTCAGCAAAAAATCACGGTATTCTTTTTGTCGCTGGTATTATTGGTCACGATTTTCGGCTCGATTATTTACGTGGTAGAAGGCCCTGAAAATGGCTTTACCAGTATTCCGCTGTCTATCTACTGGGCAGTCGTCACCATGACCACGGTCGGTTACGGTGATATGTCACCCAAAACGCCGTTAGGTCAAGCGATTGCGAGCATGGTCATGATTACGGGTTATTCGATCATTGCAGTGCCAACGGGGATTTTTACTTCTGAGCTGGCACGTAATATGCGTCCGCAACTCAATCCCGTCACCTGTCCTAATTGTGGCAAGTTCGGTCATGCCATTGCAGCAGAATTCTGTGATCGTTGTGGACACGCTTTGCATATTTAGCCGTGTTTGTGCGTTGTCTGCTTTCTTAACACTCTATATTTTATATCGTTATACATCAATGTATTCACTAACGAGCGGTGATAAGTCAATTTCAACACCGAGGTTGACTAAGTTCCAGTACTGTCCTGACACTGTGCGATCTAGCATCATGGTGGTTGCAGAAGGTTGGAATTGACCAAAGTACTTCAACGACGTCCGCATTTGAGCAATGACTTCGTGATGAACTTGACTTTGACCAAAATCAAAAGCGCCTTGTTGATAAGGTTGAATAGACAGAGGCTTTAGCCCAATGGATAGCCATTTCTCATAAAACTCTCCGGGGATATTTTTATCGTCATCACGGCGAATATCAAGAGCGATGAGGTCCTGCTCAAGGGCAGTCACATCTCCTTTAATGGCATGCTTAGCAAAACGGCGGAACAATTGAACTTCGCTGTCACTATAGCTACGAATACCGCCAAAATCATAAGCCACCACACTGCCATCTTTGCGAAAGGCAAAGTTGCCGGGATGTGGGTCACAGTGCATACGGTATAAGCCAAATAGTTGTCCTGCGGTAAAGTGGAACAGGCGCTTGGCTATGTGTTGTTTGATGTCATTGTCCCAAGTCGCCGCGACGGTTAGGGTTTCTCCCATCTCTTCTGTTAAGGTTAAAATCCGTTTAGAAGAGTGGCTGCTAATGACTTTAGGAATAATAAGACCTTTGTCTTCTGCATGAAATGCGCCAAACACTCGCAAGTTATGCGCTTCTTTAATATAGTCCAATTCATCATGTAAACTTTGGCGAATCTCGTTGAACAGTTGCTCTTGCAACTGTTTGCTCATATTGAGCACACCCGCGATTTTTAGTGCCATGCGTACTTGTTTGAGGTCACTATCACAGTTTTCATCGACATCAGGATATTGGACTTTAACCACCACTTTTTGACCAGATGGCAAAACGGCTTTATGCACTTGACCGATGGAAGCCGCCGCAAACGGTGTTTCTTCAAATTCGCTAAATAATTCTGCAACAGGCGCTTTAAGCTCGCGCTCAATTTGTGCACGTATCTGCGCATAGGGCATGGGCGGCGCATCTTTTTGTAGCTTTTCTAATGCTGTCGCTACTTCTGGTGGGAACACGTCTTTATATTGCGAGGCAATTTGCCCGACCTTCATCACCGCGCCTTTCATTTCACCCAACGTTTCGGCTATCTGAATGCCCACATCTTGCATCAGCTCTGAGCGTGCTTGCAAACGTTTTTCTTCGTCACTTGAGAGGTGCTTAAATGAGTTTTTAGCTGCTTTGCCGGCAATGCTTGCTGTCATGCCAGCCAATTTCATAAAGCGCTTTCCAGACGATTTTGCCATTCATATCACCATGTAGTGGGTTGTTTGCTCAGTCATAATTTTAGTATTTTAGTCAAACAATTGCTGTTTAACTCGTGTGCTATTGATAAAGCATAGTTATACAATTCATGATTTTCGGTAATCAGGATTAAGCATTAATCGCTGATTGTGACAGAGTAGAGGCTATCAAGCCAGTAGGACAATGCCATTTGATAACCCAGATGCCCCAGACCACAAATAACACCGACGGCGATATCGCTTAGATAAGAATGATGGCGAAAAGGTTCGCGCGCGTGCACATTGGATAAGTGTACCTCGATAAACGGTTTTTGTGTGGCCAAGAGCGCATCACGTAACGCAACCGAGGTATGAGTAAAGGCGGCGGGATTAATGGTAATGGCATCTACTTGCAGGGCGGTATCCGCTAAAAGTCCATGATATTGGATGTCATCTATCAGTTTACCTTCATGATTGGATTGTATACATATCAATTCAATACCGTGCTGAGCTGCACGTGCGATCAGACGTTCCTCGATATCTGCTAGTGTCGTATGACCATAAATCTTAGGTTCGCGCTTACCCAATAAATTCAAATTGACCCCATTAACGAGCAATAACTTATGAGTGAGTGTTTTATCGGCATTTTGCTTCGAAGGCGTGACGGTTGGTATAGACTGAGAAGGAGAGGTCATAATGGTCTCTATAACGATGAAACGAGGTTGAGGATTTATTATTTGTTATAAGGTTTAGGTACTGTCTGTATAAGCATGAAATGGCATAAGCATGAAATGGCATAAGCATGAAATGGCATAAGCATGAAATGGCATAAGCATGAAATGGCATAAGCATGAAATGGCATAAGCATGAAATGGCATAAGCGTAAAATTGCACAGTTTAATCAAAACTTTCTCTTTATGATAACAGCTTGATGACGAGGTTATAAAAAAATTACAGGAAAAATAAAGCTAAAGCCAAAAAATCATGTTAAAAGTCTTTATGTTGCTAAAAACCCGTGCTATGATATTTTTTATGCAATAATTATTGCAAGTTTGTTGCTACTGCCGAAGTAGAGCAATCAGTAAGACAGTCGTTATGTTTGTAAATACTCACTGTGTTGCTACATACCGTTATTTGCTATAGATGCGATATGTAGATAACAGAAGTGAGGATAGTACTCTTAAGTTTTTGATTTCATCATCTTAGATCCCGTTTATATGCAATGTTGCAAAGGAATTTGGGGCTAAGCGGACTTTTTTAGGAAGCAATATTATGTCAGCTCGTGAGCAAGGTATCGTTAAGTGGTTTAATGACTCAAAAGGCTTTGGCTTCATTCAACGTGACAGCGGAGAAGATATTTTTGTCCATTTCCGCGCGATTCAAGGTGATGGCTATCGTTCTCTAAAAGATGGCGAAAAGGTCGAATTCAGTGTGGTAGAAGGTGATAAAGGCCTTCAAGCTGAAGAAGTCAGAAAAGTAGAAGAGTAATCTATCCAGTCATTAGAGCGGTTTAGCTATAATGTCTGTAGACACTACTGATATACTACTGAGTCAAGCCCGTTTTATCTTACCCATGTTGAGTAAAAATCAGTATGTTTGGTAGGATCAGGCGTTAGGCTTGGCTTTTTTTATGCCCGTATCTCAGTCAGCTGTATATAGATTTCATATTGTTGTTGCTGCTTAATTTAGACAGCAATATAACGGGTTATCATGAGCCTATTTATCATGAGTCTACTTATTATTAGTAATGAACAAGTGATTAATTTAAAAGGATATTTTTTTGAGTAATTTTACCACGTTTACTGATTTGCCACTTTCAGCACCGACCTTACGTGCCGTAAGCGATCTAGGTTTTATGGCATTGACGCCCATTCAAGCACAAATATTACCGCATACGCTGGCAAATCAAGATGCTATTGGACAGGCGCAGACGGGTACTGGTAAGACGGCAACCTTTCTATTGACTATTATGGAAGCCTTGCTTAAACGTCCTTTTACCAATGATGAAGAGCGTTATTTGGGTGAGCCACGTGCCGTTGTTATGGCACCCACTCGCGAGCTTGCTCAGCAGATATTTGATGATTGTATCGCTTTGACCAAATATACTTCGCTACACAGCGTTTGTATTATGGGTGGCACTAATTATGAGACTCAGCAGCATGAGCTTGAGCGTCAATACGTTGATATTTTGGTCGCGACACCTGGTCGTTTGATTGATCTTGCCAATAAAGGCATGGTCTATTTAGATCGAGTGGAAGTACTGGTGTTAGATGAAGCAGATCGCATGCTAGATATGGGTTTTATCCCTGACATCAAGCGTTTGGTAGGTCGGATGCCAGCCAATACAGACCGTCAAAGCTTACTGTTTTCTGCCACCTTTAACCAAGATGTGATGAATCTAGCCTATCGCTGGTTGCATGAGCCGCAGTTTGTTGAAATCGAGCCAGAACATAAAACCAGTGAGTTAGTCGATCAGCACTTTTACTTACTGACAGAAGATCAAAAATTAGAAGCGTTGCAGCGTATCATCAGTGATACGGCAGTGGATAAAGTGATTGTCTTTGCCAATCGTAAAGACCAAGTCAAGCGTCTCTATCATAAGCTGCGTCAAGCGCATAAAATTGTGATGTTGTCAGGCGATGTCATTCAACAAAAACGCGAAAAGTATTTACAGCGTTTTAAAGATGGTCATGCTTCTATCTTGGTGGCAACTGATGTCGCAGGACGCGGTATCCATGTCGATGATGTTAGCCACGTGGTTAATTATACCTTGCCTGATCAGCCAGATGATTACGTGCATCGTATTGGCCGTACGGGTCGTGCTGGACAAACAGGCATCAGCATTAGTTTTGTGAGTGAAGATGATGCTTTTAATATACCAGCGCTAGAGAAGCATTTAGATACTAAGTTTACCCTTGAGCAGTGGCAAGAGTAGTGATTTATAAGCCGTCAGTTCTACTATAGTGTACAGCTGTCGGAATCATAAAAGCCCTCAACGTCATGATTGATGTTAAGGGCTTTTTTATATGGCAGATTTCGATGTTAAATGATTTTATATTTTAACAATATCTATTATTGATGATTCTATTGAGCTTGTTCCATCATTTCAGAATGTTCATCGTGGTTCATGTTGATCGCGCCATCACTCATATCATGCATACTATGATCCATACCTTGGGGGGTTGTACTGTTATCAGTTGGCATCATATTATGGCTGCTGTGATCCATATTTGTATCCATCGGCATATCCGTCATTTCTGAATCGCTCATTTGCATATGATCGCCTTGCATATTGGACATATCATGCCCCCCATGCATGCTAGACATTGCTATAGGGACAAACACAACGGCTAAGCCAGATAATACCATGACAGCGCCATTAAGCTGTCTCAAGCGAAAACGTCCAATCTTGTCACGTAACCAGCCAACGGTTTCGTGCGTGGCGACTAGCATCGGTACGGTTCCTAAGCCAAACACAAACATGAGTGCGGCACCGCTTAGTGGATTGTGAGCGACCACTGCAATCAATAATGCACCATAAACCAATCCACAAGGCAAAAATCCCCAAAGCAGTCCAGCCGTTAATGCTCGCGGAAAGGTATTGAGTGGAAATACTTTTTGACGAAGTGGGCTGAGATATTGCCAAAATCGCATACCAAAACGCTCAAGATTTTTTAAAAATGGTGCGCCAAGCATGGTCACGCCGACGAATACTAACACCAAGCCTAGCAAGATACGTGGCGTACTGTTACCTTTCATTAAGGGCTCTAGTACAGTGGTGCCAATCAGTCCTGCCATCAAACCCAAAAATGCGTAACTGGTCAAACGACCTAAATGGTAAGTTGCCACAAGAGCACGGCGTTTGGTAGGGCTGACGTCTTTCATCGATAGCCCAAATGCTGTCACCAGACCGCCACACATGCCTAAGCAATGCGGTGAACCAAAAAATCCCATCAGTAGTGCCGCAACAAGTAAAGCGGTGGTCATGGGGCGATTCTCCTAAAAAATGAAAAGCAAACCTACGCATACAATCGGCGTTTAACCAACACTTAACAGTAGGTTGCGCAGATAGTACAAGCCTTGATAAGTGGTTACGGCATCCATCTCGTTCAATGTACTAAGTCGTACTATTTGCGCTCGGTTGCCATATATTACACTTTAAATAGCTTCTACTATAGATAAGGTGGCTCAATGCTAGATTTTTGGCTGTTTATCAAGGTCAGCATGATCAATTGACTCTATATCAGGATGGCTCACCTTATCATCAGCGACTATATCAGTCACTGTGGTATCGTCATTCTGCGAAATAGGCGCTGAGTAATCATGAGCCTGTATGGTTTGCCGTCGCTCTTGGCGATCATCCAATATGATGCGCTGTGATGCATTGTCCAAATCTTCAAACTGATTTGATTTGACCGCATAGCGTACCGCCCAAATGGCAACCACAAACAGCATGAGACTTAATGGAATTAACAAAAATATACTGAGCATGGTAACTCTCTTAAATAGCATTTTCTTTTATTATTATACACTCATCACAAGTATAGTGGATGACCGGTAGTGATTAGGGTAAGTTCTCAAAAGATATTGAATTGGCTACCTGCTTGTATTGAATTCTATTCGTCAGGTTTTTTTGCTGCGTTACCTCTAGGGGTTAACAGCTGCTGTGAGGTCACGTCGTTGGCATGACGACAATTCATTTGAGGACGTATCACATCGCGTAAATAAGCAGCAACTTCATAAACAGCGCGTCGAGAATGACTTAAGTTTTGCGCAGGTTTCATCCAGTCACGGCTCACTGGTAAAGGGGCGCTAAGTGGTGTGCTATTGATACCGTTTAAGGCAAACTGTCTACGAGCACGTGCCATATGGTAGCTGTCAGTAATGAGATACACATGACGCAGTGGAATACGTTTGGCGGTAAAACGTGCATTTTCGCAGGTATTCATACTGGCATTTTCACTTATCAGCCCATCAATACCATGCTCAATGAGCCATTGACCGAGCCACGGCGCTTCAGCACCGCTTAGTACAATAGGTAGGGGTAAGTCGTGATAAGCGCTGGCAGCGGTACGGGCACGGTTGAGGCTGTAGCTATTAAGAATAATTTGATTGTCATGATCATTGGTTAGTCCGCCGCCTAACACCACATAAGCGGTAGGCGGTGAACTCAAGGCAGCGGAGGGTAGGCTGGGCAATGGCAAAAGCGTAAATAGATAAACAATCGCTTGGGAGAACAGCGGCGTGAATAGGCTGATGAGTACTAAAATAACAGTCGTTGAACCAAGTAAAAAGGTAATATTAATAATGCGAAATAGCTTTATCATACGCTCAGCTGAACGCAAGTAATAACGCCATAGTCGCTTAGATAATAGCCGCTTAGACCACATGCTCATCATACCCAATAGAGCCGTCAGTATTTACCCAAACTGGCTCACGCGCTAACTGAATCGCAAATTTTTCATAAACCGTATTGACGATATGTCGTTGGGCATCTGCTACATTGTCTTGAGTGGCGTGATAAGGGGCATGATTGGTCAGCACCAAGGCTTGCTGCTGATGGGTGACAATCGGTGCAATACCACCACCTTTCAAGCCTGTCTGTTCAATCAACCAGCCTGCCGCAACCTTTACCATGGCATCAGGCATAGCGTAGCCGACGATAGCAGGGTAGGTTGATTGTAAAGCAGTAAAGTGTGATTGAGGAATAATGGGGTTTTGAAAAAAGCTACCACAATTTGGCAGCTGCTTGGGATTAGGGAGTTTTTGTTGACGAATATCGACAATCGCTTGCATGATATCCGCAGGCACTGGCTGCGTACGATCGTCTTGCTCGGCATAGCGTTGTGCAACGGTTTGCACATCACCATAGCTGGCTAGGATTTTGGTTGCATCGGTATGTAATCTGAATCCAACACAGCTGATTAGCCAGGTATTAGGCGCACGTTTAAAAATGCTGTCACGATAGCCAAACTCGCAGTCGGCGGCTGTGAGATGATGCCAAGTTTGAGTGGGTAAGTGATAGGCTCGTACATACTGTAAGCAGTCTTCTAGTTGGACACCATAAGCACCGATATTTTGTACGGGTGCCGCACCAGTTAGCCCCGGGATTAGTGCCAGATTTTCTAGCCCATACCAACCTTGACTGACCGTATATACCACCAAGTCATGCCAGTTTTCGCCTGCCATTACTGCGATATCGACGTGGCTATCTGTCTGAGCGGTTAGGCTGATACCGCGCATTTGGGGCTGCAATACGATAGCATTCAGATGCGCTGGTAATAACACATTACTACCGCCAGACAACACAAATAATGGCTTATTTTGCGCTATGTCTTTTGTATAATTTGCCATAAAATCGTCAAGCTGTGCTTCAGCCGTCAGTGTCACGACAGTATCCGCGACACAGGCTAAGGCCATGGTATTACCATGTGACAAATCGACTAGTTTACGGGTCAATAAGCTCGCTGGCAAATCAGTGGTCATGGCAAATTGAGTACTAGAATCCAAGCGTGAAACTGAGGTCATAACATAGCCCATGTGGCAGATAGATAATGGATTACACAGTGTTTATTATAGAGGGTGAAAGACACAAAGGTGGCAGAAAGTTAGCTTTATCGTTAGCAAGCTTTCCAGCTTTCAATCCACGCTTGTGCGCTTGATTCAATACGCTCAATCACCTCTTCAAAGTCATCACCATCGCCTTTATAAGGATCTGGCACATCGTCGCCGCCATAAGTAGGATCTTCCTCACTAAATAAAGCCAACTTAGCCAAATTGTCTTCTGTCTCTATCAAGCTGTCTTTGATGGCTTGTAAATCAGCTAAATTCTGTGTATCCATCGCTAGAATTAAATCAAAATTACGAAAGTCATCGGCACTGACTTGGCGGGCGACCAGTTTATTGATTTTATAACCATGCGCTTTTGCATGGCGTTGCGAGCGAGTGTCGGGCGCATGACCGATATGCGAGTCACTCGTTCCTGCTGAATCTACTTTGATTGACAATCCAGCAATCGCTGCTTGCTGACGAAAGACTTCTTCAGCCGTTGGCGATCGGCAAATATTTCCCAAACAAACCAATAATACAGAAGACGGAGTACAGGTTTTCATCAGCATAATATGACCTTGTATAACAAAAAAACATGCTATAAGAGACCGGCATGTTAGTGCGGCTTTTATTAGCATGCAATTAATTAAGTAAATCGGCTGTCAGCGTAACGGTTAATGCCTTGAATGGCAAGAGTAGAAGCTAAACAATACGGTCATCTGTTCACGAATTTTCGATGATATTATTTATAATCTAAGGTCGTACTTTGAACAGCTTATTCTTGTTTGTGCTTAAAGCGTTGAAGGTCACGGCGCTCTTTTTTGTTGGGTTTATTATCAGGCCGTGCAAGATTGGCAAGTTTGCGCTGCTCAGCATGATAAGCGCGGCGCTCTTCGCTTTCTTCAGTCTCTGAATACAAAATTTTAGCAGCGAGCGCATTACCACGTTGCGCCGTTAGTGCTTCAACGATGACGGTCTTTTCAGTCATGGCAGTGGCTGAGCCTTGACGAATCTGTAGTTCATCGCCAACCATAATCTCTTTACTGGTCTTTACGCGGCTACCCGCATAATGTACCCGTCCGCTTTCGATGGCTTCTTTGGCGAGATTACGTGTCCGATAAAATCGTGCTGCCCACAACCACTTATCGAGGCGCATACGCACGACATCAGGTTGGCTATGGCTAGGCTGATTGTGGTTTTTGTTGTGTTTACTCATCAAAACCTCATCGATATCCATAAAGTAAGATAATAATAATGGTGGCTTTTTTGCAAATTGAAAGAGCCCTGCGCTATCAAAATGTTTAAAAATAGATTTTTATGGTAAAGAGAGAAAGTCTCGTCTTAGCCATTATTCTGATTGGCAACTTTCATCGCCATTTCTGCCGCATCATTTGTCTTTAACTGCGCTAAACCATTAATCACACCTGTGATATTTTCTACGGTTTTATTTTGGCTTAATTTAAATTGGGCTTGTATAGAATCGATGGGCAGCTTAAAGCCAATAATCCCTCGGCACATAGCATCGATATAAGTAGCAGGTGCCTCATCTAATGACCAAGGATGGTCGGATAGCACCTCTTGCCGTGCAGTCATGGTTGCTAATATCCATTTCAACGTATCGGCGTCTTCAAGCAACTCAATTTTGGATTGAATATGAACACTTTGATAGTTCCAAGTGGGCACTTCTTTATGGGTTTTCGCTTTGCTAGGATACCAGTTGGGGCTGATATAATGTCCAGAATCTTGAAAAATAATTAACCACGCAGTATCTGGTAAGGTGTTCTGATAAATAGGATTTTTACGACCGAAATGACCGTAAAGATAGCCGTGCTGAGCATTAGAGTTAATATCAGAATCAACACTAGCATCAGGCATAAAGTTATCGTTATGCCAGAAGAGTGGTATATGGCAGGCTTCGATGCCATCTTTGGTTTGAGCAACCAAGGTTGCTAAGGGATTGGCTGCGATAAATCCAATGATATTTTCTAGGTTTTCTTCGGAAAAAATAGCAGGAGTATGGATGCTGTTCTCAGTTTATATTTGATATAAAATCAGCGACACCACTGCTGCTCACATGGGATACCATCATTATTACCATCCATTTTGGTATTCGGGCAGTGTTGTACAAAGTAAGTGGCTTCTGCGCATGACGTCATCTGAGAGCAATGCTTTCTGCCATCACAGGTAAAGCTTGATGCTAACGACGTGAGTACTGGTTTTACTGCCGAGACTGATGTTGACGTTGCATCTGAGTCGACGTACGTTGGCGGTATGTCATCCAGATCAGTTGAGGTAAAAGCAGCGTCAACTGGAGTCTCAGTCTCAGTCGCAACGTCAGCGATAGGGTTACTGGTCGTGTTTTTAGGTTGCAGCATCTTATAACCCAAAAGTGCTAAAACCAGTAATAATACAAAGATCAATATTTTTTGAGTCACGGTTTATTACCTCATCATGGTCGCTATGAATTAATAAAAGCTACCAATGCATAATCACTATTCATTCATCAAGGGCGGCTTTTTGGTGATTAACAAACAGCCATTGATGGAATGATAGTCTATTTTTATTTCAAAAATAATTGATAACCAATATTGTCATTGAGCATGGTGCAGTCATAGCCGATATCGAGTAACGCGTCTTGTAATTGACGAGAGTTACCCTCAGACGCTTGCAAACCGACCAATACGCGACCTTCGGCGGCACCATGATTGCGATAATGAAACAAAGTGATATTAAAGTCATCACCCAGTTTTTCTAAAAATTTCAGCAATGCCCCTGGACGTTCAGGGAAAACCACACTTAATAATTGCTCGTTTGCAACATGCGCATGACCACCAATCAAATGGCGGATATGTGATTTGGCAATATCATCATCGGTCAAATCATGAGCTGTATAGCCATCAGCTGCCAATTGCGTACGAATGGTTTTACGCTCTTTGTCGCCTTCTTTTAGTGCGATACCGACAAATATCGATGCAGGTTCCATAGAGTCAGGTGATTTTTTGCTATCGGCGCGATAATTAAACTCAGTGATATTGCGTCCATGTAAGCTACGGCAGAAATTTAAGAAAGCGCCTGTCTGCTCAGGAATTGTCACACCAAAGATGGCTTCTTTTTTCTCACCAATTTCAGTACGCTCAGCGATATAACGTAGGCGGTCAAAGTTCATATTGGCACCGCAAATGATCCCGACGCAGTTTTTACCTTGTAGATTATGGGCTTCGATATATTTTTTCATGCCAGCAACGGGTAACGCGCCCGCAGGCTCAACGATACTGCGATTTTCTTCAAAAATGTCTTTAACCGCCGCACATACTTCGTCATTGGTACAAGTCACCACTTCAGGCTCGACTAAAGGACCTGATTTATCACTCTTTTGCATGCGGACAATTTCAAATGGCAATTCGCCGATTTGAGCAACTGCCACGCCGTCGACGAACAGTCCAACTTGCTCAAGCTTAACGCGTTCATTGGCTTCAAGCGCCGCTTTAAGAGAAGCTGATTGCTCTGCTTCCACCGCAATCACTTTGACATGCGGCGCAACTTCACCTAAGAATGCCGCGACACCTGAGATGAGACCACCACCGCCAACCGCGACGAACACATAATCCATATTGCGCCATTGCTGGGTGAGCTCAAGACCAATGGTACCTTGTCCGGCAATGACCAATTCATCATCGTAAGGTGGGATAAAGGTCAGACCTTCTGTTTCAGCGCGATTGATTGCATAACGGTTGGCTTCATCGAAGCTATCACCATACAAATCGACGTTGCCGCCAAGCGCCTTTACGGCATCTACTTTGATGTCAGGGGTGGTGGTCGGCATCACGATGATATTGTTTAGGGCAAGTTTACGGGCGGAATAAGCAACCCCTTGGGCATGATTACCTGCTGAAGCGCAAATGACGCCGCGTACTTTTTGCTCATCACTTAACTGACTAATTCGATTATAGGCACCACGCAATTTAAAGGATTTGACCGGTTGCAAGTCTTCGCGTTTAAATCGAATGTCATTAGCAAAACGTTGGGTCAGCTTGGGCGCCGCTTCAAGTGGTGTTTGAATTGCCACGTCATAGACGGTGGCTTGCAAGATGGCTCGTACCCAATGTGACAGCATAATGTTCCCTAATAAAAAGTGTGGATGAATAGAAAAATTAAATAGATTAGCCTATGCTGATTTTAACGGTCTTGCAAGACCCTATTGCAGTTTTTGCAGCGATTTCAATTTTTGATGAAAGATAGGGTGGTTTTATCTCAATATTTTTTAAATAAAATATTGAATTATTTCCATATGTCTGTATTATTGGACATATGGAAATAATAAATGCTATCGCAAGCTTTGCTGCGCTCTCTCAAGATACTCGTCTTAAGGCCTTTAGGTTGCTGGTCAGCCAAGAGCCCGTTGGTCTGCCAGCAGGTGAAATTGCTCGTCAACTGTCTGTACCACATAACACAATGTCAGCTCATCTATCGGTGCTGGCTCGTGCAGGGTGGGTGGTGTCTCAACGGCACAGTCGGCAGATAATTTATCGCGCCTCACTGTCACATATGGAGGAGGTTATTCAGTTTCTATTGCAAGATTGCTGTGCGGGACATCCAGAATTGTGTGCGTCTCTTAAGGATAGTCTGAGCGGATGTGAGCGTGCTAAACCTACTGATGCAGACAGTCTTTCAAATAATCAGTAAGCCCATAACTGATTTAACAAACCTCTTTATTACTAGGGCGTGTCCTCATTTTTAGCTCATTTAGTCAATTTTTTTAAGATTGAGGACATACCCTAAGCATATTCATAAATATAGGTAAAATTACTATGACATCACTAATTTTTCACAATCCCAAATGCGGTACGTCTCGCAATACATTGGCCATCATGAAAGCCTCAGGCGAAAATCCAGAAGTAATTGAATATCTTAAAACCCCACCAAGCCGCGATCATTTAGTTGAGCTGCTGGCAAAGATAAACCTTTCACCAAGAGAGCTGTTACGAAGTAAAGAGCCTGTCAATGATGAGCTAGGATTAGACAATTCTGAACTGTCTGACGATCAAGTCATTGATGCGATGATTGCCCACCCCATTTTAATCAATCGTCCTATCGTGGTCACCAATAAAGGCGCAGCATTATGTCGCCCCTCAGAGCGCGTATTTGAATTATTAGACAATCCCGTGAGCAGCTTTACTAAAGAAGATGGGGAAGTGATTTATCATGGCAAATAACACAGCAGATTTAGATGTAGTCGATTTGGGTGATTTGCCCAATATTGATGCAGACAGTATACAGCCTATCGATATTGAGTTTTTAATTGGTGAAAATGACCCGCGCCATGCGCCTAAAATATTGGTGCTATACGGCTCTCTACGCCAGCGCTCATTCTCTAAACTGGCCAGTGAAGAAGCGAATCGTCTATTGCGTTGGTATGGTTGTGAGGTTCGAACCTTTGATCCGACGGGTTTACCATTGCCTGATGCTGTTGATGCCAATCATCCAAAAGTACAAGAGCTGCGAGAGTTGGCGCAGTGGTCAGAAGGTATGCTTTGGGTGAGCCCAGAGCGTCATGGCAGTATGACCAGTATTATGAAAGCACAAATTGACTGGATTCCATTATCATTAGGTGGTGTACGTCCAACCCAAGGCAAAACTTTGGCAGTGATGCAAGTCAGCGGTGGCAGCCAAAGCTTCAATACGGTCAACCAATTGCGCATTCTTGGGCGTTGGATGCGGATGATTACCATACCCAATCAGTCCTCTATTCCTAAAGCTTTTTTAGAATTTAATGACGATGATCGTATGGATAAGTCTCCTTTATATTTGCGTCTCGTGGATGTTTGTGAGGAGTTGGTGAAATTCACTTGGCTGACTCGTGGACGCTCAGCCTATCTGACTGACCGTTACTCTGAACGAGTAGAAAGCGCAGAGGAGCTGTCGCAGCGCGTCAACCAAAAATCACTCTAATGTATCCTCTCATCGTTCATTTTTTAATACTTGCTCTTTTTAATAATTAAACCTAGAAAGGTTACCCAATGCTGGCATTAACTATCTTTATCGTGACTCTGGTTTTAGTGATATGGCAGCCCAAAGGACTGGGTATTGGCTGGAGTGCAATGGGCGGTGCGTTGATAGCCTTAGCTTTTGGCGTGGTAAAGCTCTCCGATATTGGCATTGTGTGGGACATCGTTTGGGATGCGACTTTTACCTTTGTAGCGCTTATCATCATCTCGCTTATCTTAGATAAAGCAGGATTTTTTGGCTGGGCAGCATTGCATGTGGCTAGGCTAGGCAATGGGCAAGGACGTTTGCTGTTTCCTATGATTGTGATTTTAGGCGCGTTTATCTCGGCGTTTTTTGCCAATGATGGGGCAGCATTGCTATTGACCCCGATTGTTATCGCTATCTTACTACGTCTCAAATTCTCACCACCATCTGCTTTAGCGTTTATCATTGCGACAGGTTTCATTGCTGATACCGCAAGTCTGCCGTTAGTCACTTCTAATCTGGTCAATATTGTTAGTGCCAATTATTTTGACATTGGTTTTGGCCGTTATGCAGCAGTGATGATACCGGTCAATATTGTTTCTGTATTGGCGACACTCGCCGTATTATGGGTGGTCTATGCGCGGCACATTCCAAAACACTACTCCATTGCTGATTTGAGTGCACCAGAGTCTGCGATTGAAGATCCGCTGGTCTTTAAAGCGGCCTTTCCACTGCTTGCGTTGCTACTTATTGCCTACTTTACGACTGAGTCATTGGGCATTGCTATCTCCTTGGTGACAGGAGTGGCGGCGTTACTGTTAATGGCAATTGCAGGTCGTTGGTGGCAAAGGGGGCGTGATGCTGTTGTTTCTGTATCTGATATCCTGCGTCAAGCGCCTTGGCAAATAGTATTATTTTCCATCGGTATGTACTTGGTGGTTTATGGCTTGGGCAATGCAGGATTGACTGCCTATGGTGCTCAAGTATTGAATTGGTTGGGGCAGCAGGGTACGGTCATCGCAACAGTAGGAACTGGATTCCTCTCTGCTATTGTAGCCTCTGTCATGAATAATATGCCGTCTACTTTAGTAGGTGCACTGGCGATTGATAGTGCGCAGGTACCTGCTGCTACTCGTGAGCTTATGATTTATGCCAACGTGATTGGTAATGATTTGGGGCCGAAATTCACACCTATCGGTAGTTTGGCGACTTTATTATGGCTCCATGTATTGGCAGAAAAAGACTATAAAATCAGTTGGGGGCAGTATATGAAAATTGGACTGATTATTACCCCACCCGTACTATTGGTCACGCTACTGGCTTTGGTTGTTTGGTTGCCTTATCTGTCTTCATTTTAAAATTTGAGTGAATGTCTTGCGATTAGCGTGGCTATTACGCTGACATCCATTAAGCTCATCGGGTATAATGGCGGCGCATTTTACCTTTTTACCCTTTACTTTTTTTAAAGCGATACGTTTATTTTTCCAAGGATTTATGATGAGTGATCAGCAAGCACAAAAGCAAGCCGCCGCCAAAGCGGCTCTAAGTTATATCGAAGATGACATGATACTTGGAGTAGGCACAGGCAGTACGGTCAACTGTTTGATTGAATTATTGCCAACTGTAAAGCTTGCTGGCGCGGTGGCTAGCTCACAGGTCACTGAAGACAAACTTCGTGCCCTTGGTATTGAAATAGTTGATTTGAACTTTGCTGGTACGCTTGATATTTATATCGATGGGGCAGATGAGGTCAATGAGCATTTGCAATTGATAAAAGGCGGTGGCGGCGCGCTCACTCGTGAAAAAATCGTGGCAGCGGCTTCTAACAAATTTATATGTATGGTTGATGAGAGCAAAAGCGTTGAGGTGCTAGGTCGCGAGTTTCCTGTTCCTATTGAGGTACTGCCGCAAGCACGTTCTTATGTCGCACGGCAATTAGCCCGTATGGGCGGTGAGCCAGTTTACCGTGAAGATTTTGTGACTGATTATGGTAACGTCATCTTAGATACTTATGATTTGGACGTTAGTAATCCGATAGCGCTTGAGAAAGAGCTGAATAATATCGTTGGCGTTGTTTGTAATGGGATTTTTGCTGCCAATCAAGCTGATGTATTGCTTAAAGCAAGTAGCGGTGGGGTCGAGACGTTGATGCGTTAAATGGCTCGTTAGCTGAGTAATAATTGTCGAGCAAAAATTAAAAAGGCAGACCATACTAAATGTGGTCTGCCTTTTTTATACTTATCCTTTGATAAATAGGTTACGACTATATTTTTTAAAGTTTGATTTTGTCTTGTAATAAGAATTCCATCAAGGCTTTTTGTGCATGTAAGCGGTTTTCAGCTTCATCCCATACCACTGAGCGTGGGTCGTCAAGCATATCATGAGAGATCTCCTCACCACGATGCGCGGGCAGACAGTGCATAAATACCACTTCAGGATCGGCTTTATCTAATAGCGATGGCGTTACTTGATAAGCGGCAAAACGGCGCGCACGAGTGTTTTGTTCAGACTCTTGTCCCATGCTTGCCCATACATCAGTGACAATTAAGTTTGAATCTTTCGCTGCCTCTTGCACGTTTTCGACAATACTGACGCAATGCGAGAAACGTTTCATCAGCTCAGGGTCAGGCTCGAAACCATAAGGCGCTGCTACTCGTAGCTCAAAGCCAAACTGATGGGCCGCTTGCATATAGGATGCGCACATATTATTGCCATCACCGACCCAAGTGACGATTTTATTTTCGATACTACCGCGATGCTCATAATAGGTTTGCATGTCTGCCAGTAGCTGGCAAGGATGAAACTCGTCAGTTAAAGCATTAATAATAGGAACACTTGAGTATTCAGCAAAGGTCTCAACTTTTTCGTGGCCAAAGGTACGAATCATGATGATATCGACCATGCTCGATATGACACGAGCGGAGTCTTCTAGTGGCTCACCACGCCCAAGCTGGGTATCATTTGGCGATAAAAATATAGCACTACCACCAAACTGACCCATACCCGTCTCAAACGAGATGCGCGTACGGGTTGAGGATTTTTCAAATATCATGCCAAGCGTACGACCAACAAATGGCTGATATATCTCGCCAGCATGTTGCATCTTACGTAATTCGCTGGCGCGTTTTATAAGGTTTTCTAGTTCTTGTTTGGTTAAATCAGATAAGGTCAAAAAATGGCGCAAACTCATAGTAATCCTAGCAGTCGATCGCAGTCAGTGAAACGTCATCAGTCTTTAATAGCATCGCGTCAGTGCGTATACTGGGGTGACAACAAACTTTTAGTATAGCGCAATTAGGCTTAATGTAAATGTCCAATTTGCCGTGATTTATAAGTCTGGCAAACAGACATTACATGAATAGTGACGAGGTCAGCATAATTATACTTGTATGCGATTTGGGCGAATGCTTAGGCGGCATAGTAGCTCATAGCTAATAGTACCTGCATGTGCGGCGACTTCATCGACGTGCGGAGCATCGCCCCACAGTATTACTTTGCTGTCTAACGCAATGTCTTCTGGTGCGGTACTGACATCAATGACAATCATATCCATTGCCACGCGTCCAATGACTGCGCATCGATAGCTTTGATCGTTGGTAGTATCTATAACAGTGACATAGGCTTCATCGCTGATGACACGAGGGTAACCATCACCGTAGCCGACACTCACCAGCGCTGTTCTAGTGTCTTTCTGCGCTGTCCAACGACTGCCATAACCAATAGCATTGTCTGCCTGAACTGTTTGCAGGGCGATAATTTGTGCGCTGAAATCCATCGCTGGCTGTAAGTCTAATTCATGCGCGCTTTTATCAATGACAGGGGCGCTACCATATAAAATAATGCCGGGACGTACCCAATCATAATGATGCTCTGGAAAATTAACGATACCGGCTGAATTACATAATGAGCCTTTGATATCGTTGCTAACAGTCTCTTGCAAAGTGCTTAATACATCTGAAAAACGCTGAATTTGCATCGTATTTAATGGATGAGTGCTGTCATCGGCATTAGCAAAATGTGTGGCTAGTATCAGCTGATATCCCGCTTCATGCAGGCGCTTAGCCGCTGCCATAATATCTTCAGCGTTGAAGCCTAGACGGTTCATACCAGTATTATATTTAAGCCAAACCACTCTGGTCGCACTATTGGCTGGTGGGATATTGTCTAGTGCCCACTGCAACTGCGGCGCATGGTGAATCACGCAGCTAATATCATGCTCAATGGCTTGCTGCCACTCATCAGCGGTAAATGCCCCTTCAATCAAACCAATGGTTTTGTCCCAGCCTAACTGCCGAGCTTCTAGCGCCTCAGTCAAGGTTGCAACACCAACACCGTCTGCTTGTTGCAATGCAGGCAATACCGCTGCCACGCCATGTCCGTAAGCGTTGGACTTGACCATGGCGAGAACTTTAGAGTTTGCTGCCATTTTCTTAACTTGGTTTAAGTTGTGAGTAATGGCTTGTGGTTTGATTGTGATAGTACGCATAATTGGCTTCTTTATAAGTAGAATTATGAAATTATAAAGCCAGTACTGCATCAATTGGGCTAATGCAGCACTGGCTATTTTATTAAAAACTATTTGTTCGCTTATGATTAAGCTTTAGTCTTTATCAGGCTCAGCTTTATTAGGCTAAAATTTTATAAGATTGATTACTCGTCGTTCTCGAAACTGACGTTTTGATAGTATTCTGGTGTTAGGTTAATAAAGCGGGTAAATTGCCCTTCAAAGCCCAAACGTATAGTGCCGATAGGGCCGTTACGCTGCTTACCAATAATGATTTCAGCCACGCCTTTGTGGTCTGTATTCTCATTATAAACCTCATCACGATAGATGAACATAATCAAATCGGCATCCTGCTCAATCGCACCAGATTCACGCAAATCCGACATGATAGGACGCTTGTTAGGGCGGTTTTCTAGACTACGGTTAAGCTGTGATAATGCAATAACAGGGCATTCAAGCTCACGTGCTAGCGCCTTGAGACTCCGTGAAATCTCAGAGATTTCCCCAACACGGTTGCCATCTAGGTTTGGCACTTTCATCAATTGCAGATAATCGACGACGATGGCGCCAAGCTTGCCGTCATGGTTTTTGGCGATACGGCGGCAGCGTGAACGCATCTCAGAGGGTGGCAGCGCTGTACTATCGTCAATATAAAGGTGCTTAGATTGCAAGTGCTGAATGGCATTCATCATTTTTGCCCATTCATCTTCATTCATTTGCCCAGAACGCAGATGCGTCTGATTAATCGCGCCCCATGAGGACAGCAAACGCATGACGATAGACTCAGCAGGCATCTCCATCGAAAACACCACAACAGGCAGATCTTCGTTAAATAAAATACCTTCTGCCAAGTTCATTGCAAAGGTGGTTTTACCCATAGAAGGGCGCGCAGCCACGATGATTAAGTCACCTGCCTGCAAGCCTTGGGTTTTATTATTCAACTCAGCAAACGGCGTCTGTAAACCAATCATGCCATCGGGATTGGATTTTAGCTCTTGAATCTTATCAATAACGTTGGTCAAAACAGCCGTAATACCCACAGGTCCACGTTGTTCAGCGCGTTTATTATGCTGCTCATTGATGCTAAATATCTTACCCTCAACACTGTCTAAAATATCACTGACGGTTTGGTCTTTAGGATTATAGGCGAGCGTAAGCATCTCATTGCCAGTCGTAATCAGTTGGCGTAGAGTAGATAGTTCACGAACGCGCTGAGCATAGGCGGTCAGGTTAAACAAGGTCGCAGGACTTTGGCTCAAAATATCTGCCAAGTAGCTATCGCCGCCTGCACTTTTAAGGAGTTTTTGTGCTTCAAGCCAGTCGTGTACCATGACCGTATCATAGGGTTCGTTGACTGCCGCTAAATGAGCAATAGCATCAAAAATATACTGATGTCGCCCTGCATAAAAATCATCTTTGGTAACGATATCAGCAATCTTGTCGTACGCCTCTTCGATACTCATTAAGGACGCGAGCAATGCCTTTTCAATGTCGATATTGTGCGGCGGTGTCTGATTGAGTAAGTCGTCGGTTTTTTCGTTGTCTGCCATGATTGCCTAATGTGTCAAAAGTCGATATAAAAGAGGGTATAAATGGGTATGTGATATCAGGGTTTCATTGGGTGCTGATACAGCAAATAAAACGCCACATGCCACTATAATTGAAGTACCAAAACCTGAGCTCGGTGTTGACTGGTAAATGCTATAATCAAAAGCGAAAGTTTAACACATAATAGGCTTTTTTCGGCACCGATAGACAACTATCTATTCTAGATGACGGTTGTAATAAGTAAAAAATCATCTATACAATATTAAGTGTCAGTACTTATTTTTCCCATAAAAAATACAATAAAATTCACGACTCAATATAAATATAAAGGCGTAGTTACGATGCAAGATATACAAAAAAAATTGCCATTATTAATCACAACTGGTGAGCCTGCTGGTATTGGGATGGATATCGTGCTGCTATTAGCGGCTGAGGGTAAATTGCAAGATTTTGAACGCCCAATTTGGGTCACCGCCGATAGCACCGCTATGACAAAGCGCGCAGATGAGTTGGTTGCAGCTGATGTATTGAAAAACCCTGCCATCTGGCAAACTATTGATATCGATGCCGATGACTTTAATCTTAACGTTGTAGAGCAGATGTCGCAGCCAGATACGGACGTGGATAGTTCTTTTATTCTGCTTAATATATCTTGTGCTGAGCCAGTTGTCTGCGGACAAATTAACACGCACAATTCAGCAATGGTTGCTAAGCAGTTAGACATTGCCCATCAGTTGGCAACCAATAAAACAGTGGCCGCTATCGTCACTGGACCATTGCAAAAGTCTGCACTGATAGAAGCCGATATTAAACTATTAGATGGCACGATGTTTAGTGGTCATACAGAGTTTTTTATGCAGCAAAGTGGCTGTGATAAAGTCGTGATGATGCTCGCCAATCAAGCCATGAAAGTCGCGCTTGTCACCACTCATTTAGCGTTGAAAGATATCCCTGCTGCCATCACCGTGGATAATGTACGCCAAACCGTACAAATTGTCATTGATGATATGCGAGAGAAGTTTGGCTTAATACATCCACGTATTTTAGTCTGTGGTCTTAATCCACATGCAGGTGAAGGCGGACATCTGGGTATGGAGGAGATTGATATTATCAATCCAGTCTTGCAAGAATTTATCAAAGCAGGCGTCGATATATCAGAGGCGATGCCAGCGGATACCTTATTTACACCCAGACATCTAGCCAACTGTGATGCGGTGATTGCGATGTATCATGACCAAGGTTTGCCAGTGCTGAAATCACATGGTTTTGGTGATACGGTTAATCTGACTTTAGGTTTGCCTTATATTCGTACTTCGGTTGATCACGGCACGGCACTAGACTTGGCAGGAAGCGGCGGGGCGAGTGCGACTAGCTTATATCAAGCGTTGAATATGGCTAATGAAATGGCAGACAAATCGCTTATTAATAGACCTCTGGCATAAGTCGGTGCCTTAGCGAGATTTATCGCGCAGTATTTATTGGTTAGCTTTATCGTAAATAATGACTATTTATAAATCATTGAACATACCCTGATATAAGTGGTTCCATTATACAAAAATTCTATTACTCGTCATCCAAGCAAACAACATGGAGAAAGTTTTGGTGATTAGATTACTTATACTACTTTTGTTTCTTTGCTTAGCATCAGCTTGTAGTAGTGAAGTAAAACAACCATTCAGTTTGGATTACCTATACAGTGCAGATCCTACAGCTGATGCTCTGAAAGCTATTTCGAAGGGTGATTTACACGTTTATGCCACTTACAGTGGTGGTCCCTACACTCCCGAAATAAAGCGAGGGTGCGTTAGCGATGAAAATATTGTTCCAATAAGAGGAACGTCACATGGATATGAAACTTATAAGCAGCATCAATTCAATACTTCAGCGGATTTATACGCTAAATATTATAATTTTCAAATTAAAGCTTATCTCATTAGAAACGGAGATAAATGTTTGAGCTGGACAGACTAAGGTTAATGAGATCATCCCATATTCTGTGTAACAGCCATTTAGATTAAATGCTTACTAATACGCTCATCAAATATAATCACTCTTATATGAATAAGGGCGGTTGTTTAGTGAGGACTTGAACTTTATCCTGTAGACTAATAGTATCAATGGTTTAAGAACAAAAAAGGCACTGTGTCGATTGCGCTAAGGTATGAGCGGTTTATCAATAAAATGTCTCAAAAATACAGCAAATTTACGAGCTGTGGTATAATTCGTATTACAAAACGAGCCAATAAAAGCGCATATAAAACCAGCACATTGCTGCCATAGCGCTATAGCCCATTTATCTTTTACCCATTAAGACTTTTTTATGTCCAAAATTTCGTTTGATGCTCAGTCTATTACCAACAGCCTACGCGCTGCCAAACACCAACCGCGTAAGCGCTTTGGTCAAAACTTCTTACATGATCGCAGTGTTATCCGTGAGATTGTTGAGAGCATTCGCTTAGAGCGCGATGACAATTTGATTGAGATTGGGCCAGGGATGGGCGCACTAACTGAGCCATTATTGGCAGAAGTGGATGCGATGACTGTGGTCGAGCTGGATCGTGATTTGGCAGATAGCCTGCGTATTCGTATCGGTGCCAACAGCCATCCAAACTTTACGATCATCAAAGACAATGCCATGCATGTCGACTATCGCGAGCTATATAGCGATGAGCGTGGCAAGCTCCGTGTGGTTGGTAATCTGCCGTATAATATTTCTACGCCTATCTTATTTCATTTGCTCAGTTATGCAGATGTGATTCAAGACATGCACTTTATGCTGCAAAAAGAAGTGGTCGAGCGTATTACGGCGGATGTCGGTAGCAAAACTTATGGTCGCCTATCTGTCATTATGCAGTATCATTGCCATACCGATTATCTACTGACCGTACCACGTGGTGCTTTTAATCCGCCACCAAAAGTAACCAGTGCGGTTTTTCGTTTGATGCCGCATATCATTAAGCCAGTCGTCGCAGAGGACGAAGAGTATTTCGCGCTTGTGGTACGTGAAACCTTTAACCATCGTCGTAAGACGTTACGTGCCATCTTTAAAAAATCAACGTTGCTACCGACATTGAGCGAAGAAGATTTTGCAGCGTGTAGCATCGACCCACAAGCACGTCCTGAAGTCTTAAGTGTGAAGGATTTTGTGAATTTGAGCAATCAGGCGCGTAAAGTAGAGGTTTAAATCGAGTTACTGCCGATTCGTCGTCAAAGACATTTATATGGAAATGACGATATAAGATTTTCACATAAAACTATCACGTAAAAACACTGAGGATTTATGAGCTTTCGCCATCAGTATGTCATCGGTGACTTGCAAGGTTGCTATGCGGCGTACCTTCATTTACTTGAAATATTGGATTTTGATCCTGCGCAAGACAAGCTATGGTTTGCGGGGGACTTGGTGGCACGTGGTGAAGATTCGTTAAGTACCTTGCGTCATGTCAAAGCACTTTGTGAGCAAGGGGCAGCCGCGACAGTACTCGGCAATCATGATATCAATTTGATCGCTGTCTGGCGCGGTGCGGCAAAGATTAAAAAAAAGGATCAGACAGCGCCTATTTTTGCTGCCGATGATTGCGATGAACTGCTTGAATGGCTACGTCATCAGCCAGTATTGGCTTTTCCTGATGAGCAGACGGTATTAGTTCATGCTGGCATTCCACCACATTGGACGGTTGAGGCGGCCGCAAATCACGCGCAGCAGTTAGAGTCACAATTGCAAAGTAGTTTAAAACAGCTGGATCGTCTATTGCCGAATTTATATAGCAAGACTGCTGATGACTGGCATCGAGATATTAATGGCTTTACCAAAATGCGTGCAATTGCCAATTATTTCACTCGTATGCGGCTGTGCAAACAAGATGGCACGTTAGAATTTAGCTTTGTAGCAGGGTTAGAAGCGTCTATGCCAGAGGGGTTTTTGCCTTGGTTTGAATGGCAAGTGCCGCGGACTCGCAAGGTATTATTTGGGCACTGGGCAGCGCTGAAAGGTGAGGTAGACTTACCGTATGCGCGTGCACTTGACGGCGGCTGCGTTTGGGGTAATGATCTATTGGCTTATCGCTTGAGTGATGGAAAAATCATCAGGTCAAGTGTGCACTGCTTACAGCCAGAAACATAATATTAAGGCATGGACTCATTTCTATCTCTGCTTTTAAAATGAGGTCACACCCCAACTATTTTGCTTATTCAAACGATTTATTAAACCACCAAAACCTTCCCATTAGCTGGGTAGGTTTGGTGGTTTTTTGGGTTTAGGTAGTGAGGTTTTAGCATCGCCCGTGGCCTTGTTTTCAGGGTTGCTGTTATCGCTTTCAGGATGGGCAGTCGTCTCATTACCCTCAGTAAAGGCGTTATGCGCTTTATCATATTGAATATCACTACTATAAGGAACGCTATTGAGCTCCTCATCTATCAGCCCATCATCGAGTTCAATGGTTTTTTTGGTACTGATATGATTGGTGGTGCTGTGTGTTTCCCGACTTTTTAGCGCAGCGTCAGTGTCAGCATTTGAGATGTTGTTATCGTAATCTATATCTGTGATAGCCTGCTCATTTTGCATGCTTTTTTGCTTGGATTTAGGTAGGATTTTTACATCAGACAAACGGCGCACGACATAATTATTGGGAATAGTTTGTCCCCCTTTATGAGCGCTGGTATCGTCAAAGATCATATGCCCTTGGCTGTCGATACGAGCATACTTCATTGGCTTATCACGTGGCCAGAAAAAGTCTGAAGGATGGGTAAGCATATGGCTGAAAAGCTGCTTGGTTAAACGACTCCATTCCATGAATTTGACTTCTTTAGAGCGTAGTGCCACAAATAAGGCGAGCGAAAAGCTGACCATGAGGTTCACCATGCCGATAAGGGCAACGCCTAAAATAGAAATAAACACAATCTGCCAATCCCACTGGTTGGCAGATATATTAAATAGTCCATGCGCCAAATTCGCCGAGGCAAACGCAATGTGGCGAATATCAATCGGTAAGCCAAATAAATAGCCAATTGTTGCAGTACTACCTAAGAACACCCCGAACAAGAAATTGCCCATAATGGCGCCAAGGTTGGCTTCTATAAAGCCGCCCAAACGCTGTAACCAAGTTTTTGGTAGTAGGTATTGAAGTAGTTTGTGGCGCTGAATACGGGCACCGATTTGGTTGTAGACTGCCAAGTTATCGTAGTAACCAGCAATAAGACCCGATAAAAATAAATAGACGCCAGCAATGGCCGCGTGGGGCAATGCCAGTGAGTGAAAGGGGTCAAGATCATGCAGTAAGTGTGCAGCCTTGTCGGTATTGATCATCGGCGCACCAGTATATTGTAGCCATGCAAAAGAGATAATCAGAGCGACTGGTATCGCTAGCATAATATTACCCATAATCGCCACAAACTGGGTACGTAAAATATCGACCACCAATTCTGATAGTTTATTTAACTGGTGTGACTTTTTGCCAGAACCGTCCGAGATAGTAGAGGCAATTGCCGCCGCCGTCATAGCAGGCTGTTTGGTAGCAACCGTACCATGAACGATATGGATAAAAACAAAACCTAATCCATAAATCATACTATTTACAAAGGCGCGTCCCATCGGTGCGAGGGCTAGGTTATAGGCTAATATCTTAAGCGTTGCCATAAAGGCAATAATAAAACCACCGATAGAGGCTTTCTTGAACATTTTTTGGTAGCCCGATTTATCGGTACTAATATAATGTTCACCCACACGGCTGGCATTTTCAGTGACTTTGCGCGACAGCAGCTTGGTATTATTATCAATTAAGTATCCAATACTATAACGGCGGCTCGCAGTGGTAATCAGTGCTTGAATCAACTCAATGAGCGCCTGATCACGCTTATCATAATTATCTGCTACCAGTTCAGTTAAGATGCGCATACGCTGCAAGCTTTGGTCTAAACGCAGCATCATGTTGGTCAGGCGAATAGAGATTCCCGTTTTATAAATGCGCTTGCGTATGGTGGCAACGATATCTTCGCATTGTTCAATCATGACCAGTAACGGCGCAGGATCTACTGCTTTTTCGGGCGTAATATCCGTCAAAGTATCAAGCTCATGCGCTTCTCTGTACTGATTGACGTATAAGACCGCCTCTTGATTTTGTGCCACAAATGACGCTGAGTAATTGAGCATTTGCGGATAAAATTCCATCAAATCTGGATGCAAGCCAATACCGCTGATACGGTATGACAAAATGATGATCGCGTTCAAAATACTGTTTTTTGCTGTCGCAACTAAGTTTAAATGCTGCTCATCGACTTTGAGTAGCTCAACCAGTTCATCCCATTTGTCTTTTTTAATATTGGCAAGCCAGCGCTCGTCAGAGCGTTTATCAAATAAATAACCGACCAATTCTACGACAGAATCTTCTTGTGGCAATAGCGGTAAAAAACGGTGCCCGATAAGGCGACGTAGACTATTAAAAAAGCCCTGATCCGACATGATACCGGTATCGGTATATAAAGCAATTTGGCGATATTCAATAATCAGTTTTAAGACGAAACTTGACAGTCCATCTGCATATTCTGGATGTTGACGTAAAATATCAATCAGCTCTTGAATGTTTTGATTGGCTAACGTGGGCTCTTTATCACTCACTCGTAGCTCATCGATTAAGCGCTTGAGTACCGCAGGATCTGGCACATCACTTAAGGCTGTAATCTGTTGTAAAATGTGTTTTATTTCTGACACATTGTATCCCTTGTGGTGGTTATTTCAATCATTGTTATTATTTAGTATGAGCAAAGATATAAGCGCTTTGAATGGCTATATTGGTTATCAATGTCGCGATATCTACCACTATTGATGGTTAGGTTTCTAATTTGCAGCTCACTAGTTTGGAAGTTATTGGTTCAGAGCTTATTGGTTTCGGCGTTAAAGATATCTGTAGCAATCTTAATGTTGTGACTTTGCGTTATTTTAATCGTAACAATGCCTGAGCGGTTAATTATTTTGTTAGCAGTTATTTTGTGGCGCTCATTATATCGATTGTGGAAACTATCGCTGTGATGATATTTTTGGCAAAAAAAGGGACAGTAGCGTGACTGTCCCTTTATCGTAGTGCGGTATGGCCTACTTTATTATAAAAGTAAGAAATTAGCTAGCAGGTACATCAAAGTAGCTAAGATCAAAGTTCATCATTGGATCACTACCAGCTTGAACCATTTGTGCATGAGCATCAATGCGTGGCAAAATACGCCCGACGAAATAATCGGCAAGCTTGGCTTTATTGGTATAAAACTCACCTTCTTTACCGTTAGCGGCTTCTACCATCAACGCAAACATATACGAATAAGCGAGGTAACCAAAGGCATGCATGTAGTCAACGGCACAGCCATTGACTTCGTTTTTACGCTCGCTAATGTTGCTAAGCACAGTGTTTGTCAATGCTTCAATCGTGTCGGCAGCATCTAGCGTTGCTTGTTTGATGCCATGATCCGCTTGCATGTTATTGACGAAATCACGAATTTCACCTAAGAAATGGGTAACGTATTTGCCGTTATTTTTCGCCACTTTACGACCTAGTAGATCGAGTGCTTGAATACCGTTGGTACCTTCATAAATCTGCGCAATACGGGTATCACGAACGATTTGCTCCATACCCCATTCGCGGATGTAGCCATGGCCACCGAATACTTGCTGGCAATCAATGGTGGCTTCTAATGCTTTATCAGTCAAGAACGCTTTAGCCACTGGCGTCAATAGAGCAACACGTGCGGCAGCAGCTTGCGCAGCCTCTGGATCAGTACTAAATTTCTCTTCATCAAGATTTTTAGCCACGTACATCGCAAAGCAACGTGAGGCTTCGGTATTGGCTTTGGCATTTAATAGCATACGGCGCACATCGGCATGATGAATGATGGCATCGGCTGGTTTTTCTGGACTTTGTAGCTGAGTATCGCTACGACCTTGACCACGGTCATTGGCATATAACGCCGCATTCTGATAAGCAAGCTCAGAACCACCAAGGCCTTGCAGACCCATAGTGACACGCTCATAGTTCATCATAATGAACATTGATGACAGACCCGTGTTTTCGGCACCAACCATCCAGCCTTTAGCGCTGTCAAAGTTCATGACACAAGTGGCTGAGGCTTTGATACCCATTTTATGCTCGATAGAGCCGACTGCTAGGGTGTTACGCTCGCCTAAGCTGCCATCTGCATTGACCAAAAATTTTGGTACGACAAATAGTGAAATACCTTTTGAGCCTTCTGGCGCGTTAGGGGTTTTTGCCAATACCAAATGAATGATATTTTCGGTTAAGTCATGCTCGCCGCCAGTGATAAAGATTTTGGTACCAGAGATATCATAGCTACCGTCATCATTAGGGATAGCTTTTGTTTTGATGATACCTAAGTCAGTACCAGCATGTGGCTCTGTCAAGCACATGGTGCCCGCCCACTCGCCGTTGTACATTTTTTCTAGGTAAGTTTGCTTTTGTTCTTCAGACGCCGCTGCGTTTAGGCAAAGCGTTGCACCAACGGTTAGGTTTGGATATAGCGCAAATGATTGGTTGGCAGTGAATACCATCTCTTCAGTCAGCATAGTCACCATTTTTGGGAAACCTTGACCACCGTATTCAGCGTTACCGCTTAAGCCAACCCAGCCTGATTCAGCATACTGTTTATACGCTTCTTTAAATCCAGTAGGAGTCGTGACGACGCCATTACCTTCAAAGGTTGCGCCTTCTTCATCGCCGCTGCGGTTGATTGGCAAGAGAATGTTTTTTGACAGTTTTGCCATTTCTTCCAAAATCATATCGACGGTTTCCATGTCGACATGAGCTAAGTTTTCGTTGTTTTGCCAAAATTTAGGCGCGTTAAATACATCATTTAAGATAAAGCGCATGTCATTCAGAGGGGCATTATAAACAGCCATAAACATTCCTTTGGTTCAAATAAATAAAATTAAAGTTGTTAAAGATATCAATTGTTCTTTTGGTCTAACCTTAGCGGTTAATAATCAAAGTTTAGCAAATAAGCTTGCGCACGGGTGTGTTTCTTCGTGAATTGTGCGTACACCAAAAGTATTGATAAAGGATAGCCTTTATAAAAATAAGAATAGGTTTTTACAAAAGGTTAGGTTTTTTGACAGTGTTGACTCTACTCGTTATTAATTTTAATAGCGCTAAGAAAATCGGCAACACACCTGAGTATGTTGCCGATAAAAATACAGTATTAGCAGTATTTAACGTCTAATTAAAAAGCGAACTGATCAACGTCCATGCTCATGTATGGTTCAACACCAGTGCTGATACGCTGTACGTGAGTGGTGGTACGTGGCAATAGCTTAGCAAAGTAGAACTGCGCGGTTTTTACTTTCGCGTCGTAGAAGGCTTGTTCGCTAGTACCGTTAGCAAGTTCAGTTTGTGCTACTAATGCCATGCGTGCCCATAAGTAGGCTAGCGTTACATAACCGCTGAAATACATGTAATCAACCGCAGCGCCGCCAACTGCATCTGGGTTTTCAGTGGCTTGCATGCCGATGCGTGCAGTCAAATCACCCCATTCTTTAAGGTGTTTGGCAAGTGGGCGAATAAACTGACCCATCTCGTCGTTTTCTTTATTTTCTTCACAGAATGTCTGAATGATTTTAACAAAGTTTGCAAGCAGTTTGCCTTGTGAGCCCAATACTTTACGACCTAGTAGATCGAGTGCTTGGATTTCAGTAGTACCTTCGTATAAGCAAGCAATACGCGTATCACGCACGTTTTGCTCCATGCCCCATTCGCTGATAAAGCCATGACCACCATAAACCTGTACGCCATGGTTAGCCGCTTCTAGACCCGTTTCAGTCAAGAAAGCTTTAGCAATAGGTGTCAATAGTGACAACATTTGATCAGCAAATTTAAGCGCATCGCCTTCGCCTTTTGCGACGGTATCGGCAAAATGTGAGAGGTAATAGACTAAAGCACGACCACCTTCAGCAAAGGCTTTTTCAGTCAACAGCATGTTACGAACCGCTGGATGAACGATGATAGGGTCAGCTGCTTTTTCAGGGGCTTTAACACCAGATAATGAACGCATCGCTAGACGATCTTTGGCATAAGTCAATGAGCCTTGGAACGCATATTCTGCTGCGGTTAAACCTTGCACTGCGGTACCAATACGCGCCACGTTCATAAAGGTAAACATGCATTGTAGACCACGGTTTTCAGGGCCAATCAGATAACCCGTTGCGCCATCAAAGTTCATCACGCAAGTGGCTGAGGCTTTGATACCCATTTTGTGTTCGATAGAGCCACAAACGACGTTATTGTTTTCACCTAGGCTACCATCTTCGTTGACCGTTACCTTAGGAACGATAAACAGTGAGATGCCTTTTGTGCCAGCAGGCGCGCCTGGTAGACGAGCCAAGACAATGTGAATGATATTGTCCGTTAAGTCATGCTCACCCGCTGAAATGAAGATTTTTTGACCAGTGATGCTATAGCTGCCATCTTCTTTAGGCTCAGCTTTGGTACGGATAATACCCAGATCAGAACCTGCATGTGCTTCAGTCAAGCACATGGTGCCTGACCATTCACCGCTGATCATTTTTTCTAAATATATGTCTTTTTGCTCATCCGTACCGTGATGCTCGATGGTTTGAATGGCACCATGCGATAAACCAGGGTACATAGAGAATGACCAGTTAGCCGTACCAACCATTTCATTAATGACGGTCGATAATGAAAACGGCATGTTTTGACCACCGAAGTCTTCTTCAGCAGATAAGGCTGGAAAACCAAGCTCACAATACGCTTTGTATGCTTCTTTAAAGCCCTTTGGCGTAGTGACTTGACCATTGTTAAACTGGCAGCCTTCAGCGTCACCACTTTGATTCAATGGTGATAGCTCATTTTCAGCAAAGCTTGCCGCCATTTCAAACAGGCTGTCCATTAGCTCGCGATCCGCTTCTTGGAATGCTGGCAGGGTTTTATAATGGCTTTCGCTGTCGAGTAACTCATGCATCACGAATTGAATGTCACGTAAGGGCGCTTTGTATTGCATAACTTCCTGTCCTTTTGAGAATATAACCAATCATCATCAAGGGTAGGCACATGACTGCACTGTTATTTAGTGCACAAGTCCAGCCCATATTAATCTAACGAGCCCATATAATTGCTAGGCAATAATGCAGATTGACGATGTTGTCGGCTATATAAAATAGTATTGAAAAGAATGGCGATGGTCAGAGTAAGCTTGAAACTTAATAAGCTCTAACAAATTCACTATAAAAGATAGGCTTTCAGAGGGGATTATACAAGTTTGGTGACAGCACTGATAAGTCATGAACCTATCTTGCATCGGTTATACAATCGACGTTAGGCGTTAAGAGGACATGCGAATAAGCATATGAAAATACTAATGATACTGGATAAATAAACATCCGTTAAAGGGGGTTTATTTGGCGGCGTACTGCTGAATCAACATCTCAGTCGCAGCCTCTGCTGGCACTGGTTTGCCAAACCAATAGCCTTGACCCTGTTGACAGCCCATTTTTAGCAACACATCGCGCTGTTGTTCGGTTTCGATGCCTTCGGCGACTACCTGCATATCAAGTGCCATTGCCAAGTCTAAAATAGCTTTTACAATGGCATGTTGGGTACGATCGGTGTCGATGTTGGATATAAAGCTTTTATCAATTTTAATAAAATCAAACGGATATTCTTGTAAGTAACTCAAAGAGGCATAACCGGTGCCAAAGTCATCCAACGCCAGACAAATTCCCAGCTCTTTGAGCAAAGTAAGCTGTTTTTTGACATTTGCATGACGCTGAATTAACGATGATTCAGTGACTTCAATATGTAGCTGATGCGCAGAAATATGGTGTTGCACCAGTAAACTGCTCACCATCTCAGAAAACTCAGGGTGGCTAAATTCGGCGGCATCTGCATTGATACAGATATGTTGACAAAACCCTTGCTGTTGCCAAGTCGATAACTGCTTAGCAATTTGAATCGCCATGTGCGAGAACAACTCAAACGACAGTTTATGAGTGATAATGGCATTGATAAAATGTATCGGCTTTAGCAGTCCGCGAGTCGGGTGTTGCCAACGTACTAGCGCTTCAAAACCAATAATGATGCCCGTAGCCAGCTCAAACTTTGGTTGATAATAAGGAACAAACTGATTTTCAGTGGTGGCGGCTCTAAGTTCTGTCTCTAACTGCAAGCTACCCGCAGTGGCTTCGTCAATGGCCGTATCATACCAGCAAATGTCATCACCGCCTTGCTGCTTGACATAATGCAGGGCTTTTTCAGCCTTGGTCAATAATCCTGTCACTTCGTCGTCGTTAGTGAGAAAGTAACTGACCCCGACGGAAATATGACAATAAATCTTGGCATCTGTCGCAGTGTTTTCATCTAAGGAGAAGGGGCGTTCACACATTTGCATCAAGCTATCTAGCTGATGACGTACCATATTAGCGTCATTGGATTCGAATAATAACGCAAAATCATCGCCGCCAAAATGAGAAAAACAATGTAAATTATCGAGCTTGAGGTTCTTCAGGCGTGTGACAAAGTTCTTTACCAAGGTGTTGATGCCGTCAGGGCCAAGCAAGCTTGCTAGATTGCGATAACGGTCAATATTGAAGCGCACAATTACGACTTCTTGATAACTGTCCAACAATAGGTCGCTGGTCTGACTCAAGAAAACTTTACGGTTTGGTAACCCAGTTAATTGATCATAATTGAGCAAATGTGCCACTTGCTTTTGATCTTTGACGATCGAGGACATATCACGCACCATACCGATATAGTAAGTTCTATGATTGACACAGATTTTGCGATAAGTCATGTGACAGTCAAGTATTTGTCCATAACGGTTCAGCATCGAAAAGTCGTTTTCATAAAAACCATTGCAGTCTAGATGGTCAGTGATATCTGCTAAAACCGCCCTTTCTTCATCTGATAAAAATTCTGCTGCATAAACACCAAGTGGTCTGCCAAGCAAAAATGACTCACTGTAGCCAATGATAATCTCATAACTGGCATTGACCGATAGATAGCGTAAATTGGCATCCAAGATGAATATGGCATCATCAAGCTGCTCACATAACTCGGCCAGCAGTTGCTGCTTGTCTGTGATTGAAATAGGGGCGAAAGCAGTCATAGTTGGACTCATCACGTCGAAATGGAACAGCAATTAAGATTATGCATAGGGTATTTACCTATAATAGCTCAAAGCATGCAGAGTCGCCAACGCCACCACGGGTGCAGTCTCGGTGCGTAAGATTCTTGAGTCAATTTGCCAAGGTTCAAAACCGGCCTTCGCTGCTTGCTGGCATTCATCAACACTCAGACCACCTTCAGGGCCTATTAGCAGCTCAATATAAGGAGATTGTTGCGTTAAGACTGTTGGTAGCGACTTAGGCGTTGCTGGTTGTCCTGCAGCTGGTACGCTCAATTGCAGACGCAAATCTGCTGGTTGTTGTAATATTTGATAATAAGGGTCTTGGCTAAGGGTTGTGACAATAGTACTGGTAGTAGGAGGGCGCACGTCCATTTGCGCATCGGAAGAGTGAGTCACTGACTTTTGTAACCAGTCATTTATGGACACAGGCGCAATAATAAGCGGTGGACGGTTAAGACCGCATTGTTCACACGCGGCAATGGCAACTTGCTGCCAATGTGCCAGTTTTTTTTCTACTTGGGCAGGCTTTAGATTGACCTCGCCATGATGGCTACTTAGCAATTGAATAGCAGTGACACCAAGCTCGGTGGATTTTTGAATCGCATAGTCCATGCGTTCACCGCGGCTCATCACTAGACCGATCTTAGTGAAGACAGCGGCACTTCGGTCAGTATCTACATGTGCTAATAATGTCACAGTGGCGTGTTTTTTACTGATGGCTTGTAGCTGCACCTGATACTCGCCGCCAAAGCCATCGAATAATATGCCTTGATCGCCAATATTGGCACGCAATACACGGCACCAATGATGGACGATACTCTCTGTTAATTCGGCACTATCTCCAATAGCCAAGGTGCTAAGTTGAGGATGGAGTGAGCCTCTTTCATCACTGATGTCATTGCTGGTGTCATAAAAAAAACGTCGCACAGTTGCTTAGTCCTATTGTTTGAATAATATTTTCAAATATCTTAGCAGAATATCGTTTGAGAGGGTAAAGGGATTATCTTTAGTAGAATTTGCATTAGTGCAATTCTTATACCAAAAAGACTGGCGCTCCTAGGAACGCCAGTCTTTAAAAAATACATTCGATAAATACGATGAGCAATTAAGCTAAGCCGAGTGCTTCAACCAAGCGCTTGTTTGGCTCAACCTTATTCATGCTATAAAAATGCATGGCAGGTACACCCTCAGCAATTAAGCGCTCGCATAAACGATAGACGACATCAAAACCAAATTCACGAATGGCTTTGCGGTCATCGCCAAAGTCAGACAACTGCTTACGTACATAACGCGGAATATCAGCGCCACAGCTATCGGCAAAGCGTACCAAATTACTTGAGTTAGTAATTGGCATGATACCAGCGATTAAAGGCTGAGCAACCGTATCGATACCACGCTTCTCTAAGGTATCACGCAAATATAAGTAACTATCAGCGTTATAGAAAAACTGAGTAATCGATGCATTAGCACCCGCTTGGTATTTATTGACCAAGTTGTCAACATCAAATGCAAAGCTACGCGCTTGTGGATGCATTTCAGGATACGCTGCGACCTCGATATGGAAATGATCGCCTGAATGTTCACGGATAAACTTAACCAAGTCTAACGCAAACGGCAGCTCGCCCATACCGACTTGACCTGACGGTAAATCACCACGCAGGGCGACTAAGCGCTTGATGCCCAAACCTTTATACAGATCGAGCAATTCAGCGATTTCCGCCTTATCATCACCGATACAAGATATATGCGGCGCAATGTCAGTATCACCGCGTGCGCATAGTGCTTGGACGATATCTAAAGTGCGATTTCGGGTTGAACCACCAGCACCGTAGGTCACTGAAAAATACGCAGGTGATAGCTTATTCAGCTCATCATAAGTACTGAGTAGTTTTTCATGACCTAGCTCGGTTTTGGCAGGGAAAAACTCAAAGGAGAAAGCAGGCTTAGTCACAGTCTGGCTCCTATTAGTATTTATAAGCGTCAGGCTTAAATGGACCTTCGACAGGTACGCCTAAATACTCCGCTTGTTTTTCAGTCAGCTTAGTTAGCGTACCGTTAAAACCAGCAACCATCGCCGCAGCCACTTCTTCGTCTAGCTTTTTCGGTAAGACTTTAACGTATAAGTTATCATTGCGCTTATCTGCTGGCAAGTCAGCGAATTTTTCTTCGAACAGATACATTTGCGCCAATACTTGGTTGGCAAATGAGCCGTCCATTACGCGCGATGGGTGACCGGTTGCATTACCCAAGTTCACTAGACGACCTTCAGCAAGCAGAATCAAATAATCGTTTTCATCGTCTGAGCGGAAGATTTGATGCACTTGTGGCTTAATCTCAACCCAGCGCCAGTTATCACGCATAAACTGCGTGTCGATTTCGGTGTCAAAGTGACCGATATTACAAACGACAGCACCTGGTTTAAGAGCCGCTAGCATATGTCTGTCACAAACATGGTAGTTACCGGTAGTGGTGACAATCATATCTGTATCTTCAAGCAGACGGGTGTTGATGTTTTCTGCGCCGCCAGTGTTATCGCCGTTGATATAAGGTGACAATACTTCAAAGCCGTCCATACAAGCCTGCATAGCACAGATAGGATCGACTTCGGAGACACGGACGATCATGCCTTCTTGACGTAAGCTTTGCGTAGAACCTTTACCTACATCGCCATAACCGATGACTAAGGCGCGGCGACCAGCAAGGAACATATCAGTAGCACGTTTGATAGCGTCGTTTAAGCTATGACGGCAACCGTATTTGTTGTCATTTTTAGACTTAGTAACCGCGTCATTGACGTTGATAGCTGGTACTTTAAGCGTGCCTTTATTTAGCATCTCAACCAAGCGATGGACGCCTGTAGTCGTCTCTTCTGAAATACCATGAATATTATCCAGCAATTCAGCATAATCATTATGAATCAATGCGGTCAAATCACCGCCGTCATCTAAGATTAAGTTAGCATCCCAAAGCTGACCTGATGCTTCACCGCCAACATGGATTTGTTGACGTAAGCACCACTCGTACTCTTCTTCGGTTTCGCCTTTCCAAGCATAAACAGAGATACCCGCAGCAGCAATCGCCGCAGCAGCATGGTCTTGGGTTGAGAAGATGTTACATGATGTCCAGCGTACTTCAGCACCTAGCGCGACGAGTGTTTCGATAAGGACAGCCGTTTGGATGGTCATGTGGATACAGCCAGCGATTTTCGCGCCTTTAAGCGGTTGGTCGGCTTCGTAGCGACGACGCAAACCCATTAGGGCAGGCATTTCAGCTTCGGCTAGCGTGATTTCACGGCGACCGTAATCAGCAAGGCTGATGTCGGCGACTTTATAGTCGGTGAAAGAGGGATCGATCGTATGGGCAGATGGGGTGTTAGACACTGCGTCCATAATATGCTCCTATCAGTGGTAAATGATTGATAAAAAGAATAAAAACGCAGGTGCCGTTGTTTGCGCTGTCAAATGCTCAGATAAAATAATGAGCGCATAACAGTTACCGAGCCTAACATAAGGACTGATTAGCAGGGCTTTAAAGCCTAAATGCACTATCAGATATTATGGCGCAACACCTCTCGGAGGTCGTTATTGTAATTGATGAGTCATGAATTGTCACCTCTTGGATAACATAAATAGCTGACGGTATAGGCACGTAAGATGGGAAGCGGTAATATGTAGCAATAAAAAAGGCCATCGATGGATGACCTTTTTTATTCTCATTTCAGACAGTCCAAATAGTACTAAGAGAAAATTAGTACCAGTTATAGGTTAGAGATGTGAAGAAGTTGGTGCCGTCTTGATTGTAACGCGAAGCATATTGACCAAAACTCTCATTAGTTGAGTAATCTACGTTAGTCAAATTGTTAATACGACTTGTCCATGTCAGATTTGGACTCAAGTAATAATTACCACTGATATTGAATAACGTATAGTCCTCTATAAAAGTGCTATTATCTGCAACATTATAGGTTTTACCCACATATTCTGCTTCAGTACGAATATCGAACTCTGCAGCTTGGTAACCTATATATACCAGGCCAGTATTTTCAGGGCGATACACTAATTGTTTGCCTTTGTTAGCTCCTGAGTCCTCTTCAGCATTGGTGCGAGTGTATTGACCACCAAATAAAATATTACTGAGCTGCCAGTCTGAGGTAAAGCTATAACCTGACAAGCTTGCTTCATCAATGTTCAGTGCTTGATATTTGTCAATACTATCATCGTATCTGTTATCAATAAGATTGTCGACATCACTATTAAAACCAGTCAAACGAGTAGTTTGTATCGTATTGGTAGATTCAATAAATACTTCTACATTTTTACTCTTCTCGACTTTTAAATCTTCATTTGGAACATAGTAAGCGCTCTCGATGTATAAGTCATTGAGAGTAGGCGCTCTATAGCCAGTAGCGAAGCTAGTACCTAGGCGTAGGCTAGGCGCTAGCTTTACAGCATAACCAAGACCAAATGTAGTTTCGTGACCAAATTGTGAGTTATCGTCGAAACGAACATTGGCTTGAAAATCGTAAGCATCCTCATTTACTTGATAACCAGCAAAGCCACTCTTAATATCACGGTCATTTATTTTATAGCTGTCTTTACCGCCGGCACTAGGAGTGTTATCTGTAAGGTCTACTTCCTGCTGCAACCATTCGGCACCTGCTTGAAATTGTCCTACAGGTAATTCATAAGTGCTTATCAAATTCGCCTGTTTCTGTTTGGTTTCAAAGGCATCGCCCACTTTGTTATCAATCTTATCCAAGCTCTGACCCGCTGATAGTCGTACTGCCAGCTTATCGTTTTCGTATTGTGAAAATGCTGATACGGCACCATTCTCTTGATCAATCTCTGCATTGGGACCTGGTCCAAAACTAAAGTTATCAAACTCTGTCGTTGACTTAGAAAAAAGTCCAGTTGCGCCAACGCTTATATTTTGAGTAATAGGCATACTAGCATTTAAGGCAAAGTTATTGCTCTCAAAGCCATCGTCATCTTTATCATTGCCTGTTCGGTTGTCAAGCGCGCTGATACCTTTAGTTTGATTCCGACTAGCGGAAAGACTCAGTTTTGCGCCTTGAGCATTTGCAAACTGCGCTGTTGCACCATAAACATAGTGGTCATGTGAGCCAACACCTGCGGTCACAGAAAAGTTAGTTTGATCAACGTCACTGCCTTTAGTAAATATTTGAATGACGCCGCCCATAGCATCTGAACCATAAATGCTAGAGCCTGAAGCACCGTATAAAATTTCAATACGATCAATTTGATCGGTCGGTAATAAGGCTAAAGCGGGCTGACCTGTTGACATTGAGCCATAACGAATACCATCTATTAGCACTAATACACGCTTACTATCATAGCCGCGAAGATAGAAATTACTGCTTTGACCCATACCACCATCTTGTTTAATGCTAAATCCTGGCTGCCGTCTAAGTACTTCTAGAACCGTCTGACCTTGAAAGCGTTTTAAATCTTCTTTATCTACAACCCGAGTTTGTGCAATCACATTACTGGTTTTAGTGGGGGTACGGGTTGCTGTTACGATGATTTCATCAAGCTCAACTTGTGGTAGCTCGCTATCGTTAATAGTAGCAACGTCAGGTGTCACTGCCATTGCTGTGTTAACCGCAAGTAAACCCAATGCGCTTAAGATACTCAAACGAAGGTAGGTACGTGAAGATGAACGTGATAAAGACATAGTCAATTCCAAAATAATCATATTAAAAAATGCAGAGAAAAAAGTAACCATACTGACGTTAATATGGCTAAAAATTACAAAAAACAGTGGACAAGCAAAACTGCGTTCATTATCTACAAAACAGACCGCTTTATAAACCACTTTAACCTAATGTTTATTCACGGTAAGCTGAGTAGTTTTCATGATAGATTGCGGTTTATTCACTTAATGATTGTCACTCTCATTCATAGGAGATATTTATAAGGAGTGTCGTGAAAGGTAATAAAAAATCAGAAGTCATAAGCAAAGGTGAGAGCAGATCATTCACATAGATGACCATAAAAACGTGTAATCAAAAGCACTGCTGTTATAAATAATTGCTATTATAGGGAAGCACTCATTTGTTCTTCGTTGTACCATTCATAATGCTAAGAGGTTTGTTTTGTCTATTAAGTATCGCCTGATTCCTATGATTATTAGTTCCAAGTTGTCTTCACCATACTCAATCATCAAAATGCCACTAATGGCAATTTTATTTTTGCTTGTGATGCTGTTGAGTGCGTTGTTACCCAATAATGCATTTGCTGCTGAAGCTAGCGCACTGGGAATGGGTGGCAGTACCAGTGAGGAGTCGGCGAGTACGCCGATACCAGATTCATTCGGACGCGATACACCGCGCCATACCGTACAGGGCTTCATCAGTGCGTTAGGTGAAAATGACTATCTGCTGGCGAGTAATTATTTAAACTTATCAAAGTCTGACAATCCAACCACAATCGTTCGTCAATTCAAGCAAGCGCTGGATGCAGGTGGGCGTTTTCAGCCTGATTTGCAGATTAATAATACGCCTGAGGGCAACCTAACTGATCAGCTACCACCAAGCCAAGAAAACGTCGGTGCGATTAATGTGGGTGAAAAAAGTGTGCCACTGATACTTGAAAGAGTGGTATCTAAGCAAGGAGAGCAGTACTGGCAGTTTTCTACGGATACGCTCAGCTCAGTACCAGAAGTCATAGAAAATACCGAACCAACGTTAGTGTCTCGCTATACTTTTGATTCCTTAGAAGGCAAAAAGCTGTTTGGTTATCAAGTGGCGGATTTAGCCGCAGCGTTAATGATGACTGTCGGCAGCTTTGTGTTTACTTATATCATGGTATGGCTGCTGTACCATCTATTACGAATCATCTATCCTCGTGTGCGCGGCGTACCATTGCCATTACCTGATAAGGTCGTATTGCCGCTGGCAGTGGTCATTATGGCGCTGATACTGTCAGAAGTGATGGTGTATGCAGGCGTGTCGGTGACGCTACGTGAACCGATCAATCGTTTTACTGAGATTGCATCTTGGCTTGCATTAACTTGGTTGCTGTTACGAGTCATCGATGCCATATTCACTCGTGCGGTAAATTTAAGTTATAAGAAAAATTATACTGAACGTGTCTCTATCTTGGGGCTGCTACGCAAAGTGGTCAAAGCGTTGCTGCTGATCTTTGCCGTGATTGTTATCTTCGGTAATTTGGGTTTTGATTTGACCACGGGTATTGCCGCCTTGGGTGTGGGTGGTTTGGCATTAGCACTGGGTGCGCAAAAAACCATCGAAAACCTTGTTGGTAGTGTCGTGGTCGTGGCGGATTCGCCCGTACGTATTGGTGATTATTGTAAGTTTGGCACTTATGAAGGCACAGTCATTGATATTGGTATTCGCTCATCACGTGTGCGCACCTTGACGCGCACTGTTGTGACTGTACCAAACGGTGATTTCTCATCCATGCAGATTGAAAACTTTACATCCCGCGATATGTTTCGCTTCTTCCATCAGTTATATATTAAACGCACTGCTGATATTGATGTGGTCTTTAAGATGGTCAAGGACTTGGATGAGTTTATAGATGAGCATTATTTGACCAACCAAGAATGGAATCAGGTCAATATTTTAGAGCTACGTCAAGACTGCTATATCATTCAATTACAGGCGTATGTTAATGCTAATGGCGTGACTGAGTTCTATGACAAACAGAACGTTTTGTTTGTTGATTTATTGAACCAAGTGGCGAAATATGATGTCGAGCATGCTTTGCCAACGCAGCAGCTTATTGTCAATCAAACTGAGCTTGAGCATCACATAGAAAACGAAATTGAAGATAACAATAAGGAAGGTAACGTCGCCGAAACGACAAAAGACATGTCAAACGATGACCATGCTGACGATGCTGACGATGCTAGCGACAATAAGGATAACAGCAACGATGATAAGCATGCCGTGGACTTGAGTAAAGATAACGTCAAGACAGATGAAAAGGGCAGCCAGCAAACGACTAAATCTGTAGAGAGCAAAAAAGACAATGCGTTAAAGGCATTGAGAAATAAAAGCCGTATGATAAAGAAAATCAAGTTCAAGTACGCAAAAAGAAAATCTGGCTTTTCTATATGGAATCAGCCATAAAATTATGGATTGAAAGCTGTATAAGATCAGCACTTGAGGTAAGTATCAAGCGTTCATCTTATACCATCCACAAAAATTAGAGCAGCAAAGAAAACGAGTGCTAGACTAAGCTTAAGCTAAGCGAGTTTGACATAGTGAATCGTACTTGGGTGTTTGGCATTATAAAGGGACAGCAGTTTGATTACGTAATAAGCCGTAGTATGACCATAGCAACAGGCTGGCAGCGCTGCGATGTGGTGACCAATCTTGTGTTAGATTCTTTAACTGTTTCGGCGTTGGGCGTTCCGTTAAGCCTAATAACACCATTGCCGCTACTTTAATCGCTAGATCATCGACCGCAAGTACGTCTGCACGTTTGAGAGAGAATAATAAATACATCTCAGCCGTCCAGATGCCAATACCAGTAACGGCCGTCAGCACTTCTATTGCTTCTTCATCAGGCATAATTTCTAACGCAGCAAAGTCTATATCATGATCGACTAATGAGCGAATATAACGGGTTTTTTGTTTAGATAACCCTTGCGCTCTTAAGTCCTCATCTGTTGCTTTGATAACTGCCTGTGGATTCGTTAAGACGGCATCGAGTAGTCTTTGCCAAATACTGGCTGCTGCTGCCACAGACAGCTGTTGACCAACCATTGCTCGCATCAACTGCTCAAACCCACCGACATTATGCCGTAGACTGGGCATACCGACTTGTTCATAGATAGACAAAAATCTTGGCTCGATAACAATCAAAGCCATGATATGTTCATGTAGCTGTTGCGTGTTCTCAATGGTCTGTATGCTCATAAATGCTTATCCTAATTTATGCAAATACCACTATCGCTAGATGTTAAATATAGGGGCTATAGTCGATAAAGATTAAATAATGATTTTATGAGCATAACAAAAAGGACTGCCAATAAGCAGTCCTTTTGATTCTTCATACTAACTCTACCACTAAAAACTATTCACCATCAGCTTTAGATTTTTTGAGCAGTACCAATACCGCGCCATTACCACCATCTTTTGGCGGCGCAGAGCAAAATGCCAATACTTCTGGTAATTGACGTAGCCAACCATTGACGCAGGTTTTTAAAATGGCTTCACTGCCTTTACCATGGACGATTTTTACCATGGTTTCGTTTTTCTGTTTTGCTTGGCTTAGGAGTTGAGTCATTGCCACGCGCGCCTCTTCGATGGTACAACCATGAATATCTACGGCGTCATACCAACGTAGCTTGCCTTTTTTAAGCTGATCAAAGATTTTATTCTGCAAAGTCGGCTGTTTGTAAGATAAATAGGCTTCAGCAGCGACAGGGTTGAGTAGTGCTTGCATATCTGACAAGCCAGCTCCCAAATCACTCGCTTCACTACCTTGCGCGGCAGCACGTTTAGACAAGGTAGTCGCATCAGGTTTGCCCGCTTTGCTAGCATTGGCAGGTGAGCGTACGTTTTTGTCTTCAAGCTGATTGACGCCATGCATTGCTTGCATAAACAGAACTTTGTCATCGTCAATATGCTCGCTAGCCATTTGCTTGACAGTCTTGTTTACTTGCTTTTGCGTGGGCAATGATACAGGCTCAGTAGGCTTTTGGTTTTCATCTTCAGGCGAATTGGTATCGCGACCTTTGCTAAGTTGGCCTTTTAGCTCTTTGAGCTGGTCTTGCATTTCTTTTGAAAATAGAGAGTTTGACATAGAATTTAACGTATCGTTGGTTGATGAATGATGGATTGATTTAAACTGTTTAGTAGACTTAAGCCACTTTACCCGTCTGCTGCGATGCCCGCAAGTAAGGATTGTAACGCTTGTCCAGGATGATCAGTCTTCATGAACTGTTCACCGATTAAAAAGTGCTGAATGTCATTATCTAACATCAAACGAATATCAGCGCTATTATGAATGCCACTTTCGGTGACGATAAGCGGTTTAAGCGTGCTATCCATATCAGCCGCCAGTGCGTCGATTAAAATATTTTTTAGATCCAGCGTGGTTTGTAAGTCGACATCGAAAGTATTCAAATCACGATTATTAATACCGTAAATATTATGCGCTGAGCGCGGTAGCTGTAGTGCACGTTCAAGTTCGGCTTTAGTATGGACTTCTATCAATACATCCATACCCAATTCGATACTTAGCGCATGCAGCTCTTGTACTTGGATGTCGTCAAGGCAGGCCATAATGAGTAAAATACAGTCAGCTCCCATCAGATAAGATTGATAGATCTGGTACACATCTATCATAAAATCTTTACGCAGTATCGGTAGACTTACCGCATTAGCTGCTTGAATAAGATAGCTGTCATCACCTTGGAAATAATCGCGATCAGTCAATACAGACAGACAGCTGGCACCTGCTTGCTCGTATTGCTTGGCAAATAGGGCAGGCGCGAAGTTGTGATTGATAATGCCCTTAGAAGGAGAGGCTTTTTTAATCTCAGCGATGATACCAATACCATGCTCTTTAGTGCTAGCCGCCCGCAGCGCCGCCGCAAAGCCACGACGTGGTTTGTTATCCGCCGCGACTTGTGCTTGTAATTCCTCAAGAGATAATACCTTGCAAGCGGCGTTTACTTCTTCCACTTTAGTGGCGACAATGCGTTGCAATACGGAAGGAATATCTGTCTTGGTTTCTGTATGAGTCATGCGGGTATCCGAATATCGTTAAATGTAAATAGACAAAATAGCTAGAGTGCACAGTAATGGTGCTTAGCCGTTAAGCAGGAGTCACCAGTTGCTGCGTGTATTTGGCGAGAGACTCGAGCTTGAGTAGGGCATCACCGTTCTGAATGACTTTTTGTGCCCGACTCACACCATTAGCATAGTTGCTGGCAAGCCCTGCGGTATATATGGCCGCGCCTGCATTTAGTGCAATCATATCACGTGCTTTAAGGACGGCACGGTCTTGAGAGTTTTCTCCTGATAGAGCCGCGCGAATCAGCTCAAGACTTTGCGCTGGAGAATCTACATCGAGACCGATAAGGGTTTGTGACTCAATACCTGCATCTTCTGGCATCATCTCATAAACAGATATCGCACCGTCTTTTAATTCAGCGACAGTGGTTGAGGTAGCGAGACTGATTTCATCCAAACCGTCTTTTGCGCCCACAACCATGACATGACGTGCGCCTAAGTTTTTCATGACTTTAGCGATAGGCTCGCACAGCTGAGCGGTAAAGACACCGATTACCAGATTGGGTGTGCCAGCAGGGTTGGTTAATGGTCCTAAAATATTAAAGATGGTACGCGCTTTGAGCTCGCGGCGTACTGGATTGGCATAACGCATCGCACTGTGATGATTGGGCGCAAACAAAAAGCCGATACCTTGGTTTTCGATACACGCTTTAGATTGCTCAGGGGTAAGCGCCAGACTGATACCTGCTTGCTCAAGCAAATCTGAGCTACCAGAGTTGGTGGAGACGCCGCGGTTACCATGTTTTGCCACTTGCGCACCAGCAGCGGCAGCAACCAATGCTGACGCAGTAGAAACGTTGAATAAATTGGCACCATCACCGCCAGTTCCGACGATATCGACTAAGTAATCACAGCCCCGTGGTTCGATATTGGCTGCTAATGCACGCATCGCACTGGCAGAGGCAGTAATCTCATCGATGGACTCACCTTTCATACGCAGACCAGTCAAAATAGCACCCATCATGGCGTCGCTACATCTGCCTTGCATGATAATCAGCATCACCTGATACATCTCATCAAAGGTTAAATCAATGTGCTGAAAAATTCGCCCCAAAGCTGTCGTCAGTAGCGTATGTGTCTCTTCATCAGACAGTTGAGCAATGTTAGCTGGGGTAGGGCTTTCATTTGTTTTTGTTGTACTCATTATGATCTCTCTTAATATTTTTATACGTTAATTTTAAATTATCAATAGAATAGGTTTTATTTTAATTTTGTTATTAACGGCTTTTTTAGAACATGCTTTAATAAACTGTTAGCCGACCTGTGGTAGTTCATCTGAGGTTAGTGCTGACAAATGATGCGTTTGCAAAAAATTGTTGAGCAGCTGATAACCTGCTTCGCTTAAGATAGACTCAGGATGGAATTGTACCCCTTCTATCGCAAACGTTTTATGACGGATACCCATGATTTCTTCAATACTGCCATCATTGTTTTGTGTCCATGCGGTCAGCTCAAGACAGTCGGGCAGGCTGGTTTTATCAATGACAAGCGAATGATAGCGCGTGACTTGTACGGGATTAGGCAAGCCTTCAAAGACACCTTGGTCAGTATGATAGACGGCGGATAAGCGGCCATGCATGACTTCGCCAGCCTTGACCACTTGTCCACCAAATGCCTGTCCAATTGCCTGATGTCCTAGGCAAATGCCTAGTATCGGTATCACGCCCTGAAAAGTCTTGATAGCTTCTAGAGAGATACCCGCCTGATCGGGATCGCAGGGACCGGGGCCAATGACGATCGCATCTGGCGCAAGGATTCTAATATTTTCAATAGTGGTTTGATCGTTACGCCAGACGGTGATGTCCTGCTGTAATTCACCGAAGTACTGTACAATATTGTACGTAAAACTGTCGTAATTATCGATCATCAGAATCATTAGCGTTCTACTTATTGAGTTCTATCTATGGAGATGGTTATATGACGCCGTTATCTTACCACTATTTTGCAGTCTATCAAATGTAGGGTGCAGGCGACCCAAATAAGTGGTGAATAACAATACATTTTGCTTGTTAGATGACATTCGTTAATATCTCAAATGCACTAAAAAAGTACATAATTTTTTATTTATACATTTAATATGCACTAAATTAGTGCATAAATGCGTTATTAATGACTCTGGATAAATAATTTGTATGACACCACTGACGATAAATCTACGGCTGAAATAGTTTCAAAGATATTATAAGTTGCTGTAATTATTATTAATAACTATCATTTTATCCTCTGCATTTTCAGCGTTATAAAAAGCTGGCATAGCCTTTGCATTATTACTGTTATGATTATCTTTGGTGATAAAGTGGTTCAATAATTATTATTAACAAGTGCCTGAAGAGTTCAGCATAATGAGTGATATGTTGTTAGAATAATATCGAACCAAAACACTGGCGGGTCTTATTAAGCGCATAACTCAGATGACTATCTTGACTAATAATATTGACAGTGCTGAGAATAAGCATAATATTAAACAGGATATTTAGCTCTAAACGCAGCGCTGACTGTTATCAAACCAGAGATTTTTAACCAACAGATTGTACTTATAATTTTAAATCGCAATAACCTAATCAACACAACGGAGACTATTTATGTCGAACAAACTACTAGATCTTATCCAATCCTCTAATGCTAAATGGGTTGATTTTCGCTTCACTGATACACGTGGTAAAGAGCAACATATCAGCTTCCCAGCGCATAGCGTTGACGAAGAAGTGATGGAAGATGGCAAGATGTTTGATGGCTCATCTATTGCTGGTTGGAAAGGTATCGAAGCGTCAGATATGATCTTGCGTCCTGATCCAGAGACGGCTTTTCTTGACCCGTTCTTTGATTCACTTACCGTAGTTGTTACTTGCGATATTATCGAGCCATCAACGCTACAAGGTTATGATCGTGACCCACGTTCTATTGCGCGCCGCGCCGAAGAGTACTTAAAGTCAACGGGCATTGGTGATACTGCTTATTTTGGTCCTGAGCCTGAGTTCTTTATATTTGATGATGTGAAATGGTCAATTGATATGTCTGGCGTTAGCCACAAGATCACAGCCGAAGAAGCGGCATGGTCGACTAACAATGACTATGAGTGGGGCAACATGGGACATCGTCCACGTGTTAAAGGCGCTTACTTCCCAGTACCACCAATCGATAGCTCGCAAGACATGCGCTCTGTTATGTGTGAGCGTTTAGAAGAAATCATCGGTGAAGGCTGTGTCGAAGTTCATCACCATGAAGTTGCGCCTTGCCAGTCAGAAATTGGTGTCGCTTTCAATACGTTAGTCAAAAAAGCTGATGAAGTACAGCAGCTAAAGTATGTTGTGCATAATGTTGCGCATCAGTTTGGTAAAACGGCTACCTTTATGCCAAAACCAATCGTTGGTGACAATGGTTCAGGCATGCACGTGCATATGTCAATCTCCAAAGATGGTGTCAATACTTTCTCAGGTGATGAGTATGCTGGTTTGTCTGAATCTGCACTGTATTTCATCGGTGGTATTATCAAGCATGCGCGTGCGTTGAATGCGATTACCAACCCATCGACTAATAGCTATAAGCGCCTAGTACCGCATTATGAAGCGCCTATCAAACTTGCGTACTCAGCATCTAACCGCTCAGCATCTATCCGTATTCCACATGTTAGCAGCCCAAAAGCGGTACGTGTTGAAGCACGTTTCCCTGATCCAGCGGCCAACCCATATTTAACGTTTGCAGCGTTACTAATGGCAGGTCTTGATGGTATTCAAAATAAAATACATCCGGGTGAAGCTGCTGACAAAAACTTGTATGACTTACCACCAGAAGAAGAAGCACTCATCCCAACCGTTGCGGAGAGCTTAGAAGTTGCATTACAAGCCTTGCGTGATGATCATGAGTTCTTATTAAAAGGTGATGTATTCACTGAAGACATGCTAGAGGCGTTCATCGCTTTGAAAGAAGAAGAAGTGCAACGTGTCAATTTAACCGTGCATCCAGTTGAGTTTGACTTATACTACAGCTGCTAATTTATAGCTAAAACACTCAGTTATTTTGAGTGATAAAAACCAGCTAAGTTATTCTTAGCTGGTTTTTTTTACGTCTCAATAATAATTTGCTAAATCAACGGATCTGTCCTCTTTGAAATTATTACTGATTTAACACCCAAAGTATCGCATAATAGATATTCATAATATTAGGTACTCATTAGGTTGACTGACTATGACTTCATTATCAAAACCGGTTTTTTCAAACAGTAAGTTAGGGTTGGTACTGATTGCTGCTACGATGATTAGTATGGCAACTCTCTATGCCCCTTTGACAAATGCTGCGCCTATTTATAAAGTTATTGACGAAAAAACAGGTCAAGTCACCTTTACCGATCGCCCGCAAAATTATGAGCAGCAGGCGGGTAAAAAAATCAGCCAAACGGGTGTCACGACGAAAGAAAGTCGCATCAGCTCAAGTAACAGTGATAACATGAGTAGTCCACCTCCTTCTAGTAATGTTAATACGACTACGCAAAATACGGCTGCTAAAAATAGCCCTGACGCCAAACCAGTCGTCAATTATCAGCTTAATATTACTGAACCAAGCGCAGAACGTGCATATCGTCGTCCAGCCCAAAGCATTGATGTCAATGTGCAAGTGAAGCCGAACTTACAAGCAGGTGATAGTGTCAGTATTTATTTGGATGGTAATGAAGTCGCGCAAGGTCTTAGCGCCTCGATTGCAACGGTAGATGTTTTACCAGGATCGCACAAGATAAAAGCCGTGTTAAAAAATGAGAAAGGTCAAACACTCAAACAAGTAGAGCGAACGGTGTATGTGATTCAAAACAATACAACATTGCAAAATAATAAGAAAATCGCGCAACAGCTTTTAGCTTATCAGAATCTACCTTGGTATCAAAAAGTACTGTTAAAAATGCGTCAAGAGGGCAAACAACCGAATATGCAATCATTTACTAAGCCTATCGTAGACAAACCTATGACGCTTGAGCAACCGGTGATAAATTAACTTGTAGGCAATGTGTCAATCATGGATAAGTATAAGAACCCATACAAAGTAGAGTAACTTTATAAGTTAATTTCTTCTATATAAACATAAAGGCAAGCGCTGATTGCAGCGCTTGCCTTTATGTTTATCAGGATATTTATTAATTCTATGTATTTACAGCTTATTTAGTCAATTCAATCGTACCATTAGCAGTCACTGAGATAGTGCTATTGCCAGATTCAAAACTTTGGCTAGGTACTGATTCGTCTGCTGCGCCTGCTTTCATACTCATAGCACTATACATCGGACGTGGGTAGTTGCTACCTGTATTTAGATTCACATTGACGACACGATAGCCACGAGCATCCCAAGCGCGTGTTAGGTTTTTAGCTTGTTGCTGAAAAGCACGAGACGCATTGGTCATCAGCTTTTGCTCAAGCGCATCCTTTTTGGTATCTGAGACACCAAAGTTCAGATTGTCCATCACCAACGTTTCTTGTAGGTCAGCGATGAGTTGGCTGGTGGCTGCAAAGTCGGTACTTTTTAAATCGATGTTTGCTTGTCCTGTCCAGCCAATGATTTTGTCATTTTTATCATAGCGAGGGTAGGTGCGCTGTTGTCCGGTGCTTACGGTGACCGTTGGATAGCGCTTAGCAATTTTCATGGCATTATTAATTGAGGTGTTGAGCGTTGTCGCTAGAGTTTTAGAATCCATTGCCTGCGCTTTTTTATATAAGCTGGCTCGTACTTCATCATTCTGGATTTCTTCTTTTACTTCTGTCTGAAAAGTAAGCTGATCGTAGCCTGTTGGTTCTGCATGTGCGCTACCCATCATGGCTGTGAGTAGAAATGCAGTACCAGTCGTTAGAGCGGCTTTATTAAGTAAAGTGGTTTTCACAATGATCTCCTGAGTGAGTTATATCAATAGTATTTAGGTTAGCCATACATAGGTAAGACTCGCCTTTATATGAGAAGCTGTCCATTTTAGTTATTAGTTGATACCGAGTATGCTCAGCTTCCTCAACTAAAATAGCAAAATTTAACAGGCTCGCTGTGAGAATTTTGTCACCTAAGTTACAGGGCGTTTTGAGGTTATAGAAAGAGTTTTACGATAGGGGTTGTAATATTTAAAAATTCTTGTATAATTTGCAACTGGTGGCTCCATTGGTAGCCTCGCAACATTGTTCTATGAACCCCGCCAGGACCGGAAGGTAGCAACGGTAATAGTCACAGTGTGTGCCGAGGATTTGCTTTTGGAGTCGCTTTTTTTTGCCTAAAATTTGATACCTGTTTTGATATTTAATCAGAAATGCTCGTTTGATCTATTAAGCCCTTCATTGTAAAGGGCTTTTTTTTCGACCTTTTTTTGTCCGATTTTGACCTTTGATTGATTAAGATGGGTTAAAATACAATGTATTAACTTTTATTAACATTCTGGACACTTTAGGGTTTTCTTATGAAGATGTTTGTTTGGTTGTTCATTGCCTTCGTGCTACTAGTGATTGTGTTTGGCGTATCTATATTTAATAAATTGGTACGCGCTCGCAACCAAGCGAAAAATGGTTTTGCTCAAATCGATGTACAACTGAAGCGCCGTCATGATTTGATTCCAAATTTGGTTGAAACTGCTAAACGCTATCTGACGCATGAAGAAGAGACGCTGACCCGTGTGATTAGTGCACGTAATCATGCCCAGAGCTTGCAAGACTCCAATACACATCAGCCAGACTCGCTTGAGCATATGGCGCTATTTGCCAAAGCTGAGAGTATGCTGTCTAAAGCGTTAGGGCAGTTTTCAGCGGTTGTGGAAGCTTACCCTGAGCTAAAGGCGGACAGTATGATTAAAGAGTTGATGGATGAGCTGACCAATACTGAGAACCGCATTGGCTTCGCCCGTCAGCACTATAATGACAGCGTGATGTTCTATAACAATGACCGCGAGGTATTTCCCAACAATCTTATTAGTACGACTTTTGGCTTTCGCCCGTTAAGCCCGCTAGTTTTTGAAGACAGAAATGTGATCGCTCAAGCACCTGTCGTCAATATGGGCTGATATTGAATTATATTCATATGTTCAGATGCGTTTAGCTATTTTTAAGTCAGGCATATAGATGGATTTTTTTGGTGAACAACGCACCCGTACCCAGCGAAGTCTGTTGCTCTATGGGCTATTTTTTCTCATTGTCTTTGCCCATCTGGCAGTAGCGCTGGGTATCATGGCGCTGCTGCTAACGATATTTACTGGTGGCATTTATCATTGGGTGTTGATACTGGTTGCTATCTGGACAATCGGTAGCTTTGTGATCGGTAGCTTTTTAGAGTACAGACGTTTAGAAGCGGGTGGTCGCGCTATTGCTCAGCGTGTGGGCGGGGTTCGGCTGTTTATCGACCACAGCCAAGATGCGTGGGAGCATAGTCAAGGGGTTGCCCATCAGCATGAGCCTATACCAAAGGTTCGTTTCAGCGCCCACCATATCGCCGTGCGTGATGAGCGAGATTTCCCGCCTGTCTACCGTCGTTATTATGAGATTGCCCAGCAGCTAGCCATTGCTTCGGGTGTACGTATGCCGATTCTGTATGTACTGCCTGATGAGCAAGGTATTAACGGCTTCGTCGCTGGTCGTCATAGTCAAGATATGGTGTTGGTCGTCACTCAAGGCGCGCTTGATAAGCTGTCCGATGAGGGGCTGTATGGGCTAATAGGGCATGAATATGGTCATATATTGCATGGTGATGCCACTTTTAACTTACAGCTCATGGTCGTGCTGGCAGGCTTGCAATTACTCTATGACTGGAGTGATTCTATTAATAATTTTGGCGCTGGTAATCAACGCAGTCATCAGAATAGCCATCACAATTATTTTGATGATGCGGTCAATCGACGCAATCTCTTGTCACAAAGGGTCGTCGATAGCCATGCGCGTAGCACTGAAGCTCAAACCGCCAATTTTACCACCCATAGTGAATGGGTAAGCTATTGGCAAAGTCAATCACAAAGCCAGCAGTCGTCAGCTAAGAGCAAGTCACGATGGCTACAAAATAATAATAAGTTCGATAGTCAAGCACCGCGTAATATTTGGACGTTGTTAATACATGGATTGAGTTTTTCGAGTATGGCCAGTGCGCAACTGATTAAACACAGCTTTAATCGCCAGCGTGAATTGCTTGCCGATGCCACCAGCGTGCAGCTGACACGCTCGCCGGCTATTATGGAAACCTTACAAACCATTCATCAAGATTCGCTTGGTTCGCGCTTAACCAGTATCGCCGATATCAATGGTCTTAGTCACTTCTTCTTTGCCAGTAGTGGTGCTGATTTGGGTGACGTCTCTTGGTTTGCCACCCATCCGAGCTTGGCTGAGCGAATGAGTGCCATTAATGCCAACGCTTATCATGATTTTGCGGTACAAGTGGCTAAAGAAAAGCGCATAAATCAACAGAAAATAAAAGAGATACATGAGCAGCGGCGATTAGGGGGTTGGGGCGTCATAAAAGCAAATAGCCTAAGCAAAAACAAACAAGAAAAAAATACCCAATCATCAATATTTGAAACTCAATCAGGATTAGATAACAATAAAAGCAATAACAATAAAATCCTTACTAATAACAGCAATGATGTTATAGACAAAGAAATTACTGCTTTTCCTGCAAATGAAATAAAGAATGAGTTGAACGAAGATAAGGAGCTAGAGTTTGTTATCGAGAAAGATGTCGTTGTTGAAGGACGTTTACAAGTTCAAGCACAAAATACCGGTATTCATCAGTTGCTCAAGCCATGGCAAGCAAAACCTGATAGCGATTTGCCATCGGATACATTGATTGGTATCGACGATAGACAAAAAGTTTCACTGCCGCAGTATATACTCAATCACAGTTATCACCCGCTTGGGGCGCAAGCTTTGATTGAAGCAGTTATGTTGTGCCATCAAGGTCGTATATTATCAACGACTGAGAGTTATGACTTGAGTGATATCTGGCTTGGACTTGCTAACGATAAAACGTCTGCTGCTGAAATCGATAATAACGCTAGCGCTAATATTAGCAGCCACCCCCAATTTTTAGCGCATACGATAGATCATAAATTATTAGCGGCAGTGGCACATCTTGATAGGCGTTTAGACAACGCATTGATTGTATTGGCAATAAAGCAATTGAGTCAGCATGACCTGTCAGAAACTGCTATCAATGAATCACGCTTAAGATATGAAGCGAGTCATAGCAATCAAGATCATCAACATTATGTGCAGCAAAAAAAGTGTCGTACAATGCTGATGCGCTATCAACAGGGTATCATTGAGCTATTTGAACACTACCTAACGGCAGATTTAAGTCAACATTTGGCTGATAACATAGCCAGTGAAGATGGTGCTATGGATAAAATTAAGCCAGTATCAACGCACTCAGGAAAAATCGACTCTCGGTTGCCATCGATTTTAGCGTTATGGCAGGCGCTACAGTTGCAGCAACTATTACCGATATTGTCTACTGTGTTAAACGAGACACACGTGCATGCTCAGCCTCAGCTATTATGGTTATGGCAGCAAGCATTGCAAGCGGGTAGAGATGATATTTATGCTCAGCTTGATCCTTCAGGAGAAGTATTTGATGGTCTTGATGTTGCTGCGAGAACAATGGTTACTTTATTGGCTTATCGCTTATCAAAAGATGTCAAGGGTCAGGTCGTATCAGCACTAGATAACTCAGTACACGTTTCAGCACCTATTTTAGCACTCGGCTATAATAATGACAGTGTTGCTCACTATCTTGTGGATTTGCGGCGTCACGCACGTTTAATTGATATTGACTTAGCCGCTGTTAGTGACGCAAATTTGCAATGGCTACTATTGACTGCGCAAAATATAAATAGTATCCAATTATTGGCAGTGATAGAAACGGTGCCTATTTTTATAGCGCCTGCCAGTCAGTCGCCTGCATCAGAAGCCAAACGTAATGATAATTATAGACAGAGGCAACAGGGCGGCGATCAAATAGATTATAATGCTCATAGACAAGACGGAAATGCAGATAGTGTAGATAAGGCGGGCAATGATAGTCTGCGCTACTCTTATGCTTATCCTACTTACCGGCAATGGCTGAGTACATTGCATACGCTGATGTTACACGATACGATAGTCAGTCAAGATGAGTATGATTGCTTGTCCATGTTAGCCAATCATTGGTTAGGCGTTCGGCAGCTTTTTTGAGCAATTTAGTTGATGGTACTTAAGTAATTGTTTTGCTGGCAAGAAACGATATGTTCTTGACCTTTTCTTAATAGCATTTCTTTTGATAGTAAAAGCCTGTAAATTTATTTTAGATAAGTAGGATAGTAAATAAGCATGAGTGATATCCAAGAGCCGCTAGTTGTATTACAGCATCGTATGCAGCAGCGCCAGATTTTAGCGATGATGGGTATCACTCAGTGGGTGCAGCCGAGCTCTGAAACCCTGAGTATCGCAGATATTTCCGCGCCTACTCTGTCTACCACTAACTCGACTATTGTTAATACCAGCACGACCTCTATTCCTGCTGCTGCGACCCTTGAACAGCCAAGTGTTAAGTCTCTCAATGGTGATGATATAAGCGTTGGGATGTCGCATTCAGCATCTGCTGATTCGCTATCAGGTATAGTGGGTGATGAGTCTATTAATCATTATTATTATGATGCTAATGAGATAGCTTTATACCATTCTGACCAGCAAAGCCCTGTTACTTATAGTTTTGACTCGACTACTCCTAATGCCCTTAATATATCTAAGCCAGCCGTTACCTCCTTTGTAGATACTGTTGTACAGCAAACTTCTATTGCTGATATAAATGACGCTTCGAGCTTTGGAAATGGCAGTTTTAAAGAAGAGGGCTTTCAAGAGGAAAGCTTTAAAAAGGTAGCACCCTTTGATTTACAAGGTGGTCGTTATGGTGATTGGGTGATTTTGGTGGATATCCAAGCACTTAATCATGACAGCCAAAAACTGTGGCAAAATATCACCCAAGCGTTATCCATCAGTTGTGAGACGACATCGTTCCCTATCTGTGAAGGTATGGATACGGCTGAGCTTGCCAATGCCAGTCTTGCTGGATACGTCTTTAAAATCGGCCGTAGCGAAGAGATAAAAATTGCCGCATTGACAGTGTTGCCTGACGGTCTTGAACATCCTAGCGTGACTACTGTGCCCACACTCGATGAGATGCTTGCTGATAGTAGCCTTAAACGTCAGCTTTGGGAGCAGTTATCGAGTCACAGTTAAAGGCTTACCACTTACTATGATAGAGATTAAAAAATAACGATAAAATTCACCTTCAACATTCAACCTTTAATAACCACGATGACTTCATCATATTTAGGATATTGATTATGACCACTAAAGCCGCTCCTAACCGCGTACCCAATTTTTCAGCGGGACCTGCTACTATACCGACGGCCGTATTATCACGCGCTCAAGAAGAGTTGCTTGATTGGCAGGGACGCGGCATGTCGGTTATGGAAGTGAGTCACCGTAGTAAAGAATACATCGCCATTACCGAAAAAGCCGAAGCCAAATTGCGCTCGCTAATGGACATTCCAGATAACTATAAAGTTCTATTTTTACAAGGTGGCGCTAGCTTACAGTTTTCAGCGATTCCATTAAACTTGCTAAATGGTGGGCGCGCAGACTATCTAACGACGGGTGCATGGTCTGGTAAAGCGGTCAAAGAAGCACAGCGCTATGAAAAGCTTGGTCTTGGTGAAGTGAATCAGGTCGCAACGGGTAAAGACAGTAGCTTTACTGACGTACCAGCCCAAAGCGAATGGAACCTGAGCGAAGATGCCGCCTATTTCCATTACTGCGCTAACGAAACCATTCATGGTTTGCAAATATTTGAGCCGCCACAAGTCGATGCACCAATTGTCGTCGATATGTCTTCTTGTATTTTGTCACAGCCCATTGATGTCTCTAAATTTGGCATGATTTACGCAGGTGCGCAAAAAAATATCGGGCCAGCAGGTCTGATTATCGTGATTATCCGTGAAGACCTATTGGGTCAAGCGAGTGAATGGTGCCCACTGCTGATGAACTATGAGCACCAAGCTGAAAAAGAATCCATGTCAAACACACCAGCGACGTATTCTTGGTATTTAGCAGGACTAGTGTTTGATTGGTTAGAGGAGCAGGGCGGCGTTGCTGCTATTGGCAAAATCAACCAACAAAAAGCTGATTTACTCTATAAAACGATTGATGATAGCAGCTTTTATAGCAATCCAGTTGATCCCAAATATCGCTCTATCATGAACGTGCCTTTTACCTTAGCCGACAGCAGCCTTGATAAAGTATTCTTAGAAGAGTCGGAAGCGGCAGGCTTGATGAATTTAAAAGGTCACCGCGATGTGGGCGGTATGCGTGCCAGCATTTACAATGCAGTGTCATTAGATTGGGTGCAGCAGTTGGTTGACTTTATGATTGCGTTTGAGAAAAAACACGCATAAATTAGCATGGATTTTAAAACAAAAGACGCAGCTTATAAAAGTTGCGTCTTTTTTTATACGCGTTAGTATTCTTTTAAGATAAATGATGCATCATGTAGCAACTCTAACGCTGCAAATCATTAGGTTAAAAAACCTAAGTTTGTTATGATAAAATTCTGCGGCACTCACTCTTTTTTAATTATATGGTAGCACTTAAGTAAAATTTCATCATATTCATTGGGCTCGCACAAGGGTTTGTTATAACTTTATTATGATAAAAAATACCATGCTAAAAGCCGTCTTACTTGCCATGACTGTAAGCTGGATACCTGCCAGTATCGCGGTGCCAATCACTACTACTGCGCTTGGTCATAATAGTACCACTGAGTATATTGACGTGCCCTTTATGCCTTATGCCAATCCAAAGGCACCGACAGGTGGTATATTATCACTTGAGGCGCGTGGTACTTTTAACGCGGCTAATAAATGGATGACCACAGGTGTGGCGATGGTTGGTACGGACTATCTATATGATACCTTGATGACTGGCTCATTAAATGAAGCCTTTACCATGTATCCGCAGCTGGCAACCAAAGTAACTTATGACCCTGATGATACCAGTTGGATTATCTATCATATTAATCCTGCTGCGCGCTTTTGGGATGGCACGCCGGTCACCAGCAGTGACGTCAAAGCGACTTATGATGCACTGTTAAATAAAGGTCCGATGTATATTCGCAGCTATTTGGGTGATATTAAAAATATTGAAATTATTAATAAGCAACAAGTAAAATTCATCTTTAACTCTGATGACAATAAAGAGATTTTATTAACCGTCGGACAGTTTCCTATTTTTGCTAAGTCCTCTATCGATACGGATTTTGAAAAAATAACGTTGACGCCATTGATGGGCAGTGGACCTTATAAGTTAGGACGTGTCGATGCAGGGCGCTCGGTCAGCTATGTACGTGATCCCAATTATTGGGGTCGTGATTTGATGGTCAATCGCGGTCGTTATAACTTTGATATGATTAAGTTTGTTTATTATCAAAGCGATGAGATTGCCTTTGAAGGTTTTAAGTCTGGTCAATATCGTTTTCGTCCGGAGAATAAAGCCTCTAATTGGGCAACAGGTTACAATTTTCCCGCCGTCAAGGCAGGTTTGATTCGTAAAGAAACCATCAGTAGCGAAAATCCCGTGCCAATGCAGGGTTTGGTCATGAATATGCGACGTCCCATCTTTCAAGATATTCGCGTTCGCCAAGCACTGAGCAAGGCTTACGACTTTGAGTGGATGAATAAGACCTTGTTTCATGGGCAGTATGAACGCTTACAAAGTTTCTTTCATGGCTCCGAGCTTGCCGCAACAGGGGTGCCATCTGCTGAAGAGATGCAGGTGCTTACGCCTTTATTACCTAAGCTTGAACCGCTGCAACGTCAAGCCGTATTAATGGAGTGGCAATTGCCGACCAGTGACGGTAGTGGCTTTAACCGTAAAGAGTTACTAGAAGCGCGGCAGCTGTTGCTAGATGCTGGATTTTATTATAACGATATGAAGCTATATCAGCCCAATGGACAACTTGCTCAGATTGAGGTTTTAATGATGGGCGATACTATGGGTCGGGTGCTGCTGCCATATATTCGAAATCTAAAGCGCTTAGGATTTGATGCGACGTTACGTCAAGTCGACGGACCACAATATTATGAGCGGGTACGCCGTTTTGACTACGACATGATAGTTGATAAATTTGCTCAGAGTTTATCCCCTGGTGCAGAACAAGTTGGCTTTTGGGGTAGCTCAGCGGCTGACCAAGCGGGTAATAGAAATACTATCGGCATCAAAAACCCAGAGATTGACGCGGTGATAGAGCAGCTTGGTAATGCTAAAACTCGCGACGATACTATATTATATACTCAGGTGCTCGATCGCCTACTACGTGCTGGTCATTATTTAGTGCCCTTATACGGCAAATCAGCGACCAATGTCGCCTATTGGGATCAATATCGTCATACTGAAAAACTGCCCTCTAATGCCATCGGTATTGACTATTGGTGGACGGATAAAGAAGCAGAAGCACGTGTTAACCAATACTTGAAGCAATAATTTAGAACAATAAATGAAATAACGCTGCATCTTAAAATTTTATTTCGTTTAAAAAATCAATAAAAGACATCAGCAATAAAGATAACTACTGGTAAGGATTTAATATGACTATCCGTATTCACCCAATCAAAGCGTTCAATGACAATTATATTTGGACATTGATTAATGAAAATAATAAACAGGCGATCGTTATTGATCCTGGTCAAGCTGAGCCTGTCATGAGTTATTTGGAAGAAAATAAATTAGAGCTGACGTCTATCTGGACGACTCATCATCATCATGACCATATCGGCGGTGTCGCAGAACTGCAAGAGTCGTATCCGATGACGCATCTGGTTGCGCATACTGAGCATAATGTCGATGAAGATCAAACCATCAAAGATGGCAGTACCGTCAGTGCGTGGGGCTGTGCAGCACAAGTATGGGATGTGTCTGGCCATACTGATAGCCACGTGGCTTATATTTTGGATATTGACGGGCTTAAACATTGCTTTTGTGGCGATACTTTATTTAGTGCTGGATGCGGACGGGTATTTACGGGGACGATTGAGCAATTACACAACAGCTTTAAGCGTTTAAATGGTTTACCAGCTGACACGCTACTATATCCTGCACATGAATACACTGCCAGTAATCTGCGCTTTGGACTATCTATTGAACCTACTAATGAAGCAATGCAGCAAGCACTGATTCAAGCAGAAGAAAAAACCGCCCAAGGTATTCCGACGTTGCCAGTCTCTTTAGAACATGAGCGCGCAGTCAATGTGTTTTTACGGACGCAAGAGCCGAGTGTGATAGCAGAGGTGAAGTCTAAAACAACTATCGATGATGATAAATCTTTGGCTGTATTTGCTGCGTTACGTGAGCTTAAAAATAACTTTTAAACCATAACGGGCGCTTCGACTGACGTTTTGATAGTTATTAGCTGCGTATTCTTTCTGTCGTCATATTTATTATCTTAGGAAGCCACCGTTATGGGTCTTTATATCTTAAAAAGGTTACTGCTGATATTACCGACGCTTTTTTTGATATTGCTCGCAAACTTTGTGATTGTACAAGCAGCGCCTGGTGGTCCTGTCGAGCAGCAACTGGCGCTTATTGAGCAAGGTGCAAAAGACAATGCACTTGGCGATAATATTGGCGCGGGTAGTGCAGGAAATAACAGTACCTATCAAGGTACGCGTGGCTTATCTGAGGAAATGGTTGCAGCGATTAATGCCCAATACGGCTTTGATAAATCGGCACCTGAGCGCTTTTGGCTCATGTTAAAGAATTACGCTCAGCTAGATTTTGGCGAGTCTTTTTTTAAAGGACAGTCGGTAACGGATTTGATTATCGAGAAATTACCCGTTTCTATCTCGCTTGGGCTCTGGAGCACGTTGCTGATTTATATGATAGCGATTCCACTAGGTATCTATAAAGCCATGCATCATGGCTCGGAGATGGATAAATTCACTGCTATGCTGCTTGCTATCGGGCATGCAATACCCGTTTTCGTATTTGCCGTTATATTACTGGTGTTTTTTGCAGGTGGTAGCTACTGGAATATCTTTCCACTGCAAGGCTTGACCTCTGAGAACTTCGATCAATTAAGCGCGCTGGGTAAAATCAAAGATTACTTTTGGCATTTGGCGCTACCACTGCTGGCAAGTACGATTGGCGGTTTTGCGGGTTTGACCTATCTGACCAAGTTTAGCTTTTTAGAAGAGCTGGGTAAGCAATATGTACTTACTGCTCGTGCTAAAGGGCTGGGTGAGCGTCAGGTCCTTTACGGGCATGTGTTTCGTAATGCCATGCTGATTATTATTGCAGGTATTCCAGCGGCTATCGTTGGCATTTTCTTTGCCGGAAACTTCTTAATCGAGATTATTTTTAAACTTGATGGTTTGGGTCTCTTAGGCTTCGAAGCCATTCAACAGCGCGATTATCCTGTGATATTCGGTACGCTATTTATCTTTACTTTACTCGGACTATTATTACAGTTAATCAGTGATTTAAGTTATCACTTAATTGATCCTCGTATTGATTTTGAGGGGCGATAATGTCAGATAAAATATCAAATCATCCGTTACCTTCAACGCCTTCATCTGCATCTCCTGTCTCTATGCCAAAAAAACGTCGCCTAAATCCTATCTGGCAGGCGCGACTTAATCGCTTTCGTCAAAATCGTCTTGGCGTCGTATCATTATTCATTTTTGCGCTGATATTCGTCATTTGTATGGCAGCCAATGTGATTGCCAATGACAAGCCGCTACTGGTGCAGTATCAAGGCGATTATTACTTTCCTGTCCTAAAAGCCTATCCTGAAACGGCTTTTGGTGGGGTGTTTGAGACTGAAGCCAATTATAAAGACCCTGCGGTACAGGCGCTGATTGATGAGCAGGGTTTTTACATTATGCCGCCCATTCCATTTGCTGATCAGACACCAAACGTTGAGCTGGGTATTCCATATCCAGCAGCGCCCAATAGCCAGAACTGGCTTGGTACTGATGACTTAGGCCGCGATGTGTTGGCACGGATACTTTATGGCATGCGGGTGTCATTATTGTTCGGTTTAGCATTAACACTTGCTGGGGCAGTGATTGGTATTATCGTCGGTGCAATACAAGGTTATTACGGTGGTTGGATAGATTTGGCAGGGCAGCGCTTCATGGAAGTATGGGGCGGTATGCCGCAGCTGTTTATGATTATTATTTTGGTCAGTTTATTCAGCCCCAGTATCTTTATGCTATTTGCAATGATGTTATTATTTGGTTGGATGGGATTGGTCGGTTTGGTACGGGCGGAGTTTTTGCGCGCGCGTAACTTTGATTATGTCCGTGCGGCGCGTAATCTTGGGGTATCGGACAGTCAAATCATGCTCAGACATATTTTGCCCAATGCCTTAGCATCAAGCTTGTCACAGCTGCCATTTATATTGACCGCTAATATTATCGCTTTAACCGCACTAGATTTTTTAGGTTATGGCTTGCCGCCTGGGTCACCGTCTCTCGGCGAGCTGATGGTACAAGGGAAAAATAATCTCGATGCACCATGGCTTGCGCTATCTGGGTTTTTTAGTTTGACCTTTATCTTATCACTGCTAATATTCGTTGGCGAAGCGCTGCGTGATGCGTTTGATCCGAGGCGCTCTTAAGATGACCATGACTGATACGCACACTGACAGCCTAAACGGCAACCGTAGCAATACACAGCAAAAGCTAATATTGAGTGTCGATAAGCTTAGTATTCTTACCAATAACGGCGTAACGTTAGTCGATAAACTCTCTTATGAGCTGCGGCAAGGACAAACTTTTGCTATCGTAGGTGAATCAGGCTCTGGCAAATCTATTGCAAGTCTCGCGCTATTAGGCTTATTGCCAGACAGTTTGACCGTTAGCGGTGAGGTGAAGCTGGCAGGGTCAGCAGGGTTGACTGTGCTACCGATAGCCAATGCCAATGCCAATGTTAGTGTTAGTGCTAAGGCACGTAACGCTGCGCTGCGCTCTATTCGTGGGCAGCGCAGCGGCATGGTGTTTCAAGAACCGATGACGGCGCTCAATCCACTACATACAGTTGCCAAACAAATTGCTGAATCACTACGTCTAGTTGGTGTGCCCAAGAAACAATGGCAAAGTCAAACAATCGATTTACTAAATGATGTCAATATTACCAATCCGATTGATAAGCTGAACCGCTATCCACATGAGCTATCAGGTGGTCAGCGTCAGCGCGTTATGATTGCCATGGCATTGGCACAGCAGCCTGATATTTTAATCGCTGATGAGCCGACCACCGCGCTTGATGTGACTCTCCAACATGAGATTCTCGCTCTATTAGATGACCTTAAGCGTCAGCATAATATGGCGATGGTGCTTATTAGCCATGACCTCAATCTGGTCAGGCGCTACAGTGATGAAGTAATCGTCATGCACCAAGGTAAAACGATTGAGCAGGGGCAAACCGCAGCGGTGTTTAACCAGCCCAAAGCCGAATATACCCGCTCGCTAATCAAACAAGACTTTGGCCAAGCACTGAACTTCTCTAATGATGATGAAAGTCAGCCACAAACCGTATTGCAAGTCAGCAATTTACAAGTACAGTTTCCCATTGAAAAAAGTCTGTTTGGTAGTACTAAGCGCTGGTTTGATGCAGTAAAAAATGTTGATATGACGCTACAGAAAGGGTGGGCGTTAGGCATTGTAGGTGAGTCAGGCTCTGGAAAAACCACGATAGCGCTTGCATTAAGTCAATTGCTTAGCAATCAAGCGCGTGTGGGTGGCGAAATAATAGTCAATGGACAAGATATTTCAGTATTGTCCAAGGGTGAGCTACGTCAGTTTCGCTCGCAAATTCAAATGGTATTTCAAGACCCATTTGCCAGTATCAATCCACGTATGACAGTGATGCAAATCGTTGAAGAAGGATTGCTCGTACAAGGCGTTGATAAGGCAGCACGGCAGCAGGCAGTGATGGATAGCCTTACTACCGTGCATCTGCCAGCTGAGTTTGCGCATCGTTATCCGCATGAGCTATCAGGTGGTCAGCGTCAGCGTGTCGCACTTGCGCGCGCCCTTATTATGCAGCCGAGTCTATTGATATTAGATGAGCCGACGTCCGCGCTTGATAGTACCACGCAGGTGACCGTCGTTAATTTACTACGTGAAATTCAGGAAAAATTGCAAATCAGTTATGTGTTTATTAGTCATGACTTAAAAGTGGTGCGCGCCTTATGTCAGCATATTATGGTGCTTAAAGATGGCATATGTATTGAGTACGGACGTACTGAAGATGTTTTTAATAGCCCACAGCATCCCTATGCGCAGCAGTTGCTGCAGGCGAGTATGATTTAGCTTAGCCAAAAAGAGTTAAGCAGATATAGCCAAATAAGCAGAACATGGCAGTTCATACTAATTGCGATATCCTAAAAATAGCAGTGATACAATAAGTTAAACAGACGTTCACTTTAGTTGGATGCTTAGATTTGTTTAATTTTTAGTTAAAGAGCCGTTTAAATTGCTGCTTTAAAGGATTGTCATCGCTATTATTACCATCATTAAAAAGGATTTTTACTCATGAAAAAACAAAATAGTATTGTTAAATTAGTAAATAACAAGTTAGTAAATACCAATGGATTGCAGAATGTCGGTTATTTAGCCGTTGCTAAAACACGCGCTAAAGTCTTAAAAGCGTTCGCTTATGTTGTTCCAATTAGAAGACCAATGCTATTTGTTGGTGAGAGCTCTTGTGAAGAGCTATGTGATATGGCTATCAACGAAGGCAGCACCAATGTATTTATCGTCACTGATGCCGTGCTTAATAAGCTAGGCATTCCAGCCAAAGTGACTGATTATCTAGATAGCAAAAATATCAGCTATACCGTTTATGACGGCATTACCCCAGACCCTACTTTTAAGGTTGTCGAAAAAGGACTGCGCAAATCTATCGATGCTAAGTGCGATTCAATTATTGCCATCGGTGGTGGTTCGGTCATTGATGCGGCTAAGATGATTGCGATGTCACAAGGCAATAGCTGCAAGCCGCAACAACTTATCGGCATTCTTAAAGCCAGAAAGCCTTCTATGCCGCTCTATTGTATTCCTACCACGGCTGGCACAGGTTCAGAAGCAACCCTTGGTGCAGTAGTATCAGACGATAAAACGCATCAAAAAGCGCTGTCTATTGACCCAAGAATGGTGCCATTAGCAGCGGCTATTGACCCTGTTATTATGAAAGGCATGCCGGCTCATATCACAGCGGATACGGGTATCGATGTTTTAACGCACGCGCTTGAAGCTTGGATGAGTGCTAATGCGAGCGTAGAGACCGATTATTATGCGGCTTCTGCGGTCAAATCTGTGATGCAAAACCTACCGCTGGTTTATAAAGACGGCGGCAATCTTAAAGCCAGAGAAGAGATGGGTATTGCCGCTCATTACGGCGGTATCGCCTTTAATAAAGCGGGTCTTGGTTACGTCCATGCTATCGCTCACCAGTTAGGGGCGCACTATAGTATTCCTCACGGTCGTGCCAATGCCATCGTGCTGCCGTATGTGCTTGATGTCAATCGTCAAGGAAGTAAAAAAAGACTGGCACAGTTGGCTAGAAAAACAGGTATGGTAAAATCGGGACAAGCTAGCAAGAGTGATGCTGAGATTGCCGACCACCTCATCGCGCAAGTACGCGAACTGATTGCTACTTTGAATATAGATCCAACGGTGAAAGGCATGCAAAGCAGTGATTTTGATAAAATTGCCAAAGCAGCAGCAAAAGAAGTCAGTGATACCTATGCCGTACCAACGTATCTATCAGCGTCTGAAATCAAGGCTATTTTAACCAAGATTCAGCAAGCCAGTGATGAGCATACTGCTGGAAAATAAAAGAGTAACTAAGCTACATAAGCTGCCTAAGATATATTGATGTAATATAAAAGAGCACACTACGCTGTCCGTAATGTGCTCTTTTTTTAATTATTGTACTTTGTAGCAAACTTATCTTATTAAGAAATTGGGTATAATTCAGGATTATACTGTTTAATTATATTAAATAATATCTAATTACTGTTAAATTTTTATAACAATGTAAGTATAGTTTAGTGAGGTTAAAGAGTTATATTATATTACTTTTAGGAGGTATCGATGAATCATAAATTAAAGACGGGCGCTATTTCGATGGCTGTAGCAGCCATCAGTATGGTTTTCGTTGGCTGTGCTGCCACCGAAAATACGCCCGCTGTAAAAAATACTGCCATCGATAATCCTTATGCGCCAACGGATCCAAATCTCGCAGTCGCTACGGTCGCTGGCGGTTGTTTTTGGTGCGTGGAAGCGGGTTATGAAAAGATACCTGGCGTTGTAGAAGTGGTCTCTGGCTATACCGGCGGTCAATCGACCAATCCAACTTATAGCACTGTATCAGCAGGCGGCACAGGGCATACTGAAGCGGCTCAAGTATATTATGACCCGACGAAAATCACCTATAATGGTCTCGTTCAAGCGTTATGGCGTATCGCCGATCCAACCGATGCTGACGGCCAGTATGTAGATCGTGGAACCCAGTATCGTCCCGCTATTTTTTATAATAATGCACAAGAAAAGCAGATAGCGGAAGCTGCTAAGCAATCACTGCAAGACTCTGGTGTCTATAGCAAACCAGTTGTGATTGAAATTGTTGCTGCTAGCAAGTTTTACCCTGCTGAAGAGTATCATCAAGATTATTATAAGAAAAACCCAATCCGCTATAAAGCTTATACCTTTAATTCTGGTCGCTATCAGTTTATCGAAAGTGTCTATGGTAAAGACTACGAGCTGGATTTTAGCCAGTTTAAACCTACGGCGGCAGGTAGCGTACAGGCAACATCAAACAATGCGTCAGCTACTAAAGCTAGTACAGGATTCCATCCAGATACCTTTGTGAAGCCTGCACAGGATGAGCTAAAGCAGTCGCTCAGTGATATTCAATATAAAGTCACTCAAAAAGACGGCACCGAACGCGCTTTTGATAATGAATACTGGGATAATAAAGCGCCTGGGCTGTATGTCGATGTGATATCGGGGGAGCCACTATATTCCTCTCGTGATCAGTACAAATCTGGCACTGGCTGGCCAAGCTTTACCCGTCCATTGAGCACGGATATGGTCGTTGAGAAGGAAGACCGAGGGATATTCGGAAGCCGTACCGAAATTCGTAGCCGCTATGCAGACTCACACGTCGGTCATGTATTTGACGATGGTCCAGCACCGACAGGCAAGCGCTACTGTATGAATTCAGCGGCAATGCGTTTTATTCCACTGGCGCAGATGGAAGCAGAAGGTTATGGCAATTGGATTGATGACGTAAAATAGGTTAGTTATGCCTCGTTATATTGCAATTAATGGTTGATTGCTAATTATTAATGATAGCTATATTGAAAGGTACGCATTAAAAAAGGATACTTAAGTATCCTTTTTTTATTATCTATTGTTATTTGAAGCGTTAGAATGCAGGCTGACGTCTAGGGATCGCACTCAAAAACTCTGTACGCGCTTGGTTATCATGGACAAATTCACCTAACATCGACATCGTGCGTGTAGTAGAGTGCTGCTTATTTACGCCGCGCATCATCATGCACATATGCGCTGCATCCATCACTACTGCTACGCCGCGACAGCCAGTGACATCCATGATAGTTTGTGCCACTTGCTCGCTTAAATTTTCTTGAACTTGCAAGCGACGGGCGAACATATCGACAATACGGGCAAATTTTGATAAGCCCAGTACTTGACCATTGGGTAAATAGCCTACATGAGCGATACCATGAAAAGGCAGCATATGATGTTCGCACAATGAATAAAATTCAATATTTTGTACCAATACCAGCTCGCGATTGCTCGATGGAAACAGGGCGTCGTTGACGACTTCATCCAAGCTTTGATGATAACCTTGGGTTAAATGTGCAAAAGCTTTTGCAGCACGCATCGGCGTCTCTTCAAGACCGGGACGCTGTAAGTCCTCGCCAGTTGAGAGAATCAGTTGACGATAAGACTCAACGCTTTCTTGGTAATTTGATGCTATTGTTGGGGTGTTACTCATAAGTTTGGCAGCCATCCAAAATGTGGGTGTAGCTTAACGCTAAATCCCTAATTACGAACAGTTACAAATAACTGTTGTAAAGGATTTTTATAAAAATTGTGCAAGCTGGGAAGGGCTGTGATTATACTTGAAATCTCCTTAACTTCATACTGCTGTGGCGAGCAGTTGGGTGTTTAATCAATATTAGACGCCATTATAAGGGAATACAGTTTACGACTGTTTACTTAAATTAATTCGTGTATAATGACTTATTTTATAATTTGTACTTTTTACGCTGTGATATTCATCGTATCTAATCACTCCAAATAACTTAATATGATTAAATAATTTTGATCGACCCAAAAGGAAATATTATGCTACTACAAGGACAACGATTTGTCGTGACAGGCATTGCGAGCAAACTGTCTATCGCTTGGGCTATCGCTGAGGCACTGCACCGTGAAGGTGCCTCATTAATTCTCACTTATCCTAATGATAAGATCAAAAAGCGTGTCGATATGGCAGCGGAGAAATTCGAAGCAGATTTGGTACTTGAGTGTGATGTGGCGTCTGATGAGTCTATCGCTGCCTGCTTTGAGCAAGTCACTGCCCATTGGGGTGATGGAATCGATGGTGTGGTACATGCGATTGGCTTTGCACCGATGGATCAGCTTGATGGCGATTTTGTTAAGGCGACGACCCGTGAAGGCAGTCAAATTGCCCATGATATCTCAAGCTATAGTTTTGTAGCATTAGCCAAAGAAGCTCGTGCTTTATTAGCCATGCGTCACGGTTCGATGCTGACATTGACGTATGAAGGTAGTATCTCGGTATTGCCAAACTACAACGTCATGGGTATGGCAAAGGCCAGCCTCGAAGCCAGTGTTCGCTATTTGGCTACTTCGATGGGCGGTGAAGGCATTCGTGTCAATGCGATCTCAGCAGGTCCTATTCGCACGCTTGCTGCCAGTGGCATCAAATCATTCCGTAAAATGCTCGATATCAGCGAAAAAATCGCGCCGCTACAACGTAATATCACACAAACCGAAGTTGGTAATGCGGCGCTTTTCTTGCTATCACCTTGGGCATCTGGTATCACCGGCGAGATTATGTTTGTTGACGCAGGTTTTAATACCGTTGCTATCAGTGAGCAATTAATGATGCTTGATGAGCCGAAATAATGCTCTTCAATAGTCGGTTATAGGGTTTTATACATCAGGAAGGCAGCCAATCGGTTGCCTTTTTTGGTTATAATAGATGCTTTTTGGTGATAAGCCATTAGGCGGCAAATATGATAACCAAATTACCAAAGTGGATATTGTGGGGCGGGGCAGTACTGGCATTCAGTGCTGGCTGTGTTAACACTGCTGCGTTAATGGGGTTTACCAATCTATCGGTTTCTCACGTCACTGGCAACGTAAGCTTATTTGCAGCGGCTATTGCTTACTTGGATGTGCGTAGTATCTTGTATGTCGGTGCGCTGCTATTGTCTTTTTTGGCAGGTGCGATACTGAGTGGTTATGTGATTGGGCAGACATCATTAAAGTTAGGTAGGCGCTATGGTAGTGCGCTATATATCGAGGCGGCACTGTTAATGGCCAGCTACTGGTTGTATCAGCAGCATGATTATTTAGGACAGTTGGCTGCGGCAATGGCATGCGGATTACAGAATGCCATGGTAGCGACTTATAGTGGCGCGGTTATTCGTACCACCCATTTGACAGGTTTGACATCAGATATGGGCGCAGCGATTGGTAACTGGTTGGCAGGTCGATCGATTAGCAAACCGACATTAGGGTTTCAAGCCATTATTTGGTATTGCTTTTGCGGTGGCAGCGCCGTTGGAGCATTTTTATTCGCCAAGGTTGGCTATGAAGCACTATTTGTACCCATTGCTATCGTCTTGACGGCAGCATTTATATATAACTACGCCTCAGATCGCTTGCCAGAAAAAAGAGAGCCAAAACACGAAAGGCGCTCATCATAATGATAAGCACCTTTCGTGTTTTGGCTTGGGTAATCATAAAACGTTGGTTTACTTCTCACCTTCATGGTCTTCATGTTCATGCATGCCCTGCATCATATCGAGTGCAGAGTCATCGGTACGCTGCTGATCTTTTTTAGCCAAACCGTCTTGATTGATATCTCTTGGTGCCATTTTAGTGGTTGAGTCTGTTTTATTTGCATCTGTCATAAAGTGCTCCTATTTATTGTTATTCATTTTCCGATATAAATACTAATAAAAAATAGTTATTAAGCTATTACTGGTATTAGAAATTTATTTTGACTTATTTAGTATGAGATAGCACCATACGCTTGTACATACTAAGTGTACGCTTGTTTAGTGACGATGTGTAACCGCACCTCACAAGGTTTGCTGTCTAATTAAAAGCAATTACTTGGTTATAAGTTGCTCTCACTCACTCTCGGCGTTCGGTTCAAAAATAAAAAACTCATGAGATAAATGTCATCTCTATAAAGTACCGTTTTAAGGTACATTTCCTAAAACGCATTAAAGTAATTCTTTACCTGTGAAATAACCATATTTATTGCAAATTTTATAAGGGCTTTTTTATAAAGGCTTTGTTGCATCAGCTTTTTGTTATATATCTGTTATGATAACGGCGTATTTTTTGTGGTTGCTGGTTGAATAGCCGTCAATCGCTAACATGCGTTTTTATTTTAGCGTCTTTTTACACTGTCTTTGGGAAAATAAGGACATTTTATGTCAGAGCAAAAACTAGATAGCCATCTTCCTGATGATGGCAATGAGTATTTATTTACCGATACCTTTCCAAAGGGTACTGGTAAAGGGTTGATAGTGGTCGCTATTGCGGCGGTTATCAGTATGATTATTTATAATGTATTGCCATTCGATATCAATGCCAATAAGGGTCTTGCCTTATTGTTCTTCATCGGCGTATTGTGGCTAACGGAAGCGTTGCACGTCACGATTACGGCACTATTGGTAGTCGTGGTTGGTGCCCTAGTTGGTATACCGGAATTCGATGCCGAAATAGGCTTACAAAGCTTTGCCAATCCGACCATTTATTTGTTTTTTGGTGGTTTTGCTTTAGCGGCAGCCTTGCATGTGCAGCAATTGGATAAAAAAATTGCCCTGAAGATTTTATCGATGTCAGGTGGCAAATTAAGCACGGCGGTATTTTTGATATTTGGCGTGACCGCATTTTTGTCGATGTGGATATCGAATACTGCGACGGCGGCGATGATGTTGCCATTAGCGCTAGGTATTTTAACGCAAGTTGACCGCGAAAAAGACCGAGGCACTTTTGTATTTGTACTATTAGGTATCGCTTACTCAGCAAGCCTTGGTGGTTTAGGTACGATCGTTGGTTCGCCACCAAATGCTATCGCTGCAAAGGCGCTCAATATTGCCTTTGTGGACTGGATGAAGTTTGGTGTGCCGATGATGCTGGTATTATTGCCGCTATTGTTAGGCGCGATGTATGTGTTTTTGAAGCCCAACCTGAACCGTAAAATTGTATTGGTTGAAGATGAGCCTATTGTATGGAATAAACCTCGCGTAGTGACGATTATCGTCTTTATTGTCACCGCGTTGAGCTGGATTTTCTCCAAAAAGATTGGTGCTGCGCTTGATATTACGGATACTGACGCGGTTATTGCCTTATCAGCTGCTGCCGCTGTGGTCAGCTTAGGCTTGGTATCGTGGAAGCAGGTGTCTGATAATACTGATTGGGGTGTACTCATGCTGTTCGGTGGTGGTATTGCCCTGTCGACGATTTTGAAGGTATCAGGTGCATCCTTGGTTCTAGGGGAGACGGTCGCTAATGCGTTGTCTTCTGCACCGCTTATCGTGGTGATGATTGCGGTATCAGCATTTATTATTTTCTTGACGGAGTTTGCTTCTAATACCGCCTCTGCCGCCCTGCTGGTTCCCGTATTTGCTGCCATTGCAGAGCAGATGGGTTTACCGCACGAAGTGTTGGTATTGGTCATCGGTATTGGTGCATCTTGTGCCTTTATGCTACCCGTTGCGACACCGCCAAATGCGATTGTCTTTGGTACGGGATTGATTAAACAGAGCGAAATGATCCGTACGGGTGTCATTCTTAATATTATTGCTACCTTTGTCGTCGGATTGTGGGCTTATTTCTTCTTAATATAGTTTATTAATCACATTAATCATAATTTATGAAACCCAATGTCTCAATAATCACGAGCCATTGGGTTTTTTTGTTTCTCTTTTCTATTCCTTTTTACAATTAGTCGATGTATAACATAGTGATTTGTTAGGAAAATAAATAGGATGGCGCACTCTAACTCCAACTCTAATAACAAGCAATTAAATACTATCGCGGCTATTTCTGACATTCATAGTAATGTCTTCGCGCTTGAAGCCGTGCTGACTGATATTAAACAGCGCGATATTGATCAAATTGTTAATCTGGGTGATATTTTATACGGACCGATTGCCCCCAAAGATACCTATGCGCTCTTAATGGCACAGCAGAACGATATCATTACTATTCGAGGTAATCAGGATAGACAGATTTATGAAGCGACAACGGCGGAGATTGGCAACAACGCAACCATGGCTTTTATCATAGAGGACTTGCCAAAAGCAGCGGTTAAGTGGCTACAGAATTTGCCATTTGATTGTCATCTGAGTGAAGATGTTTATCTGTGCCATGGGTCACCAACCGATGACATGGTATATTTGTTAGAAAATATCGAGACGGGTCAGCCGACCTTACGTGATAATCTAGCCATTTTGGCACTGCTTAACGGTATCGATAACACCGTTATTATATGTGGTCATACTCATATCCCACGTACAGTCACGCTATCGACAGATCAGATAATCATCAATACAGGTAGCGTGGGTTATCCTGCCTATGAAGATGACTTGCCTGTTTTGCATAAGATGCAAACCTATTCGCCCCATGCCAGTTACGCGCTTATTAAATGTGCTGACACTGAGCAGGGTAAATACTGGCAAACTGAGCATATCAAGGTGCCTTATGATTATGAAGCTGCGGCTAAATTGGCTTCAATGAATGGTCGTGAAGACTGGGCGTTTGCACTGAGGACAGGGCGGGTATTGCCTTGATGAGCAATTAAATATATAAGTATCAGGATTTTGCCTATTTTTAGCATGATTTACTAAGTTGCAAGCTATTATATGCATCAATATCTCTATGACCACACCAAACCTCTTTCAATGCGGGTAGCGCTTGAATATCTATTTGCCTAAAAAAACCGTCTACATTAAGCTGTCGATAATTTGGTCCTCGCTCCATTAGTTGATTAGAAAATAAAGAAAAGCTTGAAACTGGCGTCTCAGAATAGCTATAGATATGAATACTAATAACATTAGCTCCCTCTTTGCCGCCTAGACCTTCACGCCAAAAACCATGGCTTTGACTATTTATCTCATCGACTATGGCCTGCATTTTTTCAGGCTGATGCTTTGCGTCGTAAGATAGTAGAATAGGGTTTGAATAAGGGTTCTCAATTTCAACTTTGCTGATGTCATGATAAGTAGCTCTTGATGTTAAGCTTGATTCTTTATTTGTACAGGAAGTTAAACACAACACTATTGGCAAAAATATAGTCGCTATAAACGTCAGCTTAATAGCTATCAGAATGCCCATATTGATCCTTTTTATATGATTTATCTAACATCACACATTTTACTCAGAAGTTATTAACGTACAAGGTAATTCTTTATGCCAACACTATTTATGGTGCAGCTTGGTGGTCGCCCCAAAGGTCGTTTGATTGAGCAGCACGATATTTTATTCGGTGTAGCCAATCAGGTAAGCGAGCTAATAGACGATATCAATAATCATTGGCCGGAAGTCAACAATAAATGGCATATTGATTCATACAGAGCGATTACCAAAGTGGGAAACCATACTGTTAAATTGATTGAGTCAGATAACCAAGCCGCGAATGATAACGGTTTAAAACTGTTCTTTATTAATTTAGGCGGCTATCAGCGGGGGAGTTTTGAAGAGTTTCATCATAAGCTACTTATCGTTGCTGATAATCAAAAAGATGCTATTAAACAAGCAAAGCAAAGTGAGTTTTATCAACAACTTACTTTTAAAGATAAAGACACACCTTTTAATGCCGCATCGCACATTGATGATAAATTTCAGGTAGATATCGATGATATATACGACGTGAACGACCTTGTCTCAAACATACAGATTTTAATTGAGCCTAGGATTCATAATAGTCACGAACTTACAAATGCTGATGAAGATAAAGAGTATGTTGGTTATCTAAGTATCAAGAATTTAAGGAAGTTATTTTAAATTCATTTCATTTTTAATCTCATCATTTAATTAAGGACACACCCTAATATGGCTTTAAATATGTACTATAAAAATGGCATGATTCGCAAATCGCGTTGCCAAATCTCAGATGAGCTATTACCCACCCTTTATCAGATTCATGATAATGCTAAGTTTCCACAACTCACTTGGTTGATTGATAATGTGTATGAAAATCCGCAGATTCAACCTGATGTCGCACAAGCATTAGCTGATGAAATGGTAGCGTTTGAGAGGTTAATACTTTCGCTGCATCTGCCTTTTCCTAGGCTGCCATTGCAAAAGTTGCAGAATTTCTTTACGGGGGCTGCTATTCGTCAACAGATTATTTATACAAGTAGCGTTTGAGCTTACAAATAATTTATTCACAAAAATAAAATAGGGCTGGCAGGTTTGAGAAATTTGATAAAATGTCACTACTAAACCACGAATTTACGAACCTTTTATGATCTATCAATGCATCACAGAAGAGGGTGAGCATTTACGTTTGGATGTGATTAATAGCGATATTGGTTATATGCTGAAGTATTATTTCGCTACCCAAGGCAATCCTTTAAGATTAGAGGCGCAGCAAGCTACTGAGGATACCTATTATACGACTCTTTCTAATGGTACTAATCTCGTTATGCGGGATCCGAATAATTACTATGAGCTGACACAGTTTGAAGATAGCGATACTCCTTTTTATATTATTAATGCCATCACTAGTCAGGAGATGAATCATTTTTTATGTGAGGATAACTCAATTGAAAAGGATCAGTATGCTTTGATTGTTCAAATGGAGCCAGAGCATTTTAAATTTAAGCCTATGACTAATGAGCTTAGAAATATTTTGACTGAGCGTTTTGAAAATAGATAATAGTCTGCATAGTTGCCAAGCAAACACTATAACCACCTTGAATCGCGCCCAAATTACCCTCATAATCTAACCACTTCCAAACAATAAATAGCCTAAGTAAATATGCCGAATACTTCTAAGAGTACCTCAAATATACCAACTGAAAACAATACCAATGGGCTTAAATCCGATGAATTAAGTAGATTAGAAAACCCAAATCACGATAATTTGAATATTACAGCAAACAGTAATGAAGCGTCTTCACAACCTGATATGGTTGTTGATTTACCAGTACTCGCTAAAGACAGTTATTATTTAAGTCGTCTCGAGCGTGAGCTGGCAAGGGCTGCTGTGGCTAAAAATAAAAAAGTTTCTGACGATAAAGCGGATGATGGGCTAACTAAAAAACGTGCGCAGTATGAAAAAATCAAGACCCGCTCACAGCAAGCGGTGCAGGCACGTATGGATAGTATTCCAGACAAACTGGCAGAAAAACTGAATCTTGATTTGCCCGTGAGTCAACGTGCAGAAGATTTAGTACAGGCAATTATTGATCACCAAGTCATTATTGTTGCAGGGGAGACGGGTTCTGGTAAGACGACGCAATTGCCGAAGCTGGCAATGCTGGCAGGTCGCGGTATCACTGGGCAGATAGGGCATACCCAGCCTCGACGATTGGCCGCGCGCAGTGTGGCAAACCGTATCGCTGAAGAATTGGGCGAGCAGCTCGGTAATACTGTCAGCTTCAAGATTCGCTTTAATGAGCAGGGTACGGCGCAATCTGTTGTTAAGCTGATGACCGATGGTATCTTGCTGGCTGAATTGGGTCACGATAGATTCTTGAGTAAATACGATACCATCATTATTGATGAGGCGCATGAGCGTAGCTTAAACATTGATTTCATTATGGGTTATCTGAAAAAGCTACTGCCCAAACGTCCTGATTTAAAAGTGATTATTACCTCAGCAACACTTGATACCAAACGCTTTAGTGAATACTTTAGCCGCTATGATAATAAGCTAAAACGCAACGTACCTGCACCTATTTTCAATGTCGAAGGTCGTAGTTTTCCTGTTGAAGTTCGTTACCGTCCCCTCACTGATGAGCCAGTGAACAGCTCCGATGATGACAGCTACGATGACTTTGAAGAAAATCTGCCACGTGCGGTTGTGGCCGCCGTCGAAGAATGCTTCAGCGATGCACAAAATAAAGGTCATGCTGATCAAGCAGACATCTTGATATTTGCCGCCACAGAAGCTGAGATTCGTGAGCTGCAAGAGGTGCTTGAGCGTCATGGACCCAAGCACACCGAAGTGCTGCCACTATTTGCACGGCAGACTTATGAAGAGCAGCAGCGCATCTTTCAACCGTCAGGTCGTGGTCGGCGTATCGTTATTGCGACCAACGTTGCCGAGACCGCGCTGACCGTACCGGGTATCCGCTATGTGATTGACTTGGGTTTTGCGCGGATATCACGCTATTCGTATCGCTCGCGCGTACAGCGTTTACCGATTGAGGCGATCTCGCAAGCGGCTGCCAATCAGCGTAAAGGTCGCTGCGGTCGTGTTGCGCCGGGTGTTTGTATCCGTCTTTATAGTGAAGAGGACTTTACCGGTCGTCCAGAATTTACCGAACCTGAGATTTTACGGACCAATCTTGCATCCGTTATTTTACAGATGGCCAATCTGCGCTTAGGTAGTGTTGATGATTTTGCCTTTATCGAGCCACCCGATAGCCGCTTGGTTACTGATGGGCATAAATTGCTTGATGAGTTAGGCGCGATTACCTCTAAAAATGAAGCAACTGCTGCTCATCAAACCAATAAGCCAAAACCAAAAAAAGGTCTCGATCATTTAAGCCTGACGCCCACTGGACAAAAAATGGCGCGTATGCCAATCGATCCAAGGCTAGCACGTATGTTGGTTGCGGGCAGTGATTTTGATTGTATCCGTGAGATGCTGATTGTAGTAGCGGCTCTTGCTGTACAGGATCCACGCGAGCGTCCTGCCAATAAACGCCAGCAAGCCGACCAAAAGCATGCGGAATTTCGTCAAGATGATTCTGACTTTTTATTCTATCTGAGTCTGTGGAAAGCGCTATTTGAAAAAGATGAAGATGGCAATAAGCTGTCTGGCAATCAGCGTAAGAATTTTACCAAGAAAAACTATCTGAGCTTCCCGCGTGTACGTGAGTGGAATCAAACCCATCGTCAGTTAGTACAAATGGTCACAGACCTCAAGCTGACGGATGTTAAAGAGGCAAAAGCTTCCGATAAAGGAACCGATAAAAATGCTTCGTTAGAAAACATGACCAGCGACCCTACCGCGATAGAAGATGAAGAACTCAAAGCGGTTAAATATGCCAATTTACACCGCGCATTATTGACAGGTCTATTGTCTACAATTGCGCATAAAACCGAAAATCGCGGTGAATATCTAGCAGCGCGCCAGCAAAAAGCCAAAATCTTCCCCGCGAGTACGGTATTTAAACAAGTACCACCTTGGGTCATGGCTTTTGAAGTGGTCGAAACCTCGCAAGTCTTTATGCGCACTGTTGCCAAAATTGAACCAGAATGGATTATCTCAGCCGCAGGTGACTTATTAAAGTATCACTACTTTGAGCCGCATTGGTCGAAGAAGACTGGACGAGTGAAAGCTTACGCGCAGATTAGCTTATTTGGTCTGATTATTATTAGTAAACAGCTGACCAATTATGAGCAAGTGAACTTAGTTGAGTCACGAGAAATCTTCATTCGTGATGGTCTGGTGACTGGTAATTTGGGGCGTCAAGCGCCATTTTTACAGCATAATATGGATAAAATTGCCGACATTGAACGTATTGAAGATAAGTTACGTCGCCGTGATTTGTTGGTTGATGAAGAAGCACTGTATCAGTTTTATGATAAAAAAATACCTGAGCATATTGCCAGTCGCAAAGCCTTTGAAGATTGGCGTGCCGAGGTTGAAAAAACTGATGCCAAATATCTATTCTTTACCGATGATGACGTGCTCAATAGCCAAGCACCGACCACAGGCGATTTCCCAGAAGTATGGAAATTGGGTGATTTAAAACTACCGCTACGTTATGTTTTTGATCCGTCCAGCGATGATGATGGCGTGACCATTCGTGTGCCACTTGCCGCGCTACCGCAGCTTGATGCGATCGAACTATTATGGGGCGTACCCGGTTGGCGTTATGAGCTGGTATTGCAATTGCTCAAGTCACTACCAAAGGATATTCGCCGTCAAATTGTACCGATTCCTGATACAGCCGATAGCTTGTTTGATGAACTGCAACCCGCTGGTGGACAAGGACTGCTTAAACAGCTTTGCCAAGCGCTCAATCGTCGCGGCGTTATGTCAGTGACGCCTGATAGCTTTAATCCATCCAGCATTGATCGCTATTTGCAGCCACAAATCTGTGTGGTCGATGACAAAAACCGTATTATCGAAAAGGGTCGCGACCTGCAAACTCTACAGATTCGTCATGCTCAAGAGACCCGCCAAGCGGTGAATGAGCAGCAAGGTACGCATACCGAATTCCCTGAGCATTTTGCCTTTAGCAAAAATCATCATAGTGCAGGAGTGGTGATGAAGCAGTTTGCTGCGCTCGTAGCAGATGCGTCAGGTGAAGCGGTATCTATCCATCAATATACCGATGTCAATGCAGCGTTACAGGCACACCGTATCGGGGTTTTGACCTTGATAAAAGGTAAGCTTGGTGCGAAGAAAAAACAGCTGACCAGCCAAATTGATAAGATATTCAAATTGGCATTTGCACCACTTGGTGATATGGAGAAGCTAAAAACCATCGTCATCGACGCGGCATTGGACGCGTCGCTTGAAGAGCATTATGTGTTATTTGACCACAGTGCTGATTTGCCTGAAAGCGCTGATGATACTGCCGTAGCGCTTGCTGAAGAATTACCCTTTACGCCAGAAGAGTACGAGAAAACCTTGGAAGTGGTGTCGGTTAACTTTCTATTGACGGGGCAAAACGTTATAAAAATCCTTAAAAATGTCTATACTCGCTGGCAGCGTATTCGCCAAAGCTTACTCATGCTCGATCGAGAGGTATTTGGTGAGTCTATCGAAGATATCGAAGACCAATTAGAAGACTTACACTTGGCTGATTTTGTTTATCGCATGGATTATAGCCATTGGCAGCAGTATCCGCGCTATCTCGAGGCGCTGGAGATTCGTATTGAACGGCTTGAGCACAATCTCGAATCTGATCTCGAAGGAGTATACGCGCTTGATGTGCATATGGAGCGGTTGGCAAATCGTGCCCATGATAAAGCCATTAGTGAGTACCGCTGGATGGTCGAGGAGTATCGTATTCAGCTATTCGCGCAACCGATGAAAACCCGCATGGCAGTGTCACCGAAGCGCCTAAGCAAGATGTGGGATAAAATGAGTTAAGGATCGATTTGAGTTTTAAAACTTGCTAATTGACAATTGTCTTGTATAGCTCTTTTATTTAGTCGATAATATTTGATTAAATCAAAGAGCTATTATTTTTTATACCAGAGTTTTTTGGTCGTTACTTAATATATTGATGTAGGTTTTTGAGCAGGATAAAAAATAATGATTAAAGGTAGATTGATAATATTAGGATTTGCATCAACTATATTTATGAGTACGGGCTGTGATGAGACACAAGCCAGTAATAATGAAAATGTGAAGGTATTCGCGCCAACAAGCGTAGAAAAAGAAGTGCAGTTACGCGGCAGTTTTAAAAGAAGCTTTGAGATTCATGAGTTCGTTTCTGATAACATTATTTACTATGTGTCAGACCCAAAGCAATTATTAATTAAAGATTCAAAAAGTCTCAATCAAAAAGGTTATTACAAATATTTCGAAACTTGCGTCATTGGTAACATTAGCCCCATCGGTCAATACGGGCCTCTAGGCAAATATCAAAATCAAATAACTATTCGTGAAATTTGCTCGTAGCTTTGATAGAGTAGGTTATCGTATGGATATCCTACTGATTTTAAGTAATTAACCCTCACTCACTATCGATAAAAAGTCTGGATTAGCAATTGCTAACTCAGCCTTTTTTTTGAGTGTCATTGTTTTTTTGCGATGGATAAATCTTTTATGAAACAAAAAAGCGAAGGTGGCGTCATATGACCTTTGCTCTAAAATTTAGCACCTGAGTAAAATTAGTGACTGATCTTTTCTGTCAGCACACCCATACTATAAAGCACGAATGCTATAACGGTCAGTGCTACAATAAATGGCGTGAGTATCCAAATCACCACGTTGATCAATAATGAGGGCAATAATCCATTAAATAATACCGTGTTTGGTGTAAAAAAGTCCGTCATAACATCGACTGAACGCTTAGCTACGGGGAATAACAAGGTGCTTAGTGCCAGCATATAAATATACTTGCTAAAACCAGGGTCGCTCATGACCACCATAAAATAAAACACCAAAAAATAAGTGACACCCAATGCCCAGCATTTGAGAGTATAGCTTAAACGAATCATATTAGTGCCTCCCGAAATATTCTGACGATCACACGTAGAAAAATTATTATAATAGTTGCAAAATTATGAATATATAATATATGTTATAATATGAATATATAGATCAAGTCAACTGTTTTTTTCTTGAGTAAGATATTTCGTCGTTTGTTCGGATGGAAAGAGGGAGGGTGTAGGAATCTGCTAAACAGATAATTACATTGTGTACGCAGTTGCTTATGAAGCTGTCAAGGCGCAGAGGAATTGCTTTAGTCAGAAACCATTATAGTAGGGGCATTATGGTAGAAGCATCATGTTAGACATTTAACTCACTGCTTGGATTTACTCCAAATAACCGCTTATATTCACGGCTAAATTGGCTGGGACTTTCATAGCCTACTTGCATGGCGATTTGCGATACTTGTGCCTCGCCGAGTTGAATCAGCTGCCGCGCTTTCATCAATCGTAGGCTTTTTTGATATTGAAGCGGGCTTAGTTGAGTGATTTCTTTAAAATGTTGATGAAATCCCGAAACACTCATACCGCATCGACTGGCCAAATCTTCTATGATGACGGGCTCTTCTAAATGCGCTTTTAGCCAATCGGTAGCTTGGGCTATACGGTGGGTGTGACTGCCATTAACCACCAGTTGCCGAAGCTTGTGACCTTGCTGTGCTGAGAGTAGCCGATAATAAATCTCTTGCTGGATTAAAGGTGATAAAAACTCTATGTCACTTGGATAATTAAGCAAGTCTATCAGCCGTTCGAATGCGGTTAATATGGTGTCTTCTAATGGCCATTTTATACCTTGATGCTCATAATCGGCATTTTTCTGAGGGGGTATTTGCGCCATGACCTCACGAATGAGCGCCAAATTTAATTTCATAGACAATACGATGACAGGCTTCTCTACAGTGGCGTGTTTGATATGCATGCTTATAGGAATATTTACAGGGCAGAACATCAGACTGCTGTCATCAAATTTCTGGCAATCTGTACCTAAGTAAATTTCACGCGTGCCTTGTAAGACGATACATATACTAGGTTCTTGGATATAGCTGACCGTCTTTCTTGGTCTGTCGGCACAATAAAAAAACAAGCCTGAAATGTCTGATTCGATGGTTTGGTTTTTGGGTAATATACTAAGTAGCTGCTCAACCGTTTTTGTTTTCATGATTTCTACTTACTTTATAATTTGCCTAATGATATAAATATTTATAGGAATAGGCAAGGATGCTGGAGTAATGCTCTACCAGATTAGCGTGTTCACTTTTATAATGATGGCACCAAAACGCAGTAAGATTGATTTGCAGCGTATTGCCCAATACCAATAACATGCCAATCCATAAGGAATATATGATGAAAATTTTCTATAAAACGCGAGCAACGGCAACGGGTGGTCGTTCTGGTCATACAGGTCTTGACGATGGTTCGCTAGCTTTTGATCTGGTCTCTTTTCAAGAAACAGAAAAGGAAGGTGTCAATCCAGAGCAGCTTTTTGCAATGGGTTATGCGGCTTGTTTTGATAGTGCTTTAAATCTGACCGCCCAGCAAATGAAACTGCCAATCACTGCCTCAAAAACCTCGACCCAAGTGGGTATTGGTATGAAAGCCGATGGTAGATATAACCTAGATATAGATTTGTATGTTGAAGTGTCGGGCATTGATGACGCTCAAGCGCAAACACTGGTCGAAACAGCTCATCAAGTTTGCCCATACTCTAATGCTACTCGCGGTAATGTCGATGCACGTTTGCATGTGACCGTGGTTTAACGGTCCGCCGTAGTTAACACCTAACGACTGATTCAACAGCTGTTCTAATAACTATAAACAAATATAAAAACGACATGACTTTCAACTGCTTGGGTACATAAAGTATTCAGGCAGTTTTTTATTGAGTGATTCAATGTTGATCATTAAGATTGAATTATCAAGCATAAAAAGTTAAGCACAAAAAAGAGCCAGTAGTTTGCCTATTGGCTCTTTCGTTTTAATAGATTTGAATAGAAACATGGGTTTTATTCAAATAACCATCACGTATTATTTATGCTTGTTTCTAGGGTTATTATAGTTGGCAGTTCACTTGGTATTGTTGACCATTGTCTGATGTGATGGTCATGATGCCGTAATCCGCTTTGGTGTGCCAATCGTAAGTGGTTTTAGGGTTAACATTATTCACATAACGAGCGCCAGAACCTGATACCGCTTGCTCCATAGTGATTTTTGCGTTGGTTAAGCCAACTTTAGGCAAGGTCACGTTTAGGTTAGCAGTTTGACCATTGGCAGTGTAAGCAGCAGTGAGTTGACCGTTGTCTTCACAAGTGAATGATTGGACTACTGGCTGAGTATTGGTCTCTGGGGTCGTAGTAGTTGGTGCATTAGTGGCGCAGGCAGACAATAATAGAGCAAAAGGTGCTACAGCTAATAATTTTTTCATAATATGCCTCAAAAGTATCGGTAAAAGTAGGTTGTTACTTCAAGCAACATGATACCGTAGAGAATGTAACTTCATGTTGTGTTTGAGGGCTATGGTAGTAATCTTATCTATCTTTTTTATCACTAAGCATTTTAGTCTTTATTAGCCTATTAATTTTGAATAACGAATGAGGATATTTCACGAAGGGGCTTTTTCTCTATTTAAAATAAATACCAGTACTGCACCCAAGATAACTGAGCTTGCTATAACGAATGGCATGGTCAATTGCTCAGATAAAAACACCACGCCTAATATCGCAGCCAGTATAGGTACACACAATTGTACAACTGCTGCTTGAGTGTTTTTTAACAAAGGCATGGCCATATACCAGATACTGTAGCCCATACCAGATGCGATCGCTCCTGATGCACAGGCCAAAAGTACTCCTTTGATAGTAATATCACCTAGATTGATGTTTTCCAAGCCTATATTTTCTAGATAAGTCATGCTTATCACTAACAGTATGGGCGCTGCTATCAGACTCCGAATGAAATTAAAACCTGTGGCTCGCAGCGGTGACACGCATGATTTGCCGCGTATGCTATATATACCCCAAGCAGCACCACTGATTGCCATAAGCACCGCCGCTAATAACGAAGGCACCGCTGCTGACGGTAGCATCAAATAGACAAACCCTGCTACCGCTACGATAAATGCCAGCCATTGTAAGCCGCTCAATTGCTCTTTCTTATAGATGCCCCAACCAATCATCGTCAGCTGAACCGCTGAAAATAGAATCAGCGCTCCTGTACCAGTATCCAACTCTACATAAGCAATCGAAAAGCATAGCGCATAAATCACTAAGCTCACGCTACTTAACCAGCTGCCTTTGTCACTTAAAATAGCAGCGTGAGCAATACTGTCAGACTCTCGCGCGTGCTGTCGTAACCGATAAGCATGAATGGTCATGATAATACCTAGGCAGACAGCAGCGCTCAGCAGGCGCAAAATGGTAAAGCTCCAAGCATCTATATGACCCTCTGCTAACGCCATACGGCAAAAGAGAGAGTTTGCAGCAAAGGCGATTAATGCAATAACGGTGTACAAGGTGGCTTTCAAAAATAATTCCTACAATAAAGAAGTTGGTTTTTAAATAAAATAGGCAAATTCGACTTTTAGGGATGTTGTTGTAACCGATTTTTTACCAGCAGAAATACTGGCTGAAGTGCGAAAACCCCGTTGCTAGTTGTCAATTGGGAGATTTCTCACAACAGATCATATTTTATTGCACTCGCAGGCAAAAGTATTTTTTAAATTGGACTGATGATAGTTGAATTAACAATAAAGGCTGACTACAAAAGTGATGTGATGTGGGTCAAGCGCATACTCAGAACGATTGCTTAAATGAATTGTCGTAAATTAAATAAAAACAATAGATAGGAAAAAGTAATATGGATTGGGCAAGTATCTTTATTCATGACACCACTTGGGCATTTGCGCTTGAGATATTGGTGCGTGTCAGCGTCATGTTTGTACTGATTATTTCGTTTTTGCGTTTGACGGGCAAACGCGGCGTCCGTCAGCTGTCAATCTTTGAGTTGACCATTATTTTATCATTGGGTTCTATCGCAGGTGACACTATGTTTAACGAGGATTTGCCGATTATTCAGGCGGTGCTGGTCATGAGCGCCGTTATCCTGCTTTATCGATTGTGTACGTGGATTATGATGGAATTCCAACCTTTTGAAGATTTATTAGAAGGGAAGTCGCTCTATATTGTAGAAGACGGAATGCTGGTACTCGATAAGATTAAAAAGGGTAAAATGTCTCATGATGAGTTTTTTACTGAAATGCGCCAACAAGGGGTCGAGCATTTGGGTCAAGTGCGTACAGGCCTGCTAGAGACAGACGGTAATTTTAGTATATTGTTATATCCGCCTGAAAACACTGGCTATGGTATGCCGCTTTTCCCTAAGCAGTATCAACCTGTCGAAGAGATAGAGTCAGAAACATATTACGCATGTATGCATTGCGGCTATGTCGATCATATATTTGACCCCAATCAGCTCTGTGAACGCTGTGAGAATGGATGTCGAGACTGGGCGAAGGCCTTGAATAGTGAGATCATTAGATGATAATAAATGAGATGATGGATATATGAATTATCTATGAGTAGATCGAGCGGTCTTATGTTGGCAGGCTTAATAATAGCCAACTATACCAACGTAAGACAGCCCTAGACTAAACGCTTTTAACATGCTCTATCTGAGTTAGGCAATTTTATACCAATCAATTTTACGGGTCATGACCATCACGCAAGCGAGTAGCACAAAACAGAAGACAGCACCAAGCAATAAATTCATATCTTCGGTGGTTAATATGCCGAAAAACGCCGCATACAATCCTGCCAGTGTGACAGTAAAAATCGCCGCTCGCTTGACGCCGCCCAGTACATAATAAGCATACCACCCAATGAGTCCAACACAGGCGATAGCAGCAATGGCATACGCCTTCCAAAAGACAATTTGCTCCGCAAGTGGTAATAGTAAGACATAAAACACAAACAGCGCACAACCGACCAACAGATATTGAATAGGGTGAATACGACTGGATTTGATCACTTCAAATAAGAAGAAAGTGCCGAATGATACTAAGATTAATAATAAGGCATATTTCATCGTTCTTTCAGTTTGTAAATATACATCATTAGGCTCAGCAAAACTTACACCAAAGCTGTTCAGGCGCACGTTTCGATAGCTATCAGGTATGGCAGTAGCTTCTGCTGTAACAGCGCCTTCCATTGCTATAAGCGCATCACCAGAAGCCATTGACTGGCTATTATTATCGAGAGTGGCTTGACTGGTGACGACACATCGGTTGTTAGCGCTGCTGATACACTGCGACAAATCTTGATTGTTGGCTATTGTTAAATACTGATTTTGCCAACTGGCTTCAAAACCTTTAGCGGTAAGTTTTTTGGCATTGGGGAGCGCCTTACCAATAAAGTTTGGTGCATGCCAATTACTGCGCATCGTTAAGTTAAAGTTTTGTCCAGTCGGCACAGTGTTTACATTGCTAATACCAGCTAACGGTAAATCAGTGACGATTTCTGTACTGGTTAATGACTCGCTAGCACCGTTCGTAGCAAGGGCGTTATTGCTATTCTGTTGGCTCGTTATATTTTTTACTGAATGCTGTAATATATTTTGCGGAATAGCTACTTCTACATAGGTTAGATTTTTCAGCAGCGCTGTCTGAGGGTAGGTCGCTTTTATCGGTTTTTTATCAATGGTCACCGTTGGTAGCGTCGCCACGCCGCGCAGATCTGATACTGGAATAATCAATTTTGCTGCGTTCCAGTGGATGATGGCTTTTTCGGGCTGGGTGTTGTTTTTATTGGTGGGTGTGTTGATGGAGACTTGTGCGTCACTAGTTTTGCTCGTAGTGTCATATAAGCTGCTGATGGCTTGATCAAATGTATAGCGCTGGTCAAATGTCAACGCACCATCATAACTGGTCGCATGATAGATGCCACGTTTGTAGGTATCAGTGCTGACTTCAAGATCTTGTATGGCTTGGGTCTGACTGGCAAAGATAATTTCATTTTTTGAGTAGGATGGTGCACATTTACTGGTTGTTCCAGGTGCTGTAATCTGACATTCAGGCGTAATTGTGGTAGGGATGATGATAAATGGGGTGATGACTTCTTGCGGATTGACGTGCTGCTGGGCAATTTCTTTAACCACCGACGCGGCATAATTTTGTCGTTCGTAGATGACTGAGCCAATCATACCGAGACCGATGGCAAAAATAATACAAAGCCCGGCGATGATGGACAATTTAGTCAATAGTGTTTTTTGCATGAAAGCTCCTCATATGAATCTTTAGTCCAAAACTGTGCATATAACAGTCAGTAGGTTCAAAGAAGATCATAGAGGAGAGGTGAAGAAAAAATATGTAAGAACGATGGAGAGTGTGTGGAAAAATAAGCCTTAGTATTTTCTGATACCAGTATTTTTTGATACTAGTGTTTTCTGGCATCAGTGTTTTTTAGTATCACCAACCACTTTATCCATAATAGCAAATAATAAACCAGACAACACGAAAGTCATATGAATGATGACTTTCCACATGAGTTTATCCGCTTCACCCTCACTCAATTCATTAGGAATATCCATAAACGATTTTAATAGATCAATCGCAGAAATAGCGACGATGGCACCGATGACTTTTAGTTTTAGACCAGAAAAATCTACTTTGCCCATCCAACTAGGTCGATCAACGTGATCACCAGTGTCAATTTTTGAGACAAATATTTCATAGCCACTAAATATGATAATTAATAATAAACTGGCTACTAAAGAGAGGTCGACCAACACTAATATATTAACAATGACATCTGATACAGAAGCGCTAAATACAGTATTGAACATCATGACTGTTTTTTGAATGAATTTTATAAATAATAAAATAATCCCTAAGACTAGCCCTAAATAAAAAGGCGCCAATATCCAGCGGCTGTTAAAGATGGTTTTTTCTAGGTATCGTTCAATGTTTTTTAGCATGGACATCTCTTAATGCTCTTAAAGGTAAGGTTGTAGGTCATTTACTGATAACGTGGTATAGGATGGGTTTAAGAAAGCCATTCGAGCACTTGTTGTACCCGCTCATCTCTATCACCACCTATGCGATGAAATGGCTTTTGGTGACGGGTCAGCTGACTTTCAAAATAAGCACTGATTTCATCACGCTGATGTGGGCTATCTCTTAGGTCATCGGCGACCCACGGGATATCAACTTCGGTTAATAAAATCAAGTCATAATGATGCGTTAACGCCGCTTGGGTAAGTGCATCAGGGCAATCACCATAATACCAATTAGAATAAACCATTAGCTCAAATAAACTGGTGTCACAAAATAAATAATGGTTGTGATCGCTTTGAGCCGCTTGTTCAGCGAGTTTATTTTCTAACTCAATTTGACCTTGTGCAATAGGGAGTAAATCCTCCCAAGTGCAAGTGAGGTGTTCCTTATCCCATTTCGCTTGTAGATAGGTGCGCATATATTCTGGTACCCAAGGGCAGCCAAAATGCGCTGCCAAGTCGCGACATAGCGTGGTCTTACCAGTGCTCTCTGCCCCTAGGATAGCGACATTGATGACCGATTTAGGCGTATGCTGCTTTAGGTTGCAAGCGGTAACGTCGTTGCCATTCATAGTAAGCCCAAATTGCGATAAGAGTGAAGACTACGTATTGTAGCGCAGTAAAAGTGAGACCTTTATAAAAGTATAGCGGGACTGAAATAGCATCGGCGATTATCCAGAGTATCCAATGCTCAATTTTGCGCCGCGCCATCAGCCACATCGCCATCAAAAACAGCGCGGTAGTCAACATATCGGTGTAATCGACCCACGTAAATAAATGCAATCCTAATACCGCGCCATCAAAACTAAAGTTATTATTGATGACTGGTCTGAAGTAATACACCAACGCGACAAAGGCAATAGTCGCCGAGGCTAGTAAGGCGAGTATTGGCAAATCTTTTTTATCGAGATGTTCTACTTGAATAGCGTTCTGGGCGTTAATGCTTGCTAACGACTCATTTTGCTGCTGACCAGTAGGGTTGATATAATCTTGCTGTTTTTTTATGGCTGTGTTTTTCTTACTTTGTGTCCAATTGATCCAGCCATATAGACTCATCACCGTATAGTAGGCATTGATAAACATATCGCCAAATAATTGCCATTTCCATAGTAGATAGACAAATATAGCGGTGCTGACGAGGCCTATCGGAAATACCAAAATATTGGTTCTGCTGGCGAGTAAGACACTTGCTACCCCAAATATGACGGCAATCAATTCCAGAGCAATAAAGACAGTGGGATAGTCAGCGTATTGTCCAAATAACCAGTTAAAAATTTCTACCATGAGTATTCCCAAATATGAGCGGGTTTTATGTCTCGCAGTTTTATGCGCTCGAACTGTGAATGTGTCGCTAGCAAAGTGCGCCAATTATAACGTAGCTGCTCCAAAATGAAGTCAGGACTTTGCTTATTTTTCGCAACAAACAGATTATTTGTAACAAAGTATTAGAAAAATAATTATATTCAGGCATAATAAAGGCTCTGATTTTAAGTTTACAGTTATTCACTGAAATCAAACGACTGTTATTTTTCCACTTTTATGCTTATCCCAAGCCCTATAGTAGTAGACAAGGAAGCTTATCATGACGACTTGTATCACAGGCACCGGCCTGTATATTCCGCCTTATAGCATCAGTAATGAAGAGCTAGTAGATTCATTTAATAAGTATGTTGAGAATTATAATGCAAAGCATGCTGACGAGATAGCAGCAGGAACTTTGACTGCCCTAGAGCCTTCTTCAGCGGCCTTTATCGAAAAAGTATCTGGTATCAAATCACGTTATGTGATGGAAAAGGATGGTATTTTAGATCCTGAAATCATGGCACCAGTGATTCCTTATCGTCATTTAGGTGAAGAGCTGTCTATCATGGCAGAAATGGGTACTGCGGCTTTGAAAGACGCGCTAGCAGATGCAGGTCTTGAGGCGAATGACCTAGATGGTATCATTCTTGCCTGTTCAAACTTTCAGCGTACTTATCCTGCGGTCGCTATCGAGATTCAAAATGCAATCGGTATGATTGGTGGTTTTGCTTATGATATGAACGTCGCTTGTAGTGCCGCGACTTTTGGTCTATCGCAAGCACACGGCTCTATCGTTTCTGGTCTGGCTAAGCGCATCGCTGTGGTCAACGTTGAGATTACCTCAGCGCATCTAAACTGGCGTAACCGTGACAGCCACTTTATCTTTGGCGATGTCGCAACAGCATCTATCATCGAAGAGCTAGACACGCCAAAAGGTTATGAGATTCTTAACTCTAAGCTATTTACCCAGTTTTCGACCAATATCAAAAACGAATACGGCTTTATGGATCGCTCAGAGTTCTTAGCGGCACAGACTGAGATGTATCCAGATATTAAAGAGCCAGTCACCGACAAGCTATTCTTACAAAATGGTCGAAAAGTGTTCCGTGAAGTCTGTCCAAAGGTTTCAGAGGTCATCACTGAGCATTTGCAAGAAAATGATATCGCAACGTCTGACGTTAAAATGATGTGGCTGCACCAAGCCAACGCCAATATGTTGGATTTAATCCTACGTACTGTGATTGGTAAAGAAGCAGATAAAGCGATTGTGCCAAGTGTCATTGCTGAATTTGCTAACACCAGTTCAGCCAGTCCGATGATTGTTTTCCATCGCTATAAAGATGAGCTTGCCTCTGGTGATTTGGGTGTTATCTGTTCATTTGGCGCTGGTTACTCTATCGGTTCAGTATTGGTGCGTAAGGTTTAATTTTTAAAGTAAAATCTGTTACTAATAAAAAATAGCTAAGAGCAATCTTAGCTATTTTTTTGTCTGTTATTTTTGTTATAAGCATTTAATCACATTATTTAAGCAATATATTATTCAAGAATGAGGCGCTATTTGAGAATATAACGGGAAGAATGCTTAGAGGTTTTAATTTACCCCGAAAAATTTGCTATAATCACGGTCTTATTCCTCTCATCCAATTAAAAGTCCTTTTATGAAAGAATCCTTACGCCTGCGTTTAGACCAGATGGTAGACCGTTATGAAGAGGTCACCGCCTTATTATCAGATCCTAGTATCATCAGCGATAATAATAAATTCCGTGAATTGTCTGTCGAGCACAGCGACTTGATGGATATCACCACTTTATGGCAGAACTATGTGCGTGCAGAAACGGATCAGGCTGATGCAGAGGCTATGCTGGCTGATGCTTCAGATCCTGACATGAAAGAGATGATGATCGATGAGATTGATAACGCCCGCGAGACCATCGTAGAGATGGAAGAGGCGCTCAATGTCATGATGCTACCAAAAGATCCAAATGATAAAGTGCCTGCTTTCCTGGAAATTCGAGCGGGTACAGGTGGTGATGAAGCCGCGATTTTCTCTGGTGACTTGTTTCGAATGTACCAAAAATACGCGCAGACACAAGGCTGGACAGTGGAAGTACTGTCGGCAAGTGAAGGCGAGCATGGCGGTTATAAAGAAATCATCACTCGCGTATCAGGCAACAGCGTGTATGGGCGCTTAAAGTTTGAATCAGGCGTACACCGTGTGCAGCGTGTGCCTGAAACCGAAAGCCAAGGTCGCGTGCATACGTCAGCTTGTACCGTGGCGGTGATGCCTGAAGTTGAGATTGATGATACAGTAGATCTAAATCCAGCCGATATCCGTTTTGATACCTTCCGTTCAAGCGGTGCCGGTGGTCAGCACGTTAACACCACTGACTCAGCCGTACGTTTGACCCACATTCCCACGGGTACCGTGGTAGAGTGTCAACAAGAGCGTAGCCAGCACAAAAACCGTGCGCAAGCGATGAAAATGCTGATTTCAAAGATTCAGCAAGTCAAAGTACAGGCTCAAGTTGATGCCGCAGATACCATACGCCGTGATTTGGTGGGTAGTGGCGATCGCTCAGAACGCATTCGCACCTATAATTTCCCACAAGGTCGCATGACCGATCACCGTATCAACCTGACGTTATACAAGCTTGATGCCATTATGGAAGGCGACTTGGATGAGGTTCTTGATGCACTGTTGCGTGAGCATCAGGCTGATTTGATGGCCAGTATTGGCGGTGGTGATTAGTAACCATCAGGATATTAATGACTAGAGGATCAATAGCTGGTCGTGAATCATTAATTCATAAAAGCGTGACACTGTCTAGATGACAGTGTCTGTTTGTTTATAGCTGTTTTTTTACGGCTATCGACCATGATAATAAGTATAGATTTAATTTTGCAGTTTTCGTTTATTTCATTTAATTACCTAACAATATTGAGAGTGTTATGTCAAAGCACAACAATCAGAATCAAGAGCAAGCCCCAGAAGACGCTAACGAGCTAATTGCTCAGCTGCAAGCTAAGCTAGACGATATCACTGCTTCAGGCAAACAGCCGTATCCAAATACATTTAAACGTACTGATTATGCGCAAGATTTGCAAACTGCCTTTGACGGCGTCTCAAAACAAGAAATTGAAGAAAAAGCGGCGAATGGCGAAAAAATACAGGTCAACGTGGCAGGTCGCGTCATGCTGAACCGTGGTGCCTTTATTGTTATTCAAGACATGACGGGTCGCATTCAGTTATATGTTGCACGCAAAGAGTTGGATCCAGAGACGTTAGCGACCATTAAATCATTAGATTTGGGTGATATTGTTGGCGTATCAGGCTACATCGGTCGCTCAGGCAAGGGCGATTTATATGTGCATATCGAAGAGTTTCAGTTATTGACTAAAGCGCTACGTCCAATGCCAAACAAGTTCCATGGTTTAGCTGATATCGAAGCTCGCTATCGTAATCGTCATCTTGATTTGATGACCAATGAGACGACTCGTGATACCTTTATGATTCGCAGTCAAGTCATTAGCGGCATTCGCAAGTTTATGTTAAATGAGCGTTTCATGGAAGTTGAGACGCCGATGATGCATCCTATCCCAGGTGGTGCGGTGGCGCGTCCGTTTGTGACGCATCATAACGCTCTAGATATGCCTTTATATCTGCGTATCGCGCCTGAGCTTTACTTGAAGCGCTTAGTCGTTGGTGGTTTTGAAAGAGTGTTCGAGATTAACCGCAGCTTCCGTAACGAAGGTGTATCAACTCGCCATAATCCTGAATTTACCATGATTGAATTTTATCAAGCGTATGCTGATTATCATGACTTGATGGATTTGACCGAACGCTTATTTAATGAATTAGCGATGGATATTTTGGGCACGACTGAGATTGCTTATCAAGAAGAAGCCATCAGTCTAAAAGCGCCATTTATACGTTTATCTATGTCTGATGCAATTGCAAAATATGCCGAAAATTTCGATATGGCACGTATCAATGACCGTGAATATCTGGCAGAGTACGCCTCGACAACGCTTAAACAGCAAGTGAAAGAGGTGTTTGGTGTGGGCAAACTACAGACTATTATCTTTGAAGAAACCGCTGAACACCAATTGCGTCAGCCAACGTTCATCACTGAATATCCAGCGGAAACTTCACCACTGGCACGCCGTAGTGATGACAATCCTGAAATCACCGATCGTTTTGAGCTATTCATCGGTGGTCGTGAACTGGCAAACGGCTTTAGCGAGCTCAATGATCCTGCTGATCAGGCAGAACGCTTCCGTGGACAAGTCGCTGAAAAAGACGCTGGTGATGATGAAGCGATGCATTTTGATGAAGAATACATCGAAGCGTTGTCTTATGGCTTACCACCAACCGCAGGTGAAGGTATCGGTATTGACCGTTTGGTGATGTTGTTTACCGATTCGGCCAGTATCCGTGATGTGATTTTATTTCCGCATATGCGCCGCAAGTTAGAAAGCTAGAACTGGTTTACTTGCCATAAATCCATGCTGGGACTAAACTGAACATAAGAAAGCTCTTTTGCTTTCAATGGAATGGTCCCAGATTCTTTATGAGACCTCATTTATAGGGACATCATGGATACTCAGCACGCGTCACCATCACTTTTGCAACAGATGATTCAACAAAGTTTCTTATCTTTGTATGAATTACCAGCAGATAAAACAATCAATCCTAAGCAGTTTCAAGGTTATGATTTCGTTTTTGAGTTTTCTGGCGCTATTATTTATTTGATCGTCAATGATGTGGTGATGCAAGCGAGTAGGCAAAAAGTAGACAGCGCTCAAGTTCGTGAGTGGAGAAAAGAAGTCGTCAACCAACTAATTAAGCGTCATGCTCAGCTTTATCTAAAAAACGATAGGTCGATGGCAGAAAGTAATACCTCGACAGCTGGTAAGGATGTTTATTTCATTGGTTTGACGTCACTGTCTGTTACACATCAAGATGACAAACCACAAGCATCCTCGCATACGGTTGATTATGAATATGGTAGTCAGTTTTTTGCTGAAGACTGTGTTTTAGATCTGGATGATGAGCAGAGTGTCTTACAGGTATTTAGCCATCAAAGCTTTGTCGATATCATCAGCCAATTGGTTACGCCAAGCGATTTGTCCGCATTTTTAGACTTTCATCGCAGCCAGCTGACAGGGTTTAAGTCATTCCAAGACGAATCGACATTACTTACCCAGTTTTTACAGTCGCCTGACTTTCATCAAAGAGCGATTAGGGTGCAAGAGCAATTGATTGATAATCAGTTGATCGATCAAATTGAGCAACGTTTGCTCAAAGCTACAGAACCAGATCAGGCAGTCTTTGCCAAAGCACTCATGGCTGAGATTCAGAAAAATACTCGAATGTGGTACAAGCTGTTTAATAGTTTGATTAAAAATCATTATGAGGCAGGTCAACCCCTACCAAAAGAGCCGGTCGATATTTTGGTCGATGAGTCAATGTACACTTACGCTTGTTTGGTTGAAAAAATCTTAGCTTACAAAACGATGGATCAAGACTCTCGCTGGAATGGTTATGTTTGTCATGAGCACTCTTATCACGTGTTTGGACGCCATTATCTGCTGGTTTTCTATGCGCAAGATGATAATAGTTCGCTGAGTGCTGATAAGGTTCGCACGTCTCAACAAGACTTGTTATTGGAGCTCAATGCTCAAATACAGGATCCAGTGATGGATGATTTGTTTTTGATTGGCGTAGAGTTTAGACCTTGTGATGATAGCGTCAATACAGAGGTGTACTTGGATGCCTTTTATCAAAAAGGTCCAGTGATTGACGCCAATACTCAGCGCTTATATGAACGTTTAGCACAACTTCAAGCCCAGTTATAATCTAAACCTAATACAGCCTACTGGTTTGACACCCCATCTATATTTGTATTATTCACATTGGCATTTATTATGACGCAGCAATATCAAGTTTTAGCGCGCAAATATCGTCCCAAAAACTTTCACGAGTTGATTGGGCAAACGCATGTTTCTCAAGCATTGATTAATGCGATTGATTATAACCGTTTGCATCATGCTTACCTCTTTACGGGCACACGCGGTGTGGGTAAGACCACGATTGCGCGTATCCTATCTAAATGTTTGAACTGCGATACGGGTATTACTAGTACGCCTTGCGGTGTGTGTGATAACTGCGTGGCCATCGATCAAGGGCGATTCATCGATCTTATCGAGATTGATGCGGCATCCCGTACCAAAGTAGAAGATACACGAGAGTTGCTGGATAATGTGCCGTATGCGCCAAGTCAGGGGCGTTATAAAGTGTACCTGATTGATGAAGTACATATGTTGTCCACACACAGTTTTAATGCGCTTCTTAAAACTTTGGAAGAACCCCCTGAGCATGTAAAATTCTTACTTGCCACGACTGATCCGCAAAAATTGCCGATTACCATTATTTCGCGTTGTTTACAGTTTGTACTACGTCCGCTACCGCAAACGTTACTCAGCGAGCATTTGGCAAATGTTCTTACCCAAGAGCAGGTAGGTTATACACAGCCTGCGCTCTGGCAGTTAGCCAGCGCCGCCAAAGGCTCGGTACGTGATGCGTTGTCATTGACCGATCAGGCCATTGCTTTTGGTCAAGGTGCGCTCGATGATGTCACTGTAAACGCCATGCTTGGTTTAATTGATGCGGCTGATCTGGTCAGTTTAATTACTGATATCTATAACCATGACAAATCTGCTGTCGCGGCTCATATAGAACAAATGCGCGCGCAAATGGTTGATGCAACTAGCATGTTTGATGGTCTTACTGAATTACTGCATCAATTGGCGTTGACTCAGCTGTTGCCTGAAGTGACATTAAATGTAAATGAGGCACAGGCGCAAGATATTAACACGCTTGCGCAGCATATGAGTCCAGACGTTCTGCAACTGTATTATGAGATTGTCGTGCAAGCACGTGAAGGTGTTAAGCTTGCGAGCACACCAATGCAAGCGCTGGAAATGTGCATTTTACGTCTGCTAGCATTTCGTCCATTGCCAGTCGATGAGATATTAAATCATACTTATGCTGGCTCTGTATCACCTGAAGTACCAGCTATAGAAGATGGGACATCTACACCTTCTACACAATCATCGAATAGCCAATCGGCTTCTGCACCGCCATTACAGTCTTATGGCGTTGATTATCAAGCACGAGATAATGATGATTTACAAGTCAAAACCTATAACAATTTTGAGCCAAGTTTGGCTCAAAATGATGAGCAAAATCATGATGTATTAGTTACTAACCCTGAACCCGTTATTGAGCCTGAACCCGTTATTGAGCCTGAACCCGTTGTTGAGCCTGAACCCGTTGTTGAGCCTGAACCCGTTGTTGAGCCTGAACCCGTTGTTGAGCCTGAACCCGTTGTTGAGCCTGAACCCGTTGTTGAGCCTGAACCCGTTGTTGAGCCTGATGCAAATAATTCTCAGTTAACAACGCAACTGGATGATCCTCGTACTTTGCTGCGTTGCTCACCGCAAGAACTGCTTGGTGAGTGGACACCAGAAAAATGGGATTATTGGCTACAAACGGCTCGTGAAGCGGAGATATTGGCTCAAGACGAATTGGCACTTGCGCGTCAAGGCATGATGACGGGCTTATGCGATGGCAAGGCAATATTTATAACCAGTATAGATAGTCGGCATTTACAAACTACTTTTCAGCAATTAGCGGCTAAACTGCAACAGCAGTTCACCCAAGCAGAAATTGACTTGCAAATCGATGGCAGCGTCATGCAAGCAGAGGATAAGACGCCTGAGCGTCGCCAACAAAAACGCTTGGTGCAAGCCAAAACGGTTGCAGAAGCAAGACTGCTTGCTACGCCTGTGATGCAGTATTTGAATGAGCGCGGTGAAGGAAAAATGGGTAAGGTTCAGTTGTATTAAACAGTCAGAAAAACTGTTGTTAAAATTATTTAAAAGTCTATATAGTTATTAAATACAACTTTCATATAAAATATCAAGGCGATGTTGTACTATCGCCTTGATATTTTTGTTTTTATTGCAGATTAAATGGGCTTTTTTAAACAAGAGAGAAATATTTAATAACGATAAAATAAATTAAGATTCGCTATAATGGTTAAGTTATATTAAAAACTGAAATGAAGTTTAGGTGAGAATATGTTGGATAATTTACGTGGTATGGCTGTGTTCGCCAGTGTAGTTGGACATGGCTCTTTTAGTGGCTCTGCTCGTGAGCTTGGCATTACAACCAGTGCCGTCAGTCAGCAAATCCGCTCATTAGAAAATGAGCTGGGCGTCGTGCTATTACACCGATCAACTCGTAAGCTGAGCTTAACAGAAGCTGGCGAGAGCTTTTATGAAGCCGCAAAGGATGTGGTAAGTGCTGCTGAACAAGGACGGATTAAGGTCAATCAGTTGCGTGATGAGTTGGCAGGCAGCTTACGAGTGGCGACAACACCGGAGCTTGGCGTTAATCATATTTTGCCGGCACTTTCTACGTGGATGGCGGCACATGATGATCTTAGCATTACCTATCTAGCAGACAACCACTATATTGACATGATTGATGAGCGGATCGATATTGCGATTCGTATGAGTCCATCGATTAATGACTCGAGCCTCAGCAGTCATCCATTGACCGATGTGCGCCAAATGTTGGTTGCTTCACCGCAGTACCTACGCCAACATACCAAACTGCAGACGCCTAAAGATTTGGCTGACCATCAGCTGATTTGTATTGAAATCATGAAAGATGCCAATCAAATTGATCTCATTCAGACAGAAACGGGTAAAAAGACGCGCACGAAAATGAATTCACGCATTTATACCAATAATGTCTTTATGGCGACCACCTTGGCAAAAGAAGGTCATGGCTTGGTTAGAATGATGGAAATGGACATCAAAAAAGAGCTTGAAAATGGTGACTTGGTCGAAGTGTTGACCGGTTATCAATTACCAAGTTTTGTACTATATGCCGTCACCTTAAACCGTGATCAACAGCCAGCTAAAATCACTCGCTGTTTAGAGGTGTTAAAAAAGTACTTCCATGCCAATTAGATGACGTTTGAATAATGCACCGTAGAGAGTGGTCTAAAGCCTCCAAAAGCAAAAAGCCTATAGACATATTATCTATAGGCTTTTTTAGTATTAGCGTTTAATGTAACCAATCATTTAAAATGATGGTTTTAGCAAGTCAATCAGACGCTCAGCCACTTGTGTGCTCTCATCGCGGCTCATATTAAGCGGCGGTAGCAAGCGCACAACATGCCCACCAGTGACATTGATGATTAGCTTTTGCTCATCACGTGCACGATCAACCAACTGACTACAGTCCATGTCTTCAGGTAAGGCGATACCAATCATCATACCTGCACCACGACTGCTGACACCATATTGTCCTAGTGTATCGACCAGCGTCTCTCGAATAAACAGCCCTTCGGTTACGGCATTGGTCATGATATCACTGTTAGCCAATACGTCATACACGCTATGTACCACACGACTGGCTAGCGGCGTGCCGCCATAAGTAGAACCATGGCTACCAGCACCAAACAGCCCATTAGCGCGGCCACGTACCATACACGCGCCTACTGGAAAACCGTTACCCAAGCCCTTAGCCGTCGTCAATACATCAGGACGCGCATTACTATGTTGATAAGCGAAGTATTTACCTGTACGGCCATTACCTGTTTGCACTTCATCTAGCATAAATAGCCAGTTGTGTGCTTCACACTCTGCTTGTAATTCTTCAAGATACGTAAATCCGTTGGCAGCAGTATTTAAACCCCCTTCACCTTGAATAGGCTCTACAAAGATGGCGCAAATTTCATCATGATCTTGCGCGGCTTGCTTAATCGCGGCAATATCGCCAAAGGGTACACGGATAAAGTCCTCATCTAATGTGTAAAACCCTTCACGGGCTTTTGGGTTGGCGGTGGCTGACAATGATAGTAAGGTACGACCATGGAATGACTGCTCCATAACGACGACTTTTGGGCGTTTAAAACCTTGCTGATAGGCATATAGACGCGCCAATTTGAGCGCCGCCTCGTTCGCTTCAGCACCACTATTGGCAAAAAACACACTGTCCATTTGGGCGGCTGTACATAGCACTTCACCCGCACGCTCTTGCCAGTCGATACCGAATAAATTACTGGTATGTACTAAAGTCGCTGCTTGCTGCTGAATGGCGTCAGTCACTTGCGGGTGGCAATGCCCTAAACCGCATACGGCAATACCAGTCAGCGCATCTAAATAAGGCGTGTCATCTTTGGTATATAGCCAGCTGCCTGAACCGCGTATAAAGCTGATTGGCTGACGGTTATAAGTGGGCATCAGATAAGTAGCAGACATATAAAACATCCTCAAGATGATAAATTAGTTAAAAGAGAAGGTGTTGATTATAGCTCGTCAGAAAAAGGCGTGGTTTCTGCAGGTAAGGTATAGTCTTCATTTGCCCATGCACCTAAGTCGATAAGTTTGCATTGACTGCTACAAAACGGCTTGTATTTATTGTCTTGCCATGCTGTTTTAGTGCCGCAACGTGGGCAAGGATAGGTTTTAGGGGAGCTATGGGGGGTAGATTCAGTCATGATAAGGGTGGGAGTATCCTCGATTTATTTGTATGATGAACGTCATTAGAGAGCGGCAGTCGGTAATTGCATCTATTTTCACCTCGTATACGCTTGATAGACTACGATAGCACGTTACTCGCTGTCGCTATATTACTATTGAAGTAGATTGGCTATATAATAGCATGCGCCCGAATAATGGCAAAAGACAAATACTTTAAGGATAGTAGATGACCGATAATATTGAGCTTACACATCAGCAACAGCGAGCATTTCAACCAGAAAAGCTTTCAGCACCACGTGATTTTATTATGCCAAATATCATTCACGACAATAAAAGCGCTGTCCCTTTAATATTAGAAATTGGTGCAGGGAAGGGTAAGCATGCTCTTGGTTTCGCCGCAAAAAATATCGATAAGCATCTGATTGCGATCGAACGTACGCGCAATAAGTTTGACGCTTTTGCCAAACTGGCAGTGCTACAAGATTCACCGAATTTAACCGCCATTCATGCTGATGCGATCGCATGGATTGTGCATGCCATTAAACCCAATAGTGTCAGTAAAATCTTCATACTGTACCCCAATCCTGAACAGCACAATCCCAACCAGCAATGGCTAAACATGCCTTTTTTCGAGTTTCTATTGTCGCGATTGCAAGTAGGTGGAGAAGTGGTACTAGTAACCAACATTGAAGCCTATATCAATAATGCAGAGCAGCAAGCAACGGAGATATGGTCGTTGCCTAATGAGCGCTATCAAGTCGCTGATGACAGTCAGCGCACGCATTTTGAAATAAAATATTTAGCCCGTGGAGAGGTATGCTGGGAACTTATTATGCGTAAGCCCGAGGGTTATAAAACTAGGTTTGATGAGTGGAAGGTCGACACTGTGAATCAAGTTAAATAGCCTAAGTAATAAATCGAAATAAATCTTGCCGATAATAAGTGCTAATTTATAATATATAAAATAGCCTAAGTAAATAAAATGATAAAAAATAAAACCGCCACAAAAGGGCGGTTAAAAAATTACTTACTATTAGAGAAAATTTTCTTCAATCAAAACTACAAATAAGGTTTTACTAAAGTATCCGAATCAGTATAAGCATCAAGCACCGTCAAAAAGGTATAAGCACCAATAAATTTTCGACTAATAAACATAAATTCTTTTGGTGGTAAGTTAAACTCAAAAGACTGCATCGCTTTTGTGGCTTGTGTTGAGAGGCGAGAGTGGAGTTTGCTGTTCGCCCAAATATAACGGTCGTCCTTATCTAGACAATCGCTAGGAATATCAGGATTGGTCGCCGGATCACTAAACGGTTCGGTTGCCAATAAAAATAGTGACGCCATATCAGAGCGTACTTTATCACTCATACTATCAAAGAAGTCATAACCCGTCATCGCAAGCATCATCGCCTGATGATCATGGCGGTAACCAGCTTTTAGTAAGCCATGCGCAATGGTCAAAAGGTTGTTATCAAATTGACGAATAGCACCAAAATCTAATAATACTAATTTATCGATATCGCCTTCATTTTCACTGACACGAACCAGATAATTACCAAAGTTGGGGTCTGTCTGCATTTCGCCCCACACAAAAATCTCTTGCATCATGATTTCGATGGCTGCCTGACCAATAGCGTTACGACGCTCATGAGGTAATAATTGTAATGCCTCAGAAACTACGGTAATACCTGGCTCATAAGACATACAGAGTAGACGTTTTTTGGAATAAGTGCGATTAATCTTGGGCACTATGTAACGCGGATCATTACTCAGACGGTCATAAAATCGTTCTGTCGTCGCGGCTTCAGCTTCATAGTCCACTTCATGATGGAGTAGGTCACGTATCTCTTCGAACCAAGCATCGAGCGAACGGGTCTGCGGAACGATATTACTTACTCTTAATAGTTGCTTAAATAAAGCAAGATCTGAGTTGATTGCATCAGCAACACCCGGATACTGAATTTTTAATACAACTTGCTCGCCAGTTGCAATCACCGTAGCGCGATGAACTTGAGCGAGAGACGCAGTGCCTATAGGAACCGTATCGACATCTAATTCATGTAGTTTTTCACCCAATAATTGCTGTAGGGTTTGTTGCATGGTTGGCCATGATAACGTAGCGGTATCATCATTGAGCGTTTGCAAGGCACGGGTGATTTCTGGTGGCAAAATATGTTCACCATAAATCGCTAGCATTTGACCAATTTTGACGACCGAACCTTTTAGCTTACCTAGCTCTTCTGCGAGGTAATTTGCTTGGGCTTCCATAAATACTTGGTTGCGTGCTGTGCGAGCTTCTTTATTTAAGAACATGCCAGACACACTATTACCCGCCCAGCGGCGACCAATATTTAAGGAAGTTTTAGCAATCGACATTCGTCTATCAAACCCTGAGGTTTTTAAGTTATCGATGGATTGCTTGGTGCTAGAAGGTTTAGACGTATCATTTGCCATAAATATAATCATTCATCCAGTTGGTATTGATTTGTGGGTTCAAAACCTACAATACAAGGGAGATGCGATGTACGGGTACAAAATTGTATCATATAAAGCACATTTGGTTGATGAGCCTAAGCTTGCTAATAGCAGTTACTTTGTAAGCCGCAGTATATATTTGCAGATTATAAATTCGTAAAAAATAAGACCTAGCATGATGCTAGGTCGAATCATAAAAGCTAAGAGTAATTTGGTGTATCAGACTGAAACTGCGAACAGCTCTTGTCTGAGTAATATTGATTTTTAACAGTTTTCACGAGCAATGGCATGATGACCAATATCACGGCGATACTGTGCACCATCGAAACTAATCGCACCTGTTACCGCAAGTGCGGCTTGCTGAGCATCTGAAATACTATCTGCAAGAGCAGTCACGCATAATACACGTCCGCCATTCGTCACCACTTCTTTTTCACGGTCTATGGCATCGCTGTCAGAAAAAGCAGTGCCAGCATGGAAGACTTTAACAGCGTTGTCATTATTGTCATCTAGTTCTGGCAAGCCAGCAATTACATCACCTTTTGATGATGTTTCAGGATAGCCTTTTGAAGCAATGACGATACCGAGGGCAGGCCGGCTGTCCCATTGAGCATCACTAGGCAACTGTCCTGCTAGACCTTGTGCCACCAAATCTACCATTGATGATTGTAAACGCATCAAGATAGGCTGAGTTTCTGGATCACCAAAACGGCAGTTAAATTCGATCACATAAGGATCACCTGCCTCATCAATCATAAGACCTGCATATAAAAATCCCGTATAAGGGTGACCCGCATTATTCATTGCATCAACCACTGGCTGAATGACTTGGGTCATGACTTTTTCATGGACATCTTGAGTGACCACTGGCGCAGGAGAGTATGCTCCCATACCGCCTGTGTTCGGACCTGTATCGCCTTCAAAAGCCCGTTTATGGTCTTGGCTCGTTGCCATTGGCAAGATATTTTTACCATCAATCATGCAGATAAAGCTGGCTTCTTCACCTTGCAAAAACTGCTCAATCACCACGCGGCTGCCTGCATCACCAAACTTATTGTCCGCAAGCATGTCATCGATGGCCTCATATGCCTGTTCGATAGTTTCTGCAACAATGACCCCTTTACCAGCGGCAAGGCCATCGGCTTTGATAACGATGGGTGCACCTTGTTCATCGATATAAGCTTTGGCAGCTACCGCTTCGGTGAAGCCTTTGTAAGCTGCGGTGGGGATATTGTTTTGTTCCATGAATTCTTTGGCAAAGGTTTTGGAGCCTTCTAACTGCGCACAGTATGCTGTTGGTCCCCACGCTTGAATCCCAGCATCGCGGCAAGCATCAACGATACCAGTGACCAAAGGCGCTTCTGGTCCAACAATGACCATATCAATGGCATTATTTTGGCAAAAATCGATGATTGCACTATGTTCACTAGCGTTGTCGCCCGTAGATACTAGAACAACGTTTTGGCATTTAGGTTCAAGCGCTGTACCAGCATTACCAGGCGCGACGTAGACATTATTGACCTTATCGTCTTTTGCACATTGCCATGCTAGCGCGTGTTCGCGACCACCTGAACCAATCACCAAAATATTCATCATACGTCTTGCCCTTAGCATTAAAATTAGTTATGAGTTAGCCACACACTCTTAAATATACTGGCATATTCTAACAAAAAAGTCGTACTGATTGCCATGAGTATCCACTTGCCAGCAATTAATCATCAATAAACGGAAAAACCTGTCTCATGAGTAAATGTTATCGACATGTTGCTGATTCATGAAATGATGTTGTACGCTTTAGCTGGCGCGCTATGTACGTTACACTTCACTAAATTAATGGCATTAAATCCCAATTGCGACATATTCCTAAAAATAAGGGTGAAAAAAGGAGAGAAACTTAAAATATCAAGAAAAAACAGAATAAATTGCGTAAATGGATATACTGCTCCGCAGCACCAATAATGTTTCACATATTTATGCGCTGCCATTAGTTAGTACGAATTAATAAACTTAAATAAATGATAAATTAAATCTATAAAAAAGGATGAAGGACATGCCAAACTCCCTCAGTATCGCAAAAGAGCGCATCAGCCAAATAAGCGATATTGCTACCAGTTATGTACAAAAAGACAAATCATTATTTGATCATTTTATTCATAGCTATTATCAGCCATTGCACGCAGAGGCAGCTGAGACTATCAGTAATGCTGACCTAGCGGGCATGGCATTACATCATTTTACGTTGCTCCAGGCCTATGATGGTAGCAAGCCACAACTGAAGGTGCTGAACCCCAAAGCAGAAGAGCAGCATTTTCATAGCTCACATACGGTTATTCAAATTGTTGCCTATGACAGACCGTTTTTAGTCGATACGATTTTGATGAGTCTTGAGTCTGAAGGCATCGATGTTCATCGTACTTATAACATCATTGTCAGTGTTGCACGTGATGATAATGGTCATATTACTCATATCGAAGGCGCGCATGAAAGCGCGACCTCTCATTTGTCTTTGATTCATTGTGAAATTGCCTATCAAGATGATGAGGATCTGGCTGCGCTACAGCAAATGTTATTGGCAAAAATTGATACGCTAGATACAGTCGTTGGCGATTGGAAGCAGATGCGTGCGCAGTTGACGGATATCAAAGCTGAGCTATCAAACAAGCCACTGCCAGAAGTTTTTTACTCGCAGCAAGAGATACAAGCGTTTTTAGATTGGATCTTAGACGATCATTTTATATTCTTGGGTTATCGTGAATACCGTTTGGAAGGCGGGCAGGCTGTCGAAGTGAATGCTGAACCTGCTGATTTAGATTTATTCGCCATTGGTAATAGCGGTCTTGGTCTATTACGCGGTGCTGAAGAAGATAAACTGTCCCAAAGTTTTAGCCAATTGCCAAAAGTATTAAAGCAACTATTGACTGAACCGCGCGTATTGATGTTGTCCAAATCAAGCCGTGTATCGCCTGTGCATCGTCCCGTATATATGGACTTTTTGGGTATTCATAAGTTTGATGATAGTGGTAAGCTGGTTGGTGAATATCGATTTATTGGTCTATTGACCTCACAAGCGTATCAACTAACGGTACAGCAAATTCCGCTATTACGTGACAAAGCAAATAAGATTATGGCGATGGCAGAATTGCCACGTGACGGTCATGCGCATCATAAAATGATGCATGTGATTAATACCTTGCCGCGTGACGACCTCTTTCAAGCCAGCGTCGAAGAGCTATATCCTATCGTTTCTGGTATCAGCCAGTTGCAAGATAAAAAGAGCCTGCGCCTATTCAGCCGTGTGGATCATTATCAGCGTTTTGTCTCATGTCTGGTCTATATCCCGCGCGACAAGTTCAACACTGAGCTACGTATCAAAGTACAGAACGTCCTAAAAGAAGCCTACGGTGGCACATCATCAGGCTTTACCACAGAATTCAATGAATCAGCTCACGCACGTGTGCATGTCCATGTGCGTACGGTGCCAGGTCAAGTGAAAGACGTCGATACTGCTGCACTTGAAGCAAAACTATCTGCTTTAATGCAATCATGGAGCGACAGCTATCAAAAGATGCTACTGGATAATGTCGGTGAGCAACAAGCCAATGCTTTAAACCGTCGTTTTTTGAATTATATCCCTGCCGCTTATCAAGAGCGTTTTGATGCCCGTACTGCGGTTGAAGACACCAAGCGTTTGGCTGTATTGACAGCAGAACAGCCGATGATTTGGCATTTATACCAATCAACGGGCGACGCAAGCAATCAATTACACCTAAAACTGTATGGTCGTGAACAGCCTGTTATTTTGTCTAAAGTCCTGCCAATCCTTGAAAACTTTGGTGTGTCTGTCATTTCAGCGCAAACCTATGAGTTTGATTTACCAGAGCAGCCCATTTGGATGCAAGAGTATGAACTGACACTGGAGCATGTCGATACTGTCAACATGCAAGTGGTGCGTGGTCAGTTTGAAGACAGTCTCAAGCAGATTTGGGCGGGACATGTCGAGAGTGATTCCTTTAACGAATTGGTATTGACGACCAACTTAGATACTTATGATGTGGTGGTGCTACGAGCATTGTCACGTTATATGATGCAAGCGAAAGCACCATTCTCTAGTACGTATATTCAGCAAACGGTAGTAAAAAATAGTGACATTAGCGTGGCGCTAGGTAGTCTGTTTGATGCCCGCATGAACCCTAAGTACAGTGAATATGAGCGCACAGAAAAAACCGCGCAAATTCAACAGCAGATCACGGCGGCATTGGCAGGTGTGGATAGCTTGGATGAAGACCGTATCTTACGTTGGTACTTAGATTTAATTAACGCCATGGTACGCACGAATTTCTATCAAACCGATAGCGATGGTCAGCGTAAAGATCGTTTATCGTTTAAGTTTTTGGCAGCAGATATTCCTAATCTGCCAAAACCAAAACCGATGTTTGAGATATTCGTGTATTCGCCGCGTGTTGAAGCCGTGCATTTGCGCGGTGGTAAAGTGGCCCGTGGTGGTCTGCGTTGGTCGGATCGTATGGAAGATTTCCGCACCGAAGTGCTTGGTTTGGTCAAAGCACAAATGGTTAAAAATGCGGTGATTGTTCCTGTTGGTTCAAAAGGCGGTTTTATCGTCAAAACCAAAACCATGGCAGATGGTCGCGACGCATTCCAAGCCGAAGGCATTGCTTGTTATCAAGCATTCCTACGGGGTATGCTCGATGTGACGGATAATATCGTTGATGGAAAAATTGTCCCGCCAGCCAACACCGTGCGTCATGATGAAGATGATCCGTACTTAGTGGTCGCGGCTGATAAAGGAACCGCCAGCTTCTCTGATATTGCGAATGCCTTGTCTGCTGAATATGACTTCTGGCTCGACGATGCCTTTGCTTCAGGCGGCTCGGTTGGTTACGACCACAAAGCCATGGGTATCACTGCACGCGGTGGTTGGGAGTCGGTCAAACGCCACTTCCGTATGCGCGGCATGGACATTCAAAACCGTGATAACTTTACCGTGGTTGGTATTGGCGATATGAGTGGTGACGTATTCGGCAATGGTATGCTGCTCTCCACCCATACCCAGCTGGTCGCCGCATTTAACCATCTACATATCTTTATTGATCCGAATCCAGATGCTGCTGCTTCACACGCAGAACGCGCCCGCTTATTTGACATGCCGCGTTCGACGTGGGATGACTATGAAAAGTCACTTATTAGCCAAGGAGGTGGCGTTTTCTCCCGCCAAGATAAGAGCATCACGCTCAGTGCTGAGATGAAACAGCGTTTTGATATCACTGAAGACAGCATGGCACCCAATGAGTTAATCAGTGCGTTGTTAAAATCGCCTGTTGATCTTATTTGGAATGGCGGTATTGGTACTTATGTGAAAAGCGTGAATGAGAGCCATGCGGATGTCGGCGACCGTGCCAATGACGCGGTACGGGTCAACGGCAATGAGCTACGTACGGCTATCGTTGGTGAAGGTGGTAACTTAGGCTTTACCCAGCAAGGGCGTATCGAATATGCACAAACGGGAGGTCGCATTTATACCGACGCTATCGATAACTCAGGCGGCGTAAACTGCTCAGATCATGAAGTAAATATCAAAATCTTACTTGGCAAAGTGGTCGAGCAAGGCGACATGACCTTAAAGCAGCGTAATGAGTTGCTTGAGAGCATGACTGATAGCGTGGCAGATCTGGTATTGCGTCAAAATTACCTTCAGCCACAAGCCATTGAGCTTAGCCACATTCGTGCGGCGGCTAACTTAAGCGATCATCAGCGTTTTATTCAGATGTTAGAAGGTGAAGGGCGTCTTGATCGGGCGATTGAATATCTGCCATCAGATGAAGAAATTGCCAAACGTCAAAAAGTAGATACTGGCTTGACCAATCCTGAGCTGGCAGTTGTCATGGCTTATGGCAAAATGTGGGTGTATGACAACTTATTATCATCAGACTTGCCAGATGATGCGTACTTTATCAATGAGCTGCGCAAGTATTTCCCTGATGAGCTGGCGACGCGTTTCTTTGATGAGATGACTGAACACCGCTTACATCGTGAGATTATCAGCACCTATTTGACCAATAGTGTGGTCAATCGTTTGGGTATTGAAGCACTGTTCCGCCTTTATGAGGAAACAGATCAATCGCTGGCGACCATCGTGCGTGGTTATGCGATTAGTCGTGATGTCTTCAATGTATCAAAAGCTTGGAACACGCTTGAAGCACTGGACAATCAAGTCGATGCTACATTACTGCTAACTCTTGAGCTGCGTTTGCGTGACGCGCTTGAGCAAGGTGTTGTTTGGTTTATCAATGCCTTTGGTCAAGAATTGCAAGTTGCTGACATGATCAGTCGCTTTAGTGATAGTGTTGAGAAATTAACCAAATCAGGCGGCTTTATTGAGCAACAATTTGCAGAATACTTGCAAGAAGATACCACTAGCCTGATGCAGAATGATTTGTCTAATAGTGATGCCGCATTGTTTGCGATGCTGCCTTATCATGTTGATGCACTTGATGCCGCACTGCTCGCTGAGCAATATGAGCGTCCTGTTGATGAGATTGCAACGTTGTACTTTGATGCCTATCACGTCTTGCAGTTAGATTGGATGATGGACAACATTGCCACTTTACCACAGCAAGACTACTGGGATCGCCGCGCACGCCATGCGTTGATGAATGAGCTGTCACGTAGTCTACGTCTACTGATGGATGCCATATTATCTAAACCAGATGCCAAGCAAGCATTTGGTGAATGGCGTTCACGCCACTTAGATCATCTGGAGTCTGTCACCACAGAGATGAGCAAGTTAGATAATCTGCATAGCAATGATGAAAATGGTCAAATTGGTCTTTCAACGTTGTCAGTATTAATGAGTGAGCTAAGCGGTTTGGTAACCAAGTAACTAAACTAACTAGTCATTCAATAAACAACAAGATAAAGATCTTTTCAAAAAAACCACCGTTATTAATTAACGGTGGTTTTTTATTGTCTGGCTAAGCGTAAAAAGTAATCAACGACGTGATGCAAGCTCGACTCTTGATGACCGCTTTAACTTACGAGGCTTTTTCATTAGTAATATTGACCACTCGGCGACAGCCTTGACCACTAATTTGACTGAAACCACCCGAGATTTTTTCAACCTTGATTTGAGTCAAGATGCGATCTTTTAACGCCTGTACGTGAGAGATAATGCCAATAAGCTTACCTTCTTGTTGTAAGCTCGTTAAAGTGTCGAGCGCAATATCAAGCGACTCTTCATCAAGCGTACCAAACCCTTCATCCAAAAACAGTGAATCCACGCGAATATTGTGACTCGCCATCTGCGATAGCCCAAGGGCGAGCGCCAAGCTGATAATAAATCCTTCGCCGCCCGATAGATTTTTGGTACTGCGAATATCACCGCCTTGATAGTTATCAATCACATTAAGCTCAAGCGAATTACTGTCATCATGAATGAGCAAATAGCGGTCACTCATTTTTTGCAGTTGCGTATTGGCATGGCTAATCATGACCTCAAACGTTAATCCTTGGGCAAAAGTACGATAATTTTTGCCATCATGTGAGCCAATTAGAATGTTAAGCTGTTGCCAAACTTGTAGTTTCTGTTTTTGTTCATCGATTGCAATGAGCTGTGCCGTTTGTTGGCCTTTTTGACTGTCGTTATCCTTAAGCTTTTGGTCAATCGCACCGATTTTTTGACTTAACTCATCAATATCTATTTGTATTTGATGATGCTTGCCAGCAAGTGTTTCTCGGTCTTCATCTGTCATAGGTGTGGCAAGTTTTTGCTCTAATGCTTGCTGGGTATTGTCTAACTGCAACTTAGCCTGTTGTAGGGCATTATCAATCGCTAGTTTACGTATATGTAATGCCTCACGCTCTTCTTTAGGCAGACGCGCACTCAAAAAATCCGCCTCATCGACGAACTTTGACTCTGTGAGTAAGTTAGTAAAAATGCTGTCCTGTGTGTTTACGGTAGTAGTCGCCGACTGTCGCTCTGTGGCTAGCTGTTGCTCTCTGCTCTTTAATTGCTCTAAAGACTGCTGTATAGAATCTAGCTGTCTTTGCGCTATGATTTGTTCGGCTTTAGCCTCATCAGCAGCGCTGCGTAACTGGTTTTCTTCATAGTCTGTATCTTTATCTGCGAATAGCGCTTTTCTAGCTTTCTTTAATTGTTCGATATCATCAGTTTTATTATCAATTAATGTCTCTAATTCTTTGAGTGCGATCTCATCATTGGCGAGCTGTGCTTGCTTACTCTCAATATTCGCAGTCAGGCTGCTCAGCGTATTGGTGAGTTGCTGTTGGCGGCTACTTTGCTCATGGTGATATTGCTTTAACTGCTTCAAAGCATGACGTTGTGCCCGCAATTGATCAATATGCTCATCATAATCTGCGCTTGCTAATACTATTTGCTTATGAAGGCTTTCAATAAGTTGCTGCAGTGCGCCTTGAAAGTCAATCGCTTTGAGCGCTATCGTTAAATGATTCTCGTATTTAGCCGTTGGGTACTTACTCACCAAAGATGAAATATTGGTCATCATGAGTATGAGTTCAGAAAAATTAGTGGCAATCTTATCTTCGACACTTTCAATTTTTTGAGCATTTAGCTTGATATCAGTCGTCAGATTATTAATGGCGCTACTAAGTAGCTGTTGCTGCTTTTCATCGGCTTCGATGGCAATACTGAGCGTTGCAGCACTTTCAGCTAGGTTGTCATATTTGACGACTATCGTTTTAAGAGACTGTTTATGCTCAGTCAGTTTGTGTTTGATGATGCTTAATAAGGATAAGCCCTGATCAATATGAATATCAGTATCGTTGTTAATCTGCGCAAGTGGATTGATAATTGCCACAGTCGATTCCGAATAACTATTTTCAGTGTTAAATAGCGAGGAAAGGTTAGACTGAATATCAGCGTGTAAAATTTTAGATTGCTGCTGCAAGGGCGCTAACTGCTGCTGTTGATTATTGATGGCTTCTTTTTTGGTGGCATGGTCAATATGATGTTTAGATAAAATCTGCTCAAGATTATCAATAGTGATCTCTAATTCAGCTATGTGCTGCTGAGTTAATTGCGCCTTAGTCTGTTTTATTGTAGACGACTGGTTTTGGTCGTCATTGGCGTCGGTATTATTATTTTTGCTACTAGGGTCTAATAACGGATGCTGTTTACCATAAGGATGCTCATGTGCGCCGCAAAGCGGGCAGGGCGACCCATCCTCTAGCTCTACTATATAATCTTCAAGCTTAGCGACCTTTTGTAGTAGATGTAGATGCTCTTGTTTCTCTTGCCTCTTGAGCTTAGCCTCTTCAATATTTATCTTGTGACTGTCAATCAAACCTTCTAAAGTCTTAAGCTCTTGATTCAGTTTGGGTAACGTTGCATTGATGTCTTTAATTTGGTTGGTACGCTCAGACAGCTGTTCTAGCTTACTATGGGCTTGCGCAATCTGAGTGCTTATTTGATCGATTTGCTCTTGCTCGCTACGCATATTAGCAATGGGCTGGTTTTGAATGAGTGTGGCTTGCTGCTGTTGTACGCTGGCAAATTGCTCGCGCTGCTGCGTTATCAATAATTTCTCTGCGTTTTGCTGCTTATATAACTTATCAAAATCAGTCTGTAGCATGCGGGCTTGATTACTATAAGCAAGTTTATCCGCTGTTAGATTGGCATTATCTTCCAACAGCGCCATTAATTGGCGACAGCTGTTATCGAAGGTCACCATATCTGTATCGAGATCGTTTAGCTCTTGGTAGTCGCGAAAGTACTTTTCTACACTGCTAAGCTCAGCTTTTGTTTCTTGTTCTTTTTGCTGGTATCTAGCTAGTTCTTGTCGTAATCTTTGCATATTATTGACTAATGCATCTTTACTTTTATTATCGCTAGCTAAAGAATAAGAGTGCTGTTTTATCTCAGTATCTAACTCACGCGTCTTTTTAATAATAGGCAAAGTAGCATATAAGCTATCTGTGGCTTGCTTTTCAATGGTATTGATATTCTTTAAATGGGTATTGGCGTGTGCCAGCGCTGCTTGCTGAGTTGGAATATTATTAAGCAAATCTTGCTGCTCAACCTCTAACTGCTTGACCAAATTTCGGTTGTAGCTCAGCTCGCGGAAATAGCTATCAATCTCTAAAGCCTTATTAGCGCCATCTAAACGCTGGGCTTCTGGAATAAAGGTCTGCTGCGTATGCTGTGCCGCTGCAAAATCGGTCTGATAGGTCGAGAGATTTTGCTGTAGCTGCTGAACGCTATCCAGCCATTGTAACTGTTCGCTCAGGGTTTTAAAGGTTTGGCGCTGTGTGTTTTGCTGTTGGTTAAAGCGCTCTAAATCTGTTACCAGTAGCTTTTCGTCTTCAATACCTAATAACGACAAGCTATTCACGCCCGCTTGCAGCTTACCAAGAACTTCTTCCTCAGAGCGTTTTTTTTCATGAACGTTTAACGATATTTTGGCATAAATAGCAGTACCCGTTATTTTCTCTAAAATCGCGGCTCTATCGCCAATATCAGACTTTAAAAACGCGGCAAAACTGCCCTGTGCGAGCATGATGGAGCGCGTAAATTGATTAAAATCCATGCCGATGAGGTTTTGTATATAAGCAGAAGTTTTGGACTTTTTTTCTTCTAAAATCTTGCCGGTCTGCACCTCACTAATCTCATGCTTAATTGGTAATAAATTGCCCTTGGCTTTTTTGTGGGCACGATGTTGATACCAGTAGCATTGATAACGCTTGGAATCAATCTCTATAATGACTTCTGCTGAGCATTCACCTGTACCTTGGGTCATTATCTCGTTCGTTGAACCAGTGATATCGCCCAGTCTTGGCGTCTGGCTATAGAGTGCTAAGCAAATCGCATCCAATATGGTCGTCTTGCCAGCACCAGTCTGTCCAGTAATGGCAAAAATACCTTCATTAAGAAAAGCAGGGTCACTAAAATCAATGTGCCATTCGCCTTTTAAAGAATTCAAGTTTTTAAGTCGTAGTTCGATTAGGCGCATGATAGGGTCTTATTTTTATAGGTAGTAAATGAGGGTAATAATGAGAAATGAAGCTGTTATTCTAGCTAGCTTCTATCAACAGCCTTTATGATTACATGATGCTATTCAGCCTGAGTGTCTTCATGACGCAAGTGATAAACGATTTGATCGTAGGCGTCACGCAAAGATAATTTTTGCGCATCAGGAATATTGTGAGCGGTTAAGCAGCGCTCAAATACCTCCTCCTCATTTAAATCTTGTAGCGTCTCAGAGATCTGTTGTTGATTTAGTACTTTATTATAGGTACGAGTGTTTTTGATTTTTAACACCTCGCACGGCAAATTATCTACCATCGTTTGGATGTGCTCACGTAACTCGCTGATAATCTCCTCACCCGTATAAATAATTTCGAGCCATACAGACTGTGTTGCGTCAAGAGATTGAATGACTTTATCTATAGCCTGATTAATGCACTCCAAATCACCTGAAACTTGCGCCAGTTGTTGAAACTTTGGAATAGGTAGTGATACTACTTGCATCTGATTAGAGTCATCTCGGTGCAGTATTTTATTGGAAGTATCGATGTTTTTAGGCATTGATTGGTTGTTTTGATCCTGCTGATCAGGGATGTTTTCTATAACAGCAGTTTTTGTCACCTCATTACTTGCTGATTGCTCGTCAAAATCAAACAAATCATCCATAAATTCAGTCGTTTGACTGGCTGCTTTCTTAACAGGTTTTTCAATCGGGGTAACGGTATTGGTCAGCTGAGGAATAATGCTTTCAACTATATTATCTGAGGCTGAATTTTGACCGCTAATGTCATTTGCTACTGCACCAAACTGTACCAGTAATACTTGTTTTTGCTGTTTTGACTCACCAAATCCCATCGCGATTGGCGAGCCTGAATAGCGAATGCTCTCACGACCACCGACGCGTTGCGGTACGTGCAAATGTCCAAGCGCCACATAGTCAAAACTTTCATCGAACATGTCAGCAGAAATCTTACCGAGTGAGCCGACATAAAGCTCACGCACACCATCGTCTTCAGTAGTGGTGCCACCGGCTGCAAATAGATGCCCTGTAGCAATGATGGGAATGTGACGCTGGTGTACTTCAACTAATTTATCTTGATGAGCCTTAGCAATGCTAGCTACTTCATCATAATGGGCACGAATGCCTTTAATGACATTGGCATCTTTGCTATCAGCCGACTCGCCAGCCTGAGTGCTACGGACATCACGATCACGTAAATAGGGGACAGCCGCAATAATACAATGCGGGTTTCCATTTGTATCGTCTAACACCAATACTTCATTGTTTAAGTCTTCACAAGCGGTACCGATAACATGGACGTTTAAAAACTTGAGTACGTTACTTGGTGCATCTAAAAAAGTAGGGGAATCGTGGTTGCCTGCGACGATGACAATATGTTGACAGCATGATTTTGAAACTTTTCCTAAAAATTCATAATATAGCGCTTGAGCTCTATTGCTTGGGGTCATGGTGTCAAAAATATCACCAGCCACGATTAATATATCCACTTTCTGTAGGCTAATGGTCTCTTGTAGCCAACTTAAAAAGGCTTCAAATTCCTCATAACGCATTCGTCCATAGAGCCTACGCCCCAAATGCCAGTCGGAAGTGTGAAGGATAGTGAGAGGTTTGGTAGTAGATACAGGCATAATTGAGCTTCATGATGGATAAAAGACATCGATTATTCTAGCAAGAATTGGTGCGATTTGCTTTGCTATAAACTTACCAGTAAAGCAAAGTAGATAGGAATGAGTAGTTACATTTGACCGTAAATGAAACGATGATCGTTTATTAAAATAATGGCTATTTAAAAAAGCTGATTAATAAGGCGCGTTGTTAATAGTATTAAGTAACAAATAAATGGTACTAGAAAAGGTCCATATTTAGTAACATCCAAGCCATTATTAATATAAGGTTATGTTATGTCGTTTATCAGATTATGCACATTGGCTTTAATTGCCACTTCCTCTTTGGCTGCTTGTAGCAGTTATGAGCAAGCAAATATGAATAATAAAACCAGTGTGAGTCAAATAAAAGATAGCACCGCGTTTGTCCATTCGATTAAACCTAGTCATTCTGACGCAATCATTGGTCAAGTGACTGAGGTCATCTCGCAAGACAGAGAGCAGCAAAAAGTCACTATCGTCGCTCAAGATGGACAGACGTATACCGCGGAAATCAGTAAAGCTAACTTTGCTCAGAAAAACGCCCATCAAATGCAGAAATTAACCATAGGCGATTATGTTGAAGTGATGGGAGAGCAATCAACATCACAATCAGGGGTAGATAGTAAGCACCACATTACTGTCCATGCGATGCCTTATGTTTTACGTAAAATCATCATCGCTGACCATCAAGTAGACTGTGTCGGTGTTGCGCCGCAATCATGTTTACTGACTAAGCCTGCTGAACAAGCTAACGCCGACTGGGAGTATCGATATAGTAGTATAGAAGGTTTTGATTTTGAACCTAATTATGAATACACTTTGCTCATCAAGAATACACCGATTAGCAATCCGCCTGCTGATGCATCATCAATTCATAGCACGCTAATAAAAGTCATTGAGAAACACAAGACCAAATCTTAATTATTAAAAACGAATAGCTCATAAAAGATCAATAGCGTTATACTAAATACTAAAAAGCCCTGCTAATCTACTAGCAGGGCTTTTTGGAAGTTAAAAATCATAATTCAACCAATCACCAACTGCTCCAAACCATCATCAGCCGTTGCCAAATTAGCCACCATAGATAACGCATGGGCTTGCTGGCTAGTATGATCTGCCTTTGGTGTAGCGGCTGTCCCACCACGTAGCCAGTTACTAGCTGTGGTGTCACTATTGTTGTTTTTCTGCTGATTTTGCAAATTATACCAAGCCAAATCATGATGGAGTGCGACCACGTCTCCCATAATGAGCAAGGCTGGCGTGGGTAGCTGGTTTTTTTCTTGCAACTCAACGATGTCGGCAAGCGTTCCCGTTAATACCTGCTGATTGGGCATACTGGCATTGGAGACTATAGCAATCGGGGTGTCGCTACTGCGCCCTGCATCAATCAAGCCTGTCGTCAAACGCACCAGCGAATGCAACCCCATATAAAATACGACTGTTTCATCCGTATTCAAAAAGCTCTTAAAGTTACTGTTGGGTGCGCCAGCCTTTAAAAATCCAGTGACAAAACGTACCGACTGCGAATGGTCACGATGGGTCAGCGGAATGCCAGCATAACTGGCGGCGGCATTGGCAGCGGTAATACCAGGTACGACTTGATACGGGATACTGTGCGCACGCAAACTCTCAATTTCTTCGCCACCGCGGCCAAAGATGAAAGGATCACCGCCCTTTAAACGCACCACACGGCGACCTTCTTTAGCGCTATTGACCAACAATTCATTAATGCCTAATTGTGCTACTGCATGATTGCTACGTTTTTTGCCAACAAACACTTTGTCCGCATCACGGCGGCATAAATCCAATACTTGCGGTGATACTAGCGCATCGTAATAGACAATATCGGCTTGCTGCATCAGACGTAGTGCTTTAAAAGTGAGCAGCTCTGGGTCACCTGGGCCTGCACCCACGATATAGACTTCGCCTACATTATTTTGTAGGGTTTGAGGTTCTGTGGATATATTATTCTCTATATTTTTTTCACTGATAATTGATGTTGTTTTATCTAAGTCGGCTTGTAATTGTGCCGCCGCTTCAGCTTCATTACCCGCAAACATCAGCTGACTGACTGGACCTTCAAATGCCTTTTCCCAAAACTGCCTGCGTCCTGTCAGCGTAGGTATTTTAGTTTTCACTTCGCTACGAAAATCCCCAGCAAGCTTTGCCAATTTACCATAGCCTTGTGGAATCAAGGTTTCGAGGCGAGCGCGTAATAGACGTGCCAACACTGGCGCTTTGCCGTTTGACGATATGCCAATCACGATTGGATTGCGATCAACAATCGCAGGGAAGATAAAATCGCATAAATGCGGCGTATCGACGACGTTTACAGGGATATTTAATGCCGTCGCATCAGCATATATTTGATGGTTAAGTGTCTCATCGTCAGTGGCAGCAATAATGACGCGCGAGTCTGTTATATAGGTTTTATTATAGTTTTTATAAATCAATTCGTGCTTGCTATCACTTAACAAGGCTTGTATCTCGTGGCTAATGCTTGGTGCAAGGACAGTAATACACGCGCCAGCACGACTGAGCAAATCCGCTTTACGTAGCGCCACATCACCGCCGCCAACAATGAGTACTTTACGGTCTTCTAATTTAAAAAATAATGGAAAGGTGTTCATAGGATTACCTGTAACTCATTCAATGTAAGGTATGTCACTATTATGATGTATCACAGGCATACGCTCACGTAGCGAATTGGCATTAGCATATTCGTTTTTGTCATGTTGGTGAGGGTTTTTGATGTAAAAGGGAATAGGTGAGGCGTGAAATACAGAACTAAAAAAGCCACAGGCTTACGTCAAAGCTTGTGGCTGTCATGTAGATTAGATTTTTGCATTAGATATTAGCAATAACGAGATTTGACCACGTACAAAATCTACTCAAACTCACTCAGCATCTTAGTCATACGGGCATCTTTTTGTTGCCAGATATCCTCTAACCAATCAAACATCATTTTTTTGGTGGTTTCATCACGGTCATAGCCGCCGTCCATGATGGCAGCAAATAATTCGTCCGGTATCTTTAAGCGAGTCACATCGACGCCCAAACGGCGAATATTACCTTTCCATAAATCATCATAGTCAGGCGCGCCGTCTGGGTAGACAATGGTCACGTCCAAGATAGAATCCAACTCATTGCCTAACGCATTAATTGCTAATGACAAACCGCCAGCCCGTGGTTTTAGCAAATGCTGATAAGGGGATTTTTGTTGGTCATGTTTTTCTGAGGTAAAGCGCGTGCCTTCCAAATAGTTTAATAGCGCGAAAGGTTTGTTTTTTAATTGACGACAAGCACGCTTAGCCTCAAGCAAGTTTTGTTTTTTAAGCTCTGGATTTTTGGCCATCGCTTTGGCAGAAAAGCGCTTCATCATCGGAAAGTCTAAGAAATAAAAGGCTTGACCGATGACAGGAATATAAATCAGATTAAACTTGGTAAAAAACCGTGTCAAAGGCAGGGTATCTTGGCTGATATATTGCACAATGCTGGTATCAACCCACGATTGATGGTTGCTTACCAATAGATACTGCTTGTCTTCGCTCAGGTCGTCAGGCAGGTTAATGCGCCAGTCTTTGTGAGGTAGGGCATGATCAATGACGGCGTTATTACTATTAATCCAGTATTTGGTAATCGCAATCAGTGCATCATCCGCAGCTTTTGCTCCTGTCAATACTTTTGCCGCTCCCAAAGTCCAGATGGGCAGACCCACCATCGCACTATTGGCAGTAAGAACACTCGTACCAGTTAAAAAAGAGGCGGTCTTGCCTACCGCTGGTAGCTTATCGTGCAGTTTTTCATAGAGTGAATCGATTTTTTTTATAAAAGACATAATAAATATCCATATTGATGAGCGCGAGTGCCTATAAGGAAATAAAAAAGGATGAGTAGCTTTGTCCATGATGCGGCTTTATAGCGTCGGTTTAATGCCGAGCAGCCACTAAGGCAAGCCATAGAATACCGCAATGTTAGACAATAAAACGTTCAAGAAACGTTAATTATTCAAATGCTGACTTCTTTATACAGATAGAGACATTCAAAAATAATAGAAAATTGTCTATTAAGCGGAGTATTTGCTATAGTTTGGCGGCCTCTAATGAATACTTTATATAATAAGCTATTTTGAGGAAGAGGAGGATGTATGTCATGGTTCACCATAGCGTATTAAGCGAGCTGTTAAAGCAATAAACGGTAGTCAATATGATTGTAGTGCTAATCTAAGGTGTTGAACATTATTCCGCGTGGCGCCGCGCTAAGTTTAGCGTCTGCTTTGTTTGGCATACTTTTATTATTGGCTTTTGTACTGACTCATCAAATAAGCTGGTCGGTTCTTGGCATCTATCGCTACGATCTCTTGTTGGGATACGCTTTAATAATTCAGGTTTTTTTTGTTTATTTCAAATTAGAGACACCGCGTGAGGTATGGGTCATTGCTATTTTTCATATCATGGCCATGGCAATGGAGCTGTTTTTAACGCATCCCAAAATTGGTTCTTGGTACTATCCTGAACCAGCAATTTTTAGAATTGCCACTGTGCCATTTTTTGCCGGATTTATGTATTCGGCCGTAGGTAGTTTTTTAGCGCGTGGCTTAAGATTGTTTAATGCCTCTTTTACAGAATTACCAAGTTTACTATGGGTGAGTTTATTGGTTATTTTTTCTTATGCCAACTTCTTCACTAAGTTTTTTGTCCCTGATATTCGCAATATATTGTTCATCGCTTCGATAATTTTATTTTGGAAAACCAGAGTGTTTTTTCAAATCCATCACAAAAACAATCTTCAATTGCGTGATACCAAGCAATATCAATGTCCATTTTTACCATTACTGTTGTTCCTCGCTTTTTTGGTTTGGTTGGCAGAAAATATTGCTACTTTTACCAATATTTGGCGTTATCCATCACAAGCAAATGTATGGCATATGGTAGGTTGGGGTAAGCTGGGCTCTTGGTACTTATTACTGATGTTAAGTCTAGTATTGGTTTTGGCAGTCATGGGTAAAAGAGATGAGAAAGGCGGTTGGCAGTTAGCTCGATAATTTTGATACTTGCGTGTGTTCTCATTGTTTTGGCAGTAGCGCTAGCACTTGGATTATAGATTCAAATTTTGTGGGACTGAATATTGAATCTACTATGACAATAAAAAAACACCTCTTATATCTAAGAAGTGTTTTTATCGTAAAGCTACGAAATACCTAAAGCTGCGTATGCAAGCCACACTCACGGCTTTCTTCTACCTTAGTTGGATCAAAGTAGTCATGCTCGTTTGGTAAGTTATGCTCTTCTAGATATACATCCAAATCAGCATCTGTTTTTTCAAACAATGGGGCTACTTTTAGTACGCCGTCTTTTGACAAGCTAAGTACGTCAAGACCTTGGCGGAATTCGGTTTGGTCTTTACGAATAGCATTGAACCACACATCTGGCTTTAGCTCATCTAAGGCACGGCGGAATGGCTCAAGTTTAACTTGCTCTGTGAACTCGTCATGCTGTGGGTTATCGATACCTGGGATGCCATTCATCGTCGCGTCACGGTGTGCAGCGGTCTGCTTAGGGATATAAGTCACAACGTTGAGATCAAGATCACGAATCAATTTGTTGGCAAATTGATAGGTCGCATCGGTGTTATAACCTGAATCTACCCACAATACCGTGATGTCAGGGCGCTGCTTGGCAACCAAATGCAAGATCGCTGACTCATAAGGACGGAAGTTGGTGGTGATGATTGGGTTTTTGGCTTGCGTCAGCGCCCACGCTACAATCTCTTCTGGTGATTTACCTTGCAAATCTTGGTTTGCTTGGTCGATATCTAGGTTTGGGTGTAATTGGCTCATAATACATTCCTTAATAATTGTTAATATAAAAATGGTTCTTTAATATCGAGTTTAGGTTTTTGAGAACATCGGTAATGCTGAAGCATCTCGACCATCATAGCTACTGGCTAGGGCAGTGAAGGCTTGGCTAATATCAGATTTAGCATCATGCTCATTGAGTACAAAGCTAGTAGCACCAGCGCGCAGCAAATAAGCGATTTGATCACGACCAAATGCGCCTGCCATGCGAATATCACCTTCATAACCAAGCTGACGCAAGGTCTGTGCAAAACTAAAACCGCGACCATCCACAAAACTTGGGACATGAATGACGATCAAGTCTTGCGTCAATAAAAAGTCTTTTACATCAGACAGATCATCAGCATCGGTGTTGGATGTGATCCACACACCCAATCGGCTGCTGTGCTGCTTGAGGATATCCAATACTTGCGCGAGCAAACCGTTTGCCAGTTTTCCATCAGCATTTAATAAATCTGCTAATGGGACAAGTACATCAACTTTTTCTTGTTTGTGTAACAGCTCAAGTAAGGTCAAGCTTGATAACGCGATACCGTCAGGCAGCTGCGCTGTCGCTAGCGCTTGCCAAGTATCTTCGCCACTGATGTCTGCGCCATGGCTATCAAGCACATGATGATTAGCCATAGACCTTCTCCTTAAAGGGGGCGATACCAACGCGGTCAATCACGTCACCAAAACCCTCAACATCTTGTTCGTTAGTGCCGCGTATATCGAGATACACATCTAAAATGGTTTGTAGCGTGCTGGCCACATCATCCGCTGGCACCGCTTTTCCTAAGATTTTGCCCAACTTGGCGTCATTACTAGAGTTACCGCCAAGGCTAATCTGATACCAGTGCTCGCCTTTTTTGTCCACACCCAAGATGCCGATATCACCTGTGTGATGATGGGCGCAAGCATTCATGCAACCTGACATGTTTAGGCGAATATCACCAAGATCATACAAGTAATCTAAATCATCAAACTGCTTTTCGATTTGCTCAGCGATATTGTGCGTAGTCGCATTGGCCAGTGAGCAATAATCCCAACCTGGGCAGACAATCATGTCGGTTAAGGTGTTGATATTGGCGCGTGCTAAATGCAAATCTGATAGCTGCTGCCACAATTCATAAAGCTCATTGGTTTGCACATCAGCGAATACTAGATTTTGCTGATACGTACCGCGCAATTCACCAAAGCTATAACGATCAGACAAATCGGCAAGCGCATCCATTTGCGCATCACTCAAGTCACCTGATGGCACATAACGACCGTCCACCAGTCCGGCTTTTAAAGAGATTACTACCGCACGGTAACCGTCCACCTTATGTGCCACGGTGTTTTGCTTATACCAATCAGCGAAATCTTTATTGTCTGCCAATTGTGCTTGCAACTCTGATTGTACTGCGAGCGCATCAAATGACTGATAATCAGGCATGCTAAAATAGCTGGCAGCGGTGTCAAAATTGTCATCCGTCAAGGTCAGCGGACCGTCTTTGGTGTGCGCCTCCCACTCAGCCTCCACCAATTTGCCAAACTGATCGCCGCCTAAGCTGTCGACCAAAATTTTAATACGGGCTTTGTATTTATTGTCACGACGACCATGCAAATTATAGACGCGCAAAACCGCATCAAGATAACTGAGTAAATGCTCGCGCGGTAAAAACTTGCGAATCGTTTTACCAATAATAGGCGTACGTCCTAAGCCACCACCAACGATCACTTCAAAGCCAAGCTCGCCTGCGTCATTGGTAACGACGTGCAGACCCACATCATGTACTTGCGTTGCCGCACGATCCGCTTCGGTACCGATGACTGCAATTTTAAATTTACGTGGTAAAAAAGCAAACTCAGGGTGGAAGGTTGACCACTGACGAATGATTTCGCAATAAGGACGTGGATCAGCAATTTCTTCTTTATGGATACCCGCATAAGGATCCGTTGTGGTGTTACGGATACAGTTACCTGAGGTTTGGATGGCATGCATCTGTACCGTTGCCAATTCTGCCAAAATGTCTGGCACTTCTTCTAGTTTTGGCCAGTTCAGCTGAATATTGGTACGGGTGGTCATGTGCCCATAACCTTTATCATACTTACGGGTAATCTCAGCCAATTTGCGTAGCTGATAGCTGGCAAGCAAGCCGTAAGGAATGGCGATACGCAACATCGGCGCATAACGCTGGATATAGAGGCCGTTTTGCAAACGCAGCGGCAAAAATTGCTCTTCTGGCAGCTCGCCTGCCAAAAACCGTTCGGTTTGGTCGCGAAACTGGGCGACTCGTTCTTCTACCAAGGTTTGGTCAGCGTAGTTATATTGATACATGACGTAATCTCAATTTTTTAAACATAAAAGCAGCGACGAAAATGATTGGCGTGTGTAATCAATCTTATTGCCAGTCGCAAGGTAAACAATTCAGAGTCACATCATATAAGCTTGCGCCTGCAAACATAAATTCCTTTAAGACATATGTATATCCAAAGTCAGCATAAATTTTCATAACGAAAGTTAGGTAGCCTATGCTTATCAAATTTATCACGACTTATTTCATCACTACCTATAAAGGTTTCAAAAAATGACATCTACCACTGCTAACCAACAGCCATCAAAACTTGTTCCGCCACATGGCAGCAGCGAGCTTAAACCATTACTATTAAAGGGTGATACCCGCAACCAAGCATTGAAACTTGCCAGCAGCTTGCCGACGATTACCCTGAGCTCGCGTGAGCGTGGTGATTTGATTATGCTCGGTATCGGTGGCTTTACGCCGCTAAATGGCTTTATGAACCAAGCGGATTGGCAAGGGGTGGTTGATGATATGCGCCTGCAAAGTGGCAACAATGCTGGCTTGTTTTGGCCAATTCCCATCACTTTATCAGCGCCGAAAGAAACTGCCGACAGCCTAAACCAAGGTGATAAAGTCGCGTTAGTGGCGCAAGATGGTGAGATTATGGGCATCTTGACGGTAGAAGAGACTTATATCATTGATAAAGAGCATGAGTGTCAGCAAGTTTTTACCACCACTGATAGCGAACATCCGGGCGTGCAGCAAGTACTTAACCAAGGTGAAGTAAATATCGCAGGTAGTGTCGAAGTATTGAGCGAAGGCGAGTTCCCAACCTTATATCCGGAAATTTATAAAACCCCTACTGAAACGCGGGAAATACTGGATGCCAAAGGCTGGAAAACGGTTGCCGCTTTCCAAACGCGTAATCCAATGCATCGCTCACACGAATACCTTGCCAAGATTGCTATCGAGATTTGTGATGGAGTCTTGATTCATTCATTGCTCGGGGCATTGAAGCCAGGCGATATCCCAGCCGAAGTGCGTCAAGAAGCCATCAAAACCTTGATTGATAATTACTTTAGACAAGATACGGTTATTCAAGCCGGTTATCCGCTAGATATGCGCTATGCCGGTCCACGCGAGGCATTACTACATGCCGTATTCCGTCAAAACTATGGCTGTAGCCACTTGATTGTTGGTCGTGACCATGCTGGTGTCGGCGATTATTATGGTGCCTTTGATGCACAAACGATATTTGAACAGGTTGGTAAAGATGATCTTATCACTCAACCACTAAAAATTGGCTGGACGTTCTGGTGTAATGCTTGTAATGCCATGGCATCAGATAAGACTTGCCCGCATGAAGCGTCTGAACACGTTAAAGTATCAGGTACGAAGCTGCGTAAAGCGCTATCAGAAGATGAAGAAGTACCAGACAACTTTAGCCGTCCAGAAGTATTACAAATTTTGCGTGATTATTATGCTGGTATCGCAAGAGAGGAACGTGCTGAAGTGAAATTGGTTGGTGCCTCTGCGGTGTAAACCAAGATTATCAGCATACAAACCAGTATCAAAAAAAGGTGTCAGACTTATCATCTGACACCTTTTTTTTGATACTGGTTTTCAACGCCTGTTATCTAAGCTAGCGTTCGTTATCTATTAAATCTCTAAATCTGTTGTCAGCTTTTGATAGTCACCAATCAATGTGCCACCGCCAGAGCAGAAGTAGTTAAGCGCGTATTTATCTTGACTATCAATAGTCAGCTTATCATCCTTAAATTGAAAGAATGTTGTACTGTCATTGACTTTGCTTTGGAAAATAATGCCGTGCGCGTCGTCTTGACCCATTAATGTCGCCTTGCTATCAAACTGGCAACTGGGCTTTTTAATATCGCTACGGGCGCGAACCTTTATGTTGATTTGCTGATCACTCTCTGCCCGTACCATGACGCCAACCCAATCATAGCCTTGCGCGCGCTTTTCATAACCTTCATCAGCATAATCTCCAACGACTGCTTGCACAGCTGGCATGACATCGGCTATAGGTTGTTTTATGGCTTGGTGATTCACGCTAGGTGTCATGTTATTACAGCCACTTAAGGCAAACAGAGCCGCCGATGTGGTGAAAAATACCGAAAAAAAGCGTGAGTGACGAGCGGCACGAGGTGGAGACATGATCATTTAAGTACCTTTGATAAAGGAGTGATTAAGAGGAATGGTCGTTATCTAAACGAAACGCCTAACAGCATGGCTGTAAGGATATTAGAGATAGTATCGTTTACATAAAGGCTCGTCTATTTGACATACTCCCACCACTTTCGCCAAGCTCAAGTGGGGGATTCTAAAAGCAAACGCTCTTAGGCAACATTCTCACGAATATCACAAGTTTTCTGTTTCAACGGGCGACCCTTTACCGCATCTTCCCTCCGCAGACAACACGGCATGCCCTGCCGCTAATATGTTGCGAGCCGCGTTAACATCTGCGTTCGCAACATAACCACATTGGACGCACTCAAATTTTGATTGAGTTTGTCTATTTTCTTTGGCGACATGCTTGCAGTTAAAGCAGGTTTGGCTGGTGTAACGTGGATTGATTTTCACTAGCAGCCCACCTTGCCATTGCTGCTTGTACTCAAGCATATTGACCATCATGGCCCAGCCTTGATCCAAAATTGATTTATTCAATCCTGATTTGGCTTTGACATTATAACCTTTTTTCTCCATCGACCCGCTTGCAGACTTCGACATATTGGTTACTTTTAAGTCCTCACAAGCAATCATAGCGTGGTTTTTGCTGATGCTGGTGGTGATTTTATGCAAGTAGTCATGACGAATATTGGCGATATGATGGTGCAATTTCTGTATCTTACGGTTTTGCTTTTTCCAGTTTTCACTGAATTTTACTTTCTTGATTAATTGACGCTGTAATCTAGCAAGCTTGAGTTGATTGGCTTTAAAGCCGTTTTTAGGTTTGATGTATTCACCATTTTAGGTGGTGAGTAGTTTGCTGATACCCATGTCTAATCCAATAGCGCTTATGGCAGGATGCCGAGGGTTCTCAGCCAGTTCAAGTTCACACCCAAACGACACGTACCAGCGCCCTGATTTCTTGCTGATGGTGACGTTTTTGATGGTGCCGATAATGTTTTGGGATTTTCTAAACTTCACCAAGCCAATACCGTTGGGTAGTTTGACTCGATTGTCCTCAACACGGCAATATTTATCAAACTGAACCAAGCGAATTGAGTCGCAGCCATCGGACTTGTGCTTAAATCTTGGCATCAGTGGACGTAGTTGGATCTCCGATCCATCAGCCAATTTAAAGAACTTGGGTTTACGGGGTTTCTTTTTATTTTCTTTTAACCTGGCATGGACTTTGGGGTCAAAAAAACGTGACCAAGCAGAGGCGAGATCACGTACTTTTTGTTGTAAAGCCACCGCATTTGAACTGGTTTTTAGGAAGTCAAAATCAGGATTACTTTTTAAATCTATAATTTTATTAACCAGATTGGTGGCATTAATAAACTCGTTGTTAGCAAACATCTCAAATGAGATTGCCAGCATTTGATTCCAAACAAAACGCGCAGAGCCGACAAGATTATTTAAAATAACCGTTTGCTCCGTATTAGGCTCAAGCCTAAATTTATACGCTTTGTTGATCTTCATAAACACTTTCTTTATTAATGAGTGTGTATTTGATATTATGATTATAATTCTAGCACTTAAGGGTTTTTATTACAATGAGTGAGATATATAAAAATCGCTATGCCGCCTTTAACCTACACGTTCATTTGGTTTTTTTTACCAAGTACCGAAAAAAAGTTTTAGTTGAGTTGCATCATGATTATTTTAGTGAATGTGTTGCTGAGCTCTGTAAAATTTTTGACGCTGAGCTAAAGGAGTGTAACGGTGAGGCAGATCACATTCACATGCTTATTCAGTATCCGCCAACGGTGCAGTTAAGCAAGTTGGTTAATAATCTAAAGTCAGTCACAAGTAGACGAATGAGAGGCGATTTCATTGAGTTAAGAGCAGCTTATGCCAAGCCGGTGCTTTGGTCCCGATCTTATTTTGCAAGCTCTTGTGGTGGTGCGCCATTAGATATTATTAAGCAATATATTCAGAATCAGCGAGGCTAGCCTAAGCCTTGTGAAATAATTAATAAAATGACTTATGCCAAGTTAATCACTCGATAAGCGCATTTGTCACTAAGCATTTGACTCACATGCTGTTAGCATATTTCTCATTATCCATAGAACCGCATCCAAAGGATTATGAGCATTAATAAGATTGTTAATGCTGTGAAAAACGCTTCTATCAACATTATCGAGAGCACCCATGCAACCAGATAACAAAAGTATTCAGCAAATATCTCAAAATCTTCGTTTTGCGAACATACATACACTTGTTGAAAATAAAAATACGCAGACGCCGCTCGCCAATATCAGTGTTAAAGTTAGTAGCGTACTGGCGTTTGCCATGCTGATGACAGGCTGTAATCCTACCGAAGCCACTCAGCAAGACGGCTCGAACGCAACGGGTGATGCAAAAAATATCAGTTTATTAAATGTCTCTTATGATGTATCACGCGATTTTTATAAAGATTATAACGCTTTATTTAGCGCAGATTATCAACAAAAGCATTCAGACAGTCAGGTCAATATCAACCAATCACATGGTGGCTCAAGCAAACAAGCGCTGTCGGTTGCCAATGGTCTGCAAGCAGATGTAGTCACCTTAAACCAAGAAAGTGATATGAATCTGTTGGTTAAAAAAGGCTTGGTTGCCTCTGACTGGCAGCAAGCGTTCCCAAACAATTCGGTGCCTTATACCAGTACCATGGTGTTATTGGTGCGCGATGGTAACCCCAAAAATATCAAAGACTGGTCGGACTTGGCGCGTAATGATATCGACGTGGTGATACCAAACCCGAAAACCAGTGGCACCGCGCGTTATGCGTTTTTGGGTGCTTATGGTTACGGATTACATCAATTTAAAGAAACGGTGCAAAGTCCTGCCAAAACGGATGATTTTATAAAAAAGCTACTGGCAAACGTGGTCACTTATGACAATGGCGCACGCGCCGCAACGACTAGCTTTACTCAGCGCGGACTGGGCGATGTGCTCATCACGACCGAAAATGAAGCGCATTTAGCCGTCAAGAAATTTGCCAAAGGACAGGTCGATATCGTTTATCCCAGTTATTCTATTGTGATTGCCAACCCAGTAGCGGTCGTAACAGCCGTCACTGACAAGGGCGGCAAGACGGCAGCGGCGAATGCTTACCTAAAAGGCTTATGGGACACTCCAGCACAAGAGCTTATGGCAGAGATGTATATGCGTCCAAGTAACCCACAAGTGCTGGCAGCTCACAAAGCAACCTTGCCTGATATTGAGACTTTTGAGCCGGTAGCAGTATTTGGTTCTTGGGAGCAGATTATGGACACTTTCTTTGTCGATGGTGGGCGTTTTGATCAGCTGGCAAGAGTGAAGTAGGGAGCCTTTATCAAGAGATCGTCAATGACCTGATACATGCTCAAAGTGCTCAATTTGTATGAGCCAGAGCGGGTAGTTAGTAGGGTGTCAGCCTTATGTGTTAACGATACTATTTAAGTAATTGATAACCTTGTGTTTATCCCTTTGTTATTCCATTTTGGCAATAACATACGCATATTCATCATTAAACATAATAAGATGGCACTGTTAGCATACTTGCATTACTTAACAGATACCTTTGAGGAATTTATGACATACGCTTTGCACTATCAACAAAAAAGTAAAAAACGTCACGTCTTGAGCATTGCAGGCGTTGCATTAACCTTAGGGCTGGCTGGCTGTAGCAATAGCGAGACAGAAACGACTGCTAATGCAGATGGCACCGCTGCCACAGAAGGTCAAAATATTGAGCTACTGAACGTCTCATATGATGTGGCACGTGACTTTTATAAAGACTACAACCCATTATTCGTTGAGCATTATAAAGCTGAAAATCCAAACAGCAATATTCTAATCAAGCAGTCACATGGTGGCTCAAGCAAACAAGCGCTGTCGGTTGCCAATGGTCTGCAAGCAGATGTCGCTACCATGAACCAAGGCTCTGATATTGAGCTGCTTGAGAAAAAAGGTTTGGTTGAATCAGATTGGGAAAGTAAATTCCCAGACAATGCCGTGCCTTTTACCAGTACCATCGTATTCTTAGTCCGTAAAGACAATCCAAAAGGCATCAATGACTGGGAAGATTTGACCAAAGAAGGCGTTGAGATCGTCATGGCCAATCCAAAAGTGACGGGTAATGGTCGTTATGCGTTCTTGGGCGCTTATGGTTATGGCTTACATGCTTTTGATAAAAACGAGGCCAGTGCCAAAAACTACGTGAAAGACATGCTTAAAAACGTCAAAGTTTATGAGAATGGCGGGCGCGCTGCGACCACCACTTTCGTTCAGCGTGGTATCGGTGATGTCCTAGTGACTTTTGAAAATGAAGCCAACTTGGCAGCGACTGATTTCGGTGCTGGTAAAGTAGACATCGTTTATCCTAAATACTCTATTAAATCAGAAAGCCCTGTTGCGATTGTCCAGTCAGTGACAGATAAAAAAGGCACAACGGATGCTGCAAAAGCTTATCTTGACTACTTATGGAGCGAGCCTGCTCAGCAGCTAGCAGCCAATCTATACTTGCGTCCTAGCGTCAAAAGCGTCCTTGATAAAAATGGTGATAAATTACCACCAATTGAAACCTTCCGTCCAAATGATGCCTTTGGCACGTGGGATGAGATTATGGGTACTTACTTCAGTGATGGCGGCGTATTCGACCAGTTAGCCATTAACGCCCCGCAGTAATCACCTGCTAAGTGCATAAGAGAAGCTACTGCGCTAGCAAATGCAGTCAGTCACACCGTTAGTCATGCAGAACCTCATAAAGGACATGGTCGTATACGCTATGTCCTTTATACCGTAAGCACACCAATAACTACCTGATAGCATGGTTTTATGGACGACATCATCGTTAAATGCTTTCTGTTAAGTGCTCTTTTTAAGTATCAATAGTGAAAACCCACGTTAAGCAATAACAATAAATAGTAATCATCGCTAAGTACGATTGGTTAGGCAATAGGACATCATTATGAGTGCAAAAACATCTCCTGCCAGCAAAGCCCCTGCAAAAAAAGGGTGGTTAACACGTTTGCGCCAACGCAATGTGCTGCCAGGGTTCGGCCTAAGTATGGGTATCACGGTCTTTAGCTTGTCGCTACTGGTGGTATTGCCGTTTGCCATGATGGCCTACACCACGACTCAGATGGGTTGGACTGGATTCTGGGAGACGATTAGTCAGCCGCAAGTCACTGCTGCTATCAAGCTAAGCTTATGGATGTCGTTTTTGGCGATGCTGACCAACATGGTGTTTGGCACATTGGTTGCTTGGGTACTCGTACGCTACGAGTTCTGGGGTAAGTCGTTGATTAATGCGCTAGTTGATTTACCATTTGCATTACCAACGGCGGTCACGGGCATTTCGCTTGCGACCCTTTATGCCCCTAATGGTTTGATTGGTCAGTGGTTTGATAAATTTGGCATTCAGGTCGCCTTTACACCTATAGGTATTTGGCTCGCCTTGGTTGTGGTCAGTTTCCCCTTTATTGTCCGTGCGGTACAGCCTGTACTCGCTGAGCTATCGGTTGAATTTGAAGAGGCAGCCGCGGTATTGGGCGCCAATCGTTTTACGACGTTTCGCAAAGTAATTTTGCCAGAGCTTTTGCCCGCTTTACTCATGGGTGCAGGCATGATGTTTGCTCGTGCCACTGGCGAGTACGGTTCGGTTATCTTTATCGCTGGCAATATCCCCATGCAATCAGAGATTTTACCGCTCATTATCATTAGTAAACTAGAGCAGTTTGATGTTCAAGGAGCTTCTGCGGTTGCATTATTTATGCTACTAATCTCATTTGTGATCTTATTAACTATTAACATCATGCAGTGGAAACTGTCGCGCCGTGTAGGAGCTCGCTAATGCAAATATCTAATAGCTACGACTACCAAAGCAACGCAGCGACTAAAGATACGCCATGGATACGCCTTACCTTTATCGTCATCGCAGTGCTATTTATGGTCATCATGTTGGTCATTCCTTTACTGGCTGTGTTCTATGAAGCTTTTAAAGGTGGCTGGCAGTTGTATATTGCCTCGCTGGTTGATCCAGAAGCCCTGCAAGCCATTAAACTGACGTTAATTACCGCGGCTATCGTCTTGCCGATTAATATGGTAATGGGTATCGCAATCGCATGGTTAGTGACGCGCTATCAGTTTAAAGGTAAGCAGCTGGTCACCACTTTGCTTGATCTGCCATTTTCAGTATCACCCGTCGTTGCAGGTTTGATGTTTGTTTTACTATTCGGACTCAATTCCACCATTGGCGGCTGGCTTGAAAGTATGGGATTCCAAGTTATTTATGCGGTTCCAGGTATTGTATTGGCGACACTGTTTGTTACTTTTCCTTTTGTAGCACGTGAACTGATACCGCTGATGCAGACGCAAGGCGACTCTGAAGAGCAAGCGGCATTGACCTTGGGCGCAACTGGTTGGCAGACGTTTTGGCATGTGACACTACCGAATATCAAATGGGCACTACTCTATGGTTTGATTTTGACCAATGCGCGGGCAATGGGTGAGTTTGGGGCGGTGAGTGTGGTATCTGGTCATATTCGCGGCGAGACCAATACCATGCCACTACTGGTTGAGATTGCTTACAATGATTATAACTTTACCGCCGCTTTTGCCTTATCGAGCCTACTAGCTGCATTGGCATTGGTGACGTTGCTTATTCAACAAGTCATGACTAAGCTACAAGAGCGCAAATTTGCCAAGTCCGAACGGCTGGCAAGTGTGCCTGAGTTACTGGTAAGTGCCAACGCTACTAAGGCTACCAATACTACTGATGCAACAACCGCTGAAAGTTCGGATAAATGATAAGCAAGATTATCTACACTTGGTCTGAACAAAGGCTGGCATTAGATTTAATTTAATAATATAAATGCGGTAACCAAAAAATCTGCCACGATACCAAAGATATAATAAGAGAACCCATTATGAGCATCGAGATTCGCAACGTTAATAAAAAATTCGGTCAGTTTACCGCCTTAGATAATATCAATATCACCGTGCCGACTGGCAAGCTGACCACTTTACTGGGACCATCAGGCTGTGGCAAAACGACGTTGCTACGCATTATCGCCGGCTTAGAGTATGCTGACTCAGGGCAGATATTGTTTGATGAGATGGATGTGACCAATACGCCAGTACAAAAGCGCCATATTGGCTTTATGTTTCAGCATTACGCATTGTTTCGTCATAAAAATATCGCCGATAATGTCGCCTTTGGACTGACCTTGTTACCAAAGAATGAGCGACCGAGTAAGGCAGATATCAATAAGCGCGTTGCCGAGCTATTAGACTTGGTGCAGCTGCCACAAGTGGCCAATGCTTATCCGCATCAATTATCAGGCGGTCAGCGTCAACGGATTGCGCTGGCTCGTGCCTTAGCAGTGAAGCCGAAGTTATTGTTGCTCGATGAGCCTTTTGGTGCCCTCGATGCCAAGGTACGTAAAGAGCTGCGCACGTGGTTAAAGAACATCCACCATGAGCTTGGTATTACCAGTATCATGGTCACTCACGATCAAGAAGAAGCCCGCGCCGTCTCAGATGAGATCGTGGTCATGAATCAAGGGCGGGTAGAGCAGGTAGGCACATCGGAGGAGCTGATACACCAGCCAGCCAATGCGTTTATCAGTGATTTTTTAGACTTAGCATAGTGAAATTTGGTGCAGTTCTTCTGTTATAACCCATAAAAAAAGACCTATTTATTGTAGGTCTTTTTTTTATAGGTTAAAGCAGGTCTCAATTTCATTTGGTATCTAGCGTTATTGAGATCAAATGTTGATAGCAATAATGCTAGATAGTTATCATATCTCAGCAGGCTTGGACATATCGATATCTTTGCTAGATATTTGCTTATAAGTAATATCCAAAATCTCTTGGCACCATTCTGGCAAGTCGTCAGCGACTTCATACCACATCCACGTACCGTCGCGAACACAGCTTAAAATACCGAGTTTCTTTAAATGGTTCAAATGACGCGATATCGTTGGCTGTGGTTGATCTAGTATTTCTACCAACTCACCAACACAGCGCGATTCTTTGTTAAATAGAATTTGAAATATTTTTAAGCGCGTCGGGTCAGATAAGACTTTAAATAACTCGATAGGTCGTATCGTAAAATTATTATCAGACATAGAACAATTCCAATTGGGCTTTGTTAATAGGGGTTCAATATAACAGCAGTTATCTACAAAATCGATTAAAAAATGGGCTAAATTACAGTTCGTCGTTAATTTACTACCTTTCATCATATTCGGTTACACGCACGCTTATATTCACTTACATCAATTAACTGTGTGCAATATAACTCTACTTTGATGACTGGACTTTTATACCAATAATATATCAAATGCTATTGCAAATGATAATAGTTATCGTTATTATACATCAAGCTATAAAAATGACCGTGAATATCAAGACAGACACTCTACTCACCATTTTTATCATCAATGCACTAAATTTATGAGCAATAAAAGCAGTTACCGAATAGCGGTATTCAGAGGAGCCAGACCATGTACGTATGCATCTGTAATGACGTAAAAGAAAAGCAAATCAAAGCAGCCATTGCTTCAGGTATTGATACCCTTGACGGTCTAAAAGATACCCTCGATGTTGCGACTTGCTGTGGCTGCTGCGAACCGATGGTTAACGATTACCTAGATGAGCATCATGCTAGACTCGATGTCTTGGCTTACGCTGTTTAAGCATTATCAAACCAGAGATTTACTACCCAGCTATTCATCACCTCATTACACCAATATCACTAGTACGCCTCGATACCACATACATTCAATATTCCGCACTTATCCTTTGATCATTATACATAAAGGGTAAGTTGCGAGCGTCCATATAACTTTACCTATACACCTACTACAATGATATTGAGCATCATTAGCAGCCATTGTTGCGATAAACCAGTGGTTACTAAAGCTAGCTAATTATGATTCTCAATTAGCATCTTATTCTTAGTTCATAACATTACAAGCTGTATAGAGCCTATATGCTACTATATCTGTCTCACGTTGTAAGACGTTTTGTTGATTTTGATCTTTACTGATCAGTTTACCAATAGTACTATCCTTATATGGATAATTATGAATGTATGGTGATCTGTAAAATATAAATAGGGGAGTATAGGTTATGATAGGTAGCCCAAAAGTCATTGATTATTTGAATTTTTTGTTAGGCGGTGAGCTTGCTGCCCGTGACCAGTATTTTATTCACTCAGAAATGTATGCTGAGTGGCATTATGGCAAATTGTACGACCGTATCCATCATGAGATGGCAGATGAGACGCTACATGCCCAATCTATTATTCGCCGTATCCTAATGCTGAGCGGCACGCCGAAAATGACGGTAAATGCCATCAATATCGGCGCGACAGTTCCTGAAATGCTGCAACTTGACCTTGAGCTAGAGTATCAAGTACAACAGCACTTAAAAGACGGTATTGCTCTCTGTGAAGCAGAGCGCGATTATGTCACGCGTGAGATGTTGGTAGAACAGCTAAAAGACACTGAAGAAGATCATGCGCATTGGCTTGAGCAACAGTTGCGCTTAATTGATATGATTAGTCTGCCCAATTATCTGCAAAGCCAAATGGCTGAAGTCACTCCCAATCTTGTTTAATGTCACGAAGATATGAACAATAACCATAGTATTTAGTATAAATAACGACATGCAAGGGAGAGAGATAATGAAAGGGGATAAAGAGGTTATTCGCGCTTTAAATAAAGTGCTCGGACAGTCACTGATTGCCATCAACCAGTACTTTTTACATGCGCGCATTGCGCGCCATTGGGGATTAGAAGCCCTTAATGAAAGTTTCTACAAACAATCCATCGCTGAGATGAAATGGTCTGATGAGCTGATTGCTCGGATTTTATTGCTAGGCGGTTTACCAAATTTGCAAGATTATGGCAAGATGTTCATCGGTGAAGATGTGCCAGAAATTATCGAATGCAATTTGCGCCTAGAAAAACAAAAATTCGATATCATTACCGATGCCATTACTCTATGTGAAACAAAGTCTGACTATGTGTCGCGCCAGCTATTGGTGACGCTAAAAGATGGTAATGAAGAGTATCAAGACTGGTTAGAGACTCAAGAAGACTTGATCGAAAGCATTGGGGTTGAGCGCTATACCCAATCACAAATGGATGATGACGCGCCTTAATGGTTCATTATTGATGCAATGAATCGTACTATGCTCTAAAAATGCCAGCGCGTCGTGTGGTTTATAATCACTCACATGCTGGCATTTTTATGTCTCATATTTGACAATGCGTGCTATCTGCACTGCTGACAAAATCAAAGCTTAATCAATATTTTTCAAACTCTTTATTCAAAATCTAAATATCAGCGGCTCAGTATAAGCCGCGCCCATCTTCAGGTTTAAGTCGTAAGAAGTACAGCCCCGAGAGAATGGTTAAGATCCCAAGTATCCAATAGGTGGTTTGAAACGCTGTCAGCGTATCCATTTGTAGGCGTTCACGTAACAGCGTCAGTACCGCTGCCCCAAAAGCAATACCGAAACTAATTGCTAACTGCTGATTGACCGCCATTAAGCTATTGCCGCTACTGGTTTGAGCACCTTCTAAATCACCGATAGTAATCGTATTCATCGCGCTGAATTGCATAGAATTACAAGCGCCCATTATGGTCAAAATAGGGATAAACCATAACCACTGTGAGGCATCGGTAAACTGTGCCAACACAATGATGAGCGTGCCCATCAAAAACGTGTTGAAGACCAGCACTTTGCGATAAGTATGACGCTGAATAATTTTACTGACCCAGGGTTTAATCCCGATAGCACCGACTGCGATGGGCGCAAGTAGCCAACCTGCCTGCGACGGTGAGTATTCAAACACCACTTGCAGCAACAGCGGCAGCAAAAACGGTACAGCGCTAATACCTAAGCGCGTGAATAGGTTACCAGTGATGCCAATACGAAAGGTGCGAATGTCAAACAAACTCAAGGGGAACAACGGTGCTTGACGACGCTTGGCGTGCCAGATATAAGCGCCTATCAATAAACTGGCCACCAAACTAAGCAACAACCCATAAAACCCTCGACCAGTCTGTGAGCCGAATTCTACAGCAAGCGTAAACCCACAAGCCGCTGCCGCAAACAATAAAAATCCTGTCCAATCAAGCCGCTTGGTATCCTCAAATAGTGCGGGAACCAGTTTTTTGCCCATGATAAAACCAAAAATGCCCATCGGTATATTGATCAAAAATATCCAATGCCAACTGGTATATTGTACGATATAGCCACCTAAGACCGGTCCTACTAGCGGTGCTACCAAAGCAGGAATTACCGCAAAGTTCATAACGGTCAGCAGCTTATTGCGTGGGTAGGATTTGACCAATATTAAGCGAGCCACAGGCGTCATCATCGCCCCGCCAATGCCTTGTATAACCCGTGAGCCAATCAAAAAATCCAACGTTGGTGACGCAGCACATAGCAGTGAGCCAATACAAAAGATAATAATCGCTGCCAAAAATACTCGGCGCGTGCCGTATTTATCCGCCAAAAAACCACTGATGGGAATAAATATGGCCAAAGTTAGCGCATAACTGATCACCGCCCACTGCATTTTTAATGGAGACTCACCCAGCGCCTGTGCCATTTGTGGCAATGAGGTGTTCAAAATAGTGGCATCTAAAATTTGCATAAATAGCGCCACCGCTAGCACATAGGGCAAGTATTTATCTTGTGTCGGGGTTAGCGTTACCATGTAAATCTCATTAGATATCCCATCATAAAATGAACAAAATAGTCTATTGACGACTAATTCGCTATACCAACCGAGTAGTATAAGAAAGACTCAATCATAATAAAAGGGAATCAAAGTAACGGCTGGCGGTTGAGGTTATAGAATTCTGTGTTTAGAGATAATAATATTAACACTGCTTACAAGAGAGGACTTTAATATCAGGGTTGGTTATCGTTATAGTAAACCCTCGCTAACGACTTAAGCCAATAGATAAGCAATACAGCCAATCTCATCTCAATCATATGAGATTGAATTGACTACCGACGATATAAGTAGAAGCATCAACAATACGATAAAGATAAACTGAGGATATATTATGAGTCAGGAAAATAACAAAGCTTGCAATCATACCGATGGGCAGAACGATAAATATGTCCCGCCAAAGGTTTGGACGCAAGACAAAGAAAACGGTGGTAAGTTTGCCAGTATCAATCGCCCAACAGCGGGGGCTCGCTATGAGAAAGCGCTGCCAGTAGGCGATGCGCCATTACAGCTGTACTCGTTGAATACGCCAAATGGCGTCAAGGTCAATATCCTGTTAGAAGAGCTTGCCGAGATTGGTATTAAAGGTGCTGAATATGATGCCTATAAAATTGATATCTCTCAAGGAGAGCAGTTTGGTTCTGGCTTTGTAGCCATAAACCCTAACTCAAAAATTCCAGCCTTGGTTGATCATTCTGCTGATGTAGCTGGCGAGCCGATAGCGCTATTTGAGTCTGGTGCTATCTTGATGTATCTGGCAGAAAAATTTGACCAGTTTATGCCTTTATCACTTGGCAAAGCACGTGCAGAGTGTTTGTCTTGGGTCATGTGGCAGATGGGTAGTGCGCCTTTCTTAGGTGGCGGCTTCGGACATTTTTATGCTTATGCGCCTGAACCGCTAGAGTACCCGATCAACCGCTATACCATGGAAACCAAACGCCAGCTCGATGTGTTGGATACCCATCTAAAAGACAGCACTTATATGTGTGGCAACAACGAAGCCGATTATAATATTGCGGATATGATTATTTGGGCATGGTATGGACAATTGGTGCTTGGAAAGCTCTATGATGCCGCCGAGTTCCTGCAAGTTGATGACTACAAGCATGTGAAGCGCTGGGCACAGGCAATTGCTGAACGTCCAGCCGTTAAGCGTGCCGTAGACCTGTCATTAAAGCCTATTGACTAAACCTATCGATAACAGACGCATTGATAAAAACAACAAGGCTGATAGGCTATTTGCTTATCAGCCTTGATTTTATCCGACATCTTGCTATTCTATATTCATATATAGTTATATTAAAATAGAGATATACTTACCTGTTTACACAATGATACATTAGTACAACAGATAGAAACCTTAGTACGTTAAGATAGCTTGAGTACCTCAAGCATATAACACCTTAATGAGCGGGTATTTATAGTGCTTATTTGATTGGTTTAATATTATTGGGATACCAGCAAGGCGAATAGAGCCACTTATTATAATAGACTGAGTAAATCAGACAGCATATTTGATTGAAATAATTTTGACTATATTGATGGATAATGATTATGAAGGATGATAACCGTAAACGGATCAACTTCTCACGACAGGCGATGGCTAGCGAATTAAAAGTTATTAATACTAAGCTCAGCGCCATTTATAACGATCAACAGATAGATGCTGATCGATACTCAATATTGCAATACAAAGCCAACTTAACCACCCATCCTAAAAAAATAAAAAAGATACTCTTATTGATGATAAAAAATAAAATACGATTACCTATGTTTGCTGCTATCAGCGCAGCTTTATTTAGTACAGCGACGATGGCCAGCAATGGCATTGAATTTACCAATCAAGACTGGCAGGTAGTCTGCGACAATACCCGTACGTGCCGGCTGGCAGGCTATCAAGCAGAAAACAATAGCGAATTTCCTATATCGGTATTGCTCATACGCCGTGCAGGCGCAAATGCTGGTGTGGATGGCAAAGTGAAGCTGGGCGGTGCTAAAGAAAGCTCATCTAAAGCCTTGATGCAACTTGGCAATCGTCATCGTATATCATTGTTCATCAATGGTAGAGACTATGGCGAAACCAAGCCGTTTTCAACTGCAGCAGGCAATGCTGATCTGACCCCAACACAAGTCGCAGCGCTACTAGAGGCGCTGACTAAGTCAAGCAAAATTGAGCTAGTGCTACGTAACTCACGCTGGCAACTCTCTGATAAAGGGGCTAGCGCCGTCATGCTCAAAGCAGATGAAGCCCAAGGTCGAGTAGGGACGTCATCTGCCTTTGTCAATACTGATGGTGCCGCCAAATCAAATAGCACTGTATTGCCATCTAAACCTGCACCAAAACTGCGCTTTGTGGCGCCCAATCCGAAAGCCGTCGCTAGCGACAATAGAAAGTTTGTGATGAAATCGTCGCAGCTAGCGGCGCTGATGAAAAGTACAATGAAAGATGCGGATAGTGACTGTCCCAATCTATCAGATAAATCACCATGGCGTGTGAGCCGACTGAATGGCTCACAGCTCTTGGCACAACATGACTGCTGGACAGGTGCTTATAATACTGGTGCAGGCATCTGGGTCATCAATGACAGTAAACCTTATAAACCAACATTGGTAACCACCAACGCCACTGGCTATGATAAGGGTAAAATCACTTCCGTACAAAAAGGTCGCGGCATCGGTGATTGTTTAACCAAGACTGATTGGGTATGGACAGGCAAGGCATTTGAAAAAAGCCATGAAAGCACCACAGGGCTTTGCCGTATGATTGAAGCGGGCGGTGCTTGGCAATTGCCGACGTATGTCACCGAAGTTAAAATGGTGCGATAGCCGCCAATAATACTGCTGATTGTCTTATTACTCAGCATATTGAACGCGTACTTCTATAAGCAAATTTGCTTTATTTACCGAGAAATTTAATAAATAGCTACATATAATATTTTATTGTGCTATACTGCGTCGCCACGTTAGCTTAGGCTTTCGTGAATTATGAGATTGATAACATCGCCTGCGATTTTGGGTCTAGGATGACCATAAGTAATTGTTGCCGATGATTTTGTGTACTTGAATAACCTGTCATGAAAATAGCAGTTATTTTTGACTCATATCTTATCTACCGAACCATAAATATGGTTTAAATTGGTTGTTATTCGCGATTATTTGCTTTGGACAAAGCATTAATAATACGCTTATATCAAACAAGGATGAGACACTCGGCACTACCACCAAAATACGTCAGACAGCACGAACGCATTTATTGTAGAGGCTCTAAGCTTTATTGACTTGGCTTCTGATTATCGACACTTACATGTGGTCCGGTAATTCTTTAATAAAGGCAGCGTGGTGAACGGTTATCAGTGGTATGCATCAAGCTTGCTGAATTTACAGCAACTTATACTTACCAAGGATTCTCATGACTGATATTTTATCTGCAATCGCCGCTGAAAACGGCATCATCGAAAACACTGACACTCCAAATACTGATACTAATAATCAAGCGGCTACTACTGACGCGACTGATGAAGATCAAATTACCTTTGCTGAACTAGACATTGCCAAGCCGATTTTGACTGCGCTTGATCGCAGTGGTTATACCAATCCAACACCTATTCAAGCACAAGCCATTCCTTTTGCACTAGCCGGTCGCGACTTATTATTGTCTGCGCAAACCGGTAGTGGTAAAACGGCGGCATTCGTTATCCCTGTACTTGACCGTTTAAGCCGTGCCACTAGCTTTGATAAATTAACTAAAGCTCTCATCTTAACGCCAACGCGTGAACTTGCTCAGCAAGTACATGATAGCGTACGTACTTATTCTAAAGACATGCGTGGTCTATTCTGCGTACCTTTAGTGGGCGGCGCACCATACAATGGTCAGATCACTGCGTTGAAAAAAGGCGTTCAAGTTATCGTTGCCACCCCAGGTCGTCTACTTGACCATATCAATGCTGGTCGTGTTGACTTATCAAGCTTAGAAATTTTGGTACTTGATGAAGCTGACCGTATGCTAGACATGGGTTTTGCTGATGATATCAGTGACATCCTTCGTGCTGCACCAATTGATCGTCAAACGATTATGTGTTCTGCAACTTGGGATGGCCCAGTAGGTAAAATCGCTGCCAGCTTCACTAAGAACCCTGAGCGTGTATCAATCAAAGTAGAATCTGCACACATCGAAGAAAAAGTGTACTACTGTGATGATTTCGATCACAAAAACCGCTTACTTGACAAAATCGTTTGCCAGCAAGATATGGAACAGATCATTATCTTTGCTGCTACCAAACGTAGCACTGAAAAACTGGCCAAACAGCTACAAGAAGCGGGTCATAAAGCCAGCTTCCTACATGGTGATTTGCCGCAAAGCAAGCGTAACCGTATCGTTCAAGACTTGCGTAATGGTAAAGTTAAAATCCTAGTAGCGACTGACGTTGCGGCTCGTGGTCTAGATATTCCAGCTATCTCGCACGTTATTAACTATGATCTTCCACGTCAGACTGAAGATTACGTCCATCGTATCGGTCGTTGTGGTCGTGCTGGTCGTACTGGTATCGCTATCAGCTTATGTAGCATGGATGATCGTCCACAGCTAAACGCTATCAATCGTTACTTAGATCGCAAAATGGAAGTATGTATCATCGAAGGCATGGAGCCTAAGAAGACTTATGTACCTAGCGAAAACAAAGGTAATGGTCGTGGTCGCGGTCGTTCGAACGGCGGCGGTGGTAATGGTCAAGGCCGTGGTCGCTCAAGCGGTGGTTATCAAGGTAATCCTGCTAATGCTCGTGGTCGCTCAAGCGACAGCTCATCAACTGGTCAACGCGCTAGCAATGACAGCGGTTATCAAGGTAAGCCACGTGACACGTCAGGCAAGCCAAATGAGCGTTCAGGTGGCAAGCCGTATCAAGGCAAGCGCACTGGTGCTCCTAGCCGCGGCGATAGCACTGGCGTTCCACGTGGTGAGCGTGCTGCAACAGGTCGTGGTCGTCCAAGTGGCAGCCAAGGTCGCCCAGCAGGTCGTTCTGACAGCCGTGGTCAAGGTCGTCCAAACGGCGGCAACCGTGGTAACAACTCGTAATATTGTCATATTTGGTGATTAAAATTATTAATTACTTGATCGCCTAAAGATAGCACTAAAAAAGCCAGATACTTGTTATCTGGCTTTTTTGTGTTTATTCGATCGCTGCTTGCGCGTTTTTTTCGCCTTGTCTATACTAACAAGCTTTTATTCATCGTGTGCTGCGGAGCTATTTGATGCCCGATATTTCTCATTTAACCATTGATAGCCTGCCATTGGCCTTTGGCATCATTATGGCCATTATCGGTTTGGTTTTTTATACCCAAGGATTACCCGGTAAATTCTGGCAGCGCTTTTATGCGGTATTGCCAGGTATCGTGCTGTGCTGCTTTATACCTGCAACGCTTAATAGTTTAGGCGTCTTCGCTGATGGCATCGGCTCACAAATTTATGGCTTTACTGCCACGTATCTGTTGCCAGCAAGTTTGCTGCTGATGACCTTGTCGATGGATGTACCAAAGATATTGGGGCTAGGCTGGAAAGCCATCGCCATGTTTTTCGCCGCCAGTATCGCGATTATTATCAGTGGTCCAATAAGCTTGGGTGTCGCTAAATGGATATCGCCTGAGATGTTTACTGATGACACGCTATGGCGTGGGTTTTCGGCGGTGGCGGGTAGCTGGATCGGCGGCGCGGCAAATCAAGCGGCGATGAAAGAGTTGTTTGGGGTCAGCGATAATTTGTTTGGTATGATGATCTTGGTGGATGCCACTAATGCCTCATTGTGGTTATTGGCAATATTAGTAATGGCAAAACACAGCGCAAAGATCGATCGATTCTTGCGAGCTGATACCAGTAGTATTGATAAAGTTATCAAAGCCGTCGAAAGCTATGAGCGCGATCATGCCCGTCCAGCCACCATCAATGATTTGATGGTGATGTTTGGTTTGTGCTTTGCCATGGTAGGAGTCGCGCACTTTGTTGGTGGACAAATTGCTGACTTTTTTGCCCCATATAAATGGGCGGTGCAATATAGTTTTGCCAGTTCATTCTTTTGGATGGTAGTCATTATTACTCTGTTAGGTGTCATTTTTTCTTTTACTAAGATTCGCAGACTCGACCATGTGGGCGCGTCCAAAATGGGTACCGTATTTATCTTCGTGCTGATTGCCGCGATTGGTATGCAGATTAATTTAGCGGGTATTGTCTCGCAGTGGTGGCTATTGCTTATCGGCTTTTTATGGATGAGTATTCACGTCGTGATTATCTTTGCTGTTGCCAGACTTATCCGTGCGCCGTTTTTCTTTTTGGCGGTAGGTTCTAATGCCAATACAGGTGGCGCATCGTCGGCACCGATCGTCGCGACGGCTTTTCATCCATCGCTTGCGCCTGTTGGAGTATTTTTGGGTATTATGGGCTATGCGGTGGGTACGTTTGGCGGGTATATCAGTACCCAATTGATGCGCTTGGTAGTGGGTTAGTATTTAGGTTATCCATATTCTGATAGCATTTTTTCCTCAAAAAACCTGCAATGATAGCATTTTTTCCTCAAAAAACCTGCAATGATTGCGGGTTTTTTTATTATAAGGTGCCTAATGACTTAAGTTGTCGTTTTGTCTATCTATGCTATGGATATGTAAGCCTTGCCAAGCCCTGACATCAGTACGTGTTAACATTTGCACCATTTATAAAAATAACCACAAATTCGTTAGGAACAGTAGCGCTATGGCCCATTCAAAAACATTAGAAGAAACTTCAAATCAGACAGACACGGCGAAACATGGCTATCCTCACTATAACCGAGATATTATCCAAGTCAGAGGCGCACGCGTTCATAATTTAAAGAACGTCGATGTGGATTTACCGCGCAATGCCTTAGTGGTCTTTACGGGTATATCTGGATCGGGAAAATCATCACTGGCATTCGGTACGCTATTTGCCGAGTCACAGCGCCGCTATCTTGATTCAGTATCGCCTTATGCCAGAAGGCTCATCGATCAGGTTGATGAACCCGATGTCGATACTATAGAAGGGTTACCGCCAGCAGTTGCCTTACAGCAGCAGCGGGGTACGCCGTCAGTACGCTCGTCCGTCGGTAGTGTAACAACCATATCTAATGGTCTTCGTATGCTGTACTCACGAGCCGGAGAGTATCCCGCCGGCCAAGAGATACTGTATGCCGATGCGTTCTCGCCCAATACGCCAGATGGTGCCTGTCCCACGTGTTCAGGTATCGGCCGTGTGTTTGAGGTCACCGAGGATCTGCTGGTACCAGATAATACCAAGAGCATTCGCGAGCGTGCCATTGCGGCATGGCCACCGGCATGGCAAGGTCAAAACCTGAGCCGTATATTGACCACACTAGGCTATGATATCGATAAGCCTTGGCACACCCTGCCAAAGAAGACCCGCGACTGGATCTTGTTTACCGATGAGACACCAACAGTGCCTGTTTATCCTGAGTATGATATAGAACAGACACGGGAGGCAATTGAGAAAGGGGAAAAGCCAAACTATATGGGTACGTTTACCAGTGCCAAAAACTTTATTTTGCATTCTTTTGCCACTACTCAAAGCCCGCGCACCAAGAAACGCGTCTCGCAATTTATGCAGATATCCGAGTGTCCAGAATGTCACGGCAAAAAACTTAAGAAAGAATCATTGTCGGTTAAATTTGCAGGACTCGATATCGGTGAGCTATCGCAGCTCACATTGACGGATATGGCCATCAAACTTGAGAAAACAGCACACACCAAAGTGGCAGATGACACACCAAACCGCGAAAAAGCCATCGTTGCCCAGCGTATTGCCAGTGATATTCTCTCTCGTATTGAGGCACTAACAAGGCTTGGTCTGGGCTATCTGTCGCTTGAGCGTACCACACCAACGCTATCGCCTGGTGAGCTACAGCGATTGCGATTAGCGACCCAGATTCGCTCGCAACTGTTTGGCGTGGTTTATGTCCTTGATGAGCCATCAGCAGGTCTGCACCCTGCTGACACGCAGGCGCTACTTGGGGCGCTAGATGAGTTGATCGCGTCTGGTAACTCGGTGTTTGTGGTTGAGCACGACGTGAGTGTGATTGGGCATGCTGATTGGGTGGTAGATGTCGGGCCACAGGCTGGCACGCATGGCGGAGAGATTGTCTATAGTGGGCCTGTAGAAGGGCTACGTGAGGTTGCGCAGTCGCATACGGGTCAATATCTCTTTGCTAACGACACGGCGAATCATCAGTCAAAATCTGACACAAGGCAACCGACAGCGTGGCTGAAACTCGCAAATATCGAGCGCAATAATATAACAGGCTTGGATGTTGAGTTTCCGCTTGGGGTGATGACTAGTGTCACGGGTGTCTCAGGGTCAGGTAAGTCGAGTCTTGTCAGCCAAGCATTGGTAGAGCTTATCAGTGAAGTATTGGGGCAAAAGACGGTTACTGAAGCGCCTGTAGGTGAGGCAGATTTGCTTGAGCAAGAGCTTGAGACAGTCACTGGTGGTGAAATTGTCGCTGGCATGGAGCAAGTCCGTCGTCTTATTAATATCAATCAAAAGGCGATTGGGCGGACACCGCGCTCAAACCTAGCAACCTATACAGGATTGTTCGATGATGTGCGTAAGCTGTTTGCCGCAACTAAGCAAGCAAAAGCACATGGCTATGACGCTGGACGTTTCTCGTTTAACACCAAAAAAGGCCGCTGTCCAAATTGTGAAGGTTTGGGTTTTGTCAGTGTGGAGCTGCTATTTTTACCAAGTGTCTATGCACCTTGCCAGGTCTGTCATGGGCAACGCTATGACGAAGAAACACTTACCATCACGTATCGAGATAAAAACATTGCTGAAGTATTAAATTTAACCGTTGAAGCGGCTCATGAGTTCTTTGTTGATGAAGCGCCTATCTTGCGCGCATTGGATGCATTGCTGCAAGTGGGGCTTGGCTACTTACGTTTGGGGCAGCCCGCCACTGAGCTGTCAGGGGGTGAAGCACAGCGCATCAAGCTTGCCACTGAACTACAACGCACGCAACGAGGCGATACGCTCTATATCTTAGATGAGCCAACCACAGGTTTACATCCTGCTGATGTATCCATGCTGATGACGCAATTAAACGGTTTGGTCGATGCAGGGAACACCGTCATCATGGTTGAGCATGATATGCAAGTAGCCAGTAATAGCGACTGGATGATTGATATGGGGCCAGGGGCAGGTGATGAGGGCGGGTTAATTGTCGCTCAAGGTACGCCAGAAGACGTGGCCCAATCAGAAGACAGTCGCACCGCACCGTTTTTATTGGTGTGATTTTATTGATGTGACGACCAGCCTTCAAATTGGGTCTAAGGGTGAAGGGTCTATCCCCAATAATTATCAGGGCATTTAGGCAATTCAACTAACGTGCGACGTAACGCATCTGACCATTGATGACGGATGGTATTAAAATATTCATCACGCTCATCAATACGGTGACCTTTGGGTAAGATTAAACTGTCATTTTCATAAAGCACAAAATCTATCGGCATACCGACTGATAGATTTGAGTGAATCGTGGAATCAAATGATAGCATCAAGGCACGTGCCGCGTGTCTTACATCCGTGTTATAGCTGACAGAACGATCCAAAATAGGTTTGCCGTATTTGCTTTCGCCCAACTGAAAGAAAGGCGTATCTTCTGTGGCTTTGATGCAATTGCCTTCAGGATAAATTAGGTATAACTCAGGCGGATGTCCTTTAATTTGACCACCAAGCATAAATGAGCTAGTAAAAGCCCCATCGCGACTAGAATTAGCGACTGCTTTTGCATGATTCATAATATCACGCATACATTCGCCAACCATTTGCGCCGCATCAAACAACGTCGCTACCGTATTGAGGTTGCTCTCAGCACGCTGGTCAATGTCGTTTTGTAGTTTATTGAACACTGCCTGCGACGTCGCTAAGCTACCCGCTGTCTGTAGCACCATAAAGCGCTCGCCCTCAACGCTATACTGATATAACTTTTGACTCTAAGACTGCCATTATCGCTACACGCTCTGCAAACTGTGCTTCAGGAGGCTGCTCTCGGAACGAATAACTCAGAACCTTATGTAGAAATCGCTCAAATGTCAGCTCGTCCTCTGATATAGGTGATTCAGGTAACGGATCGGGTTGCTGGGATAATAAACAAAGCTTTTCGACCAAGCTTGGATCTTGTACCTGCCAAGCATGCTGAATTTGTTCGAACGACAGACTCATAGCGGTGTGCCTTAATAATAATGTAGTCAGCGAATGATATTTTGTAAGCACATAAAAGCCTATTTGATAATAAATATCAAAAACTTTTGTTAATTAAAAATAGAAACACGACATCTTATGACGCGCAAATGAACAAGTAAAACTGTGCGACACTAAATGACGCATACATATTAATAGTTACCACTATTGGATAAAGATTGATTGACAGCTTGCTTGAGACTGGGGCAGAATAGGGACGTTGTGAGATTTAGCGTTTCACCGTTTTCGGTGAAGGACGATGCTGCGTCCACGAGTCAAGCCATTGCATTTTACCCAAGGAAGACTGTTTCAGTCCTGCTAATGCACTAGGGGCACTATCTAGGTGCAGTCCAGTGAGTCTTCCATGTACCAGGTTATGAGGTAGATTAAACAACACTGAATGAGACATCGTTATGATGCTATTCAAAACACCAAACCCAAGTCAGTCATTATGTACTGGCTTGGGTTTTTTGTTTTCCTAATTATCATCGATGTACTTAAAAGTTAGATAGCTTAAGATATCGTTATTTTTATTAGATTATAGTGTGTTATTACGCGACGAGAGCTCTTTATGAATAGATCTCTTGCAAAAGTACCAGTTCATTGACTTCCACTGACGGAATTACAAGGGCTGACGATGACTTATGCAAGAAGTCTAATGATGATGCGGTAAAAGTAGAGATATACGAAAGTGCTGATGGACAGACTCGGATTGAGATTCGCTTAGAGCATGATACTTTGTGGCTCTCACAAGCACAATTAGCCACACTGTTTGAAAATGACTCTGACACGATTGGTTTGCACCTAAAAAACATCTATAAAGAAGGTGAATTAGACCCAGAAGCAACTACCGAGCAATCCTCGGTAGTTCGTAAAGAGGGAAACCGACAAGTGCGACGCAACATTCGCTTTTACAATCTAGATGCCATTATTTCTGTGGGTTATCGGGTTAATTCTAAAAAAGGCACGCAGTTTCGTATATGGGCGACCCATCGCTTACGTGAGTACTTGGTGAAAGGATATACGCTTAACCAACAGCGCCTTGATAAAAACTCCAATGAATTGCAGCAAGCGTTAAACCTTATCAGAAAGACAGCTCAAAGCCCTGAGTTGAATACCAATGAAGGGCGCGGCCTGATTGAAATAATCAGTCGCTATACACAGACGTTTTTGTGGTTACAGCGCTATGACGTTCAAATCGAGACGTTTGAGCTGAGTGTGAGTAACAAGGTTCATAACAATGTCTATGCTTATCTGAATGGTGATACCACCTTTGCACGTGATGATAAAGACAGCTCAGTACAGTTAGGCTTACAATATCAATTTTAAAACATAATGTATGGATGACAGTCTGCGCCGCTCAGTAATGTATTTATGAGCGGCGTTTTTTATACATTTTAATATAGTAATTATCATGGCGTGCTACTGGTTATCGCTATAATATACGTAGAACGGCTGGCCTATATACTAAGAAGAATAGGGATAAAGTGTATGTTTGACATCATAAAAGACTGGCGCGAGCAGCGCATATTGGACAACAGTGAGTTTACTCATGCTGACTGGCTGCAAGCGGCTCAGCGTATTGTGATACTTGATCGGTTAAATGAGGACGAGCTAACACGCTTGTTTGAGCTGGCGACGCTGTTTTTGGCGGATAAGTCAATCACGGGCGCACAAGGTTTTGAGATTAGCGATACGGTGCGGCAATCCATCGCCTTGCAAGCTTGCTTGCCTATCTTAAACCTTAGCCTTGAGTGGTATGCTGGCTGGTCAGCCATTATTATTTATCCTAGTTCCTACAAGAGCGAAACCACCACTGTCGATGAGCTGGGCATTGTCCATGAGGGCAGTCAGCACCGTAGCGGCGAAGCATGGCTGCGCGGCCCCGTTATTCTGTCGTGGAAGGATGCCAAACACTCAGGGGAGCGCGACGGTCATAATGTCGTCATTCATGAGTTTGTGCATAAACTTGATATGTTAAATGGTCGTGCCAACGGCTTTCCACCGCTACAAGTGGATATGAATCCTGCGCGCTGGACTGAAATTATGACACGAGATTTTGAGGATTTTCAAAGCCATCATAAATCAGGTCTTGATCGTTATGGCGCGACTAATCCTGCGGAGTTTTTTGCGGTACTCAGTGAGGTGTTTTTTGAGACGCCGCAAAAGCTGATCGATGCTTACCCTGATATTTACGACATAATGATGAAGTTTTTTCGCCAAACACCACTTTAATCAAAATCATTAATAGTCACTATTAATGTTCGATAATGAATATATAGGCATGAAAAAGCAATAAAAAAGGGCAGTGCATAGGTTTTATGACACCGCCTTTTTTTTGCTTATTTTTCATTTAAGTCTATGTTTTTATAGATAAAAATTATTTAAGTTGTCCATTGCTCATTCACAATAGCGACCAAATAGCGTTTACCTTGATATTCTTCAAACACTAAACGCATGATACGCCAATCCATACCGGAATATTCCTCTGAGCCTTTATGATAAAACTCGACAACCTCTGAATTGGGATAAATTTTCTTTAGGTTGTTAATCATATTCCCACTGTGTTGGAACTCATTAATACTGATATTGGCATTGTTAAATTGGCTAGCATCAATCCACGTGTCTAAATATGTAGGTAGTGGCGTGACGAGTAGATCGCCCGTACCGTCTTTTTCACCCCAAGTAAAACGAATTTTGGACTGTTGCAAATATTGGGCGAATTGTTCACGGCTAAAGACTTTATCCGTCTCAGGACGCACATAGGCATACATCGAAAAACGGACGCCACGGGTCGGATGAATATCATTGGTGATGCGAGCGAAGTCTTTATTCGCAAGCGCGCGCTGAATACGTAAGGCTTGCTGCTTAAGGGTTTGCTGACTGATATCGGAGACAACGGGCGTTGATGAATGGCCGTTAGATTGATTTGGAGTGGCTATATTGGATTCAGCAGAAGATTGACAGCCAGTTGCTGCTAGCGCCAAAGCCAATGCGCCGCCAACGGTTAATTTAGATGAACGGTCTTTGAAAGTAGATAATAGGGTCATGAAGCATCCTTATCGCAGTGGTTATCGAAATATACGTTACTGTGAATATAATTGGGCAAATTTCACAAGATTACTAAGCAAAAATTTATTATTTAAAAGTTATTAAGTAATAGATCGTTTTTAGTAGATAAACCGGAATGATACGATAATACAGCAGAGTCATAATATGGTTATGATGTAATGGTTTATAACACTTATATCATTGAAGCTCGTAGAGAACGCCATGCCAACACATTATTCACTGACGCTGCTAGCTATGGGACTGATAGCAACCAATTCTGCTATAGCTGATATAGCAGAGTCAACTCAGACTTATGCAGCCATAAAAATAGCGACCATTAGCAACATGTATCAGCAAGACGTCAGCAATCAAGGCATGGATAATCCAGTCGTATTGCAACAGTATGCCGACCCAGATCTACAAGCCGCGATGCAGATTGAGCAAGACTATTTTGATAGAGAGCAAATATCTTGTCATGTTGATTATGATGTATTGTGGGATTCGCAAGATCCTGATTATGCCCAAGACAAACAGTTTTCGATGACTGACCAAGGATTGGTGCAAGTAAGTTTGGCACATGGCAGCAATGTTTATTATGAGTTGTCATGTAATGGTACCGATGACAATGCCAATTGCCGAGTGGCAGATGTGATTTTAGGTGAAGATGGCAAGTCTTTGCGCAAGCATTTACTAGAAACCTGTCGCTAGCCAATGCTGAGCATTATTTTTATTGATACCTAAATATAAAAAGTTATAAACCCTGAATAAAAATCACAGAGACAATCTTGAGAGCTTATAAATCGCACTGTATAAAACTATGGGCCTAACTTATAAAGCTATTGGTTTGTTTTCGCATAATGTATATTATGTTAAAGGGACGGTACCTGATGATAAGTTCATGGGATTATAATTAAACAGTAAATCGTTAGTCAGTCTGGTTGTTAATTGCTTAACCATGATATGTGTTACCTGTTCAAATAATCATTGTAATCACCGCTAGTATAATTACTAACTGATATATCTTGAAGCCTTAATGTATAGAGTCTTCATAGATCCTAGTGTATCTGTAATCGATTAATGTATTAATTCAAGTCGCTAATAGCCTCTCACTATATATATTCCAGAAGCCTATTATAGACATGTTGTAGATACAGTAATTTTACTATTAATTCAAAGTTAGTCTGTTTGGTAATCTTGCTCTGCTCATCATTGCTAAGCTTATTACCTTCACAGTACCTACCAAGCCCTTTGCATAATCTGTCATTTCTAATCATCACCTAATAACCAAATCACTCATCAATCGATTTTTGGTAGCTTAGCCGACTTCCTCATTAATGCGAATATGCTTGAATTACGTTAGGTACAGAAATATTCGCCACCAAGTGACAATCAGCTCAAAGTAAAAGCAATAACCGTTCTGAATGCCTATTACTCTATATCATTGATAAGCACGCATACAAGCTCTGGCAATGCGCCTACTTGGCATATCAGTAAGTCCAAGTCTAGATACACCTTATAGCTGCTCTTATCATAGCTAACTACGTTGTAATACGCTCTTATTTAAAGTCACCAAAATAGTCTTCTAGATTAGTGAAACATTCATTGGTCTTTTCTAACATCTCTCGTTCTTCCTGAGATATCTTAATCTAAGGCATTGAGTTGATGCCTTCCAAATTTGCACAGAACAGTACTATCACCCTGATTAAGGCATTCTGTGCGAGTACAAGAGCACGGTTTTTCGTGCAAATACGTCGAAGGACTCTATTGCCAATAGCAAACAGCACTCTTACTTTTAATCTATGTAAAGTTTATTCCTTCAAACGCCATATATATCAACAAAAAATAGATTACTCCTTCTTTCTCCACTATACTATAATTATCCCCAAGTGAAGGTTGGGGATGATTATACTTTTTAACCTTATATTTAAAGGGTTTTGTAAACTCACTAATGAATAATAGTGTCCATGTTAGTGTCCAATAGCTATCTACGTTTCCCAGAAGACGCTTTTCAGGACTCATAAAACGTGCGCAAAGATTGCTCTAAATCTAAGTATAGAGATAATAGATTAACACTCACAATTTACCTAGCTTATAAAGCTGACGGATGCACCTCATGGCTGTCGATAATTTAAATGATATCAATAAACTTGAATGCCGAGATAAAGATTACTCTGTCAGTGTCTCAGGTATCGCGGGTTTAAGTCTGCGTATTTATCCAAATGGTAAAAAGGAATACTACTTACGGTACGCTCATCCGCATATCGATGGTAAGCGCCCTAGAATAATGCTAGGTAAGGTCGAAGATATCAGTCTATATGAAGCTAAGTATAAAGCAGAAACTATACTTAGCACGGTCGCACAAGGCTCCAACCCTAAAGCCATTCATAAAAAAGAACAAGTCAATAAGTATGCTCATCTAAAGAACGCCACATTTTCTGAAATCACACAAGCGTGGCGAGATCACAAAACGTCAAGTCGTCACCATAGTAAATCTAGGAAACGTGCGTTTAGTGACTCAACCCTTAAATTTTGGGATTTATGTCTAGGGTATATGTGTCGTGAGATTGGTGACTTAAGAATGAACGATATCACGAGCGAGATGATATTGAGTGTATGTGAGGCGATTCAAAATAATGAAAACCAAGCAACCTTCGTTGGTGCCAGCACTCGGCTTTATACTGAAAAGGTCTTCTCATTTGCTGTTGCAAGAGGATTATGCGATAGAAACGTAGCTATTGATACACGTGGCGAGCTCGCACCTGCTAGCTCAGGTAACCACTTACCAGCCATTACCAAGCCTGATCAGTTTGCCACCCTCCTGAACGATATGTCCAATTTCAAAGGTGCAAGTAAAACCACATTAGAAGCGATGAATTTACTACCGTATGTCTTTGTGCGTAGTATCGATTTGCGGTCTATGCGTTGGCAAGATATAGATTGGGATGACAAGCTATGGGAGTTTTCTCCTACTAAAGGCGAAGGTCGTGATGACATGGTATCGCACTTAGTTGTACCACTAGCCACTCAAGTAATTGAGCGCTTACGAAGAATACAAGCAATTACAGGTCACAAAGAACACGTATTTGCATCGATACGTGCCTCAAGTAATTCTTATATTAGCAAAGCGACTTTAGTACAGATATTTCATAGGCTTGGCTATAAAGATGTGCAATGCGCTCATGGATTCCGAGCATCAGCTAAAACCTTACTTATGGAGCAACCTGAGTTGCGTTATTCAGATATCGTGACCGAGCTGCAATTAGGACATCGAATAAAGGACACGCATGGTGGCGCTTATAACCGATTAGATGAAATAGATACTAGGGTACACATGATGCAAGATTGGGCAGACTATATAGATAAGCTCCGGGGTTCAACGTAATACTTACTTTACGTTAATAATATACCTATTAGCATTCACAATGCACAATAATCTTTTGCATAGCATCTCATTCCCAGTCATCACATAACAACCAAAACACCCTAACATTCGATTGTTGGTAGCCTAGATATTGGATATTTCTGCAACCTCGCGCTTGTGATCAACGACCAAGCTGACGGCTTCTAATCTCCGGTATCTTATCTGCATGAGCTCACTTCATGTACTGACAAACTCTATAGCATCGGTTTAATTATCCAGCTTTACCAAACAATCAGAATTAATATCAGCAATCGTTTTAGCACCAGTCAAGGTCATTGCGACGCGTATTTCTTTATCTAGCAGTTCTAACAAATTGCTTACCCCTGCACCGCCATCCGCTGCCAAAGCATAAATAAAGGCGCGCCCTAGCATGCAAATATCAGCGCCCAAAGCCAACATGCGCACAATATCTAAGCCATTGCGTATACCAGAGTCTGCTAAGATTTTAATCTCTCCTTTCACCGCATCGGCAATAGGAGGCAGAGCACGTGCACTGGATAAAACACCGTCCAGTTGTCGTCCACCATGATTGGATACGACTATGCCGTCGGCTCCAAAACGCACCGCATCTTTGGCATCTTCTGGGTCCAAAATACCTTTGATGACCATAGGTCCGTCCCAGTACTCGCGAATCCAATCTAAATCTTTCCAAGAAATAGAGGGATCAAAGTTATTACCTAGCCAGCCTATATAGTCTTCCAATCCTGTTGGCTTGCCTAAATAAGTAGAGATATTACCCAGATCGTGCGGACGGCCATTTAGCCCTACATCCCATGCCCATTGCGGATGCGTCATAGACTGGAAGTAACGGCGCATAGCAGCATTTTTACCGCTCATACCAGAGTGCATATCTCGGTAGCGTGCCCCTGGTACTGGCATATCTACCGTAAAAACCAAGGTCGAACAACCCGCCGCTTTGGCACGCTCCAAGGCATTTTTCATAAAACCTCGGTCCTTTAATACGTAAAGCTGAAACCACATTGGACGGTTAATTCTAGGCGCTACTTCTTCAATCGGACAAACCGAAACTGTCGACATGGTAAACGGAATGCCTTTTTGATCGGCTGCCATAGCGGCCTGCACTTCTCCGCGGCGGGCATACATGCCTGTCAGACCCACGGGTGACAACGCTACAGGCATAGACAGAGTTTCATTGAATAACTGCGTTTCGAGACTAAGCTGTGACATATCATTCAGTACACGTTGTCTAAGGGCAATTTTTGATAAATCTTCAACATTATGTTTTAAGGTATATTCCTCATAAGCACCGCCATCTATATAATGAAATAGAAATGGTGGCAGTCGGCGCTTGGCAGCAGCCCTGTAGTCGTTTGGAGATGAAATAATCATACGCTTGCCCTTATTCTGTTAGATATCTATGTAATATTTTTGAATCTCTAATTATTTATTGATTAGTGCTAAACGATGGATGCAATTGGCTTATTTTTGAAGCGGCAAGCTCAACCCACACTCACTATTACACACAGCAAGAGCAATTACGTTTGGTTTTCGACATTTTGCCAATACCCGGATTAAAGCTATTGGTTGGGTCTAGACTTTTATAGAAGTTTTGCAAATCAGGTTCTGCTTCATACAAGTGCCCCACATTATGCTCAGCAGGATATTTGGCTCCGCGTGCGCTCAATAGCTCCAACATCATCTTTTTAACAAGCTTGACATCACTGCCCTTCTTCAAAATATAGTCTTGATGAAACACATAACAAAAGAAATGTCCGTAATACAGCTTCTTTTCTAAGTGTTTTTCAATGTCTTCAGGCAAGCTTTCAAGCCACTCTAGCTCATTACGTGGTATGGCAATATCCAGCGCTAATATCTCACCGACTTCTTTTTCATGTATGATTTCATAGCGTAATGCGGCACCGGCTGCTGCAAAACGATTTAAAAGCGCGCTTTCTGACTCTTCCTGACTACATTCAAAATAGTTACCCGTGTCCGACGCATCAAAAAACGTCTTCAGAAAATCTTGAGCCTCTGCTATACCTTCATCACTCATTTTTATGATTAGGTGATGCTCGTACTGATTGCGGTACTCCATCATGCGCTTGGGCAAATGCTTTGGAAATAGAGTAGCGATAAACTGCATGACTTTGTCAGTAAAATGCTTTGGCATCCATGACCATTTATGGAACTTTGCATCCATAGCGCCTTTGATAGAAAACAATCTAGGTAAAGCATTTGTACCGAGATGCTTGATACTCAAGAACGTGTCTTTACCGTATTTAGCGGAGACATCAAATATATCACGGTGCATATACTCGCCCACTTCAGGGATATTGTCGAAGCGGGATAGTATCTGTCTTCTGAGCTGTGCAAGCTCACTCACACTGTTGGTACCTATGTAGAAAGTTTGCTCTTTTGCCGCTATTGGATAAGTGTCAAGACGTACTGCAAACACCGCAAGCTTGCCAGCGCAGCCACTGGCTTCATACAGTCTGCGCTTGTCCGCATTAAAGCGACTGGGCGTGCTTGCATCAACGTCTTTTACTCTGGCGATGTACTCTTTGTCAGATGCGAGCTTGCCACTATCAGGTAATTCTCTTTTATCAAAATTACCATTTTGCAAATTAGTCAGTATTTCTTCTGGCGTATCACCTAGCTCTACGTCTAGATGATTAACCAATACCAGCTGTCCTTGTTCGTTTATTTGGGCAAACAACGCAAGCTCGGTATAGGCGGGCCCTCTTTTGACCAAAGCCCCACCAGAGTTATTAGATATACCGCCAATAATAGACGCGCCTAACGTCGAGGAACCGATGACGGAATGAGGCGCTCTATTGACAGCATTAAGCTGACTTTGCAACTGATGCAATGTCGCACCAGGCAAGCTGATCACTTGCTCGTTGTCATTCACCAAATACAACTGGTTCATTGCAAGCGTATTAATCACCACAACTGGTCTATCGTAGTCATTACCGCTCGGTGTTGAGCCTTCAGTCAGACCTGTCTTAGCCGCTTGCATGATAATGATGCAGTCGCCTTCAACGCATACTTCTAGGCTACGCCAAATCTCCAGCAGTGTTTGCGGAAATAAAACGGCTAAGGCACTGCCACCACCAGAGCGCCACCCCATTCTATAGTGCTCATTTTTCTCTGGATCAGCCTGTACATTACTCGCGCCTAGCAAGTTGGTTAGTTTACCTAACACCTGATCAGGACTGAGCATGCCTTGAGAAGCTTGATTTGACGAAGATATATGACGCTCCTTATTTTGTAATGGTGTGTCATTCATCATGCCAAGGGACCTTGAAAACCAAAAATGTAAATGGCAGCCATGACGATGATGCCACAGAACAACACATAGTATATGGTGGGTAAAATAGTACGCCTAAGTGTGGCGCCCTCCATACCAAGTAAACCCACCGTTGCTGATGCAGCCACCACGTTATGTATGGCAACCATATTACCGGCTGCGGCACCAACCGCTTGCGCTGCGATGATTAGAGAAGGTGAAATATGTAAGCTCATGGCGGCTTCATATTGGAATTGACTGAACATCATATTAGATACGGTATTAGAGCCTGCGATAAATGCACCTAAAGCACCAATGGTTGCACTAATCAATGGAAAAACATTGCCAAAAGTACCTGAAAACAACTCTGCACTGGCGACTGGCATACTCGCCACATCTGATAAGTTTATGCCTGAATTAATAAAAATTCTAACCATTGGGATCGTAAAAATAAGTACAAAACCTGCCCCTAGTACAGTCTTGCCTGATTCTTTAAAGGCACTGTTTAGGGCGCTGACGGGCTTTCTAGTTTGAAAAGCGGCGGCAACCAAAGCACTAATTAGTAACAAGCCGCCTGGTAAGTATAAAGGACTAAAACTGGCACTGATATCTGTCTCACCTAAAATCGAGGTTAGGTCTACTGCCACACTGTTAAGTAAAGACTGAAAGCCTGTAAATACTCTTGAAAACACCAGTAAAAGGGCAACCAGTAAATAAGGGAACCACGCCATAAGGGTGGACATCTTCTTATCACTCAAGGTCAGCGTAATATCTTCTTTACTGACCACTAACTTACCAAGCCATTCACTCGGCCAGTTTTTTTGCGGTTCAAAATCCCATGTGGTTTTTGGCACCAAAAACCCTCTTTTAGCAGCATTAACAACGACAGTAATACTAACCAAGCCACCGACCAGTGACGGAAACTCTGGCCCTAAAAAAACACCGGTTATCATATAAGGGATTGTAAATGCCAAGCCTGCAAAAATTGCAAACGGCCAAATCGCAAAGCCTTCCCGCCAGCTTTTGTTTTTACCAAAGAAGCGAGTGAGCATCATCACCATAAAAAGTGGCATAAACGTACCAATAACACCGTGAATGATGGCGACTTGACTGGTAATCAGTTGTAAAAATTCGCCCCACTGTACTCCTTCTTGTGCCAGTTGAGCGCTGATGTCAGCTTTATCTAACCCATCATTTACCCCTATCACAATAGGCGTACCGACCGCACCAAATGATACAGGTGTACTTTGTATCATCATTCCCATCAGCACTGCACCCAGCGCCGGAAATCCTACTGCCACCAGCAAAGGCGCTGCAATAGCGGCAGCTGTACCAAAACCAGAGGCACCCTCAAGAAAGCAGCCAAAGCACCATGCAATAATAATGGCTTGCACACGCCTATCTGGCGATACATTAGTAAACCCAGCACGGATAACGGCGATTGCACCAGTATGTTTCAATGTATTCAACAAAAAAATAGCCCCAAAGACTATCCACAATACCGAAACCGTAATGACCAAACCCTGAATAATAGATGATGACACTCGGTTAAGCGTCATATCCCATATAAAAATGGCAAGCGCAGCGGTAACCACTAAAATGATTGGCATTGTTTTTTTAGCTGACCATTGCAAACCTATCAGAAAAATACCACAGAGAACGATTGGCAGTAATGCCAAAAGCCCATATATTGTTTGATTCAAAATTACATCCTTTTGATTGTGTGATCTTCCCTGAACCAAGTCATCGAAGCCTTTATTTTGACGAACCCATGATGACTAAGTTGTATTAAATATTCACAAATAGGGACTGCTTATTTACTAAATCTGTCTTGCAGAAAAAGCCGAGCACGACTTGCGACAGTTTATGTCCCAATGTCAAAAACGCCCTGGAATAGTCTACGCCTTGTTAATTCATTGATATATTGCATCAATGGACAATGTTATTTTCCTTTTTTGATATAATCAGAAACACATTACTGCAATTGGAGAACAAGTGTGACCAAAGCTGACGACATGATTTTATTCGTTCAAGTTGTTGAAGAAGGGTCATTTTCTAGAGTCGCTGAAAAATTATCATTGACTAACTCAGTAGTGAGCAAGCGCATTGCGAGATTAGAAGAGAACTTAAATACACAACTGCTTTATAGAACCACTAGAAAGTTGAGCTTAACCGATGCAGGCAGAGCGCTTTATAACAAAGCTAAAATTGCTAAATCCGCCTTTCAAGAAGCTGAAAATGCTGTCACGGGTTACGGCGAAGATATGAAAGGCCATATACGTATAACCATGCCTGTGGTCTCTGCGAATTTCATATTTAGCGAATCTATTGCCGAATTCTGTAAACAACACCCTGAAGTGTCAGTAGAGTTACAAATTACCAATCGATTGGTTGACTTGATAGAGGAAGGATTTGATTTGGCACTAAGGACCGCTGTGCTTGAGGATTCTTCACTCATTGCAAGGCGCCTTATAGATAGCCAGTGGATTATATGCGCGACTCCAGCCTATTTAAAGCAATATGGTACGCCTCAAACTCCTGAACAGTTACAGAATCATGAGTGCTTGGTTTATAAGTTTGATAATACGGCTAACAGTACATGGCCGCTATATATAGACGGCAAAGAGCAATTAATATCTGTCCATGGTCGGTTTCATAGCAATCATCTGAGTGCAATTAAACAAGCCGCGCTTAGCGATTTAGGTATCGCTTTTTTACCACAAGTGTTGATCTATGAGGAGATACAGAAAAATACACTCACGCAGATTTTACAATGTTTCACCAGCAAGAAGCTGGGGCTATATGCGGTTTATCCTAAGGCCAGACAACCGGATCAAAAGTTAAAACTGCTCGTTGCACATTTACGAGACTCATTACATCAAAAACAGGCTTACTACTGCTAAGTAATAAGCCTGTTTTTGATGTATGTAAAAATGTATGTAATCAAAAAGCTAATAAAGCGGTCTTAAAATTAAAGAAATGGTGAAGATTTTTTTATGGGCAATAAAAATGATTGATGAGCCAAATATAATTATCATATTAGCTACATTGGCAAGTTAGGCAATCAAGTCATAACACATTGCTGTTCTGAATATTAACTTGCTTGCGTATCTATTGTCGTATTATCTTCTTCATTTGCTAGCTCAGACTCAGTGTCAAACTTACGCTGAATCTCCTGATAAAAAGAATGGCCTGCGTTGGTTAATATATAAGCTTTTTTGCTAGGTACTTCAATCATAATATCTCGATGAACCAATAGTTTAATAACCACATCTTGCAACGTCCGCTCACCTTTTGTGATGAGTTTGGATTTCTCCAATATCTCTTTAACATGAGGCATATCTGCCATTTTCAAAAAATCATCTTCAGTCAAGCCACCACTTTTAGCATTGGTTAATTTACTGAGTTTAAATTTATGGTGATTAATATATTGACCAATAACAAGCAACATAGTCATCGCTTTCATTGCTAGTTCAGTTTTTGTGGCATCTAGCGTGCCTGTAGCAACGATGTAAATATACTCAGGATCATTTATTGGTGCAATAACCAGATGATAACCGCTCATTTTATACTGTTTAACGTATTCATCTTTATTGTCTATTATCTCAATAAATAATGGATTAACGGTGTCATCACCTGCATTATCAAGGAGATGTTTATTGAGCATCTTTCCATTCATTAAATGGCTATATATCTCTTTGCTTAATGTGTAATTTGCCATAATAGCGTGCTACCTGTCTATTTGAAGTAACGTTAGGATGTTTAAAGTGAGGCTTCTGCATAATCCCAAATGATATAATCAAGATAATAAACACCATCATCAATCCTATCACGATCGTTGCGGCGCTGAGACACACATGCGTCATCCAGTGCACTTAAAAAGTATTCGAGCGCATACAAAAAATCTATTATGCCCGCATTAGGCAATAACTCCTGTAGCTTCTGCCACACATAGCGTTGTACATTCTCAATCATATTATCCACTGCTATCTCATATAACGTTATACTCAATATTTGTTCGCAGCGTTCCTCTTCAATGTCAATCTCTGATGGTAACGCACGTAAGGGATTATCCAGCTTTTGCTTTAACGGACGTCTGAGCATCATCTCATAATAATTATTAAAATGATCCAGCCCCCTACTTGGTGAATAGTTAAAGCGTTTCTCGTACTTTTTTTTATGATCTTCTAAACCATCAAAGGTTGTAGCAAGCTTGAATACCTCGCTGTCCGCATTTAAGTATTTATTCTGATGGCGTCCATGCCTTAAAGGCACTAGCGATTCAACCAACACCCCAAAAGCTCGCTCCATACTCAAAAAGAACTCTCTTTCTTGTGCTAAATTCACCAAATAAGCGTTTAAACGACTGGCAATGGCTCTGATATCTTTGTAATAACAAAAAATAGCGCCAACGCGAAACTGTAGTGTTCTCGCCTTGTCTACTTCCCCTATTTCTTCAAAATAATGCTCAAGATCTTTTAAGGTTTCTGATAGATTTTTAGTCCCTTTTAATTCAAGGCTTGGGTTAATAAACTCAAGGCAAGGCGTGATGTTACGATGATATACATGCTGCGCTCTATGAAATAACTCATCTAAACCCGTCTCTAATGAGCCCATTTCACGGCTTTTATACATATCTGCAATTTCATCGACACGGTAATCTAGGACTCGCATATTTTCAGAGATATCTACTTGAATGTCGCTAAGTTTTTCATAGAAAAAAGCATAAGTCTCTTTAAAGTTAATACCCTCAATGGGCAAAGTCGTCAACTCATTTGCCAGTCGAACAACGTCTTGTCGATGCGATTCAAAAGGTTGAGAATCTAATTGTTTTTTGCGAGAAATATCCAACCATACTAAGATGTTATAAATGTCTTTTGATAGCGTTACCATATTGGTTAAACCATCAATATTAACGAATACATTCGCCTGCAATAATGCCTCGACACTTAAGATATCTTTTAAAGCATAGTCATCATCTTGATAAATAACTTGTTCGTAAAATTTCAGATACGCTGTCATAGGAAACTGTAACGCCGTCTCGTTGGCATTAATCACATCAACGAATCTAAAAAAATGAGATTTATGCTTTAATATACCTGCTAATATCGCTTCTCGATTAATGACCATGCACAACCCTCCCCTGACGGTTGATTTGGCTTGGCATAATATGGAAGATACAATCACGAGATTTGGGCTTGCCATCGAGCAAGCTTTTATCAACTCGAATGTAATTAGGGATATAGCGTAGGGTGTCTGCATGCAAGCCCGGATTGGCGCATATAATAGTGAATCCAGCATTGCTTACGTGTTCAACAATGGTCTTGATATTATCTTTATCAATCGTGCCCACTTCATCCACAATAATAGGCATACGTAAGCTACTGCCTTTTTGAAAAGCTTCACTAAACAGCAATGTGGCAATTAAGGCGGTAATGGTACTGGTCGTACCGCCTGATTGTGACTTTTGTTCGATTTCACCCGTCGCCTGCGTATACTCGTAGTCAATACTATCAATCAAATTACGCATTTTTAAACGTTGACTGTTTGAATGGCTAGTCTTTTCAACATAATTGATAAGCGATTTATAAAAGCGCTCATCTAAAAGACTGGTTTGATTGGCATTGTGCTTGGCATAGGTACGTTCCAAATTCGCAAAATCAGGTGCTAAGTTAAGCTTAAGAGAGACTTGATGTAAGTTAGATATCTTATGTTCATTCAATTTTTTATTGAGGGAGCTAATCGTTGTACGTAGTAATCCAGCCGAATCTGTAATTTCTTTTAATAAGTTATCAATCACACTATTATGGGTTTTTATTTTGTCATGATAATTGCTTTTTTGAAATTCAAGCGTATCAAAGTAGTTTTTGTATTGCTGAATCACCTCTCCCAGACTATTGATACCTTCAATACGCTGGTGCGGATTAATACCCTCTACCAAAACCACTTCTGTAAAATCTGACACTTTACTGACAAGCCTATTAATACGCTCACTTAGCCCGCCTATGCGATTGGCGATTGTAGATGCCGCATGTAAATTAATCTCAATTTCATTATTTTCTAAATATGATGTTATCTCAGGGTCGTCTTCCGCTAGATAAGGCAATCCCTGCGATTTTACACCTGCCAGCAGACTTGTTCAGCCTCTTTACCAAAGCTAATAATGTCATCGAACTGCTCTACGATTTGATTGTACTTACTGTCTGTTAATGCTTTAGATTGCTCGTTAATGGCTCGCAGGTCTTGAGCCTCTGCCAGCGCCTTTTCTTTTTGGCTTATTTGCTGTGTTTTATCCTCTATCTGACTTTTGATCAAGGATAACCCTTCAAGTAGCGTAATATTGGCATCAAGCTCTCCTATCTGCTCCTTAAGGGCTTGTTTTTTCCCCTCAGCAATCTTTTTACCTATGTCTGTATCAAACTGAGACAGTGCGCTGTTTAACTCTCCAATCTCTTGGCTCAATGTAGACGCTTCTTTCTTATCTTGTGTAATAGTTTTTTCAAACTGGGAGCGCTGTTTATCAGCATCATAAGGGTGATAAAATGTATTAGGTAAAGTGAACGATAAAAAGGACAAATGATTAGCATCATTAACCGTAAACAGCGCCGTAAAATCACTAATTTGACGTAGAGCTTCCTTCGTCAATGGACTATTAGCGGTAATATTTAAAAAATTCTCATTAATACTGCCTAATATATGCGCGCTATGGGAGGGTAACTGATTGGCAAGTAACAAGTCATGATTATCAAGTCCGTTTTGAGCGGCTTTTATTTTTGCCTCTAAGTCCTGTTTCTGCTTATTCTTTTGTTGAATTAACATAACCGTATTTTCTTTAGCTTGCATGGCTTTAAAAGTTTCGTCATACCTATGACGTTGGATAATCATTTCAGCAATAATATCTTGTGGGCTTTTGTGAGCAAATTGACCTAATATTTTCTCAGCTTTGATTTTCTGTTGCTGCAGCTGTGCTACTTCCTCTTTTAATGCTTTGTGCAGCGTGCCCAATCTAGTAATCTCATTTGCAACTTGCTTTACTTCTTCTATGGCATGATTGCGTTCTCTCTCAATGTCTTCTTTTCTAGCACCAATAGCGATTTTATCTTTAGCATACTGCTGTTGCTTTAATTTAAATTCTCGTAAAAATGCCGTGTACTCTAAGACCGCATGTTTTGCATCCAGATGTAGAGCATCAAACTGCTTTTGAATAAATTCATAGTCGTCTTTATTCTCCGTTAAGCTTTTAATCTTTAAACTTTCTTCAAATAGCTGCGCGCGCTCTATCTTAAGGTCATGTACATTTTCGTTCAGCTTCTCTTTGTCTCGTCCACGCTGCATCTCGATAATAGTCGCAATAGCATTGGGCAGTTTCTTTTTCTCATCCTTACCAGCATCAAACGCTAATTCATAAATTTTGACAAAAGAGCGAATAGACGCCTCTTTTTGGTCTTTAATCGGCACCACACAAAAATGACTGGTTTTAGACCCTCTATTACCGTACATCACATTTTGTAATTCTTGCTTGGTGGTGAGGTGTAATCCACCCAGTTTTTTCTGTACCTCTATCAGGCTTTTAATACCTAACTCATCAGCAAAGTAATTAGTCTGCTCATTCCATATGAACGGCTTTATCTCTTCATAAGGCACAGGGAAGAACAAACGATGGTATTTATAATCTCCAACACGGTATAGCAGCATCGTAAATAAACCAGCGTGGTTCTTTACTTCTACGGCGATAAAAGATTCACTGATTGGAAAATAATGTTTGTAAGACTCTTCCTTGCTGTAGGGATCATTTGCTTTGTTCGTAAAGTTGAATTTGCTTTCACAATTATTAAAATTAACTTCAGGATATAAAATAAGCTTAGTCGCGGCAAGACTAGAGGTTTTGCCGCGGTTATTTTTACCAAGCAGTACTAAAGGCTCATCGATGGGTATCTCTGAGTAAGCATGACTCGCAGAGTTAACCAAAACAATCTTGTTAAGAGAGTAGTTGAGTCTAAAGTCATCATTCAAATAGTCATCAACACCCCTTTCTAAGTCATTTAAGTCATTGTCGATCAATGGACTATCTAACGATTTGTTATCGTTATGATCCATAGTAGGGGCATTTATATTGTGAGCCGTAAGCTCATTAACAGCCGAGTAATGAGTATTAAAATCAGTAGCCATACAAATATGCCTCTTGTTCTAAGATAGTATTGTGTTTTTTGATAATGCGTATGCAGGGGAGCAGTACTTGAGGCATATTCTCATCAAGGTTGTATATCTTTTGCATATATTCAGGTGAACATTTATCAATAACTTGCTTAAGGCGAGATTCGATATCATTTGGAATGACAAAGTGAATCGCCATGCTTGATGGCAAGTTATTAATCAATGAGGTTGCCGTTTTAATGCCGCCCAAGTCAAGATCTAGACATAAATACAAGGTGTTATAAAGACTTAAAAATGGAAGGTGTAAGCCATTAGTAATCTCTGTCCCTGCACCAAAGATGACGTCAATGTCTTTACGCATATCCTCAGTAATTTGGCAGTGCTCGCTTAAAAACTTAAATGTTTTATCGCTATGAATAAACAGCTCTCTGTTTTCTAATATTAACGCAGACTTATTGGTTTTATATTTAGGAATTCTACCGTCGTCTTTGAATATCAGAACGTCAGGATGGTTTTGGTATTTTTGGATAAGGAGTAGTGAGCCATTCACTTTAAATGCATGGCTATTATTTTGCATTGCTCCTGAGACTCTATCTTCGCCTTGACTCTCAGCATAATGGTGTAAAAAAGCCAACTTTTCAGGGTTTATATAACTTAGGATATAAGTATGTGCACCCTTTTTAACCGATTGTATGTCAGACTCGGCAAATCCATCAAAGGATGAAATAGACGCTATTAATTTCTGAAAAGCTCTAAGATTAATAGCTTCACCAGCGTCTATTTTTTCCAAATAGTTTTTTAAGGTTTTCGCAGCCATATATCGAATCTTTTTCAATAGTCATATTAAAAATAGGCAACTGCAGATCATGCAAGTAGTACAACGAAGGGAGCATCATACCTAACAGTTTAGTGATTCGCTGACTATATCATATCAGCACAGTCTCAGACATTAATAGAATAAAAGCGAGAAATACGACGACTTCACGAAGTAAATAAAAAGTTCATGACGAATTGAGACCAGACTAAACAAGGAAGTAAAAAGTGAAGCAGTATTTTGCTACTTCCTTACTCATAGATAGCGTACTAACTGAAAGGTCTTCTAAAGACTTAAAGACAAAGTTGATACCGAATAACGGCTAGGAGAATGTTGATTAACATAAATGATAGTTATTATGAATCAGGATATAGATAAATTAGATTTTTAATCATATTCGAAGTTCATGAACTTAGTCACTGAATGCCTGTTTAAATACAGTCTATATGATAATGCTATAGGCTTACTATTATAAGAAATGACATTGATTTTGAAAAATGTAAAAACCTTTTACGCTATCCAATAATTAGCGTAAAAGGTTTTCTGATATTATTTTTAATAATCCACAGTGTAGCTCAACCCGTAAGTTGTGCCCGATGCAGGCAGACGATTCAAGTCACCATAGGTTGTTTGATGATAGACCGTTAGATAATCCTTATTGAGTAAGTTATAAATCCCATAGTCTACTCGACCTACCGGCATTTTGACTTGTCCTAATACATCAAGTGTCATATAACCCGTGACTGGTAATGCGCTAGAATCGGGATCTTTTTGTTGATCCTTAAAGGCTTTATCATCACCGCCAATTGCCAATGCTTGTAGACGTATATTACTGCCTTCATCGAAGTTGTATTGCGCAAATGCAGTGCCTTTAAGGGGTGTCAAGCGGACGGCATCCAGCTCCAACCAATCACCATCTTTATCATACTGGCCACGAGTATAGGCAACACTGCCACCCACTTGCCATTGCTCATCAATATCATGGCTGAGCGAACCTTCTATTCCGTAGACGCGCTCATCAGTATCGACCACTTCTACCGTATAGTCATTGGTAAAGCGCACCGTTTTGTCTGATTTATTATAAAAACCGCTCAATCGTGCAGCAGTATTGCCATGCTTACCCTGCCAGCCCAACTCGTAATTGTCGATTGCGATAGGTTGTACATTGTCTGAGTTGACGACAAAGCCTGCCCGTACATCACGTAGCGCACGCTGAATGTCAGCAGTGGTAAAGCCTTGTGAAAAATTGGCAAATACTTGGTCATTTGGGGTTAATTGATAGCTGGTACCGATATTAAATAGGGTTTTATCGTGGTCTGTATGGCCCTTTTCCACTTGACCGGCCTGATAGTCAATGCCATAAGCATTACTGACACCGTTGATGAGAGGGTCATTAAAATACTCTTCGAGCAATTGCTCATAAATGGGCGTGAAAGTAGCCGTTTCTGCTTTCAATTTTTGATAGCGCACGCCAGCACTGGTATGCCATTTATCAGTGATATCTATATCCGCATTGACAAAAGCGCCCCATTTATCAATGGTGGTATCTGGTCCGCCATTATAGCTAAGACCATTTGGCTGAGCGCTCAAACCATTACTAGCAAGAAACGTGTTTAAGTCTTGACCTTCATAGGTTTGCTCACTTTTTTCGCGTTCAAAGTCAGCACCATAGCTAAATAGCGTCTTTTTACCTGCGATTTCGCTATCCGTTTGCATGGCTGCGCGTAGACCCATCACTTCAATATCTGCTTCTGATTGAGTGACGAATGTTGCCGCGCCCAACAGCTTACCTAGGGTGTCTTTATCAGTAAGACCATTGGTAGCCCAAACTTCAGCTGCTTGGTCTGCTGCACTTTTCCCAGAAGGATAAAAACGGCCTTTTTCGTCTCGATAGTACCCTGTGACGCTCAAATTTGAGCCTGCAATATCATCATTATTATAGTTAAGGTTCACTGATGTTTTGGTGGTATAAGGCTCGTTTTCTACTTCAGCACCATCAATCGCTTTTAAAGATGGTGGTAATTTTTTCGGTTTTAATAATACTTGTAAATTTTTACCATAATCTGGACCATAGTCAGTATCCTGCTCATCATTATAGTAAGTCACTGCCAAATCAAGACGTTGGCTGTCAGTGAGCTCTATACCCAAGCTACCGTTAATACTTAGCGACTCGGTATCTTGTTGGTCAGTTTGATTGACGTCTGGACTGATGCGATTATCGTGGCTATCGAATTTGCCGCCCTTACGATCATAATCCACATCTAGGCGACCATAGACTCGCTCACCGCCATAACCCAATGTTTGCCCCACATGATAACCTAATGAATCTGAGTCAAAATTACGACTGCTACTGACGCCGACTCTGGTTTGCCTGATAGAGCCATAACCTACCATAGATTTTGTGACGAGATTAATCAGACCACCAGCCGCGCCAGCCCCATAAATACTGGTCGCACCAGAGAGCACCTCTACCCGCTCAAGCTGCGCAGGGTCAATACTGTTTAGCTCGCGTGAAAGGCTGCGTGAGCCACTCAATGGCACACCATTCAGCAAAAACTGCACGGGACGGCCATGCATGGTAGTGCCATAGTTACTGGTTGAGCCGCTGCTTGCCCCCAAACTTGGGATCAGCTGAGCCAATATATCTCCAGTAGTACGATTGCCTGTCGCCTGCATTTTTAGCTCATTTTCGGTAATTACCTGTGTGACGGCGGGCATCTCACTAATTTTTTGTGCCAGAGCCGTTCCTGTCCTTGCTTTAGCAGTGACCGTAATGGTATCTAAAGTCACGTTTGGTAACTCACTTGAGGCGGCGTTGACAGCTAAGTCTTCTGAAAGAATCGTATTTGAAGCGATGTCCATAGCACTGACATTGTTTTGTGCATATAGTTGCTGGCTGATACAAAGGGTAAGAAAGGATAGAGCAACTTGATGTTGGCGTTTCATATTCACTTCACTTAATTGGAGGATCAAAGAGTGGTAAAAGTTATATTTAGCTAATAATGCTGTGTGTACTAACTTTGTGAACAATATTGTAAATGATAATCATTTTTGTTTCTATAATTATTTACAATATCGAAAACCCCTAGTGCTTCCGAAAAAATACTGCTCCAGCGTCACTCAAGATTTGATATCTAAGCGGTATCCATAATTCAATTAATAGCTTTCTATATGGCTCAACACTGATATATTATTCATATCACCCAAGCGCCTGAACAAGGCTTCTTAGAGCATATGATGGCTTTGGTACGATAGAAGATGCCAAACGTACCAGAACGCCAAATGAGATTGAACTGACTATATTGCCGTCCTCTCAAAAGGCAAACTCATTGCTATTTTTATTTCAGTGGCTTTGTTAGTTTGCTTAATTTCGACAACGATTAGCGTAGTAGTCATGAGCTGGATGCTCAAGCTAAGGTGATTGTGATCTTGGGACGAGCGGTGGAAGCTGCTGGCGACGTCGATGTACTATGGATTTAGAACAACAATTACCAGAAGTGGCTCGCCGTAGTAGTACGCTACTGCTGGTTGCAGATGGTCAGCAGATATTAAGTGTCATTGAAATTAAAAATATGGTTAAGTCCACTATCAATTAGCATTAACCAAAGTGACTGTTAGCCTATAAACTTGATTATTTTTCCTCACGGTATAAGATATTTTTTGCTTCTACTCTAAAATCTTCATGACTAATGGCAGGCTCAATGCTAGCTGTATTTAGGTTCACACGTGAGACAGACGCTTCTGCCTCACGATATAAGATATTCTGTGCTTCCTGTCTAAAATCACCATAACTAATAGCATTCTTGGCTTGAGCATGCTTAGCTTCAACATTAGCCTGATTGTGATTATTTTTAACTTTTGCTAGCTGTGAACTATCTGCTGCCGTCTCGTTGATTTGATGAGTAGCTACCGTAACAGGTACATGAACACTTACCATGGATGTTTGAGGGATTGTTGAAAAAAAACGAGCCGACACGAATATAGTCGTTAACAACAAGACGCCCACTATGGCAAACCATTTTACATGACTCAGCAAACTGCCTTTTGCTAGCTTTGCGGTGTCGGTTGCTAATAATGGCTCGTTATTAGAATTACTGGATAAGCCAACACTTTTATTGATATCATTTTTATTGTCTGAGATAGTCATAATTCAATACCGAGTCAATCCATGTTATGAACGGCCTATCACCGTATCCTTGATCTTAGGATACGGGCTCTCGGGTATGTTGCAATGATTTTTGGTATGAGCGATAGAATTGACTGATAAGCGGCTTGAAAGCACTATTATTGTATGGCTAGTTGCTGATGAGCAATTTGAAAATGGTGATAAAAATGAGATGAATTGCAGTCTAATAAGCAAAATAGCACAGGTTATCTCGAGGTATTAAGCAGATATTTAACACTGCTTGGCAAAATTCAGTCCATTTGAATTGAGAATATGCCTTAGATTAAATGACTAATCATTGGTCTCACGATACAAGGTACTTTGGGATTCTTCTCTAAAGTCATCATAAGTGATGGCTGCCTCAGCTGCTGGCATGGTCGATGGGGCTTCAGTAGTCTCTACCCCATTAGGATTAGTGTCTGGATTCTCAGTGGAGGATTCATCTGGTTGCGATATCACTGTCGATTTGTCTATCGCGCCTGTATCAGCAGAAGGTTGGTTGTCATCGGTTACTACTGCTTTGCCAGTGCTAACAGCTGGTGCTGCATCTGTCGTTGTTGTTTTCGTCTCTGCACTATCAGGTGCAATCGTTTTCGTTGAGGTCGATAGAACGCCGGTGAAAATTAGTGTTGCTACAATAGTAGCAATCAATAATGAGCCAAAGATCATGCCAATAATAAGCGGTTTTTTGCTACTTACTTGCTTTTCCTTTGATTTTGCTAATTGTTTAGCAATAGCATTGTCATTTACAGCGTCGTTATTATTAGATAGTTGTTCGTTTCTAAATTTTTCAGCTGCTAATCTTTCTGAATCTTGACGTTTTAAATCATCAGCATTCGCGCTGTCAGCGATATATAAAGAAGATTTATCGTTATTTGCATCAGAGTCTAAAGAGTTGTCAGTATTAGCTATCGGTGCATGATTTGTCGAAAAACCCTCGTCTTTATCGTCATCAGAAAAATCTACATTAATACCTGTGCTCACGCTTTCTTGCTCTAAATTAGCAAATAATTCTAGCTCTGTGGCGCTTAATGGCTCGTATGATGAAAGATGGTTGGTATTTTTTAGTGGTTTTAATGCATTTTCTTTGAAAGCAGGGTTATCCTCATTACTATCAACATTTTCGACACGCGTGATGAAACGCTCGTAGATATTATCTTTACGCATACGCTTACGTGGCTTAGTATTAGCAATTTTGGCTAAATTTGCCTCTAACTGCGCATTAGGGCTATTTTTTTTGTCGCTCATGAAGTAATACCAAACCAGTTTTTACCGAGAAAAAGTAGATAACAGCTAGAATTAAGAATAAAGTTTTTATTGTTTGCTAAAGTGTAACACTAACGTTAACAAACAATATAGTAGCTCGCCTCGTTCGCTTCAAGCATAATTTGTCGCTTACTGCTCTTATTCGGATAAAATAATCAAAATAGCCAAAAAAATAAGCCACAAGCAACGATGACATCATAAACAAGTGAGCATAAAGATATGGATTTAAAACAGCTCAATGCTTTTATTGCTATCGCAGATTCACGGAGCTTTAGTGCCGCAGCGACTAAAACTGGATTGTCACAACCAAGCTTGAGTCGTCTGCTTAAACAGCTTGAAACAGATATGGGTGTGGAATTGGTCGATCGCTACCATAGACCGCTACATCTGACTGAAGCTGGTACATTCTTTTACGACAAAATCAGCGCTATATTGACAGAAATTGATACCGTCACCAGCATGACGCAGCGGCTATCGACGCCCAGCAGTATGCTGAATATTGGCTTTGTCCCATCCGTGCTTTATGGATTGCTTCCTGAAATCATTGCTATGCTGAAGCAATCCAGCCCCGATATCGACGTCAATCTCAAAGACATCAGCTCATATCAACAAATAGAGGCGCTCAAATCTGGTGAGATAGACATCGGATTTGGGCGTTTCCCCCATCAAGATCCATGGATTCAACAAATACTACTGCGTCATGAGCGTTATGTCGTCGCCTTACCGAAAGCGCATCCTTTGGCGCATGTAAAGGAGCAACGGTTGATAGACTTAGCGAACAATCGTCTGATTCTCTACCATCAAACCCATTTACCGATAGCGACTAGCGTAAGATCAACCAGTGCAAAGCTGGATAGTAATACAAAATCCAGACGCACAAGCGCTGAGCAATCCACACTTAGCGCGCCTATTACTGAACCTTTACTACACTTATTCGCACAATACGGTATTTCGCCTTTTATGACTACGACGGTAAGTGACTTGCAAGTAGCGCTAGGCTTGGTGGCGGCTGGCGAAGGCATTACGCTTGTGCCTGCTAGCCTAAAGACCGTGCGTACCGACCAAATCAGTTATCAACGTTTAGTACACGAAAACGTCACCTCCCCTATTTATCTGCATACACTCAAAGATTTCGTTCATCCCAGCATTTCTGATTTGCTGCGCGCCACCTATCAGGTATATGAGCAGCGCGGCATCACTTATCGGCAGCAAAAATTTGTGTCACAGCCTTAAATTATCAGATATTGGATGGATATTGTGTTATAAAGAACCGCTAAAAAATAATCAGCCTTAATACTTGATATTATCAACTGATTATGCTAACTAAAAAGAATGGCAATGCAAACAAATAGTAATAATAACTAGAATAATCATTCTCCTGACTGGCTTCGCTGTGCTAAAGTCGATACGAGATGAATCGTTTTATATTTAAGCAGTTTATAAAGCGCTTCTCTCATGATCATTGGCAAGCTGACACAGGTAAGTGATAATTTGCCGTTTTAACCATTTAGAGGTATTCATGACCACACAACCACTCAATAATCCACGCACCAACCCAAATGCCACTGACGATACCGCGACCTCGCCGCAAGAAGGCTTTAGCTGGCGCATCTTTGGTCCCGGTATTTTGATGGCAACCGCTGCTATCGGTGGCTCACATTTGATTTCATCGACGCAGGCTGGCGCTATATATGGCTGGCAACTGGCCATTATGATTATTTTAGCCAACGTTTTTAAGTATCCATTTTTTCGCTTTGCAACCGACTACGTCTATGACACTGGCGAGAGTTTGATTGCAGGCTATGCCAAACGCTCAAAAGTATATCTGTGGGTATATTTTATACTCTCTATCCTATCAGCTGTCATTAGTACGGGTGCGGTCTCGCTCATCGCGGCGGTGATACTAGGCTTTATGCTACCCGCCTCCCTTGGTCTTTCGACGATGGCACTGTCTCTAATCATCGTTGCGGTTTCTTGGTTCTTTTTGATTGCTGGTCACTATAAGCTGCTTGATGGTGTGACCAAATGGATTATGATTGCCTTAACGACTGCGACCGTCGCTGCTGTCATCATTGCTGCTGGCAAGCCGACAGTCATGGCTGCTGACTTTGTCGCGGCTTCCCCTTGGAATTTAGCAACTTTAGGTTTCATCGTGGCACTCATGGGCTGGATGCCAGCACCGCTTGAATTTGCTGCGATTACCTCGATGTGGACATCTGCCAAAGTCAAAGCCGATCACACCACCCATCGCCAAGGTTTGCTTGATTTTAACGTAGGCTATGCCGTCTCAGCGATTTTGGCATTATTTTTCTTGTCATTAGGTGTGTTTGTACAGTATGGCTCAGGACAAGAAATTGAGCTGGTCGGTGGCGCTTATATCAATCAGTTGATTAACATGTATACCGCAACCATCGGCGAATGGTCACGTCTATTGGTCGCTTTCGTCGCCTTTATGTGTATGTTTGGCACGACGATCACCTGTGCAGACGGTTATGGCCGTGCCAACGCTGAGTGCTGGCGTCTAATAAAAGGTGAAAGCGAAATCAACAAAAAGCAAATCGCTTTTTGGACGACCTATGCTATCGGTGGTGGGTTGATGATTATCACTTTCTTTACTGGACAATTAGGTACTATGCTTAAGTTTGCCATGATATCGGCGTTTGTCTCAGCGCCTATCTTTGGCTGGTTAAATTACTCACTGGTTAAAAACCATAAAAAACTGTCTTTTGGCATGAATGCACTCTCCATCGCGGGACTCATCTTCTTAACGGGTTTTGCGCTGTTATTTTTAGCCAATCTTGCTGGACTATTTGGCTAGGTATCGGTTTTAAAAATATCTATTTATATCATAAAAGCCCTTTTAGCTTAGCTATTAGGGCTTTTTGGTAAGCTAAAATCATGAATCGATAAAAATAAGCGTAACCGCTATTGTAAATAAATGTAAATCATGGGCTATACGTGTCTTTGCAAATTCAGCAATATGAATAATAGTTTGAGCAAACCATTACTTTATAGATAATGCTATTCATATGGTGAATAATATTAATTTTAATAAACTAGTTATTTAAATTATTTAAATATTTGTGCTTAAACAATGCTTTTCACTCACTGATTATTGAGTATAATCGAACACAATAACGATAATACTATCTCTCTATGCAAGGACACTCACATGACTTCATCTTCAGCAGGCGCACGCTTTCGCAGTGCTTTGACCCAAAAAAATGATAATAACCAGCCACTACAAATTGCAGGTGCTATCAATGCCTATACTGCAATGATGGCGACCCAAGTCGGTCAACAAGCGTTATATCTCTCTGGTGCTGGTGTGGCAAATGCCTCATTTGGTCTTCCTGATTTGGGTATGACTAGCCTTGATAATGTACTAGAAGATGCACGACGTATCACTGACGCAGTTGATACGCCGTTATTAGTAGATATCGATACTGGTTTTGGTGGTGCGTTTAACATCGCCCAGACCATCAGAAAAATGGAAAAAGCGGGCGTGGCAGCGGTACATATCGAAGACCAAGTGGCGCAAAAGCGCTGTGGTCATCGCCCAAATAAAGAAATCGTCAGTATTTCAGAAATGGTTGATCGCTTAAAAGCGGCATTGGATGCCAAAACGGATCCTGATTTTGTGGTCATGGCACGTACAGATGCGCTATCGGTAGAAGGCTTAGACGCTGCTGTCGAGCGCGCCGTTGCCTTCCAAGAAGCAGGCGCAGACATGATTTTTGCTGAAGCGTTAACCGATATCGAAATGTATCGTAAATTCACCGATGTACTAGATATTCCAGTACTGGCAAACATGACAGAGTTTGGTCAGACCGACCTTTACACCACTGATCAACTGTATAGCGTGGGTGTAGAGATGGTGTTATACCCATTATCAGCATTCCGTGCGATGAACAAAGCGGCATTAAACGTTTATCAGCATCTATTGACTGATGGCACCCAAGAAAAAGTTGTTGATACCATGCAAACCCGCATGGAGCTGTATGATTTCTTAAATTATCATGAGTTTGAGCAGACGCTAGACAAGCTATTTGCTAATAAATAGTTAGGCATTCGTCATTGGCAACACTGAAAAGATAGCTCGCCTTTGAGTGTGTTATCTTTTCGAAATCCGTCTTTATTTACTTTTAGGTTATTTATGCCATTTTTTACTGCTAATACTGCTCTTAAAACGTCACTACTGAGCAGCACGCTTGCGGCGCTATTATTCATGACGGGCTGTGATAAAACACCAGAAACTGCCGACGATACGACCAATGGTGCAAGCACTGCTGAAGTTGATACTACCAAAGAGGCTACCGCACCTGCCACTCAAGATGATTTGGTCATGACGACGATTACGCTAGATACCGTCGACAGTCTATTGTTCGCACCAGTTATCAATAGTGGTGCGCTCAGTGCAGAGCAAGTCAGCTGCCTTGAATCACGCGACAAAGACTTGGGTAAAGCCGAAGTCGATAGCTTCTATAAGAGTCAGTTTACCGATGCAGAGTTACAAGAGTTGGATGACTTTTATACGTCAGAGGTAGGGAAAAAGCTGATTACGTTTGGTAATGAGCAACTGCGTGTCATGAATGGTGAAGAGATTGCAACGCCACTGGCTGACCCTACCCCAGAAGAGATGACTGAGATTCAGACATTCATGGAATCACCACTGGGTGTCAAGTACATGAAAATCAATAATGCAGAAGGCGAAGGCAGCGCAATGGAAGTCTTGAACGTTCCTATTGAAGCCGAATTCAAGCGTTGTAATGTCGATTTAGATGGTCCACAGCCTGAACAGCCTGCGTAATACTTGACTAGCGCTATAGTCAGTCATCAACTGACAAATTTATTATTAGAAACTTAGAAGCACCGTTTTTCACCCAAAAAGCTACCCACAAAAGGAATTTCATCATGGCAGCACAAAACCCATCAACAAAAGTATTGTCAGGCGCAGGTCTGCGCGGACAAGTCGCTGGCAAGACCGCGCTATCTACCGTCGGCAAGTCAGGATCAGGTCTGACCTATCGCGGTTATGATGTATCAGAACTGGCAGACAAATGCATCTTTGAAGAAGTGGCTTATTTGCTGCTATACGGCAACTTGCCAAACCAAACCGAGCTTGATGCTTATCAAGCCAAGCTAAAGACCCTTCGCGGTCTACCACAGTCATTAAAAGACGTGCTTGAGCGTATCCCTGCCGAATCGCATCCGATGGATGTATTACGTACAGGTTGCTCTATGCTGGGTAACTTAGAAACCGAAATGAGTTTTGAGGAAGAAAACGACCAAGCAGATCGCATGCTTGCGGTATTCCCTTCTATCATCAACTACTGGTATCGTTTTACCCATGACAATGTGCGTATCGAAACCGAAACCGATGATGCGACCATTGGCGGTCACTTCTTGCATCTGTTAAAGGGTGAGAAACCAAACGAGCTACACACAAAAGTGATGAACGTCTCGCTTATCCTCTACGCAGAGCATGAGTTTAACGCTTCAACCTTTACGGCACGCGTTTGCGCCTCTACGCTATCTGATATCCATTCTTGTATAACAGGTGCGATTGGCTCATTGCGAGGCCCTCTTCATGGCGGCGCGAATGAGGCGGCAATGGATATGATTGAAGGCTTTAGCTCACCTGATGAAGCCGAAGAAGAAATGATGGGTATGCTGGCGCGTAAAGACAAAATTATGGGCTTTGGTCATGCCATCTATAGCGAGTCAGATCCGCGTAACGTGGTGATTAAAGGCTGGGCTGAAAAACTGGCAGCGGATGTTGGTGATGAGGTGCTATACCCAGTATCAGTGCGCTGTGAAGAAGTCATGTGGCGCGAGAAAAAACTGTTCTGTAATGCCGACTTTTTCCATGCTTCTGCCTATCACTTCATGGGTATCCCAACCAAACTGTTCACGCCAATCTTTGTCTGCTCGCGTCTAACGGGCTGGGCGGCACACGTATTTGAGCAACGTGCTAATAACCGTATCATTCGCCCAAGTGCGGAATATACCGGTGAAGAGCTGCGTCCAGTACCAGAGATGAGTGCGCGTTAATTGATATATATTTACTATCTCGGATAAATGCTTATGCGAGATAACCAGTTTAACTGCTAGATATATTCACAATTTAGCAGTTAAACTTTTTCTTAATAAACTCACTTTCTTTTTAGCCATATTTTTTTAGCAAAGCCTTCTTCTAACTTCTAATTCCACTGACGATTTTGCTAAAAGAATGACTATTTTTTAAATTTAAACCAGCCAACTGCCAAAGGTGACTCATGGACAACGCCCTAGTACAACCAATGAACGAACAATTCAAAAAGCCGCTTCCAGATACTGATTTGTATTATTTTGATACCCGTGCAGCCATCGAAAACATCGAAGCTGGCGCGTATGACAAGCTACCGTTTTGCTCAAAAGTACTATGTGAAAACTTGGTGCGCCGTTGCCCACCAGAAGAGCTAACCGCGGCGCTTAAACAGCATATAGAAGGCAAACAAGATTTAGATTTTCCTTGGTACCCTGCCCGCGTGGTTTGTCATGATATTTTGGGTCAGACGGCGTTTGTTGATTTGGCGGGCTTACGTGATGCCATCGCTGAGCAAGGCGGTGATCCATCTAAAGTAAACCCTATTGTACCGACTCAGCTCATCGTTGACCACTCGCTAGCTGTTGAGCATGCAGGCTTTGAAGAAAACGCATTTGAGAAAAACCGTGCTATCGAAGAGCGCCGTAACGATGACCGTTTCCACTTTATCAACTGGTGTCAGTATGCCTTTGATAACGTCAACGTTGTACCACCTGGTAACGGCATCATGCACCAAATTAACCTAGAAAAAATGTCACCGGTCGTGCAAGTGGTACAAAACAAAGCCGGTGAACAAGTCGCTTTTGCTGATACCTTAGTCGGTACTGACAGTCATACACCAATGGTTGATGCTTTAGGTGTCATCTCAATCGGTGTTGGCGGGCTTGAAGCTGAAAGCGTGATGTTGGGCAATCCATCATATATGCGCCTGCCTGATTACGTCGGCGTTAAGCTAACGGGCAAACTGCAAAAAGGCATTACTGGCACCGATTTAGTACTCGCTATGACCGAGTTCTTACGTGATGCTGGCGTAGTCTCTACCTATATCGAGTTCTTTGGTGAAGGTGCACGTCAGCTGAGTGTCGGTGACCGCGCGTCTATCTCTAATATGACCCCTGAGTATGGCGCAACGGCTGCGATGTTCTATATCGATGAGCAAACCATCGATTACTTACGCCTAACTGGTCGTAGTGAAGATCAGATTAAACTGGTTGAGCAGTATGCCAAGCAAGTGGGTCTATGGGCTGACGGCATGGAAAAAGCCGAATACGCCCGCGTCCTAGAGTTTGACTTGTCCGCTGTTGTCCGTAACATGGCGGGCCCTTCACGTCCACATGCTCGCGTATCCACCACGGATTTGGTTGCCAAAGGTATTGCTCACGCTCCTGAAGATAAATTACCAGAACCAAAAGATGGTCTGATGCCAGATGGTGCGGTGATTATTGCCGCGATTACCAGCTGTACCAATACTTCTAATCCACGCAATATGGTTGCAGCAGGCTTAGTTGCTCGTAATGCTAATAAGAAAGGTTTGTTACGCAAGCCTTGGGTTAAATCGTCACTCGCACCCGGCTCAAAAACGGTCAAAATGTATCTAGAAGAAGCTGGTCTGATGCCTGAGCTACAAGAAATTGGCTTTGACGTGGTTGGTTTTGCTTGTACCACCTGTAACGGCATGAGTGGCGCGCTCGACCCTGATATCGAAAAAGAGATCATCGATAACGATCTGTTTACCACTGCGGTGCTATCTGGTAACCGTAACTTTGATGGTCGTATCCATCCGTATGCTAAGCAAGCATTTTTGGCATCACCACCATTGGTGATTGCCTATGCTATCGCCGGTAATATCCGTTTTGATATCGAAAAAGACTCGTTAGGCAAAGACCAAAACGGCAATGATGTTTATCTAAAAGACATCTGGTTTGATGATGATGAAGTCGATGCAATCGTCGCCAAAGCAGTAAAGCCTGAGCAATTCAATGCTGTATATATCCCAATGTTTGATGAAGCCAAAAAAGACACAGGTAAAGCGTTAAGCCCACTATATGACTGGCGTGAACAGACTACTTATATCCGCCGTCCGCCGTATTGGGAAGGCAAAATGGCAGCGATGAATAAGCTAAAAGGTATGCGCCCGTTAGCGGTGCTTGGTGATAACATCACGACCGACCATTTATCACCATCTAATGCTATCTTAGGTGACTCAGCTGCTGGCGAGTACCTTGATACTATGGGTTTACCTAGCGAAGATTATAATTCTTACGCCACCCATCGCGGCGACCACTTAACCGCGCAGCGTGCAACCTTTGCCAACCCTAAGCTATTGAATGAGATGGTACGTGACGAGACAGGTGAAGTTATTCAAGGCTCATTAGCCAGAGTAGAGCCTGAAGGTCAAGTTATGCGCATGTGGGAAGCAATCGAAATCTATATGAACCGTGAACAGCCGCTTATCATCATCGCAGGTGATGGCTATGGTCAAGGTTCAAGCCGCGACTGGGCTGCTAAAGGTGTGCGTTTAGCTGGCGTAGAAGTCGTCGTCGCTGAAGATTTTGAGCGTATCCATCGTCAAAACTTAGTCGGTATGGGAGCGCTACCTTTACAGTTTAAAGAAGGTGTCAATCGTAATACCCTAAATATCGATGGTACTGAAATATTCGATATCGAAGGCGAAGTGTCTGCTGGCGGTGAGATGACATTGGTCATTAACCGCACAGATGGCACTGTCGATAAAGCCTCAGTGAAATGTCGTTTAGATACTGCTGATGAGGTCAAAATGTACAACGCAGGCGGTATGCTGCAGCGCTTTGCCAAAGAGTTTATCGATGGCACGTTAGATATCGTTTAATAGAAACGAATAAACAACGATAGCTGTCGTACACGTGACAAAAGCCAATGTTATATTTATATGGCATTGGCTTTTTTAGTAGTCTCACAATAGATTCTGATACTCTTTAGTCTTATTAGGCTTCTATCCATTAAATACATTACTTATAGTATTTTATTTAAATGAATTTTCTTAAAAAACAAACATTTGTTTTTCTATTTAGTATAATTGTCATTTTTTATCATAAGAAGTGGCATGAAAAACATCCATAGAACTTTTATTATTTTGATTTCTGTATTGAATCTTAGCGGTTGTAGTAGTCTCACTGATTTATCAATGGTAGACGTCTCTATTTCCATTGTCGTTATTGCTATTATTATTGGTTGTTGGGTTTCTAATGTACGTACCGGCCGCGATATACAAGAGTCCGTTGATAGTATTATACAAATTCGACGGGAACAACTTGAAATGGCTAAGTCCGATTTGAGACCTGGCATTGATGAAGGCGACCCAGTTTCGCAGTATCTCTTGGCGCTTAAATTTCATACTGGTGATGGTGTCGGTCAAGACTTAGTAGCAGCGTGTTACTGGTACAGTTTGTCCGCTGAAAGTGGATTCATTCATGCCGTGACAACTTTAGCCCTTATGTATATAAAAGGATGGGGTACCAAGCAAGATTTGACTAAAGCTGCTAAGCTTTTGTCTATTGCCTCAAAAGAAGGCGATTTGCAGGCACAGAACTTTTTAGCAGCAGCCTATTTAAACGGATGGGGTGTTCGAAAAAATGAAGAAAAAGCACGTTATTGGCTGCAACAAGCAGCTGCACAAAGCTCTGAAGAATCTAGTGAGTCTTTAAATATGTTGTCGCCGCAATCTATTGAGTCATTAACAATGGTCATTCAAAACGGTGATGAATATATCGTACTAAAATAATAGGAATAAAAAAATGACCCGACCAACCCCTGCTTTTGCCCCACAACTATCTGTCCCCGCCACCTATATGCGTGGCGGCACCTCAAAAGGTACATTCTTTAAACTATCTGATTTACCAAAGCGTTGCCAAGTTGCTGGCGAGTCGCGCGATAAGTTTCTGCTACGTGTCATCGGTAGCCCTGACCCTTATGGCAAGCAAATAGATGGTTTGGGTAATGGTAGCTCTAGCACCTCAAAAACGGTAATTCTTTCTAATTCAAATAAAACAGATCACGATGTGAACTATCTGTTTGGACAGGTCAATATCGCCAAGCCAATGATTGATTGGGCGGGTAACTGTGGCAATTTGACCGCCGCCGTTGGCGCTTGCGCGATTAATATGGGTTTGGTCGATGCCGATAAAGTGGCTAATAGTATTAATGACAGTACGGATAACGGCATTTGCGAAGTACGTATTTGGCAAGAAAATATCAGTAAAACCATCATTGCTCATGTGCCTGTTTACATGGACGCACAAGGCAAAGTGCAAGTACAAGAAACCGGCGATTTTGAATTAGACGGTGTAACCTTCCCAGCGGCTGAAGTCAAAATCGAATTTATCGATCCCGTTGATTCATCAAGTGACATGTTCCCGACAAATAATCTAATCGATGACTTTGATGTATCTGGCTGTGGTTTGGCTGCTGATAGTGTCAAAGCAACCTTTATCAGTGCAGGTATTCCAACCATCTTTATGAAAGCAGAAGATTTAGGCTTTACTGGCACTGAGTTGCAAGGTGATATTAATAGCGATAGTGAACTACTTGCCAAGCTTGAAAACATCCGTGCCAAAGGCGGCGTTGCGATGGGGCTGTTTAAAGACGTCAGTGAAGCGCAAACCAGTCAGCATATACCCAAGATTGCATGGGTTGGCGCTGCACAAAGTTACAGCGCATCAAGTGGCAAAGCCGTTGAGGCGAATGAGATTGATCTTGTCGTACGGGCGATGAGCATGGGGCAACTACATCATGCCATGATGGGCACGGCAGCGGTTGCGATTGCCGCAGCGGCAACTACACAAGGTACATTGGTCAATGAAGCGGCAGGTGGCGGTCAATCGAAAAAGCAACTTAGTGAAGTACGTTTTGGTCATCCCTCTGGCACGTTATTAGTAGGCGGAAAAACCGAGCAAGTCGATGGTCGCTGGCAAGCCAAAAAAGTCTCCATGAGCCGCTCAGCACGACGTATTATGGTGGGTGAAGTTTTTGTGCCAGAATATGCATTTTAATTAAGGGTTAATAAATGGAAAGATATTTGTATACAAATACCTTCACTGAAAAAGAGGCACCCGATTATTTGTGTCCCCGCTGTAATAAAGGGTTGCTACGATTAAATAAGGATACGTTAAAATCGGTTGAAACTGTTGATTCAAAACTATATCAACGTAATGAATATTCTGAATTTCAGGACATGCAAATAACTTTTAATTGTATGTTTAAATGTATTAATGATAAATGTGGTGAGGTTGTTGCTTGTATTGGGTATGCAGGTGTAGATATTGAGTGTGCAGTTAATTACGATAATTTTAGTCAGCCTAATGAATATTATACTTATTACAAACCTTTATTCTTCTATCCAAATCTCAAGTTAATCACTATTCCAAAAGATACTCCTGATGATATTAAAAAATTATTAAACAAATCATTTGAATTGTTTTTTACTTCTCCTTCCGCAGTAGCCAATCTAGTAAGAATTTCTATTGAAGAAATCCTTACTGATCAAGGTGTAAATCTGTATTCTAAAAAAGATATAAGTAAAAAAATATCTTTACATAGTAGAATTGAGGAACATCTACCAGATAAATATCAAACTATAAAAGAGCATCTTGAGGCTGTAAAATGGTTGGGCAACGCTGGAAGTCATTCAGATAATGAATTAAGTTTGAACGATACTATGGATGCTTATGAACTGGTTGAGTACATTCTCTTGCAAGTGTATGCGCCTCCTACTGATAATTTAAATACATTGGCACAAGATATAAATCAATCTAGAGGCCCAATAAAAAACAGACGTCTTAGTAATTAATGTAACTTTGTAATAAGGTATTATGCCAACTATTCCTACACTCAACAAACCTCCGCTAGAGAAGAAGCCCCCTGTCGAGAAAAAAGAACGGCGGGCTCTACTATGGGATATCCTCAAAAAGCTTGCCGTCTTTGCCACGCCATATAAAGTATTAATTATTGCCACTTTGATATTAACCGTACTGGGTTCGTTTACGGCTCAGGTCAATGCCTTTGTGCTGCGCTATGCCGTTGATACCTTGACCGAAATTGCCACGCTTGCTGATCCATGGCAGGCTGGTCTTCGCATGCTCGGCATCATTAGTGCAGTGCTTTTGACCAAAGAAATACTGTCGATATTTATCTCTTTTGGTCAGCGCTTTTATGGTGAGAAAATTCGTATCAATCTCTCGCGTGATTTATCGCAAAAAATCATTGAGCGCATCTTAACCTACCGTATGGCATTTTATACCAGTAGCGAAAACGACAGCGGCAAGTTGCAAACCCGTATCGACTATGGCGTCAGCAGCTTAACCAGTTTAGTGCAAAACTTCTTTATTGATATGCTACCGCTGTTTGCCAGTGCGATCGTCTCACTCATTATTATGTTTTCGACCAATTTTTGGATAGGCTTGGTCGGTCTTATTATCATTCCCATTTACTTTTTCATAAGTCAAAAACAAGCGCAGCGTCTACAAGGGTTCCGTCGGCAGATGCGTGGCTATCGAGAAGCCAAAAGTGGCTTGGTTATCTCCTTGATCAACTCTATCAGCGTGGTGAAATCCTTTGTCCGTGAGTCGATAGAAGCAGAAAAGCACTTAACCATTCAAAAAGACATGACTGACAATCAGCTGCGTATTCGCAGTATTGGTTTTATTTATGATGCGATAAAAACCTTTATTGAGCAAATTGGTGTGGTCGTTATTATTCTGCTGACATCCTACTTTGTTTTAAAAGGCGAGATGACCATCGGTATGATTTTATTCCATGTCATGCTATTCCAAAACGTCGCCGCCCCTATTCGTCAATTGCATCGTATCTATGATCAGATTAATAATGCCCTGACTTACGCTGAAGGTTTCTTTGATATATTAGAAGATGAAAGCCAAGTTGAAGATATCACGGGCAGAAGTAGTGAAAATTTAAAAGGTCATATTGAGCTGAAAAACGTCGATTTCACATATCCGAATGGCACGCAAGCGCTAAAAGATGTCAGCTTTACTATCAAGCCCAATCGTATTACTGCGCTGGTGGGTTTGAGCGGTGCTGGCAAGAGTACGATTATCAGCTTATTGGTAAAGTTTTATGCGCCAGATAGCGGTACCATATGGCTAGACGGACATAATTTAGCCGACTGTGATACGCATGAATTGCGTCAAAATATTGGCTTGGTACTACAAAGTAATCATATATTTTCTGGTACGATTAGCGAAAACATTCGTTATGGTGATATGAATGCGACTGATGAAGATATTATCATTGCAGCAAAAAAAGCCTCCATTCATGAGCAAATTATTAATTTAGCAGAAGGCTATGAGAGTACAGCAAAGTCATTGTCTGGTGGTCAGCAGCAGCGTATCGCGCTGGCACGGATGTTTTTAAAAGATCCGCCTATTGTGTTTTTGGATGAGCCAACCGCTAGCCTCGATGCCATCGCCAGCCAACAAGTGAAGAAAAGCCTAGATCTCATCAAAAAAGACCGTACCGTGATCATGGTTTCGCATAATATTGCCCAAATTATCGATGCGGATGACTTGGTCGTGATAGAAGATGGTCGCGTGGTTGAAACCGGTACGCATGAAGCGCTATATGAGAAACACGGCAAGTATTTTGAGATATTCAATGCCATGTCGGATAGCTTAAATTTGGATAAAATCAGCCAGACTCTAAATGGTTAGGAATGGTTAATGTGTGCCTAAATCGTTATAATGCCAATCTTTTACTGCCTATTTCCAGAAGCTAGCCCACTATGACTTGTGAATTTTCTATCAAAACCTTTGATGAGCTGACCTCAGTTGATCTGTATCATATTTTAAAAGCCCGATCACAAGTGTTTGTGGTTGAGCAAAACTGCGCCTATCAAGATATGGATGAGGTGGACTTTGATTGCCTACATCTTATCGCGCATCAAAACGAGGCGCTGGTAGGCTACTGCCGTATCATTCCGCCTGAATTTAATAAATTAAAATCCAATCTATCGGTCGCCGACCCTACGATTAAGACCAATCATACTGCTATGCCTGCCATCGGTAGAGTGCTGGTATTATCAGAGCACAGAGGTGAAGGTATCGCACGGCAGATGATGATTCATGCCATTGCGCACTGCCGTAAAAAATATGGTAAAAAGCGCCCGATTATACTCTCTGCACAAGCCTACTTACTCAGCTTTTATGAGTCCTTGGGGTTTGTACCTGAAGGCGATCATTATCTCGAAGATAACATAGAGCATGTGAAAATGGTTCTATACGTTGCCAAGAAAAACAAAGTACAAAAAGAGCGTACTGAGTCTGCCTCCACAACGAACAAAGTATTAAGTTTTCTGCTGTTTATCATGGCGGCTTTATTTGTGTTAGGTCTGCTATATTTGATGATTTAAGCGCGTCGCAAGGTTTTAATTTTTAACATAATTCAGTTTGGTTGTTTCATATTGATTATGCTACTTTTAAATGATGGCTAATTTAAAAAGATGACCGAGATAATGGGTCAAGGAAGTAGCACACTCAAGGAAGAGGAGACAACCATGTCAAATGATAATTCAGATACAACAAATTCAAATAAAAATGATGCAACGGTAGAAAGCAATGTCCGTCCAGAATATGACATTGAGATTCAAAAGATTGCTGATTATGTGCTTAATTATTCGATAGATAACGACTCCCCCAATAGCGCAGATGCTTGGAATACTGCGCGTCTCTGCTTGATGGATACGCTTGGCTGCGGTCTGCTTGCGCTACGTTTCCCTGAATGTACTAAGCATCTGGGTCCTGATTGTGCCGATCAGCTTACCCCTAATGGCGCGCGCGTTCCGGGTACAGCCCACAGACTAGATCCTATCAAAGCCGCCTTTGATATCGGCTGTATGGTGCGCTGGCTCGATTATAATGACACGTGGCTGGCTGCTGAATGGGGACACCCTTCGGACAATTTAGGCGGTATCCTAGCGGTCGCCGATTATATTAGCCAACAAAGTGTCAGTCGCAATCATCAGCCATTAACCATGCGTGAGGTACTCGAGGCTATGATTATGGCACATGAGATTCAGGGGGTAATTGCACTCGAAAACTCATTCAACCGTGTGGGTCTTGATCATGTGTTTTTAGTTAAATTGGCCTCTACCGCTGTGGTCGCCAAGCTCTATAAATTGCCACGTGAGCGTATCATGGCTGCCATCTCGCAGGCGATCGTCGATGGTCAGGCGTTGCGTACCTATCGTCATGCACCCAATGCCGGTAGCCGTAAATCTTGGGCGGCAGGCGACGCTACCAGTCGTGCGGTACGCTTGGTTGACATTACTCGTCGCGGTGAAATGGGTATCCCTGGGGCACTCTCTGCACCGCAGTGGGGGTTTTATGATGTATTGTTTAGCCATACCAATAAAGACTTAGCCCTTAAACCTGCAAACGAGCGCCGTTTTACTTTCCAGCGTGAGTTTGGCAGTTACGTGATGGAAAACATTTTATTTAAGTTAAGCTTTCCTGCCGAGTTTCATGCGCAGACTGCTTGTGAGGCTGCTGTTATCTTACATCCACGCATTGATGACAGAATCGACGATATTGAAAAAATTGTCCTGACCACTCATGAATCCGCGATTAGAATCATCTCTAAAGAAGGCACATTGGCCAACCCTGCGGATCGCGATCATTGTTTGCAATATATGGTCGCGGTGCCTCTGCTCACTGGCGATTTAATGGCAGAAAACTACGAAGACGATTATCATGCACAGCACCATGTTTTGATCGATGGTCTACGCCGCAAAATAATCGTAGAAGAAGATGCGGGTTATTCAAAAGATTACCATGACCCAAGCAAACGCTCGATTGCCAATGCCATTCAGATATTTTTTAAAGATGGTAGCAGTACCGACAAGGTTGCTGTCGAATACCCAATTGGACATAAGCGCCGTCGCAAAGAAGGTATCCCTGTATTAGAAGCCAAGTTTCGTGCCAGTTTAGCAACGCGATTTATCGACAGTCGCTGTCAGGATATTTTTGCGCTTTGTAGCGATCAAACACGCTTAGAGCACACACCTGTACATGAGTTTATGGACTTGTTTATGGCGAATTAAGCATGTGCCTATCTAAAAATAAACCTTATCTTATCAATAAAATAGGGCGTGTTCTCATATTAAGGACACGCCCTATTTTTATCTCTTGAATTGGCTTTGTGAACGTTTCAATCATTTATAGCTACCAAGGTATGGATTCCCCTGCCCAGTCAACAAAGATTCCTGATTGCATCGCCTTCATACGGTTAAGCACTTCTAATAAGCATTCCGCACTGTAGGCTGGCGAGAACAACTGACCTTCAGCCACATTGCCTTGAAAAGGGGCTGATAGTTGCGTATTTACCGTTCCTGGCTGCAGGACAACCACGCACACGTCTTTAAGCGAGCGACTCCATTCAATACTCAGATTTTTCATGCCCATATTGAGTGCCGCCTTACTCATACGATAGCTATACCAGCCGCCCAGTTGGTTGTCACTGATGCTGCCAACGCGCGCGGATATCGTCGCAAAGATTGCGGGCTTGTCATTACTACGCGCAGATTTGGCTAATAGTGGTCTAAAATGCTTGGCAATAAGCAAGCTGGCTAAGGCATTTACTTGCATGTTTTGTAAAAAGAAATCAGTCTCAACCTGACGCAGCGCTTTTTCTGGCTGCTGCGTCGCCGTATGTAATAACCCTGCACAATTGATAATCCAATCAATATCAGTGGTTTGCTGCTGAATAACCTCGGCTGCTTGTTGGATACTCTGTTCATCGCAGATATTCATGGATATCCAATGCAGATTGTCAGCCTCAAAATCAGGTACATTGCGATGATAAGTCGCAAAGACATGGATACCCTGTTTTCCACCATTATCGGTATTCGCATTCTCATCCTTATTGTCACTGGCAGTGCCATTTACTAATTGCTCAATCATCGCTCTACCAATGCCGCCTGTACCACCAACGATTAGATATGTTCTGTTATTCATGATGATTCCTTTTTTAGATTCTCTTTAACAGCGTTTTTTCACCCTCTGTTTTTTTACACTATTGTCATTATTATTTCGTTCATTATTCATTTTGGCTGATTTTTATTGTCTTTACCATGATAAAAATGCTTAATAAATGTTCATTTTTTAACATTTGGCGAAGGCGTGTCTTCATATATACGCTACAATAATCAAGAATTATCTCCTACATAAACGCCTTTATATGGATGTTATCGCATTATGCTATCACCCCAAGATCAATTGACTGAGTTGGTACGCACGCTTGAGACGCAGCAACATGTCTTTGCCACTGACCCGCTACTTATCACGGAAAAGCTACAAGGTGAGGATGGCAAACCCATTCAAAAATTGCACCGCCGAGCCTCACGTATCGATAGTAACGGTGCGCTGGCACGAGTATTGGGCAAAATTGACGGTCGTATCAAAGGCATCATGGTAGTCATGAGCGTGCTGTGGTGTCTCTCGGGATTTTTGGGCTTATTTACCTTACTACAGACCAATGTGGTAAATTTCTTTTACGTACTTGTCTGCCTACTAGGGTTTCATACCATTATGCTGTTGGGCTGGCTGGTGATGACTTTGATTAATCAGGGTAAGCCGTCTTCGAATTGGTTTGCCAATTTTGTCAGTCCCAGTTATCTGATACGTGGCAAGGATGATGTTACCAAGGCAGCAGTCGACTTGTACGAGCGCCAATTACAGCATAGTGGGATGCGCTGGTATTTGGGGCGCTTTAGTCATCAGTTATGGCTGGCAACGTTGACAGGTATGCTGCTGGCGATTATTTTCCTGTTGATTGTGCGTCAGTATAGCTTTAGCTGGGAGTCGACTTTACTATCCGATCAAGCGCTAATTACTTTGACACAGGTACTTGGCTGGTTACCAAGTATGGTGGGATTCGATGTGCCAGATAGCACCGCTATCATACAGAGTCGCTTGGTGACTGATGCGATGCCATTGACTGTTGCGCGGCAATGGGCAGGCTTATTGGTTGGTAGTTTGCTGATGTACGGTATTGTACCAAGAGCGATTGCTTGGGCGTTTTGCGCATTGATGTTCCGTCGTAAAAAGATGCGGTTGGACATCAAGCAGCCCTATTATCAAAAGATTTTAAGCTTTTGGCAACGTCAGGTGGTAGATGCTGATGACTTTAATGAAGTGCCCGTTCCTATTGCGCCAAAAGCAGCCGTCAGCGCTGGCAAGAAGCTGGTTGCTTTGCTTGAGTATCCAGCAGAGCAGGATAACTGGTGGCAGTCGGGGCTTAATTCAGATATCAACATGGATGACGATATTAAAAATTTTGGCATTATTGACGATCGTGACGATATGGCACGTTTGAAGACGTATTTAGACAGTCATCCAGTGCAGGTCTTACTTGGTATTCATAATAAAGCCTTACCTGACCGTGGCACATTGCGTAAACTTGATCAAATCGCTGCTCACGCCAAAGATGGACTCGTTGTGCAGTTGCTGAGTGATTCAAGCACTTTAGACTTAACCAAGCAGGTTGCAGACCATCAAGATGTTCGTTATCAGCAGTGGCAAACCGCACTCTCTGCCCGCAACATTGGTCTAGTGAATACTTGATTGACTAGCCAAAATGGGATTATCAGTTACTTAAGACAAATGGTTAGTATTAATACCGAAATAGCACACAATTTGTTCTACAATAAAAGCCACTGTATGTTTTGATCATTAATAGATATAAGACGATATTATGAATAATGATAATAAAAAAGAGAATTATGAACACAATAAGCCTGCTGGTCTCTTTGCAGATAAGGCTTATGAGGCAACCTCTAATACCGCAAACAGCACTTTAAAATCAGCTGTAACTCAGACAGTGGAAACTCAAGACAATCAACCTTTATCAACTGAACCATTAACAACAACGACAAGTATGACAAGGAAAACCATCGCCAGTGGTGAACCGCTAAAATTGGCCGTCGTTGGTCATACCAATACGGGCAAGACATCCATACTACGTACACTATTGCGTGACGTCTATTTTGGTGAAGTCAAAAACGAAGCCGCAACTACCCGTCATGTAGAGCAAGCCAAATTAACAGACAGCCAAACGGGCGAAGTGTTGGTGGTATTGTATGACACACCGGGTTTAGAAGATGCGTCAGGATTGATGGATTGGTTAGAGGACAATACCGCCAGTCGGCGTGATGGCATTGAGCGTTTGCAACAGTTTTTGGCAGCAGACATTGCCCAAGGTGGTGATGCGCTAAATATAAATAGCAATGAGGACTATAGCCAAGAGGCCAAAGTGATTCGGCAGCTGCTGGCAAGTGATATGGCCATTTATGTCGTCGATGCACGTGAGCCAGTACTCGGTAAATATAAAGACGAGTTAGCTATTTTATCTTGGGCAGCGATTCCTGTGATGCCAGTATTTAATTTCACTGACGCTCAGGATGCCAATATAGATGAGTGGCAGACCATGCTGGCAAGACGTAATTTGCATATTTCTACACGCTTTGACTCCGTGGCTTTTGAGTTTGCAGATGAAATGCGCTTATGGCAGAATTTAGCCACCATGCTTACCCACTCTGAGATGCTTGAGCAGTTGATGCAGCGCAGGATAGAAAATTGGGCGCAGCTAAATGACGAGGCCAACATTATCATTGCGGACTTTTTGTTAAATGTCGCATCATTTGTGCGCGAGATTAGTGAAGATGACGACCCAATGCCAGTATTACAGCAAATGCAAGAAGCGGTGAGACAGAGTGAACGGGCGATGCAGAACAACTTGCTCAATTTATATAAGTTTTATGACAATGACGTAGCAGCAACGCCACTTGAGCTAAAAGCCTATCAACAAGATCCGTTCGACCCTGAGCTGCTAAAAAGTTACGGTATTCGCACCACTTCTGGCGCGGCAGCTGGCGCGTTATTGGGTCTTGGCATCGATGCTGCAGCACTTGGTACAACCTTGGGGTTGGGTGCTGCCATTGGCGGTATCGCAGGTGGGCTGTTATCTAATACCAGTAGTATTGCCGATAGAATCACTGGGGTAAAACGTTTGTATATCGATCCTGCTACGTTGACACTACTGGCCACTCGCTCGATAGATTTACTCACCGCCCTACGTCATCGTGGTCATGCAGCAACTGATGCCACGCAATTGCTGTATAAAGGTGAGAAATCCAGTATTGAACAGTCTTTAGATGACGAAAGCACCACTGTCACACCATGGCCGACACATAAATTGCCAAGTGAGCTCAAGAAAGCTCGTGGTAAACCGCAATGGTCATCACTCAGTAGTGGTAAGTCTGAACAAGCGCAGCTATTACGAGCAGATATGGCATGGTCGCTGGCTAGTAAGCTACAGTCATATAAACCTGAGTAATGATCGCCAATTTTGACTAAAGTGATAGATATGATTGTTTAAGGAGATGGGTGTAATAAAGCACTCAATGCATCAGTGCCGCGTACGTCCGTTTGTTGCAGATATATTGGGTATAGCGGATACTTGGGAAAGCTTTGCTCAATATCTTGCATTAATTGTTGTTGGCGCTCAGCACGACGCTGCCAAAAATCATCAGACTGAGTTGGTGCTATCAACTGATTAATAACGATTGCGGCTGGCATGAGCTTACTGTCTTCTAACTGCTCTATAGCTCGCTTTGTTTCAGCCAGTGGCAATACATCAGACGTCATCACTAATACAATGGCGGTTTGTGTACGGTCATGCAGTAGCAATCCTGCCTGACGAAACAGCTGCTTGCGTTTTTCTAGTACAGATACTGCTTGCTCCCAGCGATCATTCTTTTTTTCGGCAAACGGATTGGCTAAATCATTTTTGTTATTGTCTTGTTCATGACCGCCCAAATGATTTGCCACTGAGCGAAGTTTTGCTTGCCTTCGCTGCTGTGCCAGTAGCCCATCCGTCCACGCACCCATCATTTCAGGCAGCACTAATAAACGCAGTGTATGTCCCGTCGGTGCGGTATCAAAAATAATATGCTCATAGCCGGCATCTGCTGCTGCAACCAAGTGCTGGCACATAGATTCGAGCATGGCGGCTTCTTGTGCGCCAGGCGCTGATTTTGATAGCCGTAGATGCTCGCGAATTTTTGGCATCATGTCTGGATTGGCATAAGAAGTAATGGTGCGTTCAACTTGGGCAAAATGCTCATCAACGATGACGTCAGGGTTTAGTTCAATAGCATCTAGACAAGAAGTTACTGCTGTTTTTTGGTTTTTTAGTGGGACGTTTAACACATCGCCCAAGCTGTGTGCTGGATCGGTCGAGACAATCAGTGTCTTTTTGCCTTGATTAGCATAATAGCTGGCAAGTGCGGCGGCAGTAGTGGTTTTACCGACACCGCCCTTGCCACCGATAAATATAATCGGCTGCTGTGCCAGTTGCTCTACCAATGCGGGTAAAGGGTGTAATGCCATACTTGTATCTCATTTTAATGAATTCAAAGGAAACTAGCAGCAACCTACGTGGTCAAAAGGGCATCTATCCATACCCATTCTGGTATGCCATTCATGGAAGTTTTCTAAAAACAAAGGCTGCAACTCTAATGTATAAAAGCTTGCCGGATTGTCGATACCCAAGCTTTCCGCAAACATGAGTAGCATGAAAAAATCTTCTTCATCACGCGCGGCGCGTGCCATCGTTTGACGATAAGGCGCATGATAAAACTCGTTTAGCCCAGCCGCAAACCTTTGCCACCATGGCTCGATATTTTTTATGGGTTTTGTTATATCTGTGTTTTCCATAATCGCGCTTCTTTTTCGGATGCCTATTAACTATCATGCCTATACGAGACAAAAAACGCCAGCAATTGCTGCTAGCGTTTTTATCGTATTTCAGTAAGTATCAAACTAGGCATTTAACATGGCTTAGAGGTTACTTTTGCCTCTGTGTATCGACCACTCTTTTCGGAGTACCGATAGACTTTCAAACGTCACTAAAATCGTGGCTATCAAGATAATGATATCCATAATAATAAGCAGCCAATTACCATCATTGAAAAAGGTTTTTAGCTGAATCAATAACGCAAAAACCGTCATGACCAGTAAGAATGACAATGGCCCCAAGGTATACCATACTGGTCTGCCTTTACGTAACAAGATAACAGTGACAATCATCAAGGTTAAGGCTGCCATGAGCTGATTTGTCGTGCCAAATAACGGCCAAATAATCATACCACCAGCGCCATCGATGCCACCAGCACCAAAGGCTAATAACAAACAGCTACCAACAGCAAGCAATGTTGCCACCACACTTTTATTTAAAACAGGCAGTTTATAAATTTCACCAAACTCTTGGAAAATATAGCGTTGCAGACGTACCCCAGTATCCATCGTAGTACCAGCGAACAATGCTGCCATTACCGTCAGCATCGTCTGCGATAAAACCATATCAATGCCAACACCTGCATTCAATATAGTTGCACCGCCATCAATAAAGGCACCAATAGAGCCATCGCCAAATTTTTGATAAACGGCTTGCCAGTCGCCAAGGGTTGCAAAGCCTGCTGTTGCCGCAAGTATTGCACCAAGTGCTAGCATGCCCTCACCCATGGCACCGAAGTAACCAACGAATCGCACATCCTCTTCTTTATCAATCTGCTTAGATGTCGTACCCGTTGCCACCAAACCATGAAAGCCTGAAATTGCACCACAAGCAATGGTCACAAACAATAAAGGCACCATAGATGGCGTACCGATTGGCAATGCTGTGTTTATCGCTGGCGCGACAATATTCGGCGTCGCAATAAAGATGGCAGCGTATAACAAAATCAGACCGACAAATAACTGTAAGCCATTGATATAATCGCGCGGCTGCAAGAGCATCCAAACCGGTAATAAAGAAGCGATTGCCGCATAGGCGAATAAAATAATAATCCAAACAGCGTTGTCAGGTAAGCCTAAGAATGTCTCAGGTAATACGACAGGGAACATAGGACCAAGATAGATAAGCCCATATAAAGCTGTGACCCCAATGATTGATACCCAAACCAGATTCATCTTATAGCGATAAATACACTGACCGATAATAAAGGCGACTATCAAAGCCCCCCAAACAGGTAGCACAGCGGATGGGGTTTTTATCATCATATTAGCAATAGCGACGCCGAATACCGCATTTACCATGAGTAATAATAAGAAAATAACGATCATCATCAAGCTACGCACACGTGTACCCATGACAGTACCGGCAATCGAGCCAATCGATTGACCTCGATTGCGCATACTAGCCCAAATAGCTGACATATCGTGGACACCTGCCATAAAAATCGTGCCCAATACTACCCAAATGATAGCAGGTACCCAGCCCCAAATAACGGCAATGGCAGGACCAATAATCGGAGCTGCCCCTGCGACTGAAGTAAAATGATGTCCCCATAGCACGTATTTATTGGTGGGGATATAATCCACCCCATCTTTCATAGTGTGCGCTGGCGTGGGGATACTGTTATCCAATGCCAAGATTTTAGTAGCGATAAATTTTGAGTAAAACAGATAACCGCAAAGCATCGCGGCAACAGCAAACACTAGCACGATTGCACTATTCATCTTATCTCTCCTTAGACAAGTAATAGGTAGCCTTATAAGTTCAAGCTTTTTAATTTAGAATATAAAAAATATGTTAAATTAGTCGGCGACTAGTGACTTAGCGCACCTGTCCAAAGGCTGTTTATAGAAGTACTGTAGTATCATCATCCATTAATAAGGCTTTGCATTCTATCGTTAGCACATGTCACTAGTCAGCATATGGTGAGTCTTTGACTGCAACCCATTTAGATACTAACTGATTTAACGACAAATGTAACGCTGGTTAAACATGAAAAACAACAAATAAAGGAAGCACCATGGCGCATTATTTTGGGTTTGTACCTTCAGATAAATTGAAAGCATTAATCATTGACGCTGAGCAAGTGATTGCCTCAAATGAGGAGGTCGAATACTACCCATATCGTGATGCCCTGACGCATCAAACAGCACGTGATCTAATCGACAATTTGTTGATTGGATTGGTAGATATTATTCCAAACCCTGAACGTCAAGCCTCGATGCGCAAAATTGTTGGCACAGTTGAAAAAGCAACAGATACGCTGCTTAACATCTTACTCGGTAAAGAGAATAACGAAGAAGTGATGCCAAGCTTTCATTTCTTGAGAGATCGGGCGACGTTTATTGATAACGAAGGTGTAAAACGAGTGGGTTTCAAATTATCTGATGTAGATGCGCAAACCATCGAAAAAGGCTTTGCTGCTATCACACCTGAGCAAGTAGATATGAAAGTATTTAAAAAAGCGCTTGAAACCATGAATGAAGAGACATTGACTCATTTTATCAGCCGCTATGCTGAAACATTGAAGCTTGGCATGATTAAACGCAAAGCTGTCCCAGTTGCCAAAGCCGCCATTGATAAAGGCATGAGTATGGCCTTAAATAAGTTGCTACCCGACCTACCTGATCGCTCTTTAAATCGTTTAGCAAACTATTACCGCCCTTTCATCGTAGAAAAGCCAGAATAAATGCCAGTATTTGATTAATTTTGTCTCAAAACACAGATGGCATTGGGCAAATTCACTAAAATTTGCTAAAATAAGCGGCACTTTTTACCGAAGGCGCACCCGATGACCCAAATCAGCAACCAAGAAATTGAAAAAACATTACGCAACTCAGAGTGCCTTATCAGTAGCATCGAAGTAGCCGCTGCTTATGAGCGCCTTGCCGCCCAGCTCAACCTACATTATGCTGGTTTAAACCCAATCGTTATGGTTGTTATGAATGGTGGACTTATTCCAGCTGGTCAACTATTGACTCATTTGACATTCTATCATCGCATGCATTATATTCATGCATCGCGCTATCGTGATAATGCAGGCACCAATGAGCTAGATTGGAAATTCAAACCTGATGTTAGTATCGAAGGTGAGCATGTATTGCTGATTGACGATATTTTTGATGAAGGTATCACGCTAAAAACAGTTGTCGAAGAATTAAGCAAAGAAAAACCTTTATCACTTGAATGTTGTGTGTTGCTTAATAAAGAGCATGATCGTAAAGTTGAAGATTTTGATGTTGATTTTGTCGGTATCAATGTTGCAGATCGTTATGTCTATGGCTGTGGTATGGATTTCCATGGTTATTTGCGTCATCTGCCTGGCATCTATGCCATCAAAGAAGACAAAGTTTAAGTTCTACATTTGAGTTCAAAAAAAGCATCCAATTTGGATGCTTTTTTATTGCTTGGATTTTGCACTTACTGTTAATTTTGCTACTCATACAATACCCGTATTTTTTCTGTAGGCAGTATGTTTGTATCAGTCACCACGAAGAAATAATCGAGTTGCCAATTCTGTGTCTTCTTAGCAGTATTACTGGTTGGATTATCCCAGCTAGGATACACCCTGATACCCATCTTACCTTTTGTAAAATGAGACTGAAGAATATTATGTCTAAGCAAGACATTTTTTGGAAAAACAAACTGCCCAAATGTATGGTTGTCTTTAAATGCGGTGATTACTAACAAGTCTGGTGACGAATCATATTGAAAAGGTTGATTAATACCTTTGGAATCTTTTTCCCAAAAGGTAACGAACTGCCCTACTTTGGTAGGTGTTTGTTTAGCTACTCTGAATCTAACTGTTTTGACAGCCCGTCTGTTCATTAATTCAAATGTACCAGCAGCATATTCTAGATTTTGTTGTTCTTCTTGAGTTGAAGCAATAATCAATTGGTTGGGCTTATAAATAATTTCATTAATATGCTCTAGCACAGTATCAAAGGTATACAACTCTAGTCCTCTTTTTATATTTCTGAGCATTTATCTATTAATGCTTAGAAAACTGTAATGCCAAACCTGTATGGCGCTCAGTAGGTGTTTGAACAGCCTTTTCAAAAGCAGATTTTGTACTATATATGGTTACCTGTTTCTTAGCACGGGTCACCGCCGTATAAATAAGCTCTTTGCTTAGCAATCTAGCATGACTATTATCAAAAGTAATAGCCACATGATCAAACTCAGACCCTTGTGACTTATGAATGGTCATTGCATATGCGGTGGCGATGACTTCTTCATTTAGTAAATTAACGGCAATCCCTTGTGTTTTATTTTCAAAAAACACTTCTAGTCGGCTTCTATCATCGCTAGTCTGCAAGCAGAAACCGATATCACCATTAAACAATCCTAATTCATAGTTGTTTTGTAGAACCATGACAGGACGGCCATGAAACCATGTGTTTTGGCCCAGTGGTAGCTTTAGCTCAGCAAGATGCCACTGCGTGAGATAATTATTAATATAATGATCGCCCCACTCGCCATTATGGCCAGCACTTAGAATTCTAAACTCATTAAATGTTTCCATTAGTGATGTAATCGTATTTTTTACTGATTCTGGCATGGATTTTTCTATTGGATTTTTTAGGAGTTCTTTTATTTTATTTATATACTTAATATATTTTAACGATATCTTTAGAATAATTTTTTTACTACTTAGGCTATTTCTTGTCTTATTATCTTTAAGCTCATTTGCTTGCAGCTTATTTACATACTGAAAACTCAAGGCTTCACCCTGCCTTAACAGCTGCCAGATGGCTTGAGTATCTACCTCTGCCTGATTAATTTGGTAGGCAAGCTTGCCAATACCTGATTCTGCGCTAAATCTGCGGCTTTCGGTTAACTCTGCATGAATGGGTTGTAACAGTGGAATACGGCACAAGTCAGCCAACACTGCTCCTGCATCTACCGCTGCTAGCTGGTTTGCATCGCCCAATAGTATCAGCCTTGCACCTGGTTTTACTGCACTTACGAGATAATTAGCCAACTCGACCCCGAGCATCGACGCCTCATCAACGATGATAATATCTTCGCCAAGTGGATTGTTAGTATCGTAGCGCGGTCTGCCCGTCCGACCAATACCTAACAAGCGATGGATGGTTTTAGCTTCTTGTAACTGTAGATCAATATCTGCTGTATCGAGAGCAGCTTGTAAAGATTCTTGCATGCGCTGGGCAGCCTTACCAGTCGGTGCTGCCAATGCCAGACTGGCACTGTCCGTACTGAATCTAATATTTTCAGCCCCGTATTCCCCACTCTCTGTCGCTTGTTGCAGCGCGATGACTAACTGAGCAACGGTATAGGTTTTACCTGTGCCTGGGCCACCAGTGATAATGCTAAATGCATTATTATTAGCCACATTAATAGCTGCTATCTGCTGATCGTTTAAATTTTTGGGTATTGATATATTTAGAGGAGTTATCTGTTGATTTAAAATAGTATTAATGTGCTGTGCTAAGTTAAATTCTGCTTGCCAAGAACGATGTAGCCAAAAAGTTAGTAATACTGCTGAACCTTCTGTGTTTTTGCTGTTAACTTGTTTATAAATAATAGGTTGATTTTTTTTGCTTAGGCTATTTACTTTATCGTTATTATTAATGCTACTATTAACCTCAGCGAACAAATCGTGTTCGTTAACTAGGCGTATAAAAAAACTTAAGTCCGTATTTTTTAATAATTGGTATAGCGTAGCAATCATGTCAAAACGCTTGGTTAGCACCTCTTTTTCATGGTTGCTAAGCGCCAATTGTATCCACAGCTGCTCTTTCTTATCAAATAGCGTGTCTAGCAATACGAATAGCGACCTTTCAGTTATAGAGTCATCTTCTGATTGCGTATTTAGTTTGGTATCTATCAGCGCAAAGATTGGCATTGCTAACATCTCTAACAATTGCTGCTGCCACACATATAGAGTCACTAACTCGCCACTGATACGACCTTGTTGCGGTGTTTCATTCTCAACCGATTCAATGGTCAATACAGTATGCCCCTCTTCCAAATGAGTCGCTAACATAACGAATAGAGCGGTGAATAAATTACTTTCTTCTGTTTTATCGACTTGCTTACTATCAGTATTAGCTTTTGCATCCGTTGCCTTATACGCTAAATACGTTTGCTCGCGGCGTAGCAATATATAATCACTGATGTTACTAGCCCAGCTTTGTTGTAGCCCAATTACTGCCTTGCTCTCTTTTTTATTATTACTCATAGTATGCTTGTCTCTATGTTGAAATAGTTAATCGATATCATGTTTTTTAGCATTTAATCATTACTTCTAGCCTACTAGTTGGGCATGCCAAACAACACATCTAGAGCCTTAATGAACTCAATTGGAATATCCCACGTCACTAATCCATAGCGGTCGTTGTGGATTGAGTGGCTATTATCAGCCTCTTTAACATATTGTGATAGATCATCAGCTATTTGAGAATTGGGATCATACACACCTCGTAAAAAAACATACTCCACAGCGCCTAAATACTTATCTTCATTGCCTGCATAATCATGTATTCTCATTGAAAGGAATCGATGTAAAGCTACTTGATAAATCGCTGCTTGTAGCCAGTACCCTGCCTTGGACATTGCTTGCTTAAGTGTATCTTCATTATAATCGCTTAGGCTATTTCCTAGAAAGTTGCTTTTATAATCGACAACGTAATACTTGCCAGCATGTTCGTACACTAAGTCAATTTCGCCGCGTAAATAACGATACAAATGCGCTTTGTTTTGCGGAATAAGAGTGACGTGTTTGTCCATCTCATTAGGGAGATATTGTTGGAAGAGTTTAGTGATATCCTGTACTTTAAATTTCTCTGACAACCCCATATTGAACTCTAACTCAGAAAACCGCTGACCTGCATTAAGAGAGTTTAATGGTTGATTGGAGGCCAATAGCGGCGCATGTAGCACCTCTTCAATCCAATTGATTAGTGCCTCATGCTTGGTAGCATCTATTGAAGCAAGATCAAGTGAGCTAGTATTGAATGAACCGTCATCGCCTTGCTCTTGCTTCTTCGCTTGTGATCGACGGCCTTGCTGCTCAGCGCTACTATAAACTAGAGGCAGTTGATAGCTGCTGATGGCTCTATCGATAACCTGAGACCACTGCGCTTTATTGCTGAAATCAATTTTTTCAAATATCTCATGCAAGAACGTACCCGCATTAGCACCTTTCACAAAGGTAAAGCGGATATCATCCTCTGATTTAAGATTTAACCCATCGACTTTTTCAAGAAACGCGTTACTATTAAGCAAAGGCTCAACCGACACTGAAGTGTCTGCCATATCAATGTCTATCGCATCATCAATACGCTCATCCACTATCGCCATTGTTTGTGTAGATTCATCGAGCTGACGTGCCAAAGCGGTAAAGCTGGTCTTAGCCCAACCATAAAAATAATTGGTTTTCATAACCTCTGCAAAAGGCGCATACTCAATAGTCTCTGTGGCAGGCTTATGAGCACTTGACTTGGTAAGAGCGAGCTGAACATTGTCATTTACGCCTGCTGATTTAGCATCGTTGCTTGCGTAATTCTTGTCGTAGAACTCATTGACCTTATGCCCTCTGAGCATGCCTATGGTACCTTTGAGTCTATCAGGCAGCTCAAATTTCGCTTCTGGTGATTCAAACCAATAAAACACTGGCTTTAACTCAAATCCTGTCTTATTGTTAGGATCTCGCAGCACGACATAAAGCTGCTCACTGGCGCGAGTAAAAGCCACATAACCAAGCCGTCGCAGCTCATCGAAATCTTCCCGCGTTTCGATATCGGTGTAGTAGTCGTCTGTGGTAGCAGAACCTTGTATCGGTGAGAAGCGGCGTTGATTTCCTGTTGATTGACTATCTAGTGACTGCTGTACTAATGCTGAAGGTGCTTGATCTGCGTTATATAAATACAGGCCATACTTCTCATTGGTGCCTGACTTTCTACTGGCATCACCCATACCCAATACATAAACAATAGGAAACTCAAGTCCTTTGGACTTATGAATGGTCATCAGCTGTACGCCAGACTCTGTCGGTAGCGGATATTGCTTAGCCCAATCGCTATTGGGCGCTGCATCTATATTTTGTCTAAACCAAGCCAGTAGCTCATGCTCACCCATACCTAGGCCATACTGCGCCAAGATATCCATCACATGACGCAAATCCATGATATGACGATCGCCTTCTGGATGAGCCGCTAGCGCTTGCCAAATGCCTTGCGGCTGTATGGGGTTTTTATCTAACAAGTAATGCAATGCCGACAAGATGCCAAAGTTCTGCCAACGCTGTGCGCCTTCTTTTAGATAAGTAATAAAATCTTGATAACTTTTTTTATTATCAGTAACCTCATTAACTGAGGCATCCTTCGAATTAGAATTTTTTGAATGAGAGCTTGTTTTACTACTGCCCTCAGTAATGCCTGACTCATGGTCCGTCATCATGGCTTTGATGTTTTTAATACTTAGGCCATATAAATGACTGGTCAACACCCGATTAATCATGTCATGACGATACGGATATAACATGGCACTCAGCAGCGCCGCCACATCTTCTGCCATGATGGTTTCAAAGATACTGACATCACTGGTAGTCAAGGTCGGTACATTAAGCTTAACCAACTCATCCTCAACCCGTTTTAAGTCTTTCTTAGTACGTGCCAGCACACCGATATCACTAGGCTGAATAGGCTTGCCTTTTAAAGTCTGACCACTACTAAGCAAAGTCGCAATATGACGCGCCGTGATTTCATGCTCATCGTACTCAAGCTCTTTGTCTTTATCATATGGTAAGTGTAATACGCTCACTGGCTGGGCAGAAAGCACCTCAGTCACTAAAGTAGTGCTGTGAGCGTCTGGTTCATTAAACCAAGACAGCTGATTTTCTGGTTTTGCCGCTTTGATATGCTGGTAATAAATACCTGCGCCTAATTGAGCTAATTTGTTCTCGCCAGTGGTTGCATCAGCCATGCCGAACCAACAGTTTAGGGCATTAATCACGCTCGCATTTGAGCGTCGGTTGATATCAAGCGTCCAAAGCGTGCTTTTATCAAATTGAGCTTTCATGTAGTTATAGTTAGCCACATCGCCACCACGAAACCCATAAATAGCCTGCTTAGGGTCACCAACCAATAGCAGGAACTCATGGCTGGCTTTTTTAGTAGCTGACTGTTTATCATTATCAGCAACCTTGCCCTTTTTCTTTGGCAAATAAATGCTTTCAATCATAATGGCTTGTGCGCCATTGATATCTTGCGACTCATCAATCAACGCCACAGGATAATGGTGACGAATATAACGTGCCAGTTTCTCTCCTTGCCGACCAGTTAATGCTTGGTTTAAACGTACCATTTGCAGGCTAAAGGTCGTCTCACCTCGCTCTTCCAAAATAATTGGTAGCCTGTCACGTACCGCAAGCACGATATGACGATTAAGATTGGCTAAAACAGTCACTATGTATTCGTCTAGCTTTTTACTTTCTTCGACATAGCGTTTAAAGTCACGAACGACCTGCAACTCATTAAATATCAGATTAACTCTTTCGCCATCTTTTGGTTTATAGAATTGTTTGCCTACGTCATCAGTTTTCTGAAAAGCTTGTATTAATTTTCCTGTATAAGTTTTTGCGTCTGATATAAATTTGTAAGCGGCTGGCCCAAAATCTTTTAATGCTTGAATAATTTTCGGCCAAGAGTCTCTATTATTTTGTAGCTGTCCTTTTGGAACGTCATAATACTCGCCGTCAGGTTTAAAAAAGATATCAAGCTCATCGCTGCGCTCAATGATAGTATTTATAAGCCGCTCATAGCCCTCAAACGAAAAGTCATTTACTACAATCTCATCAATTGGCGCAGAAATAAAGTTAAGCGAGCGAGTCACATATTTTTTATGATCACTCACGGCAGTCAGCTTACCTTGCTGATCCATAAGCGCATACAGTTTAGGCTGCTCATGATACAAGCGACTTTGAAACTGACGCAGCTCATCATGAATAATACTATCGGTCACCTGCTCGATACTGCTCTCTTCGATAATAGCCATACCTTGCTGATGACCTGTCTCGCTACTGTACTCCTTCAGCCATTTTTGTGCCAAGCTATCGAGCGTACCTACAAATAATTTATCCAACGTGGTTAAAACCAGTGCGGTACGCCTGATAGCTTCCGTCATTGGATAGCTGTACACGTGATCCAGCAAATAACCGACGAGATGCAGGTTAATGGGATCTTGCATGATGCCATCCAAGCGCACATATTTAGCCTGTGCTACCAACCAATCTTCACGGTCTTTTTTTGCTTGCGCACGCTTTGTGGCAGCAGCTTGCTTATCAGATGCAAGGTCTTGGTTTAACTCATCAGCGCCTATCTCAGTATTTAAATCCGTACTTGATTGTTTGCCCTCTTGTTTATCCTTATCGCTTTCAGGCATCACCTGCAATATATTGGGATACAAAGCCTCCTTATTACTGATGTCAGCACTTAAACTGTTGACCCACTGCAATAATTGATAAAAATCCACCAAACGATCATGAATACGCTGACGCATCTCAGCGGCAGCGGCTCGCGTAAAGGTCGTGGCAATAATTTGCTCTGGCGCACGTCGTGCTTCAATTAGCAGGCGCAATACAATGCCTGTTAGCGTCCAAGTTTTACCAGTACCAGCAGACGCTTCAATCAGGTGCTTGCCCGTTAGGTCAACATCAACTGCTGGTATCACATCAGCCTTACGCTTACTCATAGGATCTGAGTGAGGCGCATCTGAGCGCTCATCGAATAAATGTGGCTGTGTAGAAAGTTCAATGATATTGGTTGGATCAGTCAAGTCTGTCATATGGGCGTATACTTTTAATTATTATTTATTAGATCAAGAGAGCAAAAATTGATTATTCTAAATGACTAGGGCGTGTCTTCATTTCAAAAATGGAGATAAATTGCCGTCAAACAAGAAAAATAGCGTAGATAATATCGGGATATTAACAAGCTATTTGGCAATATTTATCCATTTTTAGCCCATTTAGATGACTATTGAGTGAATTGAAGACACGCCCTAATTAGCCATCTAAGTCAATCAATGCATTAAACATCGGCTCATATAATGGTCGCGCCAAGGTGGTCAACGCCCCTGACAAAGCCTTAAATGCATCTTGATCACGTAATACGTACTGCCAAATGGCATGCTGAGAGCAAGTATCATATACTGTGTCTGTATGATAGCCAGACCGTAGCCAATCTGAAAAGTCTGCTCGTTTTGGCCAATAACTGCCGCCTTCACCATCTTCAGATTTTGAACACTGATCAAGGTAATTGAGTGCATATTCAGGCAATAAAGTAATAGGCACTTGCCCAGATAACTTGGAAAAAATCGCCCATTTTATCAGCTCAATCACAGCGTCTTCATAGACAATGGGGCTTAGTTTAAATGCGATTACATCTTTATATTTGCCAATTTGCGAGCTAGGCTTATTAAAGCGCCAAATACTCACCCCATCATTTAGTGCCACTTGCTCAGCAGTGGTACGTCTAGCCACTTGCCAATACAAATGTGATAACCAAAATTTGAGTAAATGCCTAGGACTGGCAGAATTGGGCAATATATTTAACCACTGCTTGGGTGATTGCTGAGCATAAGGCATGCCCGCCTGAATATGAGAGTGGCTATCATGCGCATCTATCGGCACTGCTGTTGGTAATGATACTGGTGCTAATATGGGTACTGAGCCTTTTATTTTAATGGCTTTAGGCAATAACTTGAGCAGCGTTTCTACCTCTTCGATATCTGCTTGGCTTTTTGACTCGTTATTAATACTATTTAGCAAGTTTGCCAGCTCTATCTGAACAGGATGCTCGGCGGTTGGCGTTAGTAGCTGCAAACCTGTCGTACCCTCTGCTCCATCTTCATTAGGTACAATATTTTCGCCAAAACCATTAGCTATTAACTGCTCTTTAAATTCCAAACATTGCTGTTGCAGTTTTTGTTGTTGATTGGGTAGCGTGGTTTGGCGAGCGACACCAGCGGGCATAATTTTTTGATACATCAGGATTGGGGTGGAACTTTCAGCAGTTGTATCACCGCCATTGGCCTTATTCTCATCGGCGACCAATTGCTTAATCAAATGATCTTTGATTTGATAGGTCGTCAAACTGTTTAGAAATAGCGGCTCTTGATGCGACAGTGCTTCTTCACCTTGTACCACATGCACCTTTTGGGACCGTAAAAATGCTTTGGCGGGATGGCGCACTTGGTAAGCTAATGCTCCTTCAATATCTATCTCTCCAATGTTAAATACGCTATCGGATAATACTTGGATGAGCGTCTCTGTCATGCTACTGACATTGCTAGTATCGACAACTGTATCTAGCGTCAACAATTCAGCTAATGCAGACAAGGTTTGACTGTCTACTTGACCTAGCTGACCTAAGCCTTGGCCAAGCACCTGAGCGATGGACTCATATTGTGCTTTTGTGGGTAGGCCGACCAGTTGCATAGGCTCGCTAGACACTCGCCCTTTCAATGTATCAAACACCGCTTGCCAAAGCGGCGCAGGCGGAAACTGTTTTTTCTGAGCCAGTTTGGTCTTGCGCATGGCTGTATTTAATAAAGCATCCAGCTCATCAATCATCTCGACAGGGCTAGAATCCTGAGCATTGATATTAACGTTGGCATTAGCATTGTCATCAATATCAGGAGACGCTTGCTCAAAAATATCAGCGCCTTCAATTTCTGTCTCAAACAGACTCTCATGAAAAGGTAGTGCAGGATGCTCAGTCACTAGCCACTGCTTAATCAATTTAGGTAAGTAACGCTTGAGGCTTTCGGTGGGGGGATCAATATTCTCAGGCAATGTCTCAAGCGAGTTCACCTGCCATTGCACCTCGCCTTGCAAGAACTGTAGCAATTCGCTTACTGGGTTGGCTGGTAGATGCTCATGAGTGTCCGTCAAGCTTTGACCGTTGTAGAACATCCAACAAGCACTACGTGCGCACAGCAGGGCATCTAAAAATGCGCCATTATCATCATCTTCACTGACTCTGTCGCCGCGACGTGAATTAGTCGCTTTCATCAAATCATAGCGGTTATCACGGTCACGCCCAGGGAACTCTGAAAGATCCATATTTAGCATGACCACCAACTCAAAGGGCACGTTTCTTAAGGCACCAAACTTACCAAAGGTAATCACACCAGTTGGCTCCGCACTGACCTGCTGACTCTCAAGCTCCGCTTCGATACTGTCTAGCATAAAGCTCAACTTTAGTGGCAACTGCTCCACACCTGCCAGCCTTTGCTCCACTTCTCTGTTGGCGCTATCGCCACTGGAGTACTGCCTATAGTGACGATTGGCTCGCAAACTTGATTTAAAGCCATTCATCGCATTGTAAATGGCGCGCATGGTACGCGTTTGGTCCACATCGCCAAAGTAGCGATGAATCACTTGTCTCTCAATCTGATCGAGCCAGTCTTCCGCTTTCATTTTTTGTATATGGTCATCCCGTCGTGCGACCAAACCGGTATAAATGCGGCAAAGCGCTTCAACAATCAACGCATCATTTAAGCTGACTTGTGGTAGCGGTAAAGTCATTTCTGGTAAGGCAGTGCTTGGCCATTCATCTTCATTTAGAGCATATAAGCAATCACTCAACTCAGCTTCTGGCATGACCAGACCTACGGTCAATCTGTCTAACGCTTGAGCAAAGCTAAAGCGATAGTCGTAATCATTACTATCCAACGTTTGCTTAAGATGCAGCTCGTCAAAACCGCGAATAAAGCCCGCCTCTACCAACAAATCACAGCCACGGCTCATCTGCTCATGAGTCAGCCCAAAGCTTTCAAACAAGGGCGGCAACATAAGCCAATCTAAGACTTCAGCCGCTTCAAAACGGGCGCTATGGCTACCCAATAGCTTATAAAAACCAATAATAGCTTCCCATAACTGGCGAATGTCCGCATCAACAACACCCGTCACTTTAGCGGGCAAGGTCAAACCATCCTGACCTTTACCATTGACGAAGATAGAGCCAATCAGTGCATGATGACGTTCAACATCGGGTAGCAGCACAACAATGTCAGATATATGGCGTTTCTTTTCACCAAGTTTGATAGGTTCGTTCAACCAGCGGCCAATCATAATACGCAGCACTTCAAGCTGACGCTGTAAACTATGACAAGAATGAATGCTTAGGCTATTATCTTGAGAAGATATTGCCCAAAAACGGTCTACCTCAAAGCGCTTATTCTCTAACGCCTCATCTTCATACCAAGCTGTCTCTGGCTTCTCTTCATTGAAGCTTGGCTCTATTTGCTTACTTACCGCTTGCGAGACTGTAGCAGCCGTTGCTTGCTGGGTCGATTGCTCATCAAGCATCAGCACATCGTTCTGTAAACGCTTTAATAAGCTTAGGCTACTTTGCCTATCTTGAGCAATGGCATCATCAGTATAAATGCTTTCATCCATACCCTTACTAAGCTCATCATTTAAACCACTTTCAAAATTATCTTGCCATTCCACCAGCGCATCGTCGTATTGCTCATTACCCGACAAGTTAGCAAGCATGGCAAACGCATCACGCGATTGCTTACCCAAACGCGACAGTAAACTGTGACCATAATCACGTAAAAATACACTTTCAGGGTTAATAATCTGCTGACGTTGTAACCATGATTTATCGACGATATCGGCCCAAAACAGCTTTGATGGATTGTAATGTAATAGCGTGATATTCATGTATTGCGACAGGCGCTGTAGGAAGTCTAGCTCCGTCTGTGGTAATTGCTGAATAGTAAAAATACGCAGTATAGTTGGCAACTGAGCACGCTCGTTCGCCTTATTACCTTTTAAGGCTGACCAAAATGCGCGCTCAAGTGCCACACGGTGTAGATGAACATCAGCAAATAAATGCGACCATAAAAATCGTTGAGCAATCTCTAACTCTACATAATGCTCGACCAACCACTCAGGCGTGCCGCGTGCATATTTATCAAAGCGCAATGACAATGCATCTTTATCCGCTATCAACTCACCTACATTCAGTGGTTGATTGTGCGACCATAGCGCCAGCCAATCCTCACGATGGGTCAAATAGCGGTTAAACACCCTCGCCAAATCACTTGCCAGCTGCCAGATACGTGCATCTTGTTGCGCCTTATCTTGTCGCACATTGTCTTGCTGAGCACCTGCTTGCGGTTCGTCAATCAAAGATGCCAGCAACGGATGGACCGAATGTTTTTCATCTGCCACAATCGACTCTTGATAATAAGTCAAATACCCAAACAATCGCCATTGCATCACCGTTGGTGACAACACCGCCACTTCAGGCACATTAAGAGTTTCCGCCTCAGGGTTTTGCGCTAGCAAAGAAGCGTTATGGCGGGTTAACACATCCTGCATGAGCGTCCACTGATACTGACCCCAAAACTTAGTACGTACCAAGGTACTAATCCCAGCACGACTGGCAATGGTTTTGTCCAACCAATCGCCCAATACCATTGAGGGCACAATGACAATAAAAGGCTCAAAAACAGGCTGATCCTTAGACTGATATTGCACAAGCAGTTGATCAACAAGGTTTTCGGTGCGGTGCGATTGAATAATGGTAAACATAGAAGATAGTCTGATTGAAGTTATATATGAGTGATAGTGTGATGTAGACGGTCATGAGTGCCTGAAATGGAATAACATTTGCGTTAACTTTCTAATGCATATTGATGGCTGCTAAGGAATACCACGAAGAATACTCACCAATCTATGTTTCGCGGTCGTTACTACAATGTATTTCTGCTAGCATGGCTGTCATAAACACGATGCAAATGACAACAACGATTAACTATCATTGCATCATCAGTGATTATTTATAACAATCATAAAATAGGCTGCTGATTAGTGTGCCATCGATAGCTATCGTTTACTAGTATATGTGCCACTATTATAATATCTTACGACAGATAGTGTCACATTGATAAGTCTCATATTTATGAATAGAGAAGTCAGTGCTGCTGTCAGATTAACTGCTGTAATTTTTATGTCCATAACCCTTTTTAACGGAATAACTTAATACTATGCCCTTGCGTCCCATTGATGCCATTTTCGTTCATCCTAAACGACGTCTATATGTTGTATACTATCGCGGTGAATTGTGGCAATTGCCACGTATGAAAATTGACGACAGATCGTGGCAAAATAGACAGCCCTATACTGATGATAGTCGCTCGCTTTATTTGAGCATCCATCAAGCCATTAACGACCCCATACTTGCACAAAAACTGCGAACATTGAATCTGCCTATCGCGGTGCGTGGGAGTACGCTGCCACGCTTTGAAGCATGGTGGGAAGCCCATGGTTTTGAATGGCTTAAAGACAAGCTTACGATGGGCGAATCGCCATTGGCTGCACACCAAATAAAAGCCATTGAAAATGATGTTACCTCCCCCTCAAACGATCAACCTGTGCTATCCAATCAAAATAGTACAATTATTCATAAGAATAATAGCGAGAAAAAACTTTTACCTGATTCAAAAACCGATATTTTTGCAGATATGCTTGCGGACTTAGCAGATGAAGTGTTACACCAACAGCTTTAAAAATAATACGTCGCACACCGCATTTTATGTAAACTTGACACAAACCCATTAAGAGAAGAGCAGTAACATATGAGAGACTACAAGCTGCTACTGGCTGGGCTAATTTTACTGCTGCTGATAATCTTTATTGCAATCTTTACGTGGTTATGGAGCAGTAACCGTAAAAATATAGACCCCTTACCGATCATGGCAAGTGCAAATGAACCGTCAGCCTCCACTCAAGACGAGGTAAACGCCCTCACCGACAGTACGCTGTATATAAAGGCTGAAGAGGATTTACAAGCACCCTTGGACGATATCATCGTTAGCTTCGAATCTCGTTATCCTCATGTGCAGGTTGTGCCAAGTTATGTACCCGCCAGCGACCTCTTAACATTATCAAACGCCAATCCTAACTATAATAAACACTCTGAATTTGGCGCTGATATAGACATGATCATCGCTAACGACAGCCTATCTGCAGACCGTCTGACACCGTTACAAGCAGAGCTAAAAGCGGCTCAAGATAAAATAAACCAAGACAAAGAAAATATCAGCAATACTGATGATAAAAAAGTAGATACTGCTGAGACTGGTGCCATTGAAACTGACAATGCAGAGGCACGTACCCTAAATTCTTTCAGCTATGCATTGAGAGACAAGCAAGCGCTTGAAGGGGTTATTTTGACAGAGAATACTGCTGCTATTAACTTCCGTAATTTTTTACTTTCGAGTACCGGACAAGATATATTAGAAAAGTACGATTATTATAATATCGAAGGTTATAAAAACAGTGTAAATGACTTGTTTAATCCAACATCACGTGCACAAAAAGCAGCAAATGCCAACACTGTGAATGTCGCTGACGCCTTGAGTAATGGCAATTAATAATAAAATCTTTATATTTTGTTGATTGCTTTTATGAGCAATTTTTCCTACAATGTTATTCCAAAATGCGCCTATAGCTCAACAGGATAGAGCAGTTGCCTCCTAAGCGATCGATCCGAGTTCGAGTCTTGGTGGGCGCACCATCAAACATTGTCAAAAGTAATCAAAAGACCTCACAACCTACCAGTTGCGGGGTTTTTTAATGTATTAGCATATCACAACATAACATTGCATAACTTACGATGCATTTTCATACAGCATACCTTCAAAACACAAAAAAGACTTTCAAGCTTTATACTTCATAGCTTGAAAGGCTTTATCGATCACATGTTTTTATCTAGATAAGCGTTTTAATATTATAATTTGCCTAAAGCCGCTCTTACTCTATGTTCAACATCGATTTCGCTACAGCTTCGGCCACTTTGATGCCATCAATCCCTGCTGATAATATGCCGCCTGCGTAGCCAGCGCCTTCGCCTGCAGGGAATAAGCCTTTGGTATTAATGCTTTGGAATTCTTTATTGCGTTTAATGCTGATTGGTGACGATGTTCTGGTTTCTACGCCAGTTAGTAGACCGTCGTCAGATGAAAACCCTTTGATTTTTTTATTAAACGCTGGAATGGCTTCACGTATGGCATCCACGGCAAAGTCTGGCAGTGCTTTGCTTAAGTCGGTTAAGGTAATGCCCGGTGTGTAAGAGGGTTTTACATCGCCTAATTCTGAGTCTGGTTTACCTTTTAAGAAATCGCCAATGGTTTGCGCTGGGGCACTGTAGTCTTTGCCACCTAATTCAAACGCTAAGGTTTCTAGTTGTCTTTGTAAGTCGATACCAGCAAGGGGGTGGTTTGGGTAATCTCGCTCTGGGTCGATACCTACCACAATAGCACTATTGGCGTTACGCTCGTTCCTTGAATATTGGCTCATGCCGTTAGTGACCACACGGCCTTCTTCTGATGCGGCGGCAACAACGGTCCCGCCTGGACACATACAGAAGCTATAAACAGAACGACCATTTTTACAATGATGAACCAGTTTGTAATCCGCAGCGCCAAGTATCTCGTTTCCAGCATTGTCACCAAAGCGTGCTTGGTCTATGGTTGACTGTTTATGTTCAATCCTAAAGCCAATCGAGAAAGGTTTTGCTTCAATATACACGCCTTTATCATGAATCATTTGGAAGGTGTCACGGGCGCTATGACCAACAGCAAGAATAACATGGCTAGTTTTTAAGGTTTCGCCAGTATTAAGGGTCACGCCTGTTACTTTTGAGTCAGTGATGTGCAAGTCGTCTACGCGAGTCGCAAAACGGACTTCCCCACCGAGTGCTATGATCTCAGCACGCATTTTTTCTACCATGGTGACTAACTTATAAGTACCTATGTGCGGTTTACTGACAAATAAAATCTCATCTGGTGCGCCAGCTTTTACAAATTCAGTCATGACTTTACGACCATAATGATTGGGATCTTTCACTTGGCTATATAATTTACCGTCAGAGAAGGTACCTGCTCCGCCTTCACCGAATTGTACGTTAGATTCTGTGTTTAATTTACGCTGACGCCAAAAGCCAAAAGTGTCTTTGGTGCGTTGTCTGACTTCATTACCACGTTCAATGATAATAGGTTTAAAACCCATTTGAGCAAGGGTAAGTGCTGCTAATAAACCACAAGGTCCAAAACCAATAACAACAGGACGTTCAGTTAAATGCTCTGGCGCTACACCTACATATTTGTAGCTGGTATCTGGTGTTGCTTTTACATGGTTGTCTGACTCAAACTGAACCAGCAAATCATTGGTCAAATCCGAGTCAGTCAGTGTGATGTCTAGCGTATAAATTAATTGGATATTTCTTTTATTACGAGCATCATAACCGCGTTTAAACATCACAAATGACGCCATTTGCTCAGCAGAAATTTTAAGTTTTGTCGTTATAGCCGTCGTTAGATCTTCAGGTGCATGATTTAATGGCAATTTAATTTCAGTTAAACGTATCATTGGTTACTCATAAACTCGTGTAGAAAACAGTCTCGCATTTTACTGGTACTGGTACAAATAAGCGAATAAATATTTTACTTATGCAGGGTAAATTTATGATTTCTTCAGCATAGATCAGCACCCTATTATAAAAACTAAATGTCTGACCTCACCCCAAGCTAGCTACCAAGCGTAATGGCTAACGTGCTTTAGCTAAAAACAAAACCTGTCTTTAGTTGAGTTAAAATCATTCAGTACGTTTGCTTCTTAATTCCCTTCTGTTCACACTTTCTGAACTCAAAAAAACATCGCTTCTGATGTCCTCATTTTTTATACCGCTTTAGCATTTCTTAACCAGACATAAATGGTGCATAGAGCATCATAAAAACCAATTATGGTGCACAAAAGTGCCCTAGCTCCTGATAAAGACCAATATTGGTGCATTTGTCTAGTATTTTATATTGGCATAGATATTGAAGTATTAATCATAGTTAGGAATGGCTCGTTCACTCGGCCTACCAGGCTGCTACTTTATCTTTCTGGAGAAATATATGTCTTTATTGCCAACGCTTATCACTGCTACTCCTATCAATACAAACTATCGTATCGACTCAAAATTGACATCACGTTTGTCTCTGCTAGCAGTAGCTGTTGTCGGCAGCTTAAGTCTTATAGGTTGTCAAAAACCTGCGGAAACCAGTGCAGAAACCAATGCTACCGCCACAAAAACGGACACCTCTGAGACGACTGCTACCCCTGCGGCAGATGGTGACACCATCAAAGTAGGTATCTTGCATTCTTTATCTGGAACGATGGCCATCTCTGAAACATCATTAAAAGATACTGCACTCATGACCATTGATGAAATTAATGCCAATGGCGGTGTGTTGGGTAAGCAGCTAGAGCCAATCGTCGTAGATCCCGCTTCTGATTGGCCGTTATTCGCTGAAAAAGCTCGTCAGCTGTTAACCCAAGATAAAGTGGATGTGATATTTGGGGGTTGGACGTCGGTGTCACGTAAGTCTGTGCTACCTGTCGTTGAAGAACTAAACGGTTTGATGTTTTATCCGGTGCAGTACGAGGGTCAAGAGCAGTCAGAAAACATTTTCTACACTGGTGCTGCACCGAACCAACAAGCCATTCCTGCCGTTGAATATTTGATGAGTCCAGAGGGCGGTAGTGCAGAACGCTTCGTTTTACTTGGAACAGATTATGTTTATCCTCGGACTACTAACCAGATACTGCGGGCTTTCTTAAAATCTAAAGGCGTCGCTGAAACAGACATCATGGAAGAGTACACCCCCTTCGGTTTTAGCAACTATCAGACCATCGTTGGCAATATTAAAAGCTTCTCTACCGGTAAAAAGACGGCGGTTATCTCTACCATTAATGGGGATTCAAACGTACCCTTTTATCGTGAGCTTGCCAACCAAGGTATTAAAGCCTCTGATATCCCAGTCATGGCATTCTCAGTAGGAGAAGAAGAGCTTCGCGGTATCGATACCAGCTTATTGCAAGGGCATTTGGCGTCATGGAACTACTTTATGTCGGTTAAAAATCCTGTCAACAGCGACTTCACTAAAAAGTATAAGAAATATGCGCTGGATCATAAGCTACCCAATGCTAACAAAGTCGTGACCAATGATCCTATGGAAGCCACCTACGTGGGTATCAATATGTGGAAACAAGCAGTCGAAAAAGCTGGTACGACTAATGTCGATAAAGTGCGTATTAGTATGGGAGGTCAGACTTTTGACGCGCCATCAGGGTATACATTGAAAATGGATGAGGAAAACCATCATTTATGGAAGCCTGTCATGATCGGTCAAATCCGTGCCGATGGTCAGTTCGATGTAATTAGCAAAACGCCAACAGTCATTCGTGCTGAGCCATGGAGTCAGTACATCCCTAAATAAGGTTGTGGTCACTTAAACCGTAATCCTTAGCCCCTTAATGGTATCAAAACCAGCAACCCTTTAACTTCTACTGATAAAACAGTTTTTAGTAGAGGTTAAAGGAGTGTTGACTGCAAAAAAGGAACCATCATGTCACATTACCCTTCCTATTATAAAAGTGACGCGCCAGCCAATTATTCTAATAAGACTTTTGTCATCGCCTTACTATCTTTACTCCTCCTCATTGCTATCACATCAGCTGCTCATGCTCACGAGACGCCAGTAGTACACAGCCACGAGCGCGATGAGGCAGTATCTACTAATACTGTGGCAGCGACATCCAATGCTGTAAGTGAAGAGACCTTACTTGCTCAAAACAAGCAGTCTGTAACGACATCAGCTGATCTTGCGATAAGTAAAGGGGATGCTATCGAACAGTTCGTTGCTGCTGACTTCACCAAGCGCCAAACCATGCTCAATCAGTGGCCGGGGTCAGTTGAGAGTTTGGATACTTTAGTTGAGCTGATAAAAAACGATGAGCTATACCAAGGTAATGGTGGGCAAACTTATCTACTTAACAGCGAAGATGAGCTATTTACTTATCCTGCTAAGCAGCTGACCATCGAGTGGCCGAGTGACTTGGCGCAAGTGACTTTGACCAATACGCTACGCTCAGCCTTAGTATTTGGACAAGCCAAGGTTAAGCTTGAGTCAAACGATCCTACGCAACGTTTACAGGCAGTCGCCATCTTAGCGGACAATATCGAACAGCTAGATCCAGCACTCATAAGTACTGCTGCCACTAATGAGGAAGACGACGACGTCAAAACGGCGTTGAGTACTTTACAAGCGAGGATTGATTTTAGAGATGGCGACGTTACTACCCAAATTGCCGCACTTACAGTGCTTGCTGATAGCGATAGCCCACAAGTATTAGTGGATGTTAAAAAAGCATTGGCGGCAGATGATATCGATCCTGTACTCAAATCTGCGCTGTTAGACGCTGAGGATAGTATTGAGCAGCGCATTACCGTCAGTACTTGGATAGGTCATCTGTTCACGGGACTTAGTACGGCAAGTATCTTACTGCTCGCGGCATTAGGGCTCGCCATTACTTTTGGGCTACTGGGTGTCATCAATATGGCCCACGGTGAGCTCATTATGATTGGTGCTTACGCCACTTATATGGTGCAAAATCTCTTTCAAGCATATTTTCCTAGTATGACTGGATGGTATCTGGTTGCTGCTATACCCGTCGCTTTCTTAGTCAGTGCCATTATCGGCATGATTATCGAACGAATCATTATTCGCCCGCTTTATGGTCGTGAGCTTGAAACCTTACTAGCAACCTTTGGTGTCAGTCTGATTCTCATGCAGTTGGTTCGAATGATATTTGGCGCGCAAAACGTCGAAGTCAGCAATGTCGACTGGTTGAGCGGTGCCTATCAAGTGTCCTCGAGCCTTGTGCTTCCCTTCAACCGTATCGCTATTATCGGCTTTACCATCATCATTCTTATGCTACTAATGTACTTACTTAACAAGACTCGCTTCGGGTTGTTTGTGCGCGCCGTGACTCAAAATCGGCAAATGGCACGTGCAGTTGGCATCTCATCTGCTCGTATCGATATGTTGGCTTTTGGGCTTGGCTCGGGTCTCGCAGGTCTCGCTGGCTGTGCTTTAGCGCAAGTAGGCAATGTCGGACCTGACTTAGGTCAGACTTATATTATTGATGCGTTCTTAGTCGTCGTGGTTGGCGGTGTTGGACAAGTATGGGGCGCGGTATTGGCATCTTTAGGTCTTGGTGTCAGTGGTACGGTGCTTGAGATTGGCATTGGTGCTGTGATGGCTAAGATTGTATTACTGGTTCTTGTGATTTTGTTTATTCAAAAACGTCCACAAGGTTTGTTCGCCCTCAAAGGCCGTTTTGTGGATTAAGGAGAACCTCATGCATTTGACTCAATTATTATCTGATTCCCCACGTAATGCGATTCTGATTGGTTTGTGTTTTTTAGTGCTACTGATATTGCCTTGGCTCCATTTATTACCTGAAACCTCTAGTTTTCACCTGTCTGCTTATTGGATAACTTTGATTGGTAAAATAATGGCGCTCGCCATGGTAGCACTGGCTTTAGATTTGGTATGGGGCTATGCCGGCATCCTAAGCTTAGGTCATGGTCTTTATTTTGCATTAGGAGGTTATGCCTTTGGCATGTACTTGACGCGTGAAACTGCTGGTACGGGCTTGCCAGATTTTATGCGTTTTTTTAGTTGGACCGAATTGCCGTGGTACTGGGCAGGCACTCAACATTTCTGGTGGGCGATGGCTTTAGTGGTGCTAGTTCCCGGTCTGGTCGCTTTTATCTTTGGCTATTTTGCATTTCGCTCAAAGATTAAAGGCGTTTATTTTTCGATTATTACTCAGGCCATGACTTACGCTGCCGCCTTATTATTCTTCCGTAATGAAACAGGCTTTGGTGGTAACAATGGCTTCACAGGTTTTACGACGCTATTAGGTTATGACATCACGGCCTCTTCAACGAGGACTGTGCTGTGCTTTACGACCGCTTTGGCGCTGCTACTGTCATATCTTGGACTACGCTATCTGATGAGCCAGCCTTATGGGCGTGTACTCGGTGCCATCCGTGATAGTGAAAATCGCTTGCAATATCTAGGCTATCGCACGCTTTGGTACAAGCTTTCAGCTTGGGTATTGTCTGCAATAATAGCTGGTATCGCTGGTGCTCTATATGTACCGCAAGTTGGCATCATTAATCCAGGTGAGATGAACCCCGTCAACTCTATCGAGATGGCAGTATGGGTGGCTGCTGGAGGTAGAGGTTCATTAATCGGTGCCATTGTAGGCGCTGGTACAATTAATGTGATTAAAACGTATTTTACCGTCGCCTATCCGGAGTTTTGGTTACTTATTCTAGGCGGATTATTTGTAGTGGTTACTTTATTTTTACCTAACGGCATCATTGGCGTACTTGATCGTCTTAAGAAGGAAAAAGAATAATGTCAATAATATGTAATAATACTGCTTCCCAAAAAACAGCTAACGATGCGCTTATTAAAAATAAAAATGATCCTAGTATACATAAGCCAATGGGAAGTTTTGACAATACAAATAACATAACGATTGCAGAAACCACGCCTACCCGACCAGTCACTAGTTTGGCTGAAGATTATGGAGATAGCGGTGGCTTAGCGCATCCTGTTCCCAAATCAGGTCCAGATATGAGACATGGGATTGCGCTATATTTAGAAGGCGTTAGCGTGTGGTTTGACTCGTTTCGTGCACTCAATGATTTGTCTTTATACATTGAGGCGGGCGAGCTACGCTGCATCATTGGTCCTAATGGCGCAGGTAAGACGACTTTAATGGATGTCATCACTGGTAAAACGCGCCCGACCACAGGCAGCGCATTTTTTGGTCAAGTACATAATTTAGCCAAACTATCTACCGAAGAAATAGCGGAAGCAGGCATTGGCCGTAAGTTTCAAAAACCTACCGTATTTGAGAAATTTACCGTACTTGATAACTTAATGCTGGCTGCGCCAAAGGACAAACGGGTATCAAAAAGCTGGTTTACTAAAATTGACGCAGAAATCCAAGATACCCTTGACTCAACGCTTGATCAAATACGCCTAAAAGAGCTGATTAACAAGCCAGCAGGATTATTGTCTCATGGTCAAAAACAGTGGCTAGAGATTGGAATGTTACTGATGCAAAGACCAAAACTTATCTTACTTGATGAACCAGTAGCAGGCATGACCGATGCCGAAACGGAACATACTGCTGAGTTATGTCTACGCCTTAAAAAGAATCACACCTTAATCGTAGTTGAACATGACATGACCTTTATTGATGCAATAAGTGAGAAAGTAACGGTTTTGGCAAATGGCGCTATTTTGGCTGAAGGCACGTTGAGTGAAGTACAGAATAATGAGGCCGTTATTGAGACCTATCTAGGTCGATAATTGATAGTAGTGCTTAGAAATAGACCTAAAAAATAGAGGTGCTTACATGTTAGAAATTAATGCTATAAATCAATATTACGGCGGCAGTCACATTTTACGTGATGTCACCCTCGCCGCCCCTGTAGGAGAATGTAGCGTGGTACTGGGTCGTAATGGCGTCGGTAAAACCACCTTGCTTAAATGCTTGATGGGCATCCTACCAATCAAATCAGGTGAGATTTTATTGGACGGTAAGGACATTAGTCAGATGACGCCTGAGCAGCGTGTACGCGCAGGACTCGCTTATGTGCCGCAAGGACGCGATATATTTTCTACTTTGACCGTTGAAGAAAACATTCTGATTGGCATGGCGAAATTCTCTCAACGAAAAGCAAGTAAAGTACCCAAACACTTATATGATATATTTCCAGTGCTGGACGAAATGAAGCATCGCCGCGGTGGCGATCTATCTGGCGGTCAGCAGCAGCAACTTGCTATTGCTCGTGCGCTTGCATCAGAGCCTCGAGTACTAGTACTTGATGAGCCGACTGAAGGTATCCAACCGTCCATTATTAAAGACATTAGTAGAGTCATTCGTAGTCTTGCTAATAAAGGCGATATGGCAATTGTTTTAGTCGAGCAGTTTTATGAGTTTGCAGAAGAGCTTGCTGATAATTATACCGTGCTTTCTAGAGGACAAGTGATAGCTCAAGGGGCTGGATGTGACATGGCAAAAAATAACATTCAAGAATTGGTGGCAATCTAGAAGGACACTTTCTAAAAAGACACTTTCTAAAAAGACACTTTCTAAAAGGACGCTTTCTAAAAGGAAATACAGTTTTGACTTGGCAATCCTCACTACAGCTTCATTTCGACTGCGCCTCTAATGCTGCAAAAACTCGGCTGTGTCATCGTGCTCATACTGGCGCACTCATGGTGCAGCGCGCTCTGTATCCTGAGCCTGATAGTACTGATAACAGCCAAGCAGGGATTTGCCATATTTATGTATTGTATCCTCCTGCTGGTATTGCTGATGATGACCGCTTAACATTGGAATTTGATCTACAATCTAACAGCCATGCGGTGATTACCACCCCTGGAGCCGGTAAATGGTACGGGCAACGCAAATCGTTGCGTTCCTCTAGACCCAGCTACTCATCAAAATTTAACAACGGCACTCAATCGGCAAACAGCAACACTTCTAACGACTATTTTAATGATGTTGTCAGCGCAGAACAGCATATCGACGCCCGCCTCGATGACCACGCTGTCCTAGAATGGCTACCCCAAGAAAGCATCTATTACGATTATTCCAACTCTAATGCGAACAACCGCTTTTATTTAGCTAAGACAGCAAGTTTGTTGACTTGGGATATTGCGGTATTTGGACGTCAAGCGTATCAAGAGACTTTTGCTAATGGTCATTATGTTAACCGCTTAGAGATATGGCGTGAGGGCAATTTATTGGTTAGTGAATGTACCTCCCAGCAAGCAAATGCGCGCTGGTTTATCTCACCATTAGGACTGAATAATCAACATGTGCATGGCTCTTTTTGGGCAATACCTAGCACAGAGGTCATTGCGCCTGAGTTACAGAATAATCCGCTCAAGCTCGGCCAATATTTAGATGCCACTATTACCGATCTACGCCATCTCATTGATCAGCAGTCACTACCTATTCACTGTACTCACAATTTTCAAGGTATCAACTGCCGTTATTTAGGAGCAGATGTGCGCGCTTGCTTTGAGGCTTTTTACCAAATTCGCGAGCTTATCAGGTCTAAATGGTACGCACTTGAGCCTCATCGACCAAGGATTTGGGACACTTAATATCATGTGCTCCGACTTAATCTCATCCTTAAACAGTGCTGAATCAAACCAGAATAACTATACTTAGTACATTTAACTTAGTACATTTAACTTAGCCTATTTACTTTATAAAGATTAAAGACGAATCATAGCCTTTAAAGCACAATAATTATTAAGGAAGCTTTATGCAATTAAATCCTACCGAAAAAGATAAACTTTTACTATTTACCGCAGGCATGGTGGCGGAACGTCGTAAAAACCGCGGCGTCAAGCTCAATTATCCTGAGTCTATCGCTTACATTAGCATGTTACTTATGGAAGGCGCGCGTGATGGCAAAACCGTAGCGCAACTGATGAGTGAAGGAGCCACTTATCTCTCTGCCGATGACGTCATGGAAGGTATTGCAGAGATGGTACACGATGTCCAAGTTGAAGCGACTTTCCCCGATGGCACTAAGCTGGTGACGGTACATAACCCCATCGTATAGCTTGCTTGCTATAGAGCCGTATAAAACGATATTGAACGAGAGCCATTGCCGTAAGACGATTAAGGATAACAAAAATGACGATAAAAGCAGGCGAATATAATATTAAAGCAGGCGATATGGCTTTGAATGCTGGCCGATATGTTCAAAACATAACGGTAATCAATACCGGCGACCGCCCTATTCAAATCGGTTCTCACTATCACTTCTATGAAGTCAATGTAGCACTGAGCTTTGATCGAGAGTCGACGCTTGGCTATCGACTCAATATCCTATCTGGCACTGCGGTACGTTTTGAGCCAGGACAAGCGCGCGAAGTGGAACTGGTTGCCATCTCAGGTAGACAGCACATTTATGGTTTTTCGGGCAAAGTTATGGGCGCTGTAGACCCTAAAACCTCTCAAAACACCTCGAAAAAACGCATTGACCGACGTATTTACGCCGAACATTTTGGCCCTACCACAGGGGACAAAGTACGCTTGGCAGATACAAATTTATGGCTTGAAGTTGAATATGACTTGACCAGTCACAGTGACCAGCATACTGATAGCGTTAGCATTGGTGAAGAGGTCAAATTTGGTGGCGGCAAGGTAATCCGCGATGGGATGGGTCAATCACAGCTGCTGGGTGAGCAAGTTGCCGATACTATTATTACCAATGCTTTGATTGTGGACTACAGCGGTATCTATAAGGCAGATATCGCTATCAAAGAGGGTCGTATCAGTGGCATTGGTAAAGCTGGCAACCCTGATATTCAGCCTAATGTGACGTTACCTATTGGCGCGGCTACCGAAATTATCGCAGGAGAAGGTAAAATTTTGACTGCTGGCGGAATCGATAGCCATATTCACTTCATTGCACCTCAGCAATGTGAAACGGCGCTAATGTCTGGTGTGACTACGATGTTAGGCGGTGGTACGGGACCTGCTGAAGGTACTCTTGCCACCACTTGTACACCTGGTGCTTATCATATTCATAGTATGCTAAAAGCCACTGATGCTATTCCGATGAATATCGGATTCTTAGGTAAAGGCAATGTTAGTCTACCTGCCCCCATTGTAGAGCAGATTGAAGCGGGTGCTATCGGGCTTAAGCTTCATGAAGACTGGGGCTCCACGCCCAAAGCCATTGATAACTGCCTTAGCGTGGCTGAAGAATATGATGTGCAAGTGGCTATTCATACTGATACGTTAAATGAAAGCGGTTATTTAGATAGCACTCTAGGCGCGTTTAAAGACCGCTGTATTCACACCTTCCATACCGAAGGCGCTGGCGGTGGTCATGCCCCAGATATCTTAAAAGCTATTGGCGAAACCAATGTTTTACCCTCATCAACCAATCCAACGCGCCCTTTCACCATTAATACCATTGACGAGCATCTCGACATGCTCATGGTTTGTCACCATCTAAGCCCAGCCATTGCTGAAGATGTCGCTTTTGCCGAAAGTCGTATTCGTAAAGAAACCATTGCCGCCGAAGACATTTTACAAGATATGGGTGCCATCTCCATGATGAGTAGTGATTCGCAAGCGATGGGACGCGTAGGAGAAGTCATTATTCGCACGTGGCAAACGGCTGATAAAATGAAAACCCAACGTGGTCATCTGGCTCCTGATCAATCGGCTAAAACTGAGCAATCCTTAGAAAATATCATGCTAAGTCCCACTGACTCTGATAGCAGCAATGATAATTTTCGTATCAAACGCTACCTCGCAAAATACACCATCAACCCTGCCATCACTCATGGTATTAGTGACGAAGTGGGATCCATTGAAGTAGATAAATGGGCGGATTTAATTTTATGGTCGCCTGCATTTTTTGGGGTAAAGCCCGACCTTATCATTAAAGGCGGCTTAATTGCGGCAGCGTCCATGGGCGACCTCAATGCTTCCATTTCAACCCCGCAGCCTGTGCACTATCGCAGCATGTTTGGCAGCTTCCCCAAAACAGTGGCGCAGACTTGCATCACCTTTATGTCAAGTGCGGCTATTGATAAGGGTGTTGATAAGCAATTAGGGTTAGAAAAGGTCATTAAAGCGGTACACAACATTCGTAAGGTACGTAAACAAGACATGAAGTTTAATAGCTACTGTCCTAAGATGGAGGTCAATCCTGAGACCTATGAAGTGTACGCCGATGGTGAGCTGCTGACCTGTGAGCCTGCCGACTATCTACCGATGGCACAGCGCTATTTTTTATTCTAGCTGCTTTTTATTGTCGTGCTGATAATCCACCATCAGCTGTCAACCATCTACTTTAACGGACTATAAACATAATTATGAACATTTATACGCAACGTCTTGATCTATCAACCCTTAGCGCTGAACAACAAGCGATTATTGATAGGCAAAAAAAGGCAGAAAACTTTTTATATTTAGATTTCGATACCCGTCAACGTAGCCGGTTTAAAGCAGACACTCAGCATCAAGAAACCATTGGTGCCGATTTGCCACGTACGGAAACCATTAAGAATGGCAGTGTGCTGGCAGACCATCAAGGCAACTTGATACAAATAATAGCTGCCAAGCAAGCTTTGATAGAAGTAACCGCTGATAATGGCTTTGACCTTATGAAAGGCGCTTACCATTTAGGCAACCGCCATGTTCCTTTAATGCTGACACCTAAGGCACTCTACTTTGAGCCTGACCATGTTTTAGAAGCGATGTTATATCAACTTGGCCTACATACCCAAGCCGTACAAGCGCCATTTGAGCCAGAGACTGGTGCGTATAAAGGTGAGCACGGCGGACATTCTCACTCTCATAGCCACAATCGTGATCATAGTCATAGTCATAGCCATGCACATAGCGATAACCATCAGCACAATCACTCTGACGCTCACAGCCATAGCCGTAATCATGAGCATACTCATGACTAATCACGCCACACACTCACAGCAGACTACCCGTACCGCACAAGGTATAAATGATCTGAATAATACAGAGGTAACTGGACGTCTGTTAATGCTGGCGTCAAGCAACCTACCTATTGGCAGTTATACCTATTCGCAAGGCATAGAGCCTGCTATCGAGTCAGGGCTCATTCACGACGAAAGCAGTGGTTTAACGTTTATGAGTGACTATTTGGAGCTGGCATTGTGTCGTTATGAGCTACCGCTACTGGCGCTGATGATAGAGGCAATTATGATTAATGATGTGGCGCTGACTGATGCTTTAGGTGCCGATTATCACGCTAGCCGCGAAACCAAAGAGTTCGTCTATGAGTCAAGTCAATTGGCGCTGTCTTTATCCGCATGGCTAGATAATGTTCTTGAGCTTAATGTGCCTGATAGCTTACTCGTTCATGGTTTTTTGCCACTGTTTGCCCATATCAGCTCGCACTGGCAATTTAACCCTGTACAAGCCATGACCACTTACGCCTTTGGTCAAATTGAAAATATGGTGCTGGCTGCGGTCAAGACCGTACCGCTTGGACAAATGGCAGGACAGCGCATCATTTGGCAGCTGCAACAGTTATTAAGTCAGCAAATACAGCCACTGGCTGCTAATGTCCAGCAAAAATTTTCGCACGTTCAACATATGGCGTTAATGACTGATTGCTCTGATATAACAACATTTAAGCGAAATCTTCTCTATCAACAGCTACATATGTCCGCCAACCTACCAAATTTAGCCATACTGTCTTGCCAGCATGAAAGGCAATATAGCCGCCTATTTCGCTCTTAATCGCTAATATACATAACTCTCATCAAGGAACTTTATTTATGGCCCTAACACCCAAAATCGAAAACAAAAATTTAGAAACGACGCTCTCTCCTCTACGCTTAGGCATTGGCGGCCCTGTAGGCTCAGGAAAAACGGCATTGACGCTGAGACTATGTCAACGCCTGCGGGATGATATCAATATGGCCGTGGTAACTAATGATATTTATACCAAAGAAGACTCTGAGTTTTTAACCCGCAATGAGGCGATGCCAGCTGAGCGCATTCGCGGTGTTGAAACCGGTGGCTGCCCGCATACTGCCATCCGTGAAGATGCCTCAATTAACTTGTCTGCCATCGCCGAATTACAGCAGCAATTTGCAGGTCTTGAGCTTATTATCATCGAGTCTGGTGGCGATAATTTGGCAGCAACTTTTAGCCCTGAATTGTCCGACTTGACACTATATGTCATTGACGTATCAGCAGGCGATAAAATTCCTCGTAAAGGCGGCCCTGGTATCATGAAATCGGACTTGCTCATTATCAATAAAACCGACCTTGCCCCTTTCGTAGGCGCGTCACTTGAGGTTATGGCGCATGATGCCAAAAAAATGCGCGGTGATAAGCCTGTGGTATTTAGTAACATGAAAACAGGCGAAGGTCTTGATGACATTGTTGCTTTTATCTTAGATAAAGGCATGTTAAGTGTGGCTTAGAATGCCTTAGGTAATGGCATCAATAAGTGCTCTACAAACCGCTGATGGATCAGTGGATTATCAGTCAGTTTTTATATCGATTTGTTTATTTATTAAGGATTTATCATGACAACAGACACAGCCAAAACGATGACACGCAAAAACCTCTTCCAAAAAACCAATACAATCAGTGGCTTAGCATTGCTACCATTACTACCAACACTCGCATTTGCTCACCCTGGGCATGAATTGATGGCAGCAGATGGCTCATTTAGCCTTTCAATATTGTCTGGTATGTTGCACCCTTTGACTGGGTTCGACCATCTGATGTTAGCGCTGGGCATGGGCATGCTATTTACTCAAATGCACAGCTTTAAAAAAGGATTTGTAGCACTGTTAATTGGTCTAGTAACAGGATTTGTACTGAGTTTAAGTGTGAGCTTGAATAGCCTGTTTATTGAATACGGTATTCTACTCTCTATCGTACTACTGACCATGGCACTTATGAGCCGCTACTTTAATGTGGCATTGAATCAAGGCCACGAGATGTCCGTCAAAACTGTGTATAAATTATTAATCATTGGCTTTGGTGCGCTTGCTATGTTCCACGGTGCTGCTCATGCAATCGAAGTGCCTGCAAACAGTAATACCGCTGGCTTCTTTACGGGTATGATTATTGCCATGCTAGGTCTATATACTATCGGCAAAGGATTTGCCACTTATCTAAACACTCACCTGCAAGACAGCTTGATTATTCAACGTGTTATAGCTGTTGTCGGTTTATGCGGTGTACTGTTAGGGTAACTTTATTAGTTTATACACAGAGTTATTGAACACGGTAGTAAGTTGAAGGGGCTGGCTGTGCAGCGATCTATCATAACAATGAGTATTGATGCCATACTTACCAAAATGCACGCAGGTGACATTATATAAATTGCCTTATGCCCCTGAGCTTATGACAGCTCTTAAAGAAACTCTTAAAGAAATAAGGCCGCTCAAGCGACCGCTTAGCTCGCGGCAGGATTAGCATTCAAAAGGGTTTGGGCTATAAGAAGCTTTAGATAATAAGTATGAAATGGTCATCAGAAAAAAAGGACAAATTAATGTCCTTTTTCTGGCTTTTGGTTTACTTAATGCTTACCAGCTAAAACCCATACCCATGCCACCAGAGTTCTCATCTTTTGTGAAAGCACCACCGAGACTAAAGCTGGTATTGGGATTAATGACACGCTGATATCCTAAGGAAACCGCTTGCTCGGAGCCCTGAAAACCTGCGCCCACGCCTATACGGTTCTTACCTTGTAGACCTGACGTGCTAGTTGCCATGTTTAACATCGCAGCACTCATCGCACCTTGACGATCAAAACGATCATCAATTTCCTTAAAACGCTGTCCATTGTCTTGCAGATAATTGTGAATAGAGTCATTTAGAGCATTAAATTTAGTATCAGTATAAGTGTTCGAGGTTTCGATAGCGCTTGTTTTTGCGTCTTGTAACTGACCGACATTGACTGCGTCATTATCAGCGGTACCATTAGCAACATTGATAATCTGACGCTGGTTAAGATCCGAGCCAACCGACACTGTGTTTTCACGGTTAGAGCTAGAGTCATTGCCGAGTACCACGGCGTTTTTTGCAGTAGTATTGACATTATTGCCGAGCACAAAAGTATTGTCGCCAGACACGGTATTATTATTGCCCATACTATAGCTGTTATTGCCACTGACCGTACTTGGATCGCCAATCGCACCTGAATGATTTCCAGTCACTTTATTACCAGTGCCAATGCTGATAGCTTGCTCGCCGATTGCTTGAGCACCATCTCCCATTGCAATAGATTGCTTGCCCTGCGCCGCCGCATTAGTGCCTAAAGCCATTGCGTTGTCTCCACTAGCAATCGCTTCTGCAGACGTACCACCATTGATGTTTAGGTATTTATGCTGTGCAGCAATATCCTGTTTAACGCTCAATACCTGATCATTTGTATAACTTTGTGACGATGCTAGAGTCTCGGTCGCTTTACCATCAGTATAGCCTTTCGATGCGATCAAAGTCTCGGTCGCTTTGCCATCGGTGTAACCTTTTGAGGCAGTTAAGGTTTCAGTCGCTTTGTCGTCGGTGTAGCCTTTGGAGGCGGTCAAAGTCTCGGTTGCTTTGCCGTCGGTATATCGTTTATTTACCGCATCTGTATCATTTGTCGCATCTGCCACATTAGTGATACGTTTTTCGAAACCCTTGCTACCAACTGAAATCGTATCTCTTTCATCTGCAATGGAGAAACTACCTATGGCGGTTGCGCCTGTCGCAGTGGCTTGGCTATTACTGCCAAACACGCTGCTGTCTGTACCTGATGCGATATTCTGATAACCAACTGCAACACTGTAGTCACCCTCTGATGTATTTTCAAAACCGACGGCACTACTGTCTTTACCTGATGCTTTATTATTATAACCGACGGCACTGCTATTTACATTCGAGGCGGTATTTTTATAGCCAATTGCACTGCTATTTATGTTCGATGCCGTGTTGTTATAACCAAATGCACTACTATAACCCTCTGAGGCGATATTATTAGAGCCTATCGCACTGCTATTGATACGCGATGCGGTATTGTTATAACCAACGGCACTACTGTACTCAACTGATGCTTCATTATTAGAGCCTATCGCACTACTATAATCACCTGATGCTGCATTAGTATAACCAACCGCACTGCTATAACTACCCGAGGACTTATTGAAAAACCCCACTGCATTGCTAGAGTTACCTGTTGCTTCATTTGCATAACCTAGCGCACTAGTCGCTTCATTTGAAGCTTTATTGTCAATACCTAAGGCACTACTATTAATACCGCCTGCTACATTATTTATTCCACAGGCTAGTGCAATTGCACCTGTTGCCGTACTTCCTCCAGAAACAGGATCCGTTACGCATACCACGCCTGCCCACACTGTCGAACCACTGATCGCTGCGATACTGAAGGCAAGCCCTTTTATAGTCAACATCTTATAGTCATTTGAGCGAGCTATCAGGGCGATAGTGCCAGTCGTGCCGCTGGTCTTACCAGCGCTCTTAGTATTTTCAGACACCACCACTAAACAACCTAGTGATTGACTCCAAATCTTTTTAAATACTTTATTCATAGCTCGCTCCATAAGTCCAAAAACTAATCGTCGATAAAATCAAGGCTATCTATGTCACTTACTATGCCACTTACATTAACCATGCTCATAAATGACAACTGTCATTTATTAAAACACAAAGCTAACATACCTGTATATTTATATTAAAGGATATTTAATCTTCAGGGCGGTCTTAGATAAGTAAAATAATCTGGGATAGTTTTATGGAGAAATAGCATTATGAGTAAGATTCGCCTACCCAAACGCTCACAGCACAGTTAGCATAACGATTGTTATATCGGTAAGAGTGAGCGCGTCCGGTAGGATTGCAAGTGCCGTTATGGCACTCGCAAGGTCTGGCAGCAGATCAACCTGATGGCGTATCTGAAATTTGGAATGGCATAGAGAGTGTTGAACAAGTAACCCTTGAGTGGATGGACTGATTTCATAACCCAAACAATCCACCTAAATGATTCACTCACGTAAATCATCCACGACCGCCAACATAGCCACTAATGAGGCTTCCCCTAATTTCATAGAGCGCTCTGGTGACCAACCCGTATCGGCATCGGGGACATTATTGTTATCTATAAATGGCATCTCCAAGGTATTGGCAAGGCAGTCAAAACGTTCGGCAACCCAGTGAGTCGCAAGCGTCATGTTCGCTTTACCCGGTGCATCTACGTCATAGCCTTCTTCCGTCTGAAAGTCAGCACTGGCGAGCTTTAACACTTCTGAGAATCTATCGCGTAGACGCGCGAGGCGGTCGCTATAATTTGGCGTACCCTGAGAGCCAGCAAGGAATACAAAAGGTATTTCTTCATCACCGTGTACATCATAAAACAGGTCAACACCCGTCTCTTCCATTTTATTAATGACATGAAAGACTTCTGGGCTGGTTTCCAAACTTGGATTTGACCAAGCACGGTTTAGGTTAGTCCCGACTGCATTAGTACGCAGATGACCGCGCACGCTGCCATCTGGGTTCATATTGGGCACGATGTAAAAGTTAGCTTTATCTAATAATAATTTACCCGTGGCATTATCACCATCTAACAGGCTATGCAGTAGTCCATCGACCAACCACTCAGCCATCGTTTCACCAGGATGTTGACGTGCCGTAATCCAAATATTGCGTTTAGGCGCATCGTTATTGCTAGCGCCATCACTAATTTTGACTAAGGTTAAATCGCGCTTATCAAGGGTTTCTCCCAAATGCTCTAACGTCACTAATGGATGCATTTGCACCGCTGCTAATAAATCTTGATGACGCTCATCACTGTAAGGGGCAAAAAAAGCAATTTGAATAGTTTCACATTCCAACTCTGCCGTTATGGTTAGTTTGCCGTCTTTATAAGAGGTGGGCAGACGAAACCAATAGTCGCGATCGTACGACGCCACCGCTTGGTAATTCTCCCACCCTGCAGGAAATGCCGCACCCCCTGCATTCATAATATTGAGCACATATTGCTCGCCAACTTGACCTGTCAGGCGAAAATTAAACCACTGAAAAAACTCGCCACCGACGTCCGGACGAATAGCCAATTGGATATTTTTTTTATCTTCTAAATTAATAACCTCAATATTACCAGCATCGAAATTAGCAGTGATATGCATAAATTTTCCTTAATTATTTTTTAGATATCTTAGTGAGTATTTGTAAAGTACCTCAGCATAAACGATTAGAAACAAGCAGGATAGAGAGGCTAACAAATCATCTTAAAAAATAGTAAAAATAATTATTAATAATTGTAGCACCGCTGCTTTTTTTAATTAAAATAACGTAAAAACATTCCAAGCACTATGACAGGCATAGCATTAGCCAATTTTTTATATTTATCACATTACTGAATGAATGTGTCAGATATTGGATATTATAGCTCATAATCCTATATAGCACTGTTCATCATATATAGTACTATTCTCTATAGCTACAAAAGCCATTCAACTGGTAGCCACCCTACTACTGTCAATATAATGTTAAGCAGGGCACTTTGTCCAGGCTCCGAGACGCTCATCGATCCAGTATAGGAATCGATCCAGACGAGCCTTCCATTACGCTGCTCTACCCGCCAAGTAAGGCCAACCATGCCCTCGTCAAATGCTTTGTGCAGTTTTTGTGCCATCTGTTCACTGTTGATCATTAAACCCATTTCGGTATTGAGCGCAGTCGAACGGGGGTCAAAATTGAACGAGCCAATAAAAATGCGCTTTCCATCTACCGCAAAGGTTTTCGCGTGAAGACTGGCTTTTGACGATCTGAACGCTCCTAGATGGTCAGCGGGTGCACCAGACGCAGCTTGGCTACGTAGCTCAAAAAGGCTGACGCCACTTTCAAGCATGGCCTTGCTTTGTTGTTATTTTATTAGCTAGCGAGCTGAAGATTTTTTACGTTACCCATAAGTGCGCTAAGATTTTTCTCAAGTTTACTTTTTTCTAGCTTCATTCTTACGACAACCTTAATAATCTCATCAGCTATCTCCTTATTGCCTTCAGCCACTGCCTGCTGCAATGCTAGGCCTTCACGCATAATAGCAACCCTTAAAGGCTCGATCTTATAAATAATACGGTTGATAGATTTATGCAGATCCGACTGTCTATAGCACTCTTTTACCTTAAATGATTTATATAAGAGACTGTTTTTATCACTTTTTGCGCGGGCTAACGTCTCGATATAATCAGCCGCTATCTTGTCAGCATAATCATCTTGAATACCAATCTCTAAAATATTTTTTACTAATATGATATCGATTTTTTCTAATTCAGTTTCTTTAATGGCACTTTTTAACATTTCAAACAGTCCTTCGTAAATGTTGGGATTAGGGGTGAATTAAGTGGTTATCGCATATAAAAAGCAAAGCCATCGGCGTCACTATAATTGGCACTTGGATTCGTTGTTTGCGCACTCTTATATTCATACTCGTATAAAAGTTACTTTAACAACCATGCCAATCAATTCGTAATTGAGCTCACTCAAGAATATTTATATAATGATACACTTATGTTCATTCTAACCTAAGAGTACAAGTGTACACAATAGGCACTCAACCCTTTTGATACAAAGGTTATGAAAAGCGGCTATCAAACCGCCATAGATTGATATTTATTTTGAGAATAGTGCTGTTGAGGTCTATCAAGATAGTGAGGGTAAACAACTCCCTCACTATTAGGGATTGTTTAATGACGCGTGGATTCGTGCTGGACATATCTAAAATAGATTGATGAAATATTTACAAAGCAAAGAATGAGCCACTTTTGCTAAGAAGAGAAAATCACTGGCGCATCGCCATCTTGCCAAGGTTGAAACTTGGTCATGGCTTGTATAAATAATGGATGCGCTAGCCAGTTTTTTAGCCATATTTGCAGTTTAGGATAAGGCAAACTGTAAAAAATGTCGCGATCTACATGAGCAAATTGGCGGATAAATGGCATAATACCGATATCGGCAATGGTCACACTGTCTCCTAGCAAATAAGTATTTTTAGTAAGCAGTGCTTCTAAAATCTGTAGAAATGCTTCACCTTTTTGCCGATATTCTGTTTGGGTCATTTCAAGATGACGGTCAGCATATTTATAGCGATCTAGCCAATGCTTAAACTCCTGATCGTTTTGCTCAATTAACGTATTACCTTGATGCAAAGTCTTAGGGTTCAACAGCTCTTGTGGATCTTGCTGTTCAAGCACCCACTCCACTATTTCCCGACTCTCTTCAATCACAACACCATCAGCGAGCTGTAAAACTGGCACGGTGCCTTTTGGGCTAATCGCTAGCATTTTCGCAGGCTTATTTTTTAGCGTTATCTCCCGTAGCTCTACTGGCAACTCGGCAAACAACAGACCGAGACGCGTGCGCATGGCATAAGGACAGCGACGAAAAGAGTAAAGACAAGAAAGGGAGTAAGCAGTCATATTTTTTTTCACAGTTAAAACGAGATCAGTAGCCTTAAAGTCACTGACATCAAGAGTCATTTAGTTTCGTTACTGATCTCTATTAAGGGTTGGTATAATTAATACTTCAAAGCATTGAACAAAGCCAGTATCATAGCGACATTGAAAAACCCTTACCTTATTTATTATAAAACAAAAGGAAGATATAGTGTCGCAGGCTCAGACAACTACCACAGAAACACCTCATCTAACAAAAGATCAGAACTCTGTATTAAAGATTCTTACGATCATGGGTTACTTGGAAGGTACGTCCTTCTTATTATTACTTTGCATCGCCATGCCGCTAAAGTACATGATGGGTATTGCAGAAGCGGTCACCTACATAGGGATGGCTCATGGCGGATTGTTCATCGCGTATATTTTAATGCTGTTGATAGCCACCACCAAAATAAAAATGCCGCTTTGGGCAATGCCAGCAGGGGTACTCGGATCCTTTTTGCCCCTTGGTCCATTTATATTCGATCATTTATTAAAAAAGAGCTTGAATAAAAAAGCTTAAAGCCCCTTAAAAGTAATGTCAAATGACTTACTGAATATGACGAACATTGGTGATTTTAAGATATAGCGCTATTTAAGCGCTGGACGGTATGTATTAATGACTGATCATGATGGCTGATTATAGTTATTCGTCAGTCATTAATTTTCCTATAAAAACTATTCACTTACTGCAACTGGCACTTTACGAATCAGCCATAAAAAGTACGCACCGCCAATGATAGCCGCAATCGTACCCGCAGGCAGCTCATAAGGGAAAATGACATAACGCCCAATCCAGTCTGCTATTACCATCACCCCTGCGCCTAACAAAGCCGCTAATGGCAATTGGCGCTCAAGCCTTACCGCACCAAGTGACGTCGCCAAATGTGGCACCATTAGACCAATAAAGCTCAATGGCCCAACCGCAAGCGTACTGGCAGTACTTAGCGCCGCCACCAACACCAATAACGCGAGTGTCACTGGTGTCACTGCCACCCCTAAATTACGAGCGACCCCTGTACCCAAACCAAGCACTCTTAAGGGTTTGATAAGTAGTAAGCTGAGGGTGAATAAAATGAGAGCAATGCCGATAAGATACCACACGGTACTAGGCTGAGCGCTATAAGTGGTTCCCGATAGCCAGCTAAGCATCGCTTCTAGGCGTGGATCACCAGACAGCTTGACCATGTGCATCACCCCATCCATCATCGCGGCAATACCGATACCGACCAGTAATAGATAGCCAGAGCTTACCTTACGTGCTAGCCAAATAACCAGCAATAACACAGCCATCGCTCCTGATAATCCTGAGATTAATAAAGTACCAGCTCCGGCAGATAGCCCTAAGCTTGGTAGTAGTAAAAACCCTAAGATAACCCCAAGCGCCGCGCCCGAGCTCACACCCAACACTTCTGGACTTGCCATCGGGTTGCGGGTGAGCGTTTGCAATAACACACCAGCGATGGCCAACATCAGACCTGTTGCCGCAGCGCTCAAACTGCGCGGTAGCCGATACTGCTGGGTGATCGCCCAATCGGTACTTAGTCCCCAACCACTGACGTCTTGGACAAAAACACAGGCAAGCATAATTATCATTACCACGCCAATACCCCAGCGCCACCATGCCACAGGTGCATGCTTGCCCGTTAGCATCGGGGTTACTGTTTCTATCCGCTCGCGGCGCTGACGCAAAATCAGCCAAATAATCAGTGGTGCACCAAGAATGCCCGTCATCGCCCCTGCTGGAATTTGCATATTTAGTATGGGTTCGAGTAATAAAGTAACATTGCTAGTCAGCCATAAAAGCAGCGCCCCTAAGACAAAGGCTGCAAGCAGACGTTTGCTAATAGAAGCAACTCCCAACGCATTGACCAGACTGGCAGCGCCAAGACCGATAAAACCGATTAAACCAACTTCGCTAACCACCAAAGCGGTAACGACCGCCACGATAAGCACCACCAATGCACGGATACCGTTAATCGGCACGCCCAAGCGCTTGGCTTGTGAGTCATCGAGACTCATCAGGGTTAATGGTTTTAACAAGGGTAAACAGACAACCGCCATCACGACGGCCGTTATCGCTAGCATCGTACTGGTATGCCAGCTATTCTGTGCCAAAAATCCCGCCGCCCACGACAGCATACCATTACTACGTTCAGCAAAAAACAACACCAAGACATTGGCCACGGCGGCAAGTAGAATGTTTACCACCAAGCCCGCCAATATTAAAATGAGCGGATTAAAACGACTGGGTGCTGACAATACAAAGACCAGCCCCATACTAATAAGCGCGCCGACAAAGGCTACATAAAGTCCGCCATAAATCGCTAAGCTTGGCAAAAACAAGGTCACAATGAGCATGGCCAATTGTGCACCAACGCCGACGCCCAATGTGGTGTCTGACGCTAATGGGTTTTTGACCAATTGCTGTAGCAAAATACTGACAACCCCAAGCAGACCACCTGCCAATAGCGCCACTATACTGGTCGCCACTATATGCAGCTGCGTCGCAAGACTGATAATATCCAATTGCGAGCTTGGAATAAACAAATCACTGAGTGGGCGTGTCCACTCCTGATTGATTAATAACCATGTGCTCCATACTGACAATATTACAAGGATAATCATTACTGCCCAGATGCGCCATGTATCTGCAAATACCGAAGGTGGTTGCCGAGGTGGTTTTGGTACTGGATTGGGAGGTTTTTGCATGAGCTTGGAGGGTTGCTCTGATGGTGTTTTTAATGTGGGCGACTGAGACGCTGCAAGTGAAGTCATAGGTTTGACATAATCAGTAGTATTATTGGTATGAGAATGATGAGTCTGTGCGGCAGTATTGATAGTCATGATGCTGCCCCACCTTTTAATGTCACTATTGATAAATTATTTGCCAAACCGACCAGTGACGACATGCCACCATAAATCCATATGGGTGGCAGCTCACCCACGCAGCGCTCATCGCCATAGCCTAGACGCTGCCAAACCAAACTGTCTTTAATCTCAGCTCGAGTTATCGGACTCAGCGGGTCTATGATTAATAGGCAGGTCTCATTATCCAATTGAGCCAAATCGCCCATTCGAATGGGGACAAACCCCCATTGATTGCCTTTACCTAATACATCAAGCTCTTTGCCCATCTGACTTAGCACGGGTTGAAACAAACTATTTTTGACATACATACGCATGTTATTAGCATCAGCAAACTGCACAACGGCAAATCTCTTTACTTTTGGATAGCGCTGCTGCAGACGCTCACTTGCCAGTTTGATATCCTTCTGACTTTTTGCAATATAATTTTCAGCCAAGGCTGGTTCATCAATTAGCTGTCCCAACTGACGAGTTGGCTCAGTATAATCTGCCCAAGTTGCAGTATCACCTTTGGCGGCGAACATGACCGACTCAGAGGGCACATCTCCATAGAGATTGCGGGCATGCTCATAAAAGAAGTTATCGACGACCAAATCGACAGGCAATTGGGCAACCAATTCCGCATTAGGCTGATAGCGAATGCCCAAATCAATGATTGAGGTTGGCAATTCAGGCGTACCTACCCATCTGTCCCACACCCTCACATCACCCGTCGCTATCGGGGGGTAACCCATAGCGGTCAAGGTTGCCGCGTTGCCCCAATCAGGTGAGACTATATTGATGTTAGCGTTATCTGTATTGCCCACTTGAGCGTCTTTTTGCGCCGTTATTGGTTGGTGACAGGCAGTCAGCACGGTGGTCAGTGTTAAGCTTGCTATGAGCGGCAAACACTTATATTTACTGATAGTGAGATTTGAGCCAGCTTTTATGGCAATTAAAGAGAACAGAGATTTATAAAGAGCAGGAAACATGGCGGCCTATCTTTTGCGCGAATAAGAGAAAATAAGAAATGAAAAAGATGAGGCAAATACTAGGGCATGCCCTCATTTTAAAAATGGTTATAGAAATTTAACCATTTTTAGCCTACTTATTCATTTTCGTTCAGATTTATGATATGCCCTATTAGGCAACAGCGACTGGCTGCCCCTTTGTAGGATGACTAAGCAGCTGCATATCGACGTTAAAAATCTTGTGCAATACTGTCGGTTGCATGGTGCTGCCGATATCACCGTTATGGCAAATACAGCCGTTTTTTAAGGCGATAACTCGATCCGCATACTGCGCGGCCAAATTAATATCATGCAAAATAATAACCACACTCAAGCCCTGCTCATCCACCAAACGACGTATAAGCTGGATAACTTCAAGCTGATAGTGCATATCAAGCGCGGCTAATGGCTCATCAAGTAATAAATATCTGGTGTCTTGTGCCAGACACATAGCAAGCCAAACGCGAGCACGCTCGCCACCTGAAAGCGTGGCCGTAATGCGGTCAGCGAATGCCTCTGTTTGGGTGATGCGCATGGCTTCTATTACTTTATCTTTGTCTATTTGGTTGGGTTTTTGCAGCCATTTTTGATGCGGATAACGTCCTAGCATGACCAGCTCACGTACTGAAAACCCAGCGGCTTCTGGTAGTTGCTGTGGTAAATAGGCCATTTGTCGCGCCAACGCTTTGCTACTGTAATCACTGATACGGCGTTCATCCAAGCTAATGCTACCGCCATTACTCATCATCTCGCCTGCCAACGCTTTGATTAAAGTCGATTTTCCTGAACCATTATGTCCAACCAAAGCGACCAATTGGTTGCTATCAATCTCACAGCTTACATTGTCTAGTAAGGTATTTCCTTGGCGACTGATGGTTAATTGGTTTGCATGTAACATATCGGTACTCATCATTAATTTAAATCGTTGTATTTATATTGGACAGCCAATAAAAACTGATTTTACTCGTAAACGATAATAAAAACAATTATCATTAACTTAAAATACCATTCTTTTTATTCCCGTTCGCTGTTACTTGTAAGTATCTATACGACCGATTTTCTTTTATCTGTGACACGTAACCCTTAAATACAAGCGGACTGCTTTATCCCCTTTATCATTTTTGAACTCGCACAAACCATTACTCATATCAATGAAGAACACTTCAATAAGTTGAGATAAGCTGATTGGGTTTTTAGTCTCTTTTATTTCTTTAACCACCGAAGAGCTGTCAAATACCAACGTCAGTAACGGCTATCTATGCCGAAACGATGATTGTACAAGTATTATTGAAAGACACAAAAAAACGTCTGCTCACTCTCTTGAACAAACGTTTTTACTCCCCTGTACAGCACGTACTACTCAACTTAGCGAGCTGCAAATCTGGTATATCGTACTCAACACCTATCAGCTTGTCTGAAATTATTGCAAGGGTATAAATAAAAACTAGGGCTTGTTATGTTGTCTTAGAAGACACAAGCCCTAGCGTTTTAATGCAGAATTTAAAGACAAAAGTTTTTCGGGTCACTGACTCTTGAGTCTGCTGATGGTAATTCCCGTAAAACCAAACAATATCGTTAGTAGTAGCGATAAATAACAGAAGAACGCATAAGGCAGATAATCAAGCACGGGCACGCCTAATGCTTGGCTGATAAACACGCCGCACACACTCCAAGGCACTAGAGGATTGATGACCGTACCTGCATCTTCAATGGTACGAGACAGATTCTTAGGATGTAAATTCAAACGCTCAAACGTCGGACGAAAGGCAGTACCAGATAATAAAATACTCAAATACTGCTCGCCAATAAGCACGTTAATACTCAGAGCAGACATGGCAGCGGCAAATATGGCGCGTCCTGATGTGGTTAATGTGTCTTTAATCCCTGATAACAGTGCTGGCAAAATACCCAATGCTGTGAGCAAGCCACCAAGACTGAGTGCCAATATCACAATCGCTTGAGTGAAGAACATACTCTGCACACCGCCGCGCGATAGCATACCACCGACTTCACCCAGCTCTAACGATTCAGCGGGTGCATAGCCTGCAAATAAATAGCCGCCTAATTGTCCAAAGCTCGGCGAGCTGTGCAAATAAGTAATAATCAATGCTGCCACAATGGTACAGATAATCGTATAAATGGCATTGACACGAAAAACCGCCAACCCAACCAGTACCACAAATGGCAATACCGCATAACCATGTACCAAGCCACTTTCAATCAACTGACCTTGCAATACGGTTACTTGACTCAAGTCAGAGCCTGCGGTCTGCCCAGAGAAAAACCAAAAAATAATGACCGTGAGTATCCACGCTGGTACCGTGGTATACATCATATTGCGAATATGCTCAAACAAATCAATACCCACCACCGATGAAGCAATGGTACAGGTGTCTGATAACGGCGACATTTTATCACCGAAAAACGCCCCTGAGACCACCGCACCAGCCGCAATCGCCACGTTGGCATCAAAGGCATTACTCATACCAATAAAAGCCACACCCAATGTCGCCGCGGTGGTCAAACTACTGCCCAAGGCAATACCAATAATAGAGGTCAATACAAAGGCTGAAATGTAATAATACTCTGGTGAAATCAACTGAAAACCAAAATACATCAGCGTTGGAATAGCACCAGACATCATTAAAGCGGCGACCATCAAACCAATAAAGAAGAATAGATAGATCGCACCGATACCACGCATGACACCCGATGCCATTTGCGCTTGCATGTCATCAAAGGTCAAGCCTTTAAACAAACCAATGCCTAGCAAGACACAAATAGCGAGTATCAATGATAAATGCGGTACCCAGCCAAAACCTATCATGGTAACGCCCATAATAGCGATGACAATGGCAGAAATCATAAATGCCAGTTGAGGTGAAATTTGGGTTAATATTTTTGGAGGCATCACACATCCTTAGCTTGCCAGTCAAATCTGGCGTTAGGGTTGGCTTTGAGTCGGACAAGTTTAATGAGTTGCAATAGCGATTGCTACCCTCATTATTGATCCAGCAGACTATCGGTCTTAGCTGCCATGACAAAATCATTGCGATGCAGACCTTTAATGCTGTGTGACCACCACGTAACCGTCACCTTGCCCCACTCTACCAATATGCCAGGATGATGCCCTTCTGCTTCGGCGATGTCTGCTAATTGATTGGCAAACTCCATCGCCTTGACGAAGTTTTTGAATTTATATTGACGTTGTAATTGCTTAATGCCATCAACCTCGATCAATGACCAATCTGGAATTTGCTGTAATAGCTCTTGTGCTTCGATGTCGCTGACCGTTGGCGCGCCAATGCGGCAGGCCTCACAGCTGGCTTGTGATAATATCGTCATTATAATGTCCTTTTATGTTAACTATTCATTTTTTTAATACTGTTACGTTTAATACAGTTACGTCCATGTTGACGCTGTCATTTACGGCTACATCATTCAAATGATGCCGTGTTTCTTAACCATGCATTAGGCGTTTTTTAATGCATAACTAGGCTCAAACAATCCTAGCGACATGGCTTGTTTGACCATTCCCATGATATCGCTATTGACGATATCAAATAATGTATCCAAATCATCAATGACATAATAAATCGGCTGGATATGATCGATACGATAAGGGGTACGTAACACATCAAGCAAGTCAAACGCTCGGTGCTCTGGTTGATTTTGCGGTTGATGCTGAGGTTCTGATTGCTGCTCAGAACCAGCATTGAGTGCATAAACCGTCTCAGACGGTGAGCTTAAAATGCCACCGCCATAGATTCGGCGACTGCTCTGATTTTGTCCCACCAAGCCAAACTCGATGGTAAACCAATAGAGCCGTGCCAAAAACCACCGTTCTTCTTTAGTGGCATTAAGACCCAACTTGCCATAAGTTTCATTGAATGTAGCAAAGGCAGGATGGGTCAAAAGCGGACAATGTCCAACGATTTCATGAAAAATATCAGGCTCTTCGATATAGTCCATATCATCAAATCGACGGATAAAAGTTGCCACTGGAAAGGATTTATTGGCAAGCAATTTAAAAAACTTACCAAAACTGATTAATGCAGGGACAGCGGCAGTTTGCCAACCAGTCGTGGCTTGCAATACCTCATCGATATCATGCAATTGCGGAATACGCGTAGCGGGCAAATTCAGTTTTTTTAAACCGTCTAGATAGGCTGGGCAGGCACGGTTGGGTATTTGTTCGGCTTGACGCTCAAGCAATGCCTGCCACATACCATTTTCATCATCACTATAGTGAATATGACCATGGCTATCTGGTTGATGCGACACGTAAGGTTGTTTTTTAGGCATAGAATCCTGCTTTTTATAAGCAGAATCATCGTGACTGGCAGCATCAGTGCCTAGCGTTTTGCAAGCAACGCTGTTGGCACCGATAGCTTTATTAACAGAATTCGTATGTGGTAGGCGTTCCATGCCTGTATTCCTTTTATTGCCATTGGCACTCTAAATGGCACTCTGAATTTTTGCTATTCGTTTTCAATCATGACTGAACCATAGCTCAGTCATCACATTGAACACACGGCATTACAGAGTGCAGTGGTTATTAGGGACAAGACAAACTCCTTTTGCCCTGCCCGTTTATTTTATGGATTTTTCCCTAAAGGTAGAGGGGCTTACGGTGTTTCAGTTTCTAGCTGACCAACCGTGCCACGACGGACTTGATCGCGCTCAATGGATTCAAATAGGGCTTTGAAATTACCTTCGCCAAAGCCATCTTCGTAATCACCTTTACGCTGGATAAACTCGAAGAAGACAGGGCTACCTAAGATAGTTTCAGAGAAAATTTGTAACAGCAGACGCGGTGTGCCGCCTTCAGTGGTGCCATCTAACAAGATACCGCGCATCTGTAGCTCAGAGACATTTTCGCCATGATTTGGTAGACGCTCACTCAGCATTTCATAGTAAGTCGCGGTTGGGGCAGTCATTAGCGGGATACCCGCTGCTTTTAATTTATCGATACTGGCAAACAAATCATCGCTGGCCAAAGCAATATGCTGAATACCTTCACCGTTGAAATGCATCAAGTATTCTTCAATTTGACCGCCGCCCTGCTTTGACTCTTCGTTCAATGGAATACGGATTTTGCCATCAGGCGCTGTCATGGCTTTACTGGTCAAACCCGTATATTCACCTTTGATGTCAAAAAAGCGGATTTCGCGGAAGTTAAAGATGCGCTCATAAAAGTTTGCCCAATAAGCCATACGACCACGGTAAACGTTATGGGTTAAATGGTCGATGACTTTAAAACCATGCCCGACAGGACGACGGTCTACATCAGCAAAAAATTCGAAATCAACGTCATAAATAGACTCACCATCTTTATAACGATCGATGAGATAAATCAGTGAGCCACCGATACCCTTGATAGCAGGCAGGCGCAGCTCCATCACACCAGTGGGTACGTCTACTGGCTGCGCGCCCATTTCGATGGCACGCTCATAAGCTTTTTTGGAATTCTGCACACGAAAGCCCATGCTACAAGCGCCAGCACCATGCTCTTCAACGAAATAGCTGGCTTCGCTTTTTGGTTCACGATTTAGAATAAGATTGATGTCACCTTGACGGTATAGCGCCACATCTTTTGAGCGATGGTTGGCGACATGGGCAAAGCCAAGCTGTTTGAACAATGCGTCGACCGCATCCGGTTGAGGTGAGGCGAATTCAACAAAATCAAACCCATTTAGGCTCATTGGGTTGTCAAATAAATCTGCCATTGTAATCATCCTTAATTTCAATTGGTGGTAAAAATGCAATAAAAAATGTCTTCAATCAATAATTCTTATTGACGATGTATTTATATTAGATTAGGTTTATTTATAAGACTAATTGTTTTTTATGATTTATTTATCAGGTTTACTTATGAATATCAGCATTCGCCAATTAACCGCTTTCATCCAAGTCGCTGACAATGGCAGTTTTACTCGTGCCAGCGATCAGATGCATTTGACCCAATCTGCCGTTAGCGGCTTGATTAAAGAATTGGAGTCCAGCCTCGGTATCGTGCTGTTCGACCGTACTACCCGCCAGCTGTCTTTGTCGGTAGTAGGACGGCATTTATTGCCGCAAGCACGGCGTATCTTGAATGAGATGCAGCTGTTTGAAAATGAGGCGAGCAGCTTAACAAGCTTGGCGCAAGGTCAAGTCCGACTCGCTGTTTCGCAGTTTGCCGCCTCTTCTATGCCAGCAGTCATCGCCCAGTTTTCCAAACAACATCCCGAGATTGGCGTATCGTTATTAGATTGTTCGGCAGAAAACTTACTCAGACATATTCAGGACATTGAAGTAGATTTGGGTGTCGGTACTGAGCTTGGATTTATGGAGGCTGAGGACGACATCAATGCTGATTTGTTATATCAGCTACCATTTTGTGTGGTGATGCCTGACAACCATGCGCTGGCACAAAAGCATGAAATAACGTGGCAGGATTTATTAGACATTCCGCTCATCACGCTGCAAGGCCCTTTCATTGAACAAGTGACAGCCGAGTTGGATGACCGTATCGCCAGTCATATTCAACAGGCACGTTACAAGGTCAATTTTATGTCCACTGCGCTTGAGATGACCCGTCAAGGCTTCGGCATTACCTTATGTTTGCCCTATATGCCCGAAGTCATCGACTGGGTTAGCGCCAATGGTTTACAAATGAGGCCGCTGGCACAACCCGTTAAAATGCGGCAGTTTTTTATCTATCAGCGTTCTTCTCGTGCGTTATCGCCTGCTACCATTGCTTTCAAAGACTTCTTGCAGAGCTATTTTTCCAGTCATTTTAATGACTTACAGCATACTTAAGTATCGCTGACACAGGCATGGTTGATGCTTGAAAAGCTTTGAAACACAATGGTTTCAATCAACTATTTTATTAATTATGCAAGATAATTGAATCTCATATTGAGTTAACCGTCAATTTGCTCTATGATTTTTGGCGGCTTGATTTATATTTCATAAGGAAACAACATGTTTGAACGTATCGACTATTACGCTGGTGATCCAATCTTAGGGCTGATGGAAAAATATACAGCAGATAACAATCCTAAAAAGGTCAATTTAGGCATTGGTATTTATTATGATGAAAATGGTGTATTGCCCGTACTTGACTGTGTAAAAACAGCCGAAGAACGCATTGCCGATCCTATTGCGCCGCGTCCATATCTACCGATGGCAGGCTTACCAGGACATCGTAAAGGCTGTCAGGAATTACTGTTCGGTAAAGACGCACAGATTTTAAAAGACGGTTTGGTCGCCACTATCGCTACGATTGGCGGTTCTGGCGCGTTAAAAGTCGGCGCTGAGTTCATCCATGAATGGTTCCCACAATCTAAATGCTATGTGAGTGACCCAACATGGGGCAACCACATTGCCATTTTTGAAGGCTCTGATGTCGAAGTGGGTAAATACCCGTACTACGACAAAGCCAACAGCAGCATCAAATTCGATGAAATGATTGCGTTTTTTGAGACGTTGAATAAAAATGATGTGATTTTGCTGCATCCTTGTTGCCACAATCCAACAGGTCTAGATTTGACCCGTGAGCAATGGGATACTGTGCTGAACGTCATTCAAGCGCGCGAACTGATTCCATTTATGGATATTGCCTACCAAGGTTTTGGCGAAGACATGGACAGCGATGCTTATGCGATTCGTAAAGCTGTCGATATGGGCTTGCCATTGTTTGTCAGCAACTCATTCTCTAAAAACTTATCGCTATATGGCGAGCGTGTCGGCGGTCTATCAGTTGTTTGTCCAACGGTTGACGAGACAGAGCGCGTCTTCGGTCAGCTAAATGCTACCGTACGCCGTATTTACTCAAGCCCGCCATCACATGGTGGTCGTGTGGTCGATATCGTTATGAACGACGAAGCACTGCACAAGCAATGGGTTGGCGAAGTTTATGCGATGCGCGACCGCATCAAAGCCATGCGCTTAAAGCTAAAATCAGTGTTAGAAGCTAAAATCCCGAACCGCAACTTTGACTATATTACCCGTCAAAACGGCATGTTTAGCTTTACTGGTCTGACGCCTGAGCAAGTCGAACGCTTACAAAGCGAGTTTGGCATTTACATGGTTTCCAACTCACGTATGTGTGTGGCTGGACTGAACACCAGTAACATCGACTATGTCGCCAATGCCATGGCAGACGTCTTAAAAGACTGAGTGAGCACGCATTAAAACGGTGCGGTAGTCAGTAATAGCGATTCACAAAAAGGTTGAGCGACTGCTCAGCCTTTTTTTTATGTCCTACGTTTTTCCTATTTATTTTACCAAATAACATCAACGTCCCTAGTATCACGTCTATTTTAAGAAAACACTGCACAAAAACCCTTGCAATCTCCACTTTGATAAATTACATTATGCGTAAGTATTTAATTATAACGTAATTCATTATATGCTTTAGCAAGGAGCACCCTATGTCAAAGATTGACAATACCCTCACATCCTTTATCGATATCGCCGCTGATTCTGACTTCTCCATTCATAACCTACCTTATGGTATTTTTAGTGATGCCAAAGACGCTGTTGGTAATAACAAGCGCCGCGCTGGTGTGGCTATCGGTGAGTACGTATTGGATTTGGCTGTGCTCGAAGCAGAAGGTTTACTGAGCTTAGAGGGCGGTCCATATTTTGATCAACCAACGCTAAACGCTTTTATTGACTCAGGTCGAGACAATTGGACGCAGGCACGATCAACCATCCAAACCCTCCTATCTAGTGCTAGCGACGCCTTGTGTGATAATCAAGACTTGCAGAAAAAAGCGCTATTTAATCAAGCAGACGTCACCATGCATCTGCCTGTTCACGTCCCAGGTTTTACCGATTTCTATTCGTCTAAAGAGCACGCCACCAACGTCGGCACTATGTTCCGTGATCCAAACAACGCCCTACTACCTAACTGGACTGAAATGCCAGTCGGCTATAACGGACGCGCCAGCACCGTCATCGTCAGTGGCACTGATGTGATACGCCCCTCTGGTCAATTAAAGCCAAATGCTGACGCCCGCCCTATTTTCTCAGCCTGTAAGCGTTTAGATTTTGAACTTGAGACTGCTTTTGTGGTTGGTAAAGGTAATAGCATTGGTCAACCGATTGCAGTAGACAATGCCTTTGAGCATATTTTTGGCATGGTCTTGCTCAACGACTGGTCAGCCCGTGACATTCAAAAATGGGAATATGTGCCTTTAGGTCCATTTAATGCCAAAACCTTTGCTTCTGAAGTCTCGCCTTGGATTGTGACTATGGATGCGTTGGCACCTTTTAAAACAGCATGCCCGATTCAAGAGCCAAAACCATTGGCATATCTAAACGAAAAAGACAGCAATAATAGCTATGACATCCATCTATCAGTTGAGTTATTGCCTGAAAACTCAGATAGCGCCACTGTGGTTTGTGAGACCAACTTCAAACATATGTATTGGTCAATGGCGCAGCAGCTCACCCACCACACCATCACTGGCTGTAAAGTGGAAGTTGGCGATATGATGGGCTCAGGGACGATTTCAGGACCAACGCCAGATTCTTATGGCTCGATGCTAGAGATTGCTTGGAATGCGACCAAACCTGTCACTTTAAAAGGCGGCGAGACCCGCAGTTTTATTGAAGATGGCGACACAGTAATCATGAAAGGCTATAGCGAAAAAGACGGCATTCGTGTTGGCTTTGGTGAAGTACGCGGCAAAGTACTGCCCGCGCTTAACTTTGATTTTGACAAATAGTCTAGAAAAAATGTGAGCACAGTGGTTTTGAGCTGCCAAGCAACCATCGACCTATAGTCAATCGGTACTGGCAGCCTATTACTCACTGCATTCCCTATCAAAAGGAGTTTGATATGAGCTTTAAAATTGAAAAAATCCATCATGTGGCCTATCGCTGCAAAGACGCTAAAGAAACCGTTGAATGGTATCAAAAATACCTAAACATGGATTTCATCCTTGCATTCGCTGAAGACCACGTGCCTTCGACCAAAGCCTTTGATCCTTATATGCATGTTTTTTTAGACGCAGGTAATGGCAACGTATTGGCGTTTTTTGAAGTGCCCAATCAGCCTGAAATGGGTTTTGATCCGAATACCCCGAATTGGGTGCAACACTTAGCCATGAAGGTAAAAGACCGTGATGCCTTAATGGCAGCAAAAAAGCATTTAGAAGAAAATGGTATTGATGTGGTCGGCGTGACCAATCACGGTATCTTCCATTCTATCTATTTCTTTGATCCTAACGGCCATCGTATGGAACTCACCTACGATGATATTACCTCAGAAGAAAAAGTCTCGATGATTACTGAAGCCATGAAGTATGAGATGTTAGAAGAATGGTCACGTACCAAACGCGCACCAGCTCATACCCAGTTTTTACATGCAGAAGAACTGGCTGAAGCAAGAGAAGTCGCGCCTGTCGGTGAGTAATTGACCTGTTATTGTGTTCGTTATCTCTTTTTATATGACTAATTAGGGCGTGCCGTCATTTTAAGACCATTAAATGTATCAATATACTAATTGATGACACGCCCTAGGTAGCGAACAATATCCAACCATCATGAAAGGATTCAATGATGAAAATAAAAACCCCTTTAGGAATACTCTTAGCGACTTCGATCGCGATGACTGGTTGCTCTAATAACGACCCAGCAGTAAACGCTGATGTAGATACAGGCGATGTGACTACTCTAAGATTCTCACACTTTATGACTGCCAATGACAACATAAACACCGAAGCATTGCAGCCATGGGCAAAGAAAATTGAAGAAGAATCAAAAGGCCGCTTAAAGATTGAGATCTACCCTTCTGCTACTCTTAGCAAACCGGGTGCTACCTATGATGCTACCGCGAAAGGTATTGTTGATATTGGTATGCAAGCGCAAGGATATACAGCAGGGCGATTTCCTTTAACTCAAATTGTAGAGCTGCCAGGTATCACAAATACTGCACAGCAGCAGAGCTGCATACTTCATAAACTGTATGATGATGGTGTCATTAAAAATGAGTACGAAGATACTCACCTGCTCGCGCTGATAGGCACTGGACAAGGTGCGCTGCATACCGTAGATAAGCCTATTCGCACGCCAGCAGATATGAAAGGTTTGCGTATTCGCCAACCTTCTGCCGTTGCGAGTCATATTATCGAAGCGACTGGCGCGGCGCCCGTTGGCATGCCTGCCAGTGATACTTATACTTCCCTTCAACGCGGTGTCATTGACGGACTCAGCTTTACTTGGCAGCCCATTCAAGCATTTCGTCTTGATGATTTAATCAATACGCACACCAATATTCCTTTTTATAACTCTACTTTTGTTATCAGTATGAATAAAGAGAAATACGACAATTTGCCCGATGATCTCAAGAAAGTAATTGATGACAATTCAGGAGCGGAGATGGCAGCACGTGTCTCCAAAGTATTTGACGTCAGTAATGCCAAAGCAATGGCTGCCGCTAAAGAAAAAGGCGATATCATGATCGATATTCCTGACCCACTCAATGACCCAGACTGGAAAGGTCCATTAATGGAAGGCTCACAGCACTATCTAGATGAAGTCAATGCCACTGGTCTAGACGCTGACAACGTGTACGAAAAAGCAAAAGCTGCCAGTAGCGCCTGTATGGTCTAAAGGTTGAATATCATTTAATGATATTCAACCTTTACGCGATAGTCGGTCAATTTACATGATCAAAACTTATATAGTAAAAAAACCAGCTACGCAATTTGATAACGCTGCGCGATTGCTAGAATTTTCTCAACCACGTTGTGTTGCTCACTCATGGGCAATTGCTGTGTCGTTCCAATGATAGTGATAGCGTATTCTAGTGGTAGTCCTTTGCTAGCAGTTTTGCCACTAATAGCAGATAGATTAACAGCGCTATTAGCAAGCTGCGGCAATATGACAGGAATCGTAATGGCATTAATCCCCATCAGCATATCACCCGTGACTGTCGCATAGCCTTGGTTACGAATCTTGGCTTGCAAGTGACTGAAATTCTGCCATTTTTCTGTGATTATTGCTTCATTGTCTGTCTGCCATTCAGCTGTGACCAATGGCTGAATGACGGCATCTGGCTGATAACTGGCAAATAATTGCCCCGTCGCCGATGTCGTCAGCGGCATACGTGAACCGATACGAGTGATAATACTAATCGGGCTATCTGGTTCAACGGACTGAATAATAATAGGACCTTCGCTAAACCATTTGGCAATCTGAACACCGCAATTCAGGGTGTCTTTGATTTCATTAGCGATGTGCGTCAGCCGCTCTAAAATATTGTTTTGACTAAATCCAGAGTGCCCCAATGCTGCCAATGTGTTAACCCTATCGCCTAGCCCGTAGCGACCATCATCAAGCTTACGCGCATAGTTTTTACGAATGAGACTGACCAAATAGCGGTGACACTTTGCTGGATGCATTTGCATCACTTGCGCAATATCTTTTAGCATCATCGGCTCGTTATGATCAATAAGAACGTCTAATACCGACAATCCAATCTCCAGTGACTGGACGCCACTTTGACTTTTATTGGTTGTCACGGGATTTTCTAAAGGGCTTTCAGCTGCTGGCATGTTTTGCTCAATGAGTAATTTACTTGGCATATTAATCTAATATATTCATGAAAAACTGAAATGAAGAGGTAACGTCATAAGAGTTCTTTAATTGTATAACATACATTTCGTATTATTAATTATAACTGCTTATCTCATTCACAACCTACCATAATAAAAGGAATTCACAATGATGACACTTTATGGCTACTTTCGTAGCAGCACCTCGTATCGTACTCGTATCGCGATGAATCTCAAAGGCTTAGATTATGACTATATTTCGGTCAATTTAGCAAAAGATGAGCAGTTAGCAGATGCGTTTAAATCACTCAATCCACAAGGATTGGTGCCTGTTTTACAGACCGATGATTTATTACTATATCAAAGCCCAGCCATCTTAGAATGGTTAGAAGAGGTTCATTCTAAAAACCCGCTATTGCCTAAAGACGCGGCTGGACGTATGCAAGTACGTGCCATTAGCGCTATGATTGGTTGTGATATTCATCCCATTAATAACCGCCGTATCTTACAATATCTACGCAATGAGCTGGCGGTAGACGAAGAAAAAGTCATGGCGTGGTGCAACCGTTGGATGAGTGAGGGCTTTGCGGCGTTAGAAAAAATACTAGCAAAAGACAAAAGCCGTGGAAAATTTTGCTACGGTGACAGCCCTACTTTTGCAGATTGCTATTTGATTCCTCAGGTCTCTTCGGCGCGACGTTTTAACGTGGATTTAAGTGCCTATCCCAATATCGTCGAAATTGACACGCATTGCCGTACGCTTAAAGCCTTTGCTGACGCTGATCCTAGCATGCAGCCTGATGCGCCCAAGTCTCAATAAACAATCAAACAGAGTGCTTTCAGTAAGGGTATTTTGCTATTAAATGATTAGAAAATTAAATGATTAGAGAATTTAATAACAAAACGCCCTTATAATTGCTGGGCTCAGAGCTCAGACAAAGCAATCAAAACGAATGACTGCCTAAAAACAGGCAAAGCATTGATACTCTTAAGCCAAACATAGTACTTAATATTTCATCGAATCATCACTTCTACTTTTCATCTCAATATAATATTTCATATATGCAAATTATTGGTTGTATAGCAGTCAACTGTTGGCTATTCTTGGTATAGGCGTTGTTATATCTCAAATTTAGAATTAATTTTAGATAAACATACTGTTTTATTCATTAAAATAAGGTTGGATATTATGAGTTATACACCTTTATCAAATAACAAAGACGCTCTACCATCCCAGGCCGCTCAAGATATTTATGATTTAGCCCTATCGGCTAGAGAAGAAACAGAAACCTGTAGAAAAATTGCACCGATAGTGGTCAAAAAGCTGTCAGAGTTGTCGCTATTTAGGATGGGACTGCCAAAATCGTTGGGAGGATGGCAAGGCAACCCTTTAGAAACATTAAAAGTTTATGAGACGCTAGCCAGTGCTGAAGCCTCAGTTGCTTGGATCGTTTGGAACAACCATTTGGCTTGCACATTTGGACGATTTTTAGACAAGCCTAGTGTGCAGGAGATATACAGTGACCCCTCTCATGTCTATGCCAACTCTGCACGCCCTGAAGGGATTGCTAAACAAACCGCTGAAGGATATATGATCTCAGGTCAATGGACATTAGTATCAGGTTGTGAGTTGGCAGACTGGTTTGTGCTGCGCTGCTTGGTAATATCCGAAGGCTCGCCTACGACCCTTGGACCGGGTGCAAATTTAAAGCTGTTCTTTATTCCAAAAAAAGATGTGGAAGTGATTGATACTTGGCATGTTGGTGGACTAAATGGTACAGGCAGTCACGACATCGTCATCAAAGACGCGTTTGTGCAGGAGCGTTATGCGGTCGATTTTGATAGCCCTGTCGCCATCGATAATGCGTATAGCCGCCTACCAATCGGCTGTATTAATGCCGCTGGCTGTGCAGCGATGGCGCTGGGTGTCTTAAAAGCAGCGACAGATGAGTTAATCCAAATTTGCCTTGAGAAAGTAACGCCCGGTAAAAGCCCAGATTTGCGTGATCGTGCAGCAGTACAAGCGACTATCGCTAAAAGCAAAACACTATTAGCGTCTAGGCGCGCACAATTACACAATAGTGTCGAGGTATTATGGAACGAAGCACAGCAACAGAATGCCTTTACCGATATACAGCTGGCTGATGTGTGGGCAGCAGCCTGTGAGGTAGCGAGAGAAGCCAGAGCCATGGTATCGGAAATTTATGCGGTCGCTGGTACGGTCTCACTATATAAAAAACATAGAATAGAAAGAGCGCATCGAGACATTCATGCTATTTTACAACATGGTATCGTGCAGCCACATTGGATGGAGCAAGCTGGCATGGCTTATGTCGGATTGACCCCAAATGCAGCCATGTTCAGAGTATAGAATTGCTTTTATAAAAATAAATAGGCCTTCATATAATGAGGGCTTTTTATCGCTTGGCTATTGAGCCAAAGAAAAACAAATCATTGGTAAAAATCATATAGTGATTACTATTTAGTGATTACTATTTAGTGATTACTATTTAGTGATTACTATTTAGTAATCACCCAATCATCACGCTGAAAACGTCTTCATGCTCATGTCGCAAAAAAGCAAGACATCTGATGCCTTGCTTTTTTATGACTAATTTTTATAACTAACAAATCACTTTACTTGATAGTAGGCTTGATTGCTTTAATCAAAATGGAAGCCTGCACCAATCGAGCCGCCAGCATTACCTTGGGTATCAGCGGTGCCGTTTACCTTCATGACCCAACGACCATCATTGGATAACTTCGAGAAGCCAATAGCAACTGCACTTTCCCCATTGTACGTTCCTATACCGCCACCGATTAAGGATTTACCAGCGATGTAAGCTTGCGGTAGTGAAGACATTGCCATGGCGGCTGAAATACCAGCATTTGCATCGTCTTCGACTTCACCAATCTTATAACCTAGCTCATTCATGTTGTTGCCAAGTCTTTGACTAACAGCATCCAATTGACCCATATTCACAGCGTCTCTGGGTGCCATGCCATCAGCCACATCAGTGATCTTGTTGCCAGCGGCGTTGATACCGCTTGCAGTCATACTAGGACCACCGACAATGCTGACGCCATTATTATTAATTGTCGTATTGCCAGTTTTGACGCTATCGATATTAATATCACCGTTTAGATCAAACTTAATACTACTGCCTGCTGCTGTTGTGGTGATGTTATTACCACCTGTGAAGGTGAGGACACTGCCATCGCCTACTGGTTTGTTGATGGTAGCACCGCTATCAGCACCAAAATTGAGACCCGCATCTATTTTATCCTTGTTCACTTTGATATTGGTCGTATTGGTGTTGATGTTTGTTTTATTCGTGGCAATATTCGTGGTATTGGTTTGGATATTGGTAGTGTTGGCTTGGATGTTTTCATTGATAACGACTTCTCCTTGCTTAATAGAAGCAATCGCACCATCGATACTATTTTGACCAGTACCACCAATATTACTATTGGTAAAGGTGCCATCTACAGGATTGTAGACTGTCTCACCGCCAATGATACTACTGATGCCACTACCTTGTGCATAGAGCTGACCACCATTGATAGCATCTTTGCTACCTTCAGAGACATCGCCGTTCACAACGTTTGTAATCTTAGTGTCAGCAGCATTGATACCCGCTTTGGTGACACTAGGTCCACCTGTAATAGTCAGCCCATTATTATTCATAATGGTATCACCCGTCGTTACGCTATCTAAATTCAGGTCTGGATTTAAATCGAAGCTAATGTCATTGACGCCCGCCAATGGTGCAGCAGCACGTAGGTCAGGGCTAACATTATTGTCCGCTGATCTAGACACTTTAATATTACCATCTGTACTGTTCAAATCGATGGCGCTGCCTTGTTTGATCATAGTGGCAACATCACCCTGAGCCGTTAGTCCCCAACCTTGATCAAGGGCAAACGTCGTGGCGTTCAACTGTCCGACAGTCGCCGCATCTGTATCTGCAATACCAGCAGCTACATTGGTGATTCTGTTAAAACCATTGTCAAGACCGCTACTGCTCAGTCTAACCGTTCTACCGGGACCATTATCGGTAAAGGTAAAGCCATTACTATTCATAATGCTATTACCAATCTGCATGCTACCCTCATTGCCTAAATTTAACTGGTTATTCAGTTTCACCTGAACACCCGTTGCCGAGGCTGTCGTCGTAATGTTGCTATCACCAGTGACGTTGATGGTATCACCTAAAGCAAACTGCTGATCGTTGGCACTATTGCCATCACCGATTTTGATGCCTTTAGCCACGAGACTATTGGTTGCTGACAATTGGTCGAAGTTTACCGCATCCTTACCTGTGGTCGCTTCTGCAACGTTAGTAATTTTATTGCCACCATTGTTCAGACCATTGGCTGAGATGCTGACACCGCTACCAAAGTTTGCGCTGTTAAGACCAGTTAAATCTTTCGCAAGTTTCACGGTCAATGTGCTGGTACCGTCAGCAACGACGCCAATGTTGTTGCCATTTGACAAGTCACTTTCCACGGTCGCGCCACCTTTGACTGTCAGCTTGTCACCAAGCTGACGATTAACGGTAGTACCTGTATCACCATCGAAATCAAAACCTTTATCGATGGTCGTGGTCGTGGCTTGTAGTTGACCAAAGTTTACGGCATCGCTGGCTATTGTACCGTTAGCGACATTGGTAATTTGATTGCCACCATTGTCTAGCCCACTATTACTGAGTCTGACCGTTTGATTAGTCCCACCCATAAATGTGACACCATCAGCGTTGACGACTGTAGTTCCTGTGGTCAAGCTGGTTGAGACTAAGTCGGCAGCAGTAGCAACTTTGATACCGCCATTATCAGCGGTCAAGACAATATTGTCACCAGTGATAAAGTTGGCTGTATTATTGTCTTTATCCAAAGTCTTGACATCATTACCGTTGATTTGTGTCACTACCGTTTGCATCGCACTATCAGCTTTTGCCAAGCTTGCCTTACTACCTTCGCTTAGATCAACTTGATAGTCGGTGATATTGGTATCAGGATCTTTGACACTAGTGCTAACTGTTAGTGCATTAGCATCTGCAGTAGAAACACTGGCGCCATTGGCATTGACAGTATAGACATCCTGTCCAGTATCGCTATCGGTTGAAAAGTCAACACTGGCAACATTCGTACCTTTAACTACTTTGGTTCTCGCTCCTGCGGCTGCCATCTGTACATCACCGATGTTTGCTGCATTGGTTACTGTATTACCACCGCTTTTTACTCCCTTGATCTGGGTGTCGTTGGCATTGATACCAGTAGTAGAGATACTAACACCACCAAAATCTGCACTAGTGAGGCCTGTTAAAGTTGGAGACAGACCGAGAGCAATTCCATCACCCATTGATAAGCCAGTGGTGGTTAAATTGCTATCCGTATCAAACTTAATTTCTTCACCTAAGGCGAAGGTTTTTTTAAGAGTGCCGCCGCTACTTGCATCATTCACGTTAAACTTGATGCCTTTAGCAATATTGTCAGTGTTGGTACCAATATTGGTGGTATTGGTTGAGATGTTGCTAGTATTGGTCGTGACTTGTTGGTTGGTATTAAATAACTGACCACCATTGATGGCGTCTTTGCTATTTAGACTGACCGTACCATTAGAAACATTGACGACCTTCTTATTACCCGCATTGACCCCGCTTTTCGTGATGCTTGGACCATTTAAAATGGTCAGACCATTGCTGGTTAACGTGGCATTGGTAGGGTTAAATATGCTTCCACCCGTTACTGTAACACCTGCACCACTAACGGTAGTGACGCCAGTAAGTACGCCGCCAGTGACAATACCTAGACCATTGACCGTTGTACCGTTTAATAAGTTACCTGTGCTAACGCTGCCTGTAGTACCTAGGTTTAAGTTGTCATTAAGCTCAACTTCGATTTTGCCATTTTTTACTCGGGTATCGATGTTGCTGTTAGAACCAACCACTTCAACGGCTTGTCCCAATGGTTTCTGTACTGTATTACCATCAGCGGCTTTTAATGCAAAGCCTTTGTTAATAGTCGTGGTATTATTTCCGACCGCTTCATTGGTCGCATATAATTGACTACCATTCACTGCATCCGTACTAGCCGCAGTGACAGCTCCACCAGCGACGTTTTTGATCTGACGCTCAGATCCTACTACGCCCACGGATACTTGCGCACCCTCTCGTAGCATGCCCTTATCATCAATGACATTACCGGCGATATCATATACCACGCCACCAACTGTCATTGTCTTTTCAGAGCTTGCACTTGTTGCTGTTGTAGAGCCTGCACCTAAAGAGACTGAACCATCTTTGCTAGCTGACGCACCAACACCGAACGCTGAAGAAGCCGTTCCCGAGGTATTGGAATGAACACCAACGGCTGTAGACAGATCACCTTTAGACAGCGATTTTGCACCAATGGCTATCGACGCAGCACCTCCAGCTTCGGTATTAACATCGTACTGATTGGTTTCTACCAAATCTTTACCTACGTAGGATTTGAAAACATCGTTAACTGTGCCACTATTTAATGGTGACAACGGACTACCATCGATATTAGTTTTCGATGCAAAATTTAGGTCATCACCGCCTATTGCGATAGACGATGCCCCTCTAGACACGACGTTAGCACCGATAGCAATCGATTGCTCACCACTTGCCATCGTCTGTTGCCCAAATTCTGAGCTGCCAATCGCAATGGTTTGGCTGCCTGTGGCTTTTGCATTTCCGCCCAGCGCCATGGCGTTATAACCTGTCGCTCCGTCGTTATTAGCATTACCGATAGCAGCTGAGTCCACGCTATAATACTTGGTTTTATTATTAGCGACAGTATTCGACAGCCCCGTTAGCTGAGCCACATTGACAGCATCACTGTCACTGCTACCTGCTGCGACGTTTACAATCTGACGGTTGCCACCCGCTGCTCCTGTTCCTACAGAGACCGCGCCAAGTGTAACGCTATCCGTTGCTTGGATGACTGAACTATCTGCTCCTACTGGCACAAAACCACTGGCACCACCAGCACGATTTGCAATAGAGTTTGAACCTAATGCGATGCCATTTACTGCGTTAGATCGAGAGCCGACACCAAAAGCAAGACTGTTATCAGCAGTCGCTTTTGCATTACTACCAAAGGCAATCGTATCACTGCCAACTGCTTGAGTTTGTCCATTCGCTCTATAACCTACATTTGCTTGATCAGCCACTGTACCTGCATTTTCAAAATCAGTTGAACCAATCGCAATACCACGTTTGCCTGAGGCAAGTGCTGAATGACCAACAGCTAGAGAGCCTTGACCCGTTGCTGAGGAGACATTACCGATAGCCTGAGCAAAGTCAGCAGTCGCTGCCGATTGACGTCCAAGCGCTAACGAGGTATTTCCATTAGAATACGCTGCCGCCCCAATTGCCACAGATGACCGACCAATGGCTTTTGCTTGAGTGCCTAGAGCAGTAGCGACGTCACCGGCTTCTGTCCCAGTGCCAATGGCGGTACTACCAGAGTTGTTTTGTGAACCACCCGTCCAAGTAAATGACGGATTGCCTCTATCGACCAGATTGAAGTTTTGCCCAGCGTCCGCTTCACAGCCAATGGCAACCGAATAGCTGCCTTCAGCATTCGCTTCAGTACTGTTTGTATTACAAGAAGAAATTGCCGTACCAGATCCCGTACCACCGCCGACATTCACTTGTGCAAAAGCTTGCGGTGACATTGTAAATCCAGCCGCCAGCATCCCTATGGCGATCGTGGATAGTCGGAAAAATTGGGTAGAAGAAAGATTAGAAGTCGTATTGATGGTCGCGTTTGCGCTCACGCTAGATTTGGAAGATTTGCCGCGCCCCTTTGCATATTCACCAACTGCGGTAAAACAGCTCAAGGCTTCATTCCATATTACTTTATAGATGCGGTTCATAGTGTGCACTCCCTTACAGACTGGTCAGATTTAAAAATCAGAGATAATATCCATCTTGCAGAGAGTCGATATCACAAAATAAAACACGTTATCGGCGGATAACGATTAAATGTTTTTTGTTCATTATTTATCTTGTTAACCAACAACTAACACTTTTTATCTTGAAAATCCCTAATCGCTCTCTCTATATATTAGTATTACCGAATATATAGAGAGAGACAATGCCGCTCATCGGGCATTTATTACCGTTCATCCAATTATATAACAAAAAATGAATATATAGATGTTTTTTGCTCCTTGCTTATATTGAATGCTCCCACTTTTTTGAAATAATCCGCTTTGAAACTTAATAAAACACACGCTTATACACACACTTTAGAGATGTTTTAAGCGCGTGTTCGCCACTTTATGCTGCTCTTAGTCCCCTTCAGAGTTAACAGGCAATGTTATTTGCATCACCAGCCCTTGGATATCATCTTGGCGATTATAGACATGAATCTGACCCTTGTGTGCCATTACCACGGCATGAACGATTGCCAGCCCCAAACCATAACCCCCCGTTTCACGATGGCGAGCCGAGTCAAGCCGTACAAAGGGCTGAAAAATACGCGCCAAGTCATTATCCGCGATGCCACCACCCTCGTCTGTGATGCTGATTTGAAGTGCAGGCTTATTGCCCTCCATCTCCACTTTTTTAATGTCAGCAATGACTGTTGAATCAGAGGCCGTATGCATAAAAGCATTACGAATGACATTCTCAAGCGCACTATGCAGCTGTTCTTGATTGCCAAGCACTGTCCAAGGCGTTGTTGAATCAGTGGTAGATGAAGCGTCTGCCACCAATGCATGACTCGGCTGCCATTGCCAACGCACGTTTTTATGCTGAAACTCAAAGCAAACGTCTTGTCCAATTTCACTGATGATGTCAGAAATATCAACCACTTCGTTTTCTATATTGTCGATCGTATATTGCTGCATTTGTAGAGATTGAATATGAATGATTTGCTCAATCAACTCATTCATCCGCGCCGACTCTTTATCTATACGGTCGAGATAACGACTGGCATTCGGTGCAAAGTCGCGAGTCAGCTCAGTCGCAACGTCTAGACGTGCCAGTGGCGATCGTAGCTCGTGCGAGATATCACTGAGCATCTGTTTGCGTGCCAGCTCACTCTCAGCCAACCGTTTTGATAGTTTAGCCACATCTTTCGCGAGTAAACCAAGCTCATCATCTCCCATTTTTGATAGGTCTGGATGGGTCTGATAATCGCCATCAATCATACGGTGTACGGTATTTTGTACACGGCGGATACGCTGAGTCATTGTACGGCTCAGCCAAATACAAACCAAGACGCTAAAAACGAGAATAAATAGCAAACGTATGGGAAAATTGCCACGTTGCAGCGCCATAACATCAGCAAAACGCAAATGCGGACGTAATTGTATAATGACAGACTGCTCATCTGGTAAGACGACCGTCACATCAGCCAGCTCAGGGCGACTGTCGAAATCAGCTAGCGTAGCGCTATTTGGCATCATCGGTTGCAGAATATGGTTTAAGAATGACGACTTATCATTCGACATTTTATTATTATTATTATCGTGACTATTAGTCCTGTTATTGTCCACATTGGGCTGAGCTGCCATTGATTGCATTGAGGGTTGTATTGATAGTTGATCTACTTCACGCCGACTACCCTGCATACCTTTTTGCCTACGCTCATCTCTATTGCGATAACGCGGAAATATAATCGCCCCTTCTTCATCGTAAACTCTTATCTGATTCATGAGTTGACGGTCCTGACGATACATCTGCTTAACTGTACTTAAATCACCCGCTCTTAATGCCTCAACCATTTCTTGACGCTTAATCAATAAACTATCAATTTGTACGTTCATGCGAGCCGTTAATGCTTTTTCAACCAGCCAACGCTCCACCATGATCGATAAAATAGAGGTGATTATAATTGTTAATAATAGACTTAGAAACAAACGCCAAAATAGTGTGATTCGCACTTTAAACTTTGGTGTTTGCTTAAGCATTTTATGGTTAATAGCTTTCTTGGAAGCGTTCATCGATGAGTCCATCATTACAATACCAGCTGATAACCTTTACCACGAACCGCTTTGATCGGCTCATCATGAAAAGGTTGGAGTTTTTTGCGGAGTCGTGAGACATGCACATCAAGGCTACGGTCGAAGGGTTGTAATTCACGTTGTAAAACATGCTCTGACAGCCACGCTTTGCTCACCACCTCACCTTTTTGTTTCAGTAGCGCAACCAGTAAATCAAATTCTGTCCCCGTCACTTGTAGTTCTATGCCATCTATCTGACAAAGCCGCTGGTTTTGATCCAGATGCAAACGGCTCTCTGGTAGCGGCGTATGCTCTGATGTCGCTGCGCTAGTACGTTTGATGACGGCATTAATACGTGCCAGCAGTTCTCTAGGATTGCAGGGTTTGGTAATATAATCATCAGCACCAAGTTCAAGCCCAATGATACGATCAATCTCCTCCCCTTTTGCGGTCAGCATAATGACAGGGATATCACTGATATTGGGCAATTGACGCAAGACACTCAATCCATCGATTTTTGGCATCATAATATCTAGCACTAAAAGGTCGTAAGCAGCAGTACCATTAAGCACATTATTGCTCGCAGTTTTGAGTTTCTGTATGACAGCCTCACCATCGTGAACGCAGTCGCATGTCACCCCATGATTGTGCAAGTATTCTTGTAATAACTGGGTCAACTCTTCGTCATCATCGCCTAGTAGTATGTTTGGCACATCTTTCTCCTTAAGCGTTAAATCGCTTTATGAGCCATATTATCAGTCAATTGCTTATCGATTCGCTATAAACGTTACCTTTCTTAATACTTCATAAATGTTCGTAACCTCTAACTGTCGTAATATAGCGTCTATCAGCGACAAATACTGATAACAAGCTGTGATGGATAGTGGCTATCCGGGACACTTAGCATTCATAAGCTGATCAGATAAAAACTGACTTTTTCGCAACCAATAACGTATGCACCATAAATTAAGGTAACGATGATGAAAAAATTATTAATGGGCTCAGTATTAGCAATGTTTAGCATTTTCACCGTAACAGCTTGTACCAGTGTTAATGCAACCACTGATACCACACCAACGACCAGTAAAATGCAGCATAAAGATGGCATGAAAAAAGGTGGTATGAAAAAAGGCGGCATGAGAGGTCCAATGTCGCAACTAGATCTAACAGCAACGCAACAAGCGCAAATCAAAGCCATCATGCAAGCACAACACGGCGATCGTAAAGCTGACCGTACAAAAAACAAATTGGAACGGGCGCAAATGCAGCAACAGATGCAAGCATTGACTAATAGTAGCACTCTAAATACAGCCGCAGTTAATCGCTTAGCTGATCAGCAAGCGGCTAAAACCAAGCAGCGCTTCATTGAGCGAGTACAGACTCAACATGCTATCTCTCAAGTATTGACTGCTGAGCAACGAGCAAAACTTGCTACATTAAAAGCTGAAAAAATAGCGAAAGGTCATAAAGGCTCAGAGCACGGTAAAATGCATGGCAAACCACATCAAGGCATGTAATTCGTCATTAATAGGCTATTTTGCATTCATACTGAATGTCCTATAAGACTGATTATGAACACATAAAAAAGCGCATCGTATAAACGGTGCGCTTTTTGGTTCCAGATATTTAGATTCAAATAAACCTGTCATTTTAAAGATCTTTCTGGCGCCGTACTGAATTATTCAATCGCCCCAAACTTCTCTTTAGCCATTGGCATGACACTAAACATCATCTTACCCATTGCAGTACCATTGCCATCACGATAATACTGCATCAACTCGCTACCATACTCGCGCATATCAATACTATTACTGGCATTAGGCACTTGCACGTCATTTGGTAAATTGGGAAATACCATGTTTTTGGCGCTGATAGCGGAATACTGCTGCAAAACATCTATGACCATGTTCTTACTAGCGGCGGTTTCGCTCGGAAGCTCACTGCGCATATGCTGCCATTTGAGCTGACCACGCTTATCAAATCCATACAACTCTTGCGTATCTACATTTGATAGCATTGTACTTTCTGCCGTCTTGTCTTTTGCCTCTGCCATTGTTTCCTCTATTGTCTCACTGCCACTGTCCATGCCACTCTTTATCATTGCTAGCATCTGCTGCACTAACGCTTTACTGGTAAATTTATCAGCATCTGTGTTGCCTACCTCGTCAGCCGCGCTTTCTTTGACCAGTTCTGGATATCGCTGACTCATCCGCTCGTAAATGATGCGCATATAATCTTGATAAAACTGCTCATAACTCTCAGCGCTTTGTACACGGCGAATAACTTGGTTACTTGCTAGCATTGCTGGTAGCTGATGCGCGGGTAACTTGGGAGAGAGCGAGGCTAGCGTATTAGGGGCAACATAATCAAACTGGCTAATAGGTGCGGCATCAAATGTGGCATCTAACGCGGCAAAGTGGCTTTTTATCAACTCACTACCAAAGCCTTTGGGTAAGGTACCATCATCAATGGCTAACTTTAACCATTTGTTGCGCCACTTTGTGCCGAGCTTGTCATCTAATAGCTCTGAATTAAACATCGCAAAATTATCTGCCCACAGATAAATAGTACCGTTTTTCAAATCCAGATAAATTGGCTGATTGATACTGCTTTGATGATTGCGTGCTTGATACTGCATGCTCGCCAGCATCGTCGCCTTGCCAGCCATTGGCTGATAAACGCCTTGCGCATTGATAGACAGCGGCTTTAGCACATAAGCATCTAGCAACTTTGCTTTTTTGATATCTTGCGCTGTCGATCGGTCGTTGTAATTGTCAAATAACTGTTGGTAAAATACTGGCACAGTGATTTCACTATCATATTTACCCTCTACCCATGCCTCATAGGCATCCGTACACTCAAGATAAGTGTCTTTGAGCACCGTTCGCTGAGCATCATAATCTGCCGCCAAAATATCTTTATTTTGCGCTTCTGCTTGGGTAATTAATGCGGCATACGCTTGATCGTGTGTGTCTTCGCAATATTCATCGATATAGCCTGAGGCGACTGGCGCTTTAGCATCTATTTTAGTATTAATATCACTAAACTGCTGCTCGTTACTGATCTCCAGATTGCTATGGTAACTAAAAGACTGTCGGCGCTGTTTCTGTAACGCCGTCGCCAACGCTTTCTTTGCTGCCGCTGGCGTTTGCTTAGCAGTCATAGCATTAGATTGGTCAAGACTGGTAGATTGGCAGCCCGTTAACAATAATGCCCCTGTGACCAACGCACCAGCAAATAGGCGATTGCCCTTAAGAACTGACGCAAGGCTCGCTGACGGAAGATGACTTGCAATGATTTGATGTGCTTTTTTCATTTTTTATCCTTAATAAATATGGGCTTGAACATAACAAGATAGCGTTATTGATCGTCTACCCTGTTGTCAGCATCATCTGCGGCATCGTCTTCGATATCAGTGTCATATTCTGCTGCCTCATAGCCACTATCACCATCTGCATAATCGCTACTATAGTCATCATCATTGTAATCATCACTGCTCCCACTATAGTCATAGCGGGCATCACGTGCCGTTTGCAGTCTGTCTTTTTGTTGGCGTTGCTCTGCTATCCATGCATTGCCATCGATAGCGGCTTTAGCATTTGCGCCAAAAGACTCGGTCAATAAAGGCGTTAGTGCATGTTTATTAAAACTGCTTTTATCGTAGCGTATTTGGTTTAGCACGCTGGTTGTAGAACCCATCAAATCGCCACCGATATTTACCCGCTGCTGCTTAGCAAGCAGGCGATCTGAGCGGTCTAAATAATAGTAATTTATCTGATTAAAAGAGATCGGACCGATGGCTTCAATTAGCTGCAAAAGCGAACCTACATCCGCACTTTGGTAGCCTTTATTGTATAGCTGCACTTTCGCAAGCGCAGTTTTTAGCATAGCGCCATCAGGATATTTCTGTGGATTGGCATCGACATAATCCTGTAGCGACTTTGTCATGTATTTTAGGGTTTTGCCGATCATCTCACCACTTTGCTTGCTGCCAAAATAGACTTTTACCGCACGACTCGCCCCGACTTCTTTGGCAAAGGCATCACTGCGAATATCTACCGCGCTAAAATGCTCGGGCGCTAGCTCTGCCATGCTGCTCTGTATGGCAGCGATGGCGGCATCATAAAGCACTGCTGGCGGTAGCTGCGCGGTAATACTCTCGGGCAACCCAAAACTAACGGTATGCGAGGCCATTTGGTTAGGTAAAGGGGTGTTTTCAGGATTAACCAATGCTACGATAGGCAGGATTGCTGATGGGTCTACCGTAACTGTACTATGGTTAAAATCGAACGCTAGCGGTATCTGTATAGATGAGCTAATCGTCGGTGTCACATAATCATAGCTATAGACGCTTTGCATTTGTCGTTGTTTGGGTTTGTACTGACTGACACTATTAAACGTTAAATTCTGATATTGATAAACATTTGACGCGGCTATCTGTTCCGGCGTGCGATGGAACATACTCAGCATTTGACCAATGACGCCCGTAGATGTTGCTGATTGGCTACCTTGTTCTACATCCTCTGGTTGTTGTTTAGCCGTTTGTATGGCTTCATACTGCTCTATCATGCTTTTTGGGTTTAATTTTGATAACTTTGAAAAAGCACTGTCTGATTCATAATCATCGGTGTCATAGTTCCCTTCGCCGTAACTCTCTGATTGATAGTCACTGCGACTATAACCGTTTTCGTCATAGTTAACATCCTCTACAACACAGACTTCATAAGCGTCATCGTCCTCATTGTCATTGCATTTCTTCGACTCTGCACTTACCGCTGCTAACTCTGCCATAGCCTCAGTTTGCCTGTCCTCATAATCACTTTCATCATAGTCACCGTCAGGCTTATAAGCATAGGCTTCTATAATTGTTCTAAGCAAGCTACTAGAACCGGCATCGATACTATCTGGATCAATAAAAGGAACGGCTTGATAATTGGCTTGCGCGACTGATACGTGTTCTGTTGCCAAATGCTGACGAATAGCTGCCAGTAAATGTGATTTGGCTTGATTGTCCGTATTGGGATATTTTTCTTGGTAAAATAATTGCTGATAACGCTCAGATTTGGCTGTGAGGCTGGCATTAAATGCGCGTCCTTGTGCTTGGCTCTGCGCGCTATCAGCGGTACTAAAATCAATCATACTTTTTGATGCCGCAGTCGACGATACCGCTGGGCTTGATTGACAGCCCAAAAGAGCCAGAGACGTAGTGCCAACCAGCAAGGCGATAGACGTCAATTTACCTACCTGATATACATGGTCGTTATTATTGATAGACGAATGATGACTCGTCATCTCAGAGTAGCGCTGTCGATTATGATTATTAATATGATTTGATGACATAGTAATCTCTTTGTATAAATAGCCAGTCTATAATTAGTGTACATTAGTACCGTTATTTATATCACAATGCGTTACAATTTAGTAATATTAGAACCTATTTATTAAGAAAATACTTTGGTTTTTTTATACAAAACAACTTTCTCACTACTGCTTTCTCGCCCAAGTAAAAAGGACTTTACAATGCCAACCTCTATATCAAAAAACAACATACGCACTGCTGACAATAATCCTCAAGGTAGAGCAAATATTAAAGCGGCTATTTTGTTAATCAGTAGCACATTTTTAGTATCACTATCTGCTCACGCGCTTGAGCCGACAACCAATCAATCAACTACTATCAACCAAACATCGATTAACACTAGCGCCATCAATCTCGCGATTATGGCTGATAATCCTACTGTAATATCTGAAACTCAGCGTGTGACAAGAGCCAAAACCACTGCCCTCACTTCCACGATTAACAATGCCAATACCGATCAAGCCATTTATTCTGAAGATGCGATTCATCACCCTGTTTGGGCAAAGAACGGCATGGTCGCCACCCAAGAAGCCCTCGCCTCTGATATTGGACTCAAGATTTTAAAAGACGGTGGTAATGCGGTTGATGCTGGCGTCGCCGTTGGCTTTGCCTTAGCAGTAACTTTGCCGCGCGCAGGCAACATTGGTGGTGGTGGATTTATGATGATTTATGATGCCAAGCAAGGCAAAACGGTGGCACTCGATTACCGTGAAAAAGCGCCGAGTAGCGCCTCGCGTGATATGTATCTCGATGAGGATGGCAATGCGGTCAGCGACTTGTCTCGTTATCACGGTCTAGCAGTTGGCGTACCGGGAACGGTCGCAGGATTACTTAAAGCGTTAGAAGATCATGGCACCATGAGCCGCGGACAAGTGATGGCACCTGCAATTGCCTTAGCTGAGAACGGTATAGAGGTGACTGCGGGTCTGTCTGAGTCACTCACAGCATTAAGCGATCGCATGCAAAAATGGCCAAGCACCAAAAAGATATTCTTTAAACCTGATGGCAGCGCCTATCAACCCGGTGAGCGTTTAAAACAGCCTGAATTGGCAAAATCGCTTAAGCTGATTGCCGCAAAAGGCGCCGATGGATTCTATAAAGGAGAAACCGCAAGTAAGTTGGTCAAAGCGGTCAATGAGGCTGGCGGTAGCATGAGCTTACAGGATTTAGCCAACTATGAAGCCATCGCTCGCGAGCCAGTCAAAGGCGATTATCGTGGTTATGAGATTGTCTCCATGCCACCACCGTCTTCTGGTGGTATTCATATCGTGCAGATTTTAAATATCCTAGAAGGTTATCCACTAAAAGACTACGGTCAAAACAGCGCACAAACCATTCATTTAATGGCTGAAGCAATGCAGTTGGCTTATGCGGATCGCTCAGAGTATTTAGGTGATTCTGACTTTATCGATGTGCCTGCCAGCGGTTTAGCTTCTCAGGCTTATGCGGATAAACTACGCACCTTAATCAATCCAGACAAAGCCACGCCAGCTTCGACGATTAAAGCCAACAACCCTCTACCCTATGAGAGTGATCAGACCACGCATTTCTCTATCGTTGATAAAGACGGCAATGCCATAGCCAATACTTATACGCTAAACTTCTCTTACGGTACGGGTCTCGTCGCTGAAGGTACGGGTATTTTATTGAATAATGAGATGGATGATTTTTCTGCCAAACCGGGTGTGCCTAATGGTTATGGCTTATTGGGCGGTGAAGCAAATGCCGTTGAAGCCAATAAACGCCCATTATCTTCTATGAGTCCGACCCTTGTCTTTAAAGACAGTAAACCATATATCGTCACGGGTAGCCCTGGTGGTAGCCGCATCATTACCACTGTCACCCAAATAATCTCGAATGTCATCGATCATGATATGAATATTGCTGAGGCCACTCACGCACCGCGTATCCATGACCAATGGCTGCCTGATGAGATTCGGGTCGAAAAAGCACTGAATATTGATACGGTTAAAAAGCTTGAGTCAATGGGTCATACGGTCAGTCCAAAATCAGCCATGGGCTCAACCCAGTCGATTATGATCACGCCAAATGGTGTCTACGGCTCATCCGACCCACGCATCGTCGATGCGGCAGTCGTTGGATACTGATTTAACTTTTATTTGATATGTATAAATAAAAAACGCTCTCTATCATAATAAAGAGCGTTTTTTTAATAGATATGAAAAGTATTGAAAGATACTATTAGTACAACTTGATCTTGTTAAAGAAGTCATTGTCTAATAATAATTTCGGTCTGGCATTGACCTCTTTTAGACCCACCTTATGTTGCATCATAAGCTCTATAAGATTCATTTGATCGATGAGTATTAGACTGTGCGAATCCGTTGCATTGGCATATTCCTGCGCAGGCTTGGTAAAGCTTGTCGTGGTAATAAACAAGCCATGATGATTGGTTTTTTGTGGTGGATAAGCCCCTATGAAGTTTCTCAAATCGCCATTAGATATATTATTACCGGCACTATATAATTTGGCTTGAATATAATAGTTATGCACCTCACCATCTGGGAAATCCTGAATAATCAGCCCATCAATGCCATTGTCATTCGAGCGCCCAGTATGACGCGAGGTCAAATTACTCTCAGGACTTTCAATCTCTAAAGATCGTTCAATCATTTTTAGACAAAACCACTCAAACTGCAAAGGTGACAAGCTTTCAAGCTGTGCCATAATCATATCAGGCGTTACTTTGACAAAATCATTGCCCACAGTGGCATCTGCATAATTGTTCATAAACATAGACGTTCGGCGCTGAGTTTCTTCTATCAAATGATTAATAAGCGCATCGCCGTTTTTACCATAAGCCGCAATATTGACTTTTTGCAGATCAGCAAAGGCTTTATTATCAAAACGGGTCAAGTTAGCAATATAATCACTATTTGGAATGCCTTCGTTAATGTATTGAGTAAAATTGTTTCCTGCTAACCAAAAATAGACTTTGCCAAACGGGTCTAAACGTATGATGTTTTTAGGCGTTACTTTTTCATCAAAAGTAATAAAATTAGCGAAATTCTGATTTAAATTGGGTACCAAGCTGAACTTGTCTTCTTTGACCAGCCCCATTGCGGACAAGCACAATAAAATTAGATCAACGATGTCATCATAACAAGGTGAGCCATTATGACACTCATGGCGTATATCATAATTACTCATGTAATTGATTTCTTTATGACCATTGACAATTTGTGCTAACTTTTCAAACTCTCTATAAAATACCGTGCGACCAACGGTGTTCCGCGTACTCAAATTTTTTATGGTTTGTATACCCGCATTTAACATGTCACCAAATGCTGGCAGCTTCGTAATGTTTGTTACTCATAATATTATCGTCTTTGTTTGATTACATGAACATTATTGTGTGAAATAAGGCGTCAAATGGGCTTTGTTTCGCAATAACTTAAGGACAAATGTTTATGCTACCAACTATTGAGACAAAACACAGCAAAATTTCACCTTTATAAATAAGAAAAACAAATCCTCTCACTCAGATTAAACCCTTTGAATCAGTGGCTGTTTACGGCAAATAATGCTATTATTGACGACCCCATTTAAAACGTATCAACATGGCTATCGAGGTCTTATTTACCTTTGAACATCCATATAAATAACGGATACATATCCTTTATTTTATCGATAGCTTATAGCTTTTGATCGTACTAGTAAGAGTCTTCTATGGCATTTGTACACCTTGGCATCCACAGCGAATATTCAATCACTGATTCTATCGTGCGTATCAAGCCGCTAGTGAAAGCTGCGGCGGCTGACCATCAGCGCGCGCTGGCATTGACCGATTTGTCCAATCTGTATGCCACGGTGAAGTTTTATCGTGCTTGCCTAGGTTCGGGTATCAAGCCCATTATCGGCAGTGAAGTCATCATGGAAAATGAAGACACTCGGCTCACCCTACTCGCGATGGACAACGAGGGCTATCAAAACATCACTCGTATCGTATCGCTCGGCTTTACCGAAGGACGCGCCGACGATGCCAATCATGGTGTGCCAGTCGTCAAGCGCAGTCATATTTTAGCGCATGCGGCAGGCGTGATTGTCTTATTTACTGAAAAATCAGATGTCGGTCAGGCACTGGTTGGATCTATGCCAGAAAAAGCCGATGAGCTGCTAATAGAATGGCAAGCGCAATTTGCTGATCGCTTATATTTTGCGATTAAGCGTACCAATCGCTCAGGTGAAGACGCCTTTATTAAAGCGGCTATTCATTCGGGTGCTAAGCATCATATTCCTATCATTGCTCATAATGACGTGCGTTTCTTAGAGCAGGATGATTTCGATGCTCACGAAGCGCGGGTTTGTATCGCAGGCTCCTACGTACTTGCCGACCAAAATCGCCCGCAAACTTATTCTGATGCGCAATACCTTAAAACCCAAGCACAAATGCAGCAGCTATTTGCTGATATTCCGCAAGTTATTGATAATACTTTGCGCTTAGCAAGCCGCTGTAATGTGACGTTGATGCTTGGTATCAACGTACTACCTGACTTTCCTGTGCCTGAAGGTGAGACCATTGAATCCTTTTTCCGTGCAGAATCAATACGGGGTCTGAATAATCGACTAGATAAACTATTCCCGATCGAGAAACGTAGCGATAATTGGAGCGAGTTTCGCCAAAGATATGATGACCGCTTAGAGTATGAGCTAAAAGTTATTCTTTCAATGGGCTTTCCTGGTTACTTCCTCATCGTCATGGACTTTATCCGCTGGGCAAAAGCCAATGGCGTACCAGTCGGTCCCGGTCGTGGTTCTGGTGCAGGCTCACTCGTTGCTTATTCGCTCAATATTACCGACCTCGACCCTATTCATTACGACTTATTATTTGAGCGCTTTTTGAATCCCGAGCGTGTGTCCATGCCCGATTTCGATATTGACTTCTGTATCGAAGGTCGCGACCGCGTTATTGATTATGTGGCGCAAACCTATGGTCGTGAAGCGGTCTCGCAAATCATTACCTTTGGTACGATGGCAGCAAAAGCGGTGGTGCGTGATGTGGCACGTGCACAAAGTAAATCCTATTTCCTTGCCAGCAAAATGTCGAAGCTTATACCAAAGACACCGGGAATTACGCTCAGTCAAGCATTAGAGCAAGAGCCACAGTTAAAAGACTTAATCTCTAATCCTGACAACATGGATTATGAAGATGCCACTGAAGTGTGGGAGATGGCGATTAAGCTTGAAGGCATTTGCCGAAATGTGGGTAAACATGCTGGTGGCGTATTGATTGCGCCGCACAGAATCACAGATTTTAGCGCGATTTATTGTGATGATGAAGGTCACCGTGTCAGCCAGTTTGATAAAGATGATGTTGAAGCCGTTGGGCTAGTAAAATTTGACTTTTTGGGTCTACGTAACTTGACCGTGATTGATGCGGCGGTCAGAAATATTAATCTGCGCCGTGCAAAAGAAGGCAAAGATGCGTTGGTATTAGAAGACCTACCGTTAGATGATAAAAAAGCCTACAAGCTCTTGCAAGATGCCAAGACCACTGCCGTCTTTCAGCTAGAAAGTATGGGCATGAAAAAGTATCTGGCGAAATTGCAACCGACCAACATCGAAGATGTGATCGCCATGTGTGCGCTTTATCGCCCAGGCCCACTCGATGCGGGCATGGTAGAGATGTATATCGACCGCAAACATGGTCGTGAGGAAGTCATCTATGACCATCCCAATCTTGAGCCGATTTTAGAAAATACCAATGGCGTTATTGTCTATCAAGAACAAGTCATGCAAATCTCGCAGGTGATGGCGGGCTATAGCTTGGGCGGCGCGGATATGCTTCGCCGGGCGATGGGTAAAAAGAAACCTGAAGAAATGGCTAAGCAGCGCGATATCTTCATCACGGGTGCAACAGAGCAAGGTATTGATGAGGCGACGTCAGGTGGTGTGTTTGATTTGATGGAGAAGTTCGCCGGTTACGGTTTTAACCGCTCACATTCTGCCGCATATGGCGTGCTCGCTTATCAGACCGCATACCTAAAACAGTATTACCCTGCTGAGTTTATGGCAGCGGTATTAACTTCCGATATGAACAACACCGATAACGTGGTGTTCTTTATCAATGATTGCCGTGAAAACTTTGATTTAACCGTCGTTAATCCATCGGTAAATCGCAGTGAGTGGCATTTTGTTGCCGATACCCCAACCAATATCATTTATGGCTTGGGTGCGATTAAAGGCGTTGGTGAAGGCGCGGTCGAGTCTATCGTTGATGCACGCCGCCGTGAAGGACCGTTTAAAGACCTATATGATTTTTGTCGCCGCGTTGATATCAAAAAGGTTAATAAACGCACTTTAGAGGGACTGATAAACGCTGGTTGTTTTGATGACTTTGCAGCCACCCTACGACCAGATTTACCAGCCGATGAAGCATACGAGATTCGCGGCGCATTAATGAGCCAGCTGCCAAGTGCCGTACAAGCTGCTGAACAAGACCGTCAGAACCGTGAAATTGGCATGATGGATTTGTTTGGTGAAATGGATGGTGTCGTCGCCGCGCCGCCACTGGTTATGACGCCAGAGCTGATTTGGGGTGATAAACATCGTTTAAAAGCAGAAAAGAACACGTTAGGATTGTATTTGACGGGTCATCCAATCAATGAATACTTGGATGAGTTAAAACGCTATACCTCAGGCACTCGTCTCGATAAACTGACTGACACGGGCTATAACGGTAGCTGTTATTTCGCCGGATTGATTATTGATATTGCCAACTTTGGTAATCGCAATGTCATTATCTTAGATGACGGCACTTCAAGGCTGGAAGTAAGCTGCTATGCCGAGCGTTTCAATCGTGTCAAAGAACAGTTGAAAATTGATGAAGTCGTCATCATCAAAGGCAGCATTCGTGAGCGTGATGGGCGTTTATTTGCCCGTCTTGATAGTGCCATGAGCATGGTCGATGCGCGCCTAAGATGGATGAAAAAAATCAGTATTAAAATTCATGGCAGCGACATCAATCTGCTGACGCGACTGCAACCGTTACTCAAGTCTGCACAAGCCAGCATTATTCCGGCACCAAAACTGTCTCATGACAACGAGCAAGACGAGCAAAGTGGCAACTTTAATGGCAATAGTGGCTACGATGCTGCGATGGGCGGAAGTTTATATGATGAAAATGGCAATGATTTATTGGCGCTAGAAAATGACATGAATCAAAATAGTGCTAATCAAAGTTATGCCAATAATGCTTTGAGCAATACCGACACCTCCATTAATGATAATTGTCTGCCACTGGGACTGAGCATTTATGAGAAATTTGGCATCGCTAACGTAGGGCTATCTGAGCACTGGCGCATCTACCCCAACGATGATAACTTACAGCAATTAAAGAATATGGTTAGTGAAGACAATTTGCATTTCCATTATAGCTAGGGCGTATCCTCATTTTAAAAATGGTGATAAAAATGAGATAAATTGCCGTCAAACAAGGAAGATAGCGACGTTAATATCGAGATATTGATAAGCTATTTGACGATGTTTAACAAAATTTAGCCATTTTTAGCCCATTTAGAGAGTAATTGATTGAATTGAGGACACGCCCTAATACTTAAAGAACATTGACGTATTTATAACAAACCCTTTACCGTTTTAACTTTTAGAATTGGACATAAAACCATGGATGAAACCCCAAATAAAAATATGGCTCACCAAGCTGAAGAAATCATTAATCATGAGCAATTTGAAGACATGCGTGATTTGTTAGAAGAAGACTTTGCTGACTTGATACAAGTGTATATCACTGACAGTCAGCAGCGAGTAAGTGCGCTGCGAGTCGCTCAGCAAGAAAATGACAATGCCAATGGTTTTGAGGTTGCTCATGCGCTAAAAGGGGCTAGCGCCAACTTGGGCACGACCCAATTAATGAACTTGAGCAGCCAGTTACAAGAGCGCTGCCGCGAGCGTCTTATCAGCGAGCAAGCGGCACTGATTGAAAATATCGCCGTCGCATTGCAACGCGCAGAACAAGAAATCAATCTAAGACTGGGATTGTAATGAGTAATGATTCTACCCCTATATTAACAGCATCTACTGTCAATCATACGGTGAGCGACTACTTGGCTTGTGTGCAAATTGTCATGGTTAATACCACTTTGCCTGCCAATATTGGCTCAGCAGCGCGCGCGATGCACACAATGGGCTTGTCTCGTTTGACGGTTGTCGATCCCAAGCTACCAATTGATGAAACCAGTGTGTCTCATGCAGCAGGTGGCAGCGAGCTGTTATCATCAGCCTTGATTGCACCTACTTTAGAATCTGCTATTGCGGATTGCCAGCTGGTATTTGCTGCCAGCAGTCGCAGTCGTCATTTGCCCCGCCCTGTCGTGACACCCACGCAAGCTGCTAAGATTATGTTTGATTTTATCGATAAACAGTCTGCGTCGAGCAAAGACGATAGCAACGCTGATACCCTATCGGCTGCTACTACTAGTAAACCAAATATCGCTATCCTATTTGGGCGTGAAGATCGTGGATTGACCAATGAAGAATTGGCTTATGCCGATTATCATATCCAAATTGATGCCAACCCTGCTTACCCTGTACTCAATGTCGCGTCAGCCGTGCAAGTAATCGCTAGCTTTATTTTTGCTTACGCGCAATCACACACTCAGACAGCGGATAGTTTAGATACTGCTTTGAGTACTACTACTCAGCCAATGCTCGATGTACATTTACGTCAGCAATGGGATGAACCCGCCATTACCCAGCAGCAATTGCAACAGCTGACCCATCGCACCACTGAACTGATGGCTCAACGAGGTTTAGCCGATAGCGAAAACTTGAAGTCATTACCATCGCGGCTGTCACGACTGGGCTCACGCCTACAGCTTGATCAAAAAGAGTATCAGCTACTCAGTGCTTTGATTGCCAAACTTGCAAACGACTAAAGCTTTTAATATGCAAGGTTTCTGGCATTGAGTTTCTATTGCATTAGCAGCCGTAGCATTTACAAATCCTATGATTTTAAAAATGATATGATTCAATAATAAAAAGGAATTGATGATGAATTGGAACGTTTATTTGTCCGGAGAAATACACACTGACTGGCGACAAAAAATCATGCAAGGCGCGAAAGACAAAGGTTTAGATATTACCTTTACCTCCGCAGTGACTGAACATGAAGCCAGCGATGCAGCTGGTGATGTGCTTGGTAAAGAAAATATTGGGTTCTGGCGCGACCATAAATCATCAAAAGTTAATGCGATTCGCACCAAAAACATGATTCAAAAGTGCGATATTGCTATCATTCGTTTTGGTGATAAATATAAGCAGTGGAACGCTGCCTTCGATGCCGGCTACTGCGCGGCTTTAGGCAAGCCGTACATTACCCTTCATGCTGAAGATATTATCCATCCGCTAAAAGAAGTCGATGCGGCGGCAATGGCATGGGCGCAAACGCCAGAGCAAGTTGTTGAGCTGCTAAAATATGTTGTCAGTGATAGCTAAGTCATAAATAATTGCCTATAGATAAATTGTCAATGACTGGTATTTCATCTGTCAGTCGTCTGTTTTTATTTATCGCTCATCGCTATATTTTGTGCTGCAAAGCTGCTATAACTAAATTGATTGTAATCAAAAATACGATAGGACAATTTATGTCATTGCCAACTGCCTTATTCAAATCACTTTCACGCATCAAAAAAGACCTAACAGAAGATATCGATGCGGTGTTTAACCGTGATCCAGCAGCACGTAATAGTCTGGAAGTCATCCTGACCTACCCTGGTATTCATGCACTTATTTTGCATCGCGGTGCACATTGTCTGTGGCAAAACGAGCAAAAACTGGCGGCGCGCGTTATCTCATATGGTTCACGCATCATTACTGGTATCGAGATTCACCCTGCTGCCAAAATCGGTCGACGATTTTTTATTGATCATGGTATGGGTATCGTTATTGGCGAAACGGCAGAGATTGGCAATGATGTGACGCTTTATCACGGGGTCACGCTTGGCGGCGTCTCTTGGAATAATGGCAAGCGCCACCCTACTTTGGAAGATGGGGTTATCGTTGGTGCTGGTGCTAAAGTATTGGGGCCATTTACTGTCGGTAAAGGCGCTAAAATTGGCTCAAATGCCGTCGTGGTAAAGGCAGTGCCAGCAGGTGCGACTATGGTCGGGAGTGCTGCGCGAATGATATCAGACCATCACGACGAAAAAGGCAATCCGATTGTTAAAAAGGTCGATGATGCCAAGCAACAAGAAAAAGTGGCGCAAGCTGCTTCTACGGATAATGGCATAGTTAAAAAGGCAGTAGATAAAAAATCAATAGATGAAAAAGCCACCAATCGTTCAGCACGCGAAACCGCGTTTCAAGCTTATGGCATCGATCCTATGTCACAAGACCCTGTCGCCGAAGCCTTTGCTAAAATGCTCGAACATATTCAGCAATCAGAAAATCGCTTAGATCAATTACAAGCAGCGATGTGCAAAATCGATCCTGACTTTTGTAAAAAAGAATATGATAAATTATGCTTAGAGGATATCGATGTGATTGGCCGTGCCGATATAGATGAGATAGGCGCTGAGCAGAAGTAATCTTCTAGCTATCGTCGATGATGAATACAAAAGAGGCTAAACAGCCTCTGTTTCTATTTTAACCAATTGATAAATAATATTTATCGACTAGCCATTTGACAAACAATATTTATAAAAAAGATGAGTCAGGCTGCGTCAAAAACGCTATTTCTGCGCTACTCGAGATTCGTCCCAAAATATCATTACGATGCGGATAACGACCAAAACGATCGATAATCACTTTATGTTTAAGCTCAGCATCCACGGTATCTGCATTGGTATACTGCTTAAATAGCTTTTCTGCTTGTTGATGAATCAGTTTTGATTCGCTGTGCATATAAGGCATCAAGAAAAACTTACGCTCATCCATCGTTTCAAGCGCCTCTAATGCACCGGCAGCAACCGCTTCTTGCGCGAGCGCGAGACTCATCGCATCTTGGGCAAAAGCCGCTGGCGTATCACGGTAAATATTGCGTGAAAATTGATCCAATATAATAATTTCTGCTAAACGCCCTTTTATGCTGCTTCGCCATGTATAAAATTCTACGGCGGCGGCTTGCTCAAGTATACCGCTGTATCGCTCTATTAATAATTGATCAAACGCTATGTCTTTCTCAAAAAATTTCTCACTACCCACCTCATCAAAACAGAAATTCAATATGTCGTTATACATCATTCCCTCACTACATTATTTAAAACAGTCACCCAAAAGCATTATTCAAAGCTATGTTTAAAATCATCATTTAAAAACATAAAGTATTGACTTTTGGTTTCATAATCACTAAGGAGTATTTAGCGATTCTGTCCTATACTCTTTCATTATTCATAACTAAAAAAACAGGAAAACTCATGGCTCTTTTACAAGATAAAGTTATTATTATCACTGGTGCCGCCCAAGGCATGGGCGAGACTCATGCACGTTTGTGTATGCAAGAAGGTGCTAAAGTCGTCTTGACCGATATTAATTCTGATAAAGGCGACGCATTAGCAAAAGATCTTGGCGATAGCGCTCTATTTATTAAGCATGACGTTACTAGTGAAGAAGATTGGACGCAAGTCGTTGAGCAGACTGAAGCGCGTTTTGGACGTATTGACGTCTTGGTCAATAATGCAGGTATCACTACGCACAAATCTATTTTAGATACGTCAGTAGAAGCGTATCGCAAGATTCTAGAGATTAATCAGGTGTCGGTCTTTTTAGGTATGAAAGCAGTCATTCCAACGATGAAAGCCGCCAAACAAGGTTCTATCATCAATATCTCATCGATTAATGGTTTGGTTGGCGGCGCTATCGGCTATACCGATTCTAAGTTTGCGGTACGCGGTATGACCAAAGCGGCAGCATTAGAGTGTGCCCCTCATGGCATTCGCGTGAACTCCATTCATCCAGGCGTCATCGCCACACCGATGATTATGCAAGGCGATACCAAAGATGCGGTTGAAGCATTTGCCAAAACTATTCCGATGAGACGTGTTGCTCAGCCCGAAGAAGTCAGCGGCATGGTGTTATTTTTAGCGTCTGATGATTCAAGCTACTCGACAGGTTCAGAGTTTGTCGTTGATGGTGGTTTGACCGCACAGTAGGCGTAATAGTTAAACTTTTTAAATGTGATATAGGCTGGGCATTTTGCTCAGCTTTTATTTTGAGATTTTTTCAGAAAAATCTTTCGATAGTTTTCATTTACCTTTAAAAGCAATTTTCCTATCCACTCCACTCAAAATCATAAAATACTTCGATTGCAGCGATATTCTATCTTATAGGTATCACAGCTTTCAATCAATCCGATAGCTTACAAACTAATTTTCAGTATGAACTCTTGTTCAAAGATAGTAATATGTATACTCCAATACATAAATACTTTTCCTAACCTTCACATTGAATGAGCGTCGAAATGTCAATACAGAAAATCAGAACAGAATCTTCCAATCCACCTAAAGCTAGAAAAATTGTATTTTTATTATCCAAAAAAACATTTTTAATAGCTATAACATTACCGTTTATATTTGGTTATATTGCATTTATAAAATGGGATGCCGGTGCAGCACTTTTAGCATTTATTTTAATTTTTTTACTCGTTTTTATTGGCTTATCTGTATTTGATAAAATAAAACGTTATCTCACAGGTAATGTAGGGGTATTTCATAATAATGTTCATGATCACTATAAGAAACTGGCTATAAGAAATGGGATTAATCCATCTTATGAAGCATCCGGAATAATAATAGACGATAATGCTAAAAAAATTGTTTTTACTATTAATCCCAGTAGTGAACCTCATATCACCATATGTGATTACAGTGATATAACTAGCTACTATCAAGTCAGCACAAATCAATCCAGCACAAGACAAATGAATGTGATTAAGGTGGAAATTAAAGACCCTTCTCAGCCCTTACATAGTTTTTCCCTAGGTAGTGGTGTAGAATCAGATTTATGGATGGCTAGGTTATCAAGTATTTTTTCAAGGTAGAAAGTATCATTTTAAATTATACGTAGAGCATATTTGGGATGTTACTAAAACAAACAATTTTTAATAATCAAATATCAAAAATAGATTTTCTAAAAAGCATAACGATATAATAAACAGATAGATTCAGTGTAAAAAACGAACTGTACTAGTTAAGCTTTATGCTAACTAGTACAGCTTTTAATACTACATTTTATTCAAAATTGATATTAAATATCCATAAAACTACGGAATATCTGAAATTAATTCTTCAATCCCTGCTCTTTCATGCACTTTAAACGGATAGCGATCTGCCATGATTATCCATTGGTTGAAGCTTTTAGCTGTTTTTTTAGATGTTGTATTCCTGCTTAGGCTATTTTGATTATCATCTAATTTTATTAACAAAATATCGATATCCATCGTAACTTTTTTTATTGGCGTCTGAGCTTCTGTTAGACGCTGTCTATGACAGTCACCTTCAATATCTTTAAAAACCTGCTGTAGCTGTTGCAGTGTCATTGGCTCTACCAAACGCAAATAAACGCACTGATTGGTATAATCGGGCTTTGGTTGCGCTTCGGTCGATGTAAAGTCAGGATTTTCAAACGCAGTAGATAACTGTATCTCCCCTAGCGCCGCTAGATCTTTTCGGACAAGCAGCAGATAATGTTCAGCTTGATAATTACTGCCTAAAGCCAATAATACTGCCGTCACAGACTGCGTTTGCAACTGTTCAGGCGTCTGCTTTTTTAGCGTTTCAAGACTCAAATCAGCCAAATTTTTATGCATATTATGCATCATCGTCTTTGCTTACAACTGGCTTATCTTCGATGACCGTTGCATAACGCGTGATTTGGACCCCAACCGCATCGGCTTGCTTTATAGCAGTAGGCTTAGCAATGCTTAAAGTGATTTTATGACAGCTATATTTGGCAAGCAACTTATCAGCGATTTGCCCCGCTAAATGCTCTAGCAACTGCGCTTTAATGGCTTGGCACCACGCGCTCACATCATCGCAAACCGCTTTATAATTCAGCGCATCATTGACATCATCTGAGATAGCCGCACGGCTGATATCTGTTTCAAGTACTATATCAATCAGCAGCGGCTGCGTGATTGCACGCTCCCACGCGTAAACACCGATGACTGCTTCTACTGTCAAGCCTTTAACGAATACTACATCAGATTCGGTATGAAACATGCTCTCATCCTTGTTTGCTAAATTTTAATTAGATTTTAAATCTCAGGTTTTTTGATTGGTTTTCTGTAACGCCTCTTCACGTAAACGCGCGGCTTTTAGCGCTTTACTAGGACGATGACGCCATAAGTCAATGCTGAATAATAACAGACCAAACCAAATCAGACCAAACACTGCAAGACGCTGTAAATCAAATGGCTCGTTATAATAGAACACCGCCAAGAAGAAGATAAAGGTCGGCGTCAGATAATTCATAAAACTTAAAATACTATAAGCAACGAGCTTGGTAGATTTATTAAACAATAATAGCGGTATCAAGGTAATCGGCCCTGCGATCATTAGTAGCCAAATATTGGGACTAAACCAAAAACTCAATTGACTGCTGACCACATCCGCTTGCCAGAACCACCATAAGCAAATCGGCACCAACATCGTTGTTTCGACAAACATAGCATCGACTGCCGTCAAAGGTGTCTGCCGTTGAATGGTGCCATAAGTACTAAAACTAAAGGCTAAAATCAGTGATATCCATGGCAAGCTACCAATCATAACTACTTGAATGACTACGGATAATAAGGCGAAACCGATGGCAACCCATTGCAGCGTACGTAAGCGCTCTTTGAATAAAATCATCGATAGCGCAACGCCCACCAATGGTCCGATAAAATACCCCAAACTGGCTTCGAGAATACGGTCGTGATTGACGGCCCATACATAAGTGAGCCAGTTGGTGGCAATAATCAAACCCGATATAAATGAGAACGCGATCCATCTCGGGTTTTTCTTTAAGGTATCGATCCACTGCCAGCGCTTGGTGACTACCAATACGATAAGCAAGCAAGCAAACGTCCAAATAATACGGTGACCGATAATCTCGGTCGCATCGTAGGCGGCCAATTGTTTAAAATATAATGGAAACCCACCCCAGATAAAAAAGGCAATGAGTGCGGTGATGATGCCACGTCTGGTTGTTTTAATGGGCGTAACTGGTTTTTTGATGACGTTTTGGGTGGTCATAGTACAGTACAACTTTTTAGAGCAAAGCGCACTCTTGCCCCATATTAATTTTTATATCAATTCAATGGCAAAAGCGCAGGGTCACTACAGATAGGATACAAGTTAAAAAGCAATGCGCTCATGCCAATATAGGCATCAACACATTGCTAACGATAACAACTTTAAAAATAACATTTACATCAAGGCTAATGAGCAACTTTTTAGACTTTATTGAATGCTGTAGCCAGCATTTTACAAGTCAGCACTTTAAAACTCAGTGTTGCAAAAGCCAATAATACTATTCAGCACGTTAATATAGTTTGTGGTATTAAACCGCAGCATTATCAACTTTAATAGACATTCCAATGTGATTGGCAAGCTCTGCAAATCCTGGGAAACTGGTATTGACGGTCTCAACACCTTCAATAGTAATTTGCTTGGATGCACGTAAACTGGCAATGGCAAAACTCATGGCAATACGATGATCATGATGCGAGGTAATATGACCGCCACCAAAGACAGGCTGGCTATTATTGACATTGCTATTTTGACCCTCAATACCTTCGTCTTCAATGCCCTTACCTTCGATGATTAGCCCATCTTCCGTCACCGTACAATCAATACCTAGTGTTTGTAATCCTTCTGCCATGACTGCAATACGATCAGACTCTTTTACGCGCAGCTCTTTAGCACCAGTCAACACCGTACGACCTTGCGCACAGCTAGCAGCAATAAATAGTACTGGAAATTCATCAATCGCTAATGGCACTAAATGCTCTGGGATTTCAATACCTTTTAGGCTTGAGCTACGAATAGTGATATCAGCGACTGGCTCGCCGCCGACATGTGTCTCATTACTTAAGCTGATATCTGCTTGCATTAATTTTAAGATATCGATAATGCCCGTGCGTGTCGGATTAATACCTACTTGCGTCAAGGTCAGCTCGCTATTTTGGCTGATCGCAGCAGCGACCATAAAAAATGCCGCAGACGAGATGTCAGCAGGGACAGCGATATCACCACCTGTGAGTTGCCCGCCACCTGCTACACTGATGCGGTTGCCATCAACCGTTACTGGATAACCAAAAGCTGAAAGCATACGCTCGGTATGGTCACGACTGACTTCCGGCTGGGTAACGGTTGTGGTGCCTTCTGCCCAAAGTCCAGCCAGCAACAAGCAGGATTTAATCTGCGCAGAAGCCACAGGCATCTCATAATCGATGCCTTGTAATGGCTTACCGATAGTCGCTCGACCAGTGATACTAAGTGGTGCCGTACCACTATGACCCGTACTTTGAATGACTGCACCCATCTCGCGTAAAGGTGCGGCCACACGCTCCATTGGGCGCTTGTTCAGGCTGGTATCACCTGTCAACACGCTGTCAAATGATTGCGCCGCTAAGATACCAGCCAGCAGGCGCATGCTAGTACCTGAGTTGCCCATATACAATGGTGTTTTACTCGGTTTCAGACCGTTCATACCCACGCCATGAATGGTCAATTTTCCGTTATCAGGCCCTTCAATGGTCACGCCCATATCACGGAAGGCTTGCAAGGTGGCAAGCGCATCTTCCCCTTCTAAAAATCCAGTGACATTGGTCACGCCTGTCGCAAGGCTTCCCAGCATAATGCTGCGATGCGAGATAGACTTGTCACCAGGAATGGCAATAGTGCCCAATACCGTATTGCTAGGAGTAATATTATAAGAAGCTGACATGGCAGAAGTATCCGTATAAGGAGTGCTGGCTAACATATGGCCAAAATGTCGCCGTGCGGCTTGCGCGCGGCCCAAAAGTCCCATCAGGGCGGTTGAATCTTTATCGATGATAAGCTGACGCATGGTCTGTAGGTAAACGCCATACTCATCAAGGGCGCTAACAATCGCGCTTTCGTTGGCAAAAAATATATCGTGCCACATTTTAGGATCACTGGCAGCGATACGGCTAAAGTCCCGAAAACCGCCCGCTGCATAACGAAACATATCTAAATTATCATCATGGCTCGCCAATTGCTCAACCAAATTAAAGGCAAGCAGATGTGGCAGATGACTGGTGTGCGCCAATATGCGATCATGGTGTTCCGCATCCATTGACATAACGTTTGCACCCACCGCTTCCCATAACTGCCGCAGCTTGGTAATCGCTACATTGCTTGTAGTAGGTAGCTCACAAATAATGACACTATGATTAACAAACAATGTCGCACGTCTGGCATGATATCCTGAATTCTCAGCACCCGCAATCGGATGCGCTGGAACAAGACCTATAGGCAATGAGCCAAAGACGGCTTTGGCAGCGTCAATGATATTGACCTTGGTGCTACAAACATCCGTCAGGATGCAATCAGTGGCAAGCTGTCCATTATCCATCGCTGCTTTGATATCAATAAATACGGCTTGTACCGCTTGTACTGGTACGGCGATAACAATCAAATCACTACCAAACACTACCTTACTTAAGACAGCACTACCAGCGTCTAATAAGCCGTGCTGAATGGCTTCGTCGATGCTTGATGTATGTCTATCAACCGCCACCAAGCGCTCACTTAAACCATTGTCTTTAATGGCTTGGGCAAGGCTTGCACCGATAAGCCCTAAACCAATCACACAAATCTGTTTAAATAACGGCGGCTGAGTATTCATAGACTGCATATTATTATTTTGATTGCTTATGTTTTGATTGCTTATGTTTTGATTGCTTATGTTTTGATTGCTTATATTGTTTTGCTGGCGACTCACGGCTTTTCTCGTTAAACAAACTAGCATCAGAATGACTAAAACAAGCCGACGCTAGTGTCATAAAAATGATTAATAAATTATTTACTTATCCAAAACGACCTAACATACTTCTGATCAATTATCAGTCAAGATTGAGCGCAGTGTATCAATCAGGCGCATATTTTCTTCTGCTACCCCTACTGTGATACGCAGCCAATGAGGTAAGCCATAGCTCTCTAATGGACGGACGATAACACCCTGCTCTAGCAATGCTTGATGAATAGAAGCAGCGGTGATGTCTTCCATCTCAACGGCTATTTCTACCATAATAAAGTTGGCATGCGACTTAATGAAACCCAACCCTAACGCATCAAACTGCTTTTCTAACCATCGCATTTGTTCATCATTCATCAAGCGAGTTTTTTCAATAAAGTCTGAGTCAGCAAGTGCCGCCGCCGCCGCCGCTAAAGCCACTCTACTCACGTTAAATGGTTGACGGATTCGGTTGAGTAAGTCCGCGACAGCCACTGAGCTAAGCGCATAACCGACACGTAAACCTGCCAGTCCATAAGCTTTGGAAAAAGTGCGCACGATGACGACATTATCAAATTCATCTAACAACGCCCTATTATTACTTTCAGGGCTATATTCGATATACGCTTCATCTAATACCACCAATACCGAGCTTGGTATACTAACCATAAATGCTCGTAACTCTTGAGGTTCAAGCTGTGTGCCAGTTGGATTATTAGGATTGGCGATAAAGACTATTTTAGTATTGGGGTTGTCTTGAACCGCTTGACTCATTGCTTTTAGATCATGACCAAAGCGATGGGCAGGCACTTCTATACCTGTCGCCCCTTGTATTTTAGCCAACATCGGATAAACGATAAAGGCATATTGACTGTAAACGATAGCATCGTCAGCACCAGCAAAACTACGCGCTAAAATATCAAGCAAATCGTCAGAGCCATTACCCAAAGTAATCTGCTCCACATTGACATCATTGAAGTCAGCCAGTGCTTGTTTTAGATAGTAACCGTTGCCATCAGGATAACGTGCCAACTGACCCAATTGCTCAGTAATCGCTAGCGTGACGTGCGGCGAGCAGCCTCTTGGGTTTTCATTACTGGCAAGTTTTACCACATCTGAGACGCCATACTCACGCGTCAACTCTTCAATCGGCTTGCCCGTTTGATAAGGCACCAGCTCTAAAATACTATCATAGGCAGGTATAAGCGGTGATAAATTTGACTCTACTGAATGAGATGACGGCATGATTTATCCTTAGATATGATTTTGGCAAGTGATGTGACCCATTCGGCGTTATATCGTTGGTTCAATTTCAAAGCGAGTCAAGGGTAACCAAGGCAACCGAGTGCAGATGATTATGTGATGCTTCACGCAAGGTAAACGCCATGACTCTTTTACAGCAGAAGGACTATAACACTGCTTTTGGATAAGAACCTAGAACACGCACATCTTTTACCAACGGACGGATATCAGCGATAGCAGCGCTGACGTTTGGCTCGTCAATATGACCATTCATGTCGATGAAAAACACGTATGCCCACTTATTCGGACGCTCAGGACGGGTTTCGATACTGGTCATCGACACGCCATGATAAGACAAAGGCTTCAAAATCTCGATCAATGCGCCCGCTTTGTCATGTGCTGATACGACGATAGACGTTTTATCCTGACCTGATGGCGCAATCGCTTCATGACCGATGATAAGGAATCGCGTGGTATTGCTCGGGTTGTCTTCGATATTTGAATATAGCTTATGCAAGCCATATTCTGCAGCAGCCACATCACCGGCGATTGCCGCTGAATGCCATTCATTTTTCAAGCGGCGGGCAGCTTCGCCGTTGCTCGATACCGCCACGCGCTCGACATTCGGGTAATTGACATCGAGCCAATGACGACACTGCGCTAGTGACTGCTGATGCGAGTAAATACGGCTTAAACCATCAAGTTTGGTATGTTCAGCGACCAAGAAATTCTGATGAATCGGCAGCTCAACTTCTCCAATTATCTTTAAGGTAGAAGACAAAAAGCCATCTAACGTATGGTTGACCACACCCTCAGACGAGTTTTCGACTGGCACCACACCATACATCGCTGTGCCTGCTTCAACTTCACGAAATACATCAGTGATGGTGGTCATTGGTACGGTATCAGCGGCTTTACCGAAATGTTTGAGCGCAGCAGCATGAGTAAAAGTACCTACTGGTCCCAAGAAAGCAATGCGCTGCGGTGCCTCTAAGTCAAGGCAGACCGACATGATTTCACGGAACAACCGTGCCATTTTGTCATCAGCGATCGGACCTGTGTTGCGTTCCATCACCGCTTTTAGCACTTGCGCTTCACGCTCAGGGCGATAAAAAATAGGATTACTATTGTCGGCAGTCGGGTTATTGACAATGTGCTGTTTCTTTACTGCGGCCACTTGCTGAGCCAACTTGGCACGGTTATTAATCAATGTCTGGATTTCGCAGTCTACTGTATCAATACTTTGGCGAATATCGTCCAAAAATGCTTTTTCAGTTGCAGTATCGTTAGCCCCTGCGATGGCTTGATTTAGCTTATCCATGTTTTGCTCTGATGACTGCTCACTCATTACCGCCTATCCTTTTTCTAAAATTATTACTGAGTTTTTTTACTATTAGGTACTGCTTTTTTAACTTTGAAGGCATTAAGTATTGCTAATTATCGACAACCAATCATCTCATTATTGAATCAGCATTCAATGACGGTCAGGGGTGTCAAGCATACTAGCAATGATATTCGATAGAAATCACACTAAATAGCAAGCAGCCTCTCAAAAGCACCCTGTACTGCTAGCGTTGTCGTCTACTATTGCCGCATGTTAGTCACACACCAGCATGCAAATGTAGCAGCCAGATCGCTGACCCGCTCTACTATAACAAAAACTATCGACAGTGCCCATGTGTAAATGCGCGTAAATTCGTCAATATTCGCAAACAGAGGCAATATGGCAGCGATGTACGGCAAAACTATGAAGGAACATCCACTCAAAACTATGTTACAGTCTAAAACTGATAGCAAATAGCACTATAAAGTAGAAAATCACCACGTAACTGAACACAATCTGTTTTTGATCAAAAAGGATATATGATGAGCGCATTACAACAGCTTCGTACCATGACTACCATTGTCGCTGATACTGGCGACCTTGCCGCCATTGCGCGCTTAAAACCTATCGATGCGACCACTAATCCAAGCCTCATTACCAAAGCACTCCTCCATCCTGACAACCAAGGCATGCTGTCAGAAACCATGAGTCGTCATAATGGCAATATAGATGCAGTGATTGACGCGCTGACCATTCAGGTTGGCTGTGATATTTTAGAGCTTATCCAAGGCCGCGTCTCTACCGAAGTGGATGCTCGTTTGTCTTATGACATTCAAGCGACGATTGATAAAGCCTTAGCATTTATGGAAGCTTACCAAAAAGCAGGGGTTAACTCAGAGCGCGTATTAATTAAAATGGCCGCGACATGGCAAGGTATTGAGGCAGCACGCTATCTTGAAACTCAAAATATTCACTGCAATTTAACGTTGTTATTTGGACAGCATCAAGCAATTGCCTGTGCGGATGCAGGTGTGACATTGATATCGCCTTTCGTTGGTCGTATTTTAGACTGGCAAAAACGCCAACAAAATCGTCAAAACGTGCCCGCTTCTGATGATATGGGCGTGCAGTCTGTAAAGCGCATTTATCAATACTACAAGCAGCATAACTATAATACGCAAGTGATGGGCGCAAGCTTCCGCTCGACTGAACAGATATTGGCGCTAGCAGGGTGTGATCTATTGACCATCGCGCCTGACCTTATCGACGCGCTGGCAGCGATGGATAAGGAGGTGATACAGCAACTGTCACCTAGCATGTCATTAGATGTGGCTGACATGAAACGCGTGAGTCTAACGCGAGAGGAATATAGTAGCGCCTATCAGCAAGACACGGTTACACAAGATTTATTACCAAAAGGTATCGATGGCTTTATTGGTGCTCGTGATGAGCTTGCTCAGATGTTAGCAGCGATGCGTCATTGATATGAGCGTCGAGCGTTATAAACGGTGATGAATATGATCAACACTTTACAAACCTCAGTCGCAGGTTATAAAAGAAATTTGCCTGCTAATAGTAAGTTGGCTATCATGGCTCACTTCTCACAACAAGAAGCAAGGCTTGATTATGAAACGGCTATCAGTGTTATTAGTGGGTGGTGTTCTAGCAGTCAGCACGCATGCAGTGAACTGGTCAAAAATATCAGAAAGTCCTACTGGATCAATTTTTAGCTTAGACTTGGACTCTATTGAAAGCTCCGACATCAATATCATAGACGAAAAAAGTGTCGAAAACATCACCGTATCTATCCGCAGAACATACCCTGCACAAAAAGATGAAACAAAAGTAGATAAGGAAGGTAAAGAAAAAGCGATTCATCATAGCGATCAGCAATTGCTCATCTCTTGTAAAGACGCCAGTTACTATAGACGCGCTTACGTTAACTATGATGCCAATAACAAGGTACTAGAATCTTGGCAATCAGAAAAACCCATATTAACCACAAAAGACTTTAAGATAACCAAGCCAAAAACGATCAGTCGTATGCTAATAGAACAGGCGTGTAAAACTTACCTTACCAGCAAGACAAGTAACGTACGTTAAGACAAAGCAAATACAGGCAATTAAAAAAGCGCGCTAAACTCATTCAGCGCGCTTTTTTGATTGCTTCATTTCACACTATTCACTAAGCGTTGCCAGTTTTAAGCCTTTAAAACCGTATACACAGGCACTGGAAATTCGCCATGCAAATCAACCAAATCTAGCAATACTAACGCCCCCACCACAGTATGATCTGCCGATTTACACAGCTCATAAGCGGTGGTTAAAGTGCCGCCTGTGGCTAAAATATCATCGACCAATAGCACGCGCTCAGGCGGTAGATTGTTTTGCATCTCAAGCGTGTCTTTACCATATTCTAGAGCATACGCTTTATTGGCAACGGGCGGTGGCAGCTTACCGGGTTTACGTAGCAAAATCATCCCTTTGCCCAATCGACCTGCAAGCAAACTTGCAAAGACAAAACCACGCGCTTCAACTGCACCTAGACAATCTACCTCGTCCATCACCCCTTCAGGCAGTGCAGCGAGCAATGCATCTATCACCTCATTAATATGACTGCGCAGTAACGGCGTAATATCATAAAAATCAATGCCGACTTTCGGGAAGTCTGGTACTGTGCGAATCACTTGCCAAAAGGGATGATCCGTGTTGAGCTTATTAGACGACTCATTTTCGACATTTTTAGATGTAGCGGCAGCATTAATGCTCATGGTAACCCTTAGCTTATATGACTTAGATAATGTAATTTAGATAATAATATATCAACGATAAATGATGGCTAATACTGTGAATTTAGCGGCGCTTATTATAACATAATTGATAGAAATATCGCAGTTGAGCACATAAGCGTACAGGTGCTTACTGACAGACAGAAGACCTAAACCCCTTGATAAAAACCAATCAATCTCAATATACAAGTGTAAACTTAACGACGAAAATCACGGTTATATGCTAAACTATGTGCGCTTTTACAGTCTCATCTAACGGCTGTGATTGTAAATATGAACGTCAAAAACACCCTGTAACACGGATTATAAACACTGATAATGCTCGATAGGACTATTTATGAAACGTTATGAATGTATCGTCTGCGGCTGGATATATGATGAAGCACTCGGCTGTCCCGAAGAAGGGATTGCGCCAGGCACCAAATGGGATGACATCCCTGATGATTGGACCTGCCCAGAGTGCGGTGTGGGCAAGCTTGATTTTGAGATGCTTGAGCTGTAATAGACGACCCTCTAATTAGGACACTTCATGACAACATCGAATGACATCAAACCATCGGCAACCCTACAAGAAGACTTAGGTGGCTACCCTACTCCTGAGTGGCAAAAGTTTGGCGCGCACCAATGGCGAGACTCTGACCTTAGCAAGCATCTGTATCAATCAATGATTGATATCGGCGATGGCATTGAGCTGTGTGTTGAGGCAGGTGGCAATCCTAATAATCCACCACTGCTCATGATTATGGGACTTGGCTCACAGATGATATTTTGGCCAGATAATTTTATCAAGCGCCTTATTGATGCCGGGTTTTTTGTCATTCGTTTTGATAATCGTGATATTGGTCTATCTTCTAAAGTACAGATTGATGGACTACCACGTATCAGCCAGTTAAAAATGATGATGCGCCTGCAAACGGGGTTGTCCAATAAAGGTACGCAAGTTGCTTATAATTTAACGGATATGGCAGAAGATACCGCTCGTTTGATTAAGGCATTGCAGTTGGGCAAAACCCATCTGATTGGCGCTTCGATGGGCGGCATGATTGCGCAAATCGTAGCGGCACGTTATCCAAGTTTAGTACAGCGCATGGCGTTGATGTTTACCACGACCAACCGTGCATTTTTAAAACCACCAAAACCTAAGCAGCTATATACCCTGATCAACCGCCCTGAAAGTCATTCTGAGCGCGATATCGTGCGCCATAGCGTGTGGTTTATGAAGACAGTCGGTACGCCTGGGCATGTCAACGTACGTATGGTGCGTGAAATTGCCAAATTGCGTTATCAGCGCAACTTTCATCCGCTCGGCACGGTACAACAGCTCAATGCTATCTTAGCGTCAGGCTCTATTGGCCGGTTTAGCAAGCAAGTCAAAGCACCGACTATCGTACTGCATGGTAGCGCAGATGGACTACTGCCCGCCTCACAAGGTCGCGTGGTTGCCAAGACCATTCCGAATGCCAAGTTTCATTTAATCGAAGGCATGGCACATGATATTCCTGAATACTATCAACCTTATATGGTGGATTTAATCAGTAATCATTTATTAGACGAATAGTTTTAGTTGTCACAAAATCCATAAAAAAGAGCGTAAAACCTATGAGTCAGTAGTAGGGTTTACGCTCTTTTTTATGCTGGATATTTTACCTAGGTCATTAGATCAAGTAAGTCTTTAGATTTTGACTCGCAGCTTAATCACAACCCACCCCTGTGCCCTCTTTATCGATACACATTTTATTGCCGTTTTTTAGATTGCCAATCCACGCTTTACCACCAGTAAAGGTAAAGGCGGGTTTGCCTTGATAAAGATCACCAGCTGACACACCGCTATTGGCAAAGCGAAAAGGAATCACCAACTCGCCACCAAGATTAACAAAGCCCCAGTTTTCATCGATGCGCACGCCAGCCAAGCCTTCGGCAAAGGGACGCACCTCGTCAAAAGAATAGGTAATCATGGTCACATTATTGTCATCGATAAATCCCCATTTGCCATCTTGCTGACGCGGTTGTAGCATCGTAAAGCGATTGGGAAGTGTCTGGTTGGATGAGGATGCATTGCCATTAGCGCTGGCAGGTGCTCGTGACGTCGTAGATTGCTCGTTGTTACTACCATTTGGGTCACTGGTCATTTTGCCGTTTTCATCAATCCAACTGATCGCTTGATTTTTACGTACACGGGCGATACCATTTTGGTAATCATCAATATCACTAATCGCGGATGAAAACGGCACGATGGTTTTGTTACTAGTAGTAATGACCCCATATTTACCATCCTGCTTTACCACGATACGCCCGTTAGAGACGGGACGCGCCCAACCCTGTCCTTCTTTAAGCACATCATACATCGCAGGCACTACTTCACGACCTTGCATATTAAGATAACCGACATGACCATTGCGCAGTACAGGAAGTAAACCTGCCGATATCTTACTGGCATCGACTTTTTGATAACGTGATAAATCAACGACGCTTTTGCCCTTACTATTAATCAGAGCAACTGGCGCGCCGAAATCTTTTGTCGCCAAAAAATAGCCGCTATTTGCCGTACAAGCCACGTTTTTATAATAACTTTTTGGAATTTTGCAACTGGCCGCTTGTACGCTTGGCGCCATAAACAGCGTAATAGCAAAGATGGCGATAGCAAAACCAGATGTCGATAGTCGTTGTTGTAGGGATAATGAACGTCGCAACATAGATGAACCTAGGCTAATGATATTGAAGTACTTGAGGTAAAGACTAATAAGAAACTATCCTGTTTTATTGTGCCACTACAGAGATTATAAACCACTAGATTAACAAATAGTGGTATCTACGCCAACATCGTTCCTGTAAGGATGTCTCCACCATATATTCGTATTGTTATAGAGATTTTCTTAAATGAGTGAAGCTTAAGGTCATCATTGATTTTATACCTAGCATATACAGAGATAAAACCTGATGTCTTGATAATAAATCAAACAATAAGCATAAATGATGGTTTGACCATTTCATTTTAGCGTCAAAACCTAGACAATACGGCTTGTATTAGCGTCAGTATTCATTGGCGTTATCGTTGATACAGTAAGATAAAATAATAATATGAATATAAGGACATTGTATGGCGATTGCTTCTTCACGCTCTGCCTCTACTGGGTTGGTCATTGGTTGTATTATCTTTGGTCTGGGTAGTTTGATTGTCGCTCACGTTGATATTGGTGGTTGGGCAATGGCATTTTGGCGCTTGGCTATTTCAGGTGTCGTATTCGCTGTATTGGCCAAAATCATGGGACAGCGTCTACCCCGCTCAAGGCGCGCTATTTTTTATGGTTTATTATCAGGTGTCTTTTTAGGCTTAGATCTGGCGCTCTGGCACGAGAGTATTTATGCGGTCGGCCCTGGTATCTCGACTTTATTGAATAGCCTACAGATTTTCTTTTTAGCCGCCATTGGGTTCTTATATTTTAACGAGCGCCAATCTATATTGCAGCTCATCAGTTTGTTTTTAGCCATGTTTGGTGTGGCCATGATAGGCAGTCCTGAGTTTGCGCATAACAGCGCCGCCACCTGGGGGTTCATCACTGGTATCGTCTCAGGGGCAATGCTAGCAGCATCGATGACTTTTATCCGTAAGACGCATGATACTGAACCCACACCTATATTTATGCTGATGCAGCTGATTAGTATCGGTGGTGTATTGGCGATGATTGTTCCTATGTTTGTGTTTGATATGGGTCATATTTTACCAAACACTTGGTCTGAGATTGGCTGGGTGCTCATCTACGGTACGGTGATGCAATGCTTGGCGTGGGGGCTAATTGCCTATTCCATTCCTAAGCTGTCTTTGGCGTTAACTGGATTATTATTATTATCAGAACCTATTGCCGCATTGGTCATTGATTATAGCTGGCTGGACAAACCAATTAATAGCTTACAGTGGAGCGGTGCTCTGTTGACCATGTTTGCAATCTATTTGGGCTCACTGAAACCTAAGCCGCGCGCCCTACGACGTTATCGGTTTTTCTCAAAATTTTACAAGCGAGACTACAAGTAGCTTTTATTCTGCATTTTTATCGTGCACTTGCTGCCACTCCATAAAAAGCGCCCATGCTACCGATAGCATGGGCGCTTTTTATGGAGTGATATACGCTGTTATCGTCGTTATCTGATAGGTATAAAACCTCAGCATCATAAAAGCTGATTACTTAGCCAATGATTGATGAGCAGCCTTCGCTTCAGATCCTTGGTTAAATAACGCATTTAAGACAATCGCTGCCAAAGTTGCCGTACCGATACCGCCCAAATCAAAGCCGCCTAAATGCAAACTAAAGTTACCGGTACCCATAATAACGGTCACGGCCGCGATAATTAGATTGCTGTTTTTGCTAAAGTCGATACGACTGTCTATCCAAATTTTGACGCCTGCAATAGCAATCAAACCGAACACCACAATGGACGCACCGCCCAATAAAGCGGCTGGTATCGTCTGAATGATGGCACCAAATTTCGGTGATAGCCCTAACAAAATAGCTACCACGCCTGCCACGACAAATATTGTTGTGCTATACACCTTAGTCACCGCCATCACACCGATGTTTTCAGCATAAGTCGTCACACCAGTACCGCCAAATCCTGCTGAAAAAGTGGTTGCCAAACCATCAGCAAAAAATGCTCGACCCATATAAGGCGTTACACGAGCTTTGGTCATACCTTCGACAGCCTTAAAATGCCCTAAGTTTTCAGCCACCAAAATAAAGGCCACAGGCGCAATCAGAATAATAGCACTCATCTCAAAGCGAGGCGTATGGATACTAGGTAAACCAAACCACGAAGCAGCTGCCACACCACTAAAGTCAATCGCCGCGCCAAAACCCATGACGTTGGTCATGATAAAATAGGCAAAATAGGATAATATTAAACCAACCAGTAATAACAGACGACGCAGCATACCACGTGTAAAGACAGCCACACCACTGATGAGTAATACGGTCAAGGTAGCCATCCAAGCATCAAACTGATTGGCAGACACCCCTTGAATGGTCACTGGCGCTAAATTAAGACCAATAATCATCACGATAGCACCAGTAACGATAGGCGGCATCAAACGCTCAATCCAGCCAGTACCCGTTTTCATCACCAGCAGCCCAATTAACGCATAAATGATACCGCAAGCCATGATGCCGCCCAAAGCGACATTCAAATTACCATTGAACCCTGCGCCTGCATAAGCTGTCACAGCGATAACGGGACCAATGAAAGCAAAACTTGAGCCCAAATAGCTCGGCATACGCCCACCAGTGATCAGAAAGAACATCACCGTACAGATACCTGACATCAAAATGGCTAAGTTGGGATCAAAGCCCATTAACAGCGGTGCAAGCACAGTCGCACCAAACATCGCAAAAGTATGCTGTACACCTAATAGCACGCTTTTTGACGGTGGCAAATATTCATTGATACCGACTGGATCACGATCTAAATCGCCTTGATAAGGACGCCATGTCGGAAACCAGCGTCCATTTTCAAAGTCTGTATTGTACGGAGGACTGATCGCCGCAGCCTCTAATCCATGTTCAGCAGATGGTGCTTGAGCGCTGTTTTCTAAAGGCGAGGAAGGGTCTTTTTGAGAGGGCATACACGCTTGTCCTATGTAAACTGGGCTAAAATAATAGACAACAGTAAATGAAAAATAAAAATTGCGTTAAATCAGAGCATCAATCGGCAAGAATATGTGGCTAGAAATTACGATAACGAGTAAAATCCGCATCTTTTCATTTATAATATGTCGCCCTGATTCATTCATTTATGTTGCAATATGGCAAACCAAAAGTATTATTTGGTATGGTGACCATGTTTTGGTAGATGTATGTGGTCGGATATGTTTAACTAAAAAATGGTTATGGTCGCTTATGACTCAGTGTACTCTGCAGCGACAATCAACTTACAGGATGTTACATAGCCATTAGCTCCGAGCATGATAGCGGAGTTTCAAAACAAATAAAAGTTATTATTCAATCACCATTTTTCCTCTTTTGCGTTAATACTTCCATGGGCGGTGCTTCCTCTACACCTTTGTCGGTGCTATAAGCGAGAGCTGCCTGTTATATTCTCAATGAAAGTGCCTAAAGCAGCTATACAACATGTTAGTGCACTTAAAAAACTTGGTAAGTTATTATGATTAGTGTTTTTGATTTATTTAAAATTGGTATTGGCCCATCAAGCTCACATACGGTAGGACCCATGGTCGCCGCCAATCTTTTTTTGGGCTCATTAACCAAGCAAACAGAGCTGACGGCTATTACAGGCGTTGAAATTGAGCTTTATGGCTCTTTGGCAGCCACTGGCAAAGGGCATGCAACCGATACTGCTATATTGTTAGGGCTGCTTGGGCATGCTCCTAGTACGATCGATACCCGTTTGACCAGTCAATATTTGTCACCGATTTTTTCGGACAAACAGCTCAATATAGCAGGCACGCATGTTATTGCCTTTGAGACAGAGCGCGATATTCACTGGTATGACGAAACCGTTTTGCCCTACCATCCTAATGCCTTGACTATCCGTGCATTATTGACCGACGGCAGTCATTATCAACAAACCTATTATTCGGTAGGTGGCGGCTTTGTTATCAATGAAGAGGATGCCACCAATCCGGATGAAGATAACGCCACGCCGACCATTGACGCCATTCCTTACCCCTTTAACAGCGCCGCAGAATTGCTGGAGCAATGTCGTCAACACCACTTAAGCGTGAGTGAATTGGTATTGGCAAATGAATGTCATTACCGCAATCAATCAGAAGTTTTTGTTTATTTAGACTCTATTTGGGAGTCAATGCAGGACTGCGTGACGCGAGGCTGTCAAAACAGTGGCATATTACCTGGTGGCTTGGATGTAAAACGCCGTGCCCAAGCGTTACATCTACAATTGTGCGCCGAGAAAAACCAACCCATTACCAAAAATGACAAACTCGCTGCCATGGACTGGATTGATTTATATGCCTTGGCGGTCAATGAAGAAAATGCCAATGGTGGAAATGTCGTCACTGCCCCCACCAACGGTGCAGCAGGTATTATTCCTGCGGTGATGCATTACTATCGCGACTTTTTATCAAGCTATAGCCAAGATGGTGCACGCAAGTTTTTGTTAAATGCGACTGCTATTGGCAGTTTAATCAAACAGAATGCCTCCATCTCTGGCGCTGAAGTTGGTTGCCAAGGTGAAGTTGGTTCTGCTTGTGCCATGGCAGCTTCTGCATTGGCAGAAATCTTAGGCGGTGATCCAGCTAAATGCCTGAATGCGGCCGAAATTGGTATCGAACATAACTTAGGTCTAACATGCGACCCTGTAGGCGGTCTAGTGCAAGTGCCTTGTATCGAGCGCAATGCCATGGGTGCTGTCAAAGCTGTCAATGCGGCGCGACTTGCTTGCCGTGGTAATGGACAGCACTTTGTCTCTTTAGATAAAGTGATTGAAACCATGAAAGTCACTGGTGCGGATATGCTAGATAAATACAAAGAAACCTCACGAGGCGGTCTTGCCGTTTATGCAGACAATCGTATCCCTACTGCCACTCATGGCGTCAGTGTAAAATATAGTCAGTGCTAACATAACGATTGTTTAATATAGCTTATCCTGACATCACATTCCCAAGTATTTGCTGAAATAAAAAAGACCCCTAATGAAGAATTAGAGGTCTTTTTTATTTTAGTTAGATGTGGTTACTAACTAGACATGCTCAATGATTCATTACTCAGCTGTTTTTGAAACCACTTCGTTTAGAATCCAAACTGGCTTGGCCATGTTAGTATTTTCATCCATCATTACTTCTTGGCGAACATCTAGAATATAACGATAGTTTGGCTCATAAGTGAAGCCCTGAATATTGCCGTTTAAAGGTGTGTAGTTTTTCTGATAAGTCTGGCGATACTGTAGGCATTCTGCTTCAACCTTAGTACCCTCAGTTGTTGACAGCTCACAGACGGCTTTCAGTGGTGCTACTTCTATTTCAAAACTTGGAATGTTAACCACTTTAACATTCATAGGTTGCCCATCGACAACCATCGTACGTTCGTTATCCATACCCATGGTAGAACAACCTGACAGGGCAAAGGCGGTCATTACTGCTGCAAGTACTAATTTTTTCATTATTAAATCCTCAGTTAATTGTTATAAATACATTATTGATGGTTTGAGATTATTGTTTTGGACACATCATGCTGGTAAATATATATTTGAAAATATCAGTCAATTTTTGCGATGGGTGTAATACTACTGTCAATATTGAGCCAAGCAAGAGTATTTACCTGATTTAGCTTTACCGAATAAACCTATTACGTCTCAATAATGTCGTCTATTGTTTGTTTACTGAGGCCAGTATAGAGCGCAACTCGTCTTCTGCTCTATAACTGCTTTGTAAAGTAACGTCAGCTTTTGCAACTGATGTTAATGGAACGTATGAAATAACAGGGTAAATTGATACATACTTATTGACACATACTTAATGTGCACAATAAAAAGCCAGAGCAATACATGCCCTGGCTTGATGATAAATAGACCAAAAAAATGGTTGGTTTTAGTTTTTAATAATTATCAATAGTTTTTAACTGCGATAATCCGCATTAATTTTGACGTAGTCATAGGACAAATCACAAGTATAAACGGTGTCACTGGCATCGCCGCGAGCAAGATCGATATGAATGGTAATCTCAGGGCGACTCATGACGGTCTTACCTGCCGCTTCCGTATAACTAGGAGCGACGCCACCATTCTGGCAAATCATGACTTCATCTAAATAGACATCCACTTGTTCCGTATCCAAGTCTTCGATACCAGCATAACCCACTGCCGCTAAGATACGACCCCAGTTGGCATCGCTAGCAAAGAACGCGGTTTTGACCAACGGTGAATGCGCGACCGCATATGCCACATCGCAGCACTCTTGCATTGTCTTGCCACCAGTGACGTTGACGGTCATAAACTTGGTAGCACCCTCGCCATCACGTACGATTAATTGCGCCAGACGGACAAACACCTCGGTCAAAGCCGAAAATATAGCCTGATAATGCGGATGTTCTGGACTATCAATGATATCTGAGCTGGCAGCACCCGTGGCGATCAACACACAGCAATCATTGGTTGAAGTGTCGCCATCGACAGTGATGCGGTTAAAAGACTGCTCATTGATGGCACTTAGCATTTCTTGTAATAAGTCAGCGGCGATATTGGCGTCAGTTGCCACATAACCCAGCATGGTTGCCATATTAGGGCGTATCATGCCTGAGCCTTTCGACATACCTGTCACATGATAGCTGACACCCGCCACATCGATTTTTTGGCTAGCGAGCTTCGGAATCGTATCTGTAGTGCGAATACCATTCGCCGCGGCAAGCCAATTATCAGCCCCCAAATTGGCAAGTGCATTATCTAAGCCCGCGATGACCGCATCGCTATTTAATGGCTCGCCAATGACACCAGTCGAGAATGGCAATATTGCATTACTATCCACGCCAGCCTTACTCGCCAGAGCGGCACAGATATCAACGGCTCGACGTTTGCCATCAGCACCCGTCCCAGCATTAGCATTACCTGTGTTAGTGACCAAATAACGCGGACTCATCTTGGCAAAATGCTCACGCAACACCCGTACAGGCGCAGCACAAAAGGTGTTTTTGGTGGTCACAACCGCAGTGGTCGCGGTATCAGCGATCTCAACCACCACTAAATCATCTCGGTCTTTATAGCGTACGCCTGCGGCTGTGGCGCTTAGCTTGATTCCTTCGATAGGATAAATAATATCAGGTACTGCAACATTTCCGACTGCCATGGTTCAATCCTTATTGTAAAATTTTTATCATTATTTATAACAGATGATGTGGTAAATACTAAGATGCGTTGAGCCTTCAACCATGACGCTACTGCTGGTGAAGTATCAAACGCGACCTATATAAATATTACCGTTTTTTTAAATCAAATGCCGACCAAATTGGCGCATGATCAGACGGTTTTTCCATCGCCCGTAGCTCATAACTAATCCCAGCATCAACACAGGCCTCAACAAGATCCGAGCTGCACAAAATATGATCGATACGCAAGCCACGTTTCGGCTCATCATTGAACCCATGACTGCGATAATCAAACCAGCTATATAGCTCTGTGCTTTTTGGATAATGTAAGCGATAGGTATCTGTCAGCTCGCGTGACATCAGCGCCGCATACCACTCGCGTTCTTCTGGTAAAAATGAGGTCTTTCTATTTTTCAACCAGCGCTTAGCATTGACGTCGCCGATGCCAATATCAGTATCTTCTGGGGCAATATTCATATCACCCATGATTATGAGCGAGCGACCTTCTGCTTTTAGGGTATCGATATACGCCATTAAATCTGCATAATAAGCCCGCTTCATCGGGAATTTAGTCGGATGGTCTTGGCTCTCTCCTTGTGGAAAATAACCATTGAGCACATCAATTTCACGACCGTCAAATTCATATCGTGCATGAATAAAACGCTTCTGTGCCTCGTCATCTTCACCAGGAAAACCCTTTTGCACAAATATAGGTGCAACCTTGGATAGTAATGCCACGCCATAATGGGCTTTTTGACCAAAGTACTCTACGTGATAGCCCAGACTCTCTATGTTTTCCAAGGGAAACTGTTCATCATGTACTTTGGTTTCCTGTAGACCCATCACATCAGGATCGATCACTTCTCGCACGGCCTCAAGCTGATGTTGACGAGCGCGAATACCATTGATATTAAAACTGACAAAACGGGTCATAAATTATCCTATACTAATTGATGAAAATACGGTGCTAATATAAAGAAATGGGCTATGAAAATGCATAATCCACTATCATAACAGACGTCGACCGACCTAACTGTTGCGCGCCCTGATATCTTAAGCTAGAGTAGTTGTGGTTAATATGGCTGCTATCAAATTTTGGCCATCGAATCATGAACATCGAACAATATTTATTAAAACAATGACCGAGCATCTTTATGATAAAAAATAACAGCAAAAACACAGTGGCAAGTGTAGACGGCGAATATACGCCATTGTTTACCAAAAATTATAATGTCTATATTAACCATACTGATGCAGGCGGTATAGTCTACCATGCCAATCATTTGGTGTTTTTTGAAAACTGCCGCCGTGATTGGTTTGGGGAACTGAATTTAAACGGGTATTTTTTGCAGACTGACGATGGAGAAATCCAGCATTTTGTCGTCAGTCAAGCAGACTTGCAATATAAAAGAGCTATTTTGTTAGATGAAGTCATCAGTGTGCGCATCGATAAAGTCGAGTTAAAACCTGCCAGCATTATCTTTTACCAGAGCATTCATCGTCACAGCCCAGACAGCCTTTCTCCTGATCATGCTAATAGCAATGCCAATAATGCTAGCAGTTTATTAAGTAGTGGCAAAATCGTCATTGCTTGTGTGCAAAACCAAGTCAAAACCAAACCGCTATCCAATAGTAAGGTAGATACTGCGGTTGCTAGTGCCATGCCCATGCGCCCTATTCGTGTTCCAAAGCATTTACGCGATGCCATTGAGCAAGCGATCCACGAGCAGTTGAATGCTTAGTGGTTGGATAATTAGTGGTTGGATAATTAGTGGTTGGATAATTAGTGGTTGGATAATTAGTGGTTGGATACTTAGTAGTTAGATACTGAATGGTTGAATAATTAGTGGCTGAATAATTGGCGATAACGACTTATGCATCTTCATAATAATAAACCGATACTGATATTCGAGAATATTCAGGTACATAGTAAACATACAGCCAGCATACCTGCCTATAATGAGAATAAGGTTGGCGATAAAAATATTAATGACAAAAATATGGAGGCCACAGAAGCCACAACATCTGCGCTATCTACCATTTGTCAAAGATGGATCGGCAAACTAAGACCAAACTCTGTCTCTCAGCCAATCATACCTGCACATCAACGATTATTAATCGATGGCGCCACAGGCAAGCTGTTAGCAGGTCAAGTAACCGTGTTAACAGGCGCTTCTGGCAGTGGTAAATCGGTATTATTACGGGTATTGGCTGGACTACTGCCAATGAGCGGCGGCAATGTGCGTTTGCGCTCTGATGACCAATCAACCAGTAGTGCTTATTGTAGTGTCCATGATACTGCACCGATACAGTGGCGCACGCACGTTGCCCTACTCGCCCAGCACCCACAATTATTAGAAGGCAGTGTGCTTGAGAACTTGCAAATGCCTTATCAGCTACAAGCGCATCAGCATCGCAGGTTTGATATCGACTGGCATATCGCACAGCTTGAGCAATTGCAACGCAGCGCTGACTTTTTGCAGCAAGAAATCTATCATCTATCGGGCGGTGAGCGGCAACTGGTCAACACGTTACGCCTCTTACAATTGAACCCTCGGGTGTTATTACTAGATGAGCCTACCGCGGCCCTAGATAGTGACACATCAGCCCAGCTCGTCAATCTACTCATGAACTGGTTAGAGGCAGATGAGCAGCGTACATTACTGTGGGTAACTCACGATACACAAGACATCATGCCGTTAGCCGATCAGCATTGGCAGATGCAAGCAGGGGTATTAACTGAGATATTCTAACGTTGAGCTAAGCCTGTCAGGTCACTCTTTAAGATGACTTTTTTTAACAAATTCGTATTAACGTCTATCTTATATTCGTCAGTTTATATAATGAGCCACTATGAGCGGTACAGATGACATACAAGTATTTTTAACTTACGGTGATATTGCCCTTGCCAGCAGCTTAATTATCATCGTTCTTATTATCTCTTGGCGGCTACGCTTACAGCTGACCAAAACGCTGTTAATCGCGGCTATCCGCACGGTGCTCCAGCTCAGTTTTATCGGCTTGATATTGGCATGGATTTTCGCTCGTGAACAGTGGTATGAAGTCCTGTTAATTTTGACCATCATGACCTTGATTGCAGGCGCTGCTGCCAAAAATCGCGTCAAACGCAGCTATAAAGGTTTGTTAACTGACACTTTGCTAGCAGTGAGCGCTTCGGCTATATTAGTCACTGCCATAGCCATCATGGTTATTTTAAAGGTACAGCCTTGGTACACACCGCAATTCGTTATTCCTATATTGGGGCTAATATTGGGCAATTCGCTCACCGCTATCTCATTGACCAGCAACCAGTTGATTGAATCCTTTCATGAGCAGCAAGGACGTATAGAGATGATGCTCAGCCTATCTGCTCGCCCATTTGAAGCGGTACATGAACCAATACGCGCCGCCATTGTCAATGGCATGACTCCAACGCTGAACTCTATGCTAGTCGTCGGTATTGTTAGCTTGCCCGGGATGATGACGGGTCAAATATTGGCTGGCGCTGACCCTACTCAAGCGATTCGCTATCAGATAGTCACTATGTTTTTGATATGTGTGAGCAGTACGCTCGGCTGTACGATCAGCGCTTTACTCATTTATCGACGCTTTTTTAATAAAAACAAGCAGCTGATATCACCTTGATAGTTGGGCATAACCGCATTCAGTTGGAGTGCTGACAAATCTCTAGTTGATATGTTGATGTTGGCTATGATAACTTTTTTGCTTCACTCATCCTTCTATACTCATCCCTTTCTATACTTATTAAGCGGCGAATAGCATATCTTAAGTGACAAACAGCACAACTATCCAGTCACGTGAAATTCCATAAAAATCATATTTTTCAGCTTTATTTATGCACTGCTCAGTATTTCATACTAGTATAGTATTTGATGATATTCATGCTACTGTATTGCTTAAATGTATCGTTATTTTCTGATACCTTAGTGTTAGATAACAGGTAGAGCTTATTTAAGAGCAAAAATGCTTTTACAATTAAGCGATCTGTTCGTTCAATTGACGTCATTATTCTTTAATAATGATTAAGTCGTTTTGTACTATAGTAATAAAACCTAGCAGCCAGTCAATAGATAAGGATATTATCACGCTCAGCGGCAAACGGTTTACGTCAGCGCTGATGTGTTTTATTGACACGGATATGACTGCTTTACGACAGAATTCACCCTATTTTAAACTTCAAGGACGCTGACTATGACGCCGAATAAACCTTGGCTTGCCCATTATCCTAATGGTGTACCAAAAACTATCAACCCCGATAGATATAGCAGCATCATGGAGCTGTACGAAGAATGCTTTGAGCGCTTTCGTCTGCACCCTATGAGTATCTGTATGGGCGTGACCCATACCTACGATGATGTTGATAAAGCTTCGATTGCCGTTGCTGCATGGTTGCAGGCGCAGGGGCTGCCTCAAGGCAGTGTGGTTGCACTCATGATGCCAAACGTGCCGCAATATCTGCCAACGATGATTGGTATTTTGCGAGCGGGCTACGTTTGTACCCCAGTTAACCCACTGTATACTGGTCGTGAATTACGCCATCAATTAAATGATTCTGGCGCTCAGGTTATTTTTGTGGTTGATAACTTTGCTCAAGCGCTCGAACAAGTCATTGATGAGACCAATATTAAGCGTATTGTCCTATCAAAAATGGGCGATATGATGGGCTTAAAAGGCATCTTAGTAAATACCATCATTCGTCAGGTCAAACGCTTAGTGCCTAAGTACAAGTTAAATGACCCTAAACACGAAGTGACCAAGTTTCCTGATGTGCTGAAGAAAGGCAAAAGCCTGCCGTTCCACAAACCAAAAATGCAGTTAGATCAAAAAGCATTTTTACAGTATACAGGTGGCACAACAGGACTATCTAAAGGGGCTATCTTAACGCAGCGTAATATCGTCGCCGCGGCGATGCAATCAGAAGCATGGACCAAACCGATTACGTCAGAGATTAATGAGGTCTATATCAATATGGTGATGGCGTTACCGCTATATCATATTTTTGCCTTTATGCTCAGTCTACTCGGCATGCGCTCAGGCTACACCTTTATCTTGATACCTAATCCACGTGATATATCAGGATTTATTAAAACCTTATCAAAACAGCCGTTCCATATATTGCCAGCGGTAAATACCTTGTTTAAAGGCTTACTTGATCATCCAAACTTTAAAGATTTGGACTTTAGCTCACTACGCATCTCACAAGCAGGTGGCATGGCAGCAACTGAGCAGACAGCGGCACGCTGGTTAGAAGTCACTGGTTGCGCCATGATTGAAGGTTGGGGTATGACAGAAGGTGTCGCTGTAGGTACCGCTAACGTTATCACTGATCGCAAGTTTAACGGTACGATTGGTGTGCCTGTCTCTAGTGTCGATGTCATTGTCATCGATGATGAAGGCAATCGCGTTGGTGTAAACGAAGCTGGTGAGATGTGTGTAAAAGGTCCTAACGTAACCTCAGGTTATCTTAACAGAGACAGTAGTGATGACTTTACGGCAGATGGCTACTTTCGCACTGGCGATATCGTCAGCATGGATGAAAAAGGATACTTTAGATTATTAGACCGCAAAAAAGACATGATTTTGGTTTCAGGCTTCAATGTCTTTCCAAATGAGGTTGAATCAGTGATGCTAGATTGTGATGGTATTATTGATTGTGCGGTGATCGGTATTCCCGATGAACATCAAGGTGAAGCAGTCAAAATTTATATCGTCCCTGCCGATAACAATGTCACCAAGGACGTCATTAAAGAATTTGCATTGGACAATATGACTGGCTATAAATGCCCGCGTCATATCGAATTTGTCAGTGAGTTGCCAAAGAGTAATGTGGGTAAAGTATTACGTCAAAAACTGCGTGAAAAGCATATGTCTGACAACCCACAATTGTAAATAAAGAAATCATTATCAAAAAGCGTTTTACATCATATGTAGAGCGCTTTTTTTATGTGAACCCACGATTCTTATACAGAAAATCATTCCTTTGTAACTATAATGTTAATGCTTTTAAGTAATAAAATTTTTTATAAAATAGATGATTCGTATAATGATTCACAAATTTCCAAATAAAATGCCGTTCGCACCTTGTTGCTAACCGCTTATCCTCTATACGGTTACAACATATATTTTTTGCTTTATCAAACTTAATTATAAACTATCAAGTTCTTGCATAAAAATAACAATATCAATTGTAGTTATGTTAATGTGTTGCCAAAATAAGTCACGCTATTTTTTATTAATGTGAGTCGATAGTCGTTCAATTCAGATCAGTTTATGAGCAAGTGGTGCTTTTCTTAGTAAGAATAATAGTAACCAGCTGTTTACTGTATTTAGACCACTGCTTTTTATAGTGAAATGAGCTTGTAGTTAAATAATTTATATAGAGGTTGAACCGCCCCGGGATTGTCGGAGACTCAACATTCTGAGAGAATACGACAATGAAAAAACAAACCTACACTCCTGAGATTAAAGAACGCGCCGTTCGCATGCTGATAGAAGCGTTGGGCGACTATCC